>NZ_CP031716.1:1283696-1925544 GCF_001696605.3 Acinetobacter wuhouensis | reverse complement strand
TATTTCGATCAAACTCTATAACCCTTATAAATATCGAAAATTTCGTGTGATGGATTATTTGCTCCGCATGAATCAAGTTAACCATCGTATGCATAATAAATTGATTATTGCCGATGGTGCGATTGCTGTGACAGGTGGGCGTAATATCAGTAGCGAATATTTTGATGCCAGTGAATCTTTCCAATTTACTGATATGGATATTTTATTTTTTGGTCATGCAGTACATCGTGCCAATGAGGTTTTTACAGATTTTTGGAACTTTGAACTAAGCTACCCAGTTGAGCAATTTATTCCGAAAGGTACAACGCAAGACCTTCTGCTGTTACGTGGTCATTTTGAACAATTAGAACAGAAAGACAAAGCGACCGATGCAAAAGTTGATCTTGAGCAGAAAGAACTTGCGAATGAATTGAATCAGAATAAAGTCAGTTGGGCTAAAGCAGAGTTTCTTGCAGATTCACCAAAGAAAAGTTTAGGGCATGCCCAAGGAAGTGAATTGATTTCTCATCAAATTCGAGAACATCTTGGCGATCCTAAAGAAGAAATGGACTTGATTGCTGCTTATTTTGTTCCGACAAAAAACGGGGTAAATTTTATCAATCAATTTCCTAAACAGAATGTAAATGTCAGGATATTAACCAATTCTTTTGTGGCAAATGATGTTGCTTTAGTACATGCTTTTTATCAAAAATATCGTGTGGATCTACTCAAAGGTGGTGCAAAGCTTTATGAATTTAAGCCTTATATAGAGCGTAAGCGCCGTACTTGGTATGAAGTTGTTACGGGTAATGTGATTCCCAAAAAAGGGAAAAATAAATCGAGTTTACATGCGAAATTTATAGAAATAGATAATAAAGTTTTTATTGGTTCATTTAATCTCGACCCAAGATCTTTCAATATCAATACTGAGGTGGGTTTGGTTGTTGAATCCGACCCATTACAAGAACAGATTTCACACTTATTAGACCGTACATTGCTCACTGTTGCTTACGAACTTAAACTTGATCCCAAAGGGCAAATCATTTGGCGAGATCATCGTTCAGATGGAAAAGTCGTTGAATATAAAGTTGACCCTGAAACAACAAGATTCCAAAGATTCATGATGTACAGTGTGTCATATTTACCCATTGAATGGATGATGTAATATGAATGTCATTACATTAAAATTACTCATAAAAATGACTATACATAACATTCAAATAAACATAAGCCTTTAATTTCTTTAACTAAAGCTACATCATTGAATCCCGCATTCTTTAATGCCTGAAAATGCTCATGTTGAGACATATAAAGTTCGTTATTTTTCATCGCGTCTGGTGCAAAGATATGGTCACAAACAAAATAAACAGCTTGCGGTTTCAAAAGTGATTTAACCTCTTGATGAAACTGTGTCGCGTAATGCTTATGTCTCAGTTCGTGTAAAGCTTGATGAATAATCACCACATCATATTGAGCTAACTGCGCTCTCCATTCAGCTGTTTTAAAATCACAAAGAATATATTCAGTTCTTTGTAACTCATTGGCTGATAACTTGCTTTTAGAAAGTGCATGCATAGCTTCTGAAAAGTCAGCTGCTGTGTATTGAATATCACCACACTGAGTTAATAAATGTTTGGCTAAAAATCCAGGTCCTGAACCAATTTCAAGCAAATGGATTGCCCTATTTTCATTATTCATTTTTTGACTGATCTTTTTAGCAAAATCGACATAATAGTCAAAGAATTCATAACGCCACGGTCGTTTTTCATTGACTTCATTTGCCCACACTAAAGCATCTTGCGGATTCTTTAAATCAATCGGACTTGGCACTTCTTTTACATCCATAACTTGATCCTACATTTATTTTCTTCAAGATAAGTTGAATCTTACAATCATTATTCGCTTCCCATTTATACATATTTTGAATCAATAAGGTGAATCGTTTTACTCAACTTTGTAAATGTTTTATTATGCCGTCCTATTCTTTTGTTCCACTTTTATTTGTTTAAGTTTCTCCCTAAATGCAATTTTTTGATTTAAGTAAACAGTTCAATCTTGAAGATATTTTAACGCCTCGTAAAACCTTAGATGATTTAAAAGGTCAACACTGGCATCTCAGTAAAGTTCGTGTGGAATATGATTGCTTAGCGGATCAAGCTATTTTACAAGGTCAAGCAGTACTCAAATCTAATGAAAACATTCAAATCGAATTGGAATGGCTGATTTTAGATACAGGACATGAATTACAAGTGCTGTTTAAAGGCATTGAAACGACAACTCTTGAAGAAACCTTATTGATAATAAAAGGTGTTCAGCTGGTTGATGCAGATAACAATAAAATCAGTACTCAAGCACTTAGTTTATGGATTGATGGCACATTATTACCGCTGATTCCAAATATACGTAAAGAAATTAAATCACGATTAAACCTGTGGGATTATGTCGAATATGATGGATAAGTGATTTAATATTAAAGTCATATCATTTAATTACTTTGAAACCGCAAACTAAATTTGTCATGTCAAATGACTAAGTTCTAATCGCTCAGTTTCAATTGCTGTATTGCCTGTTCGAGTACATCAAAAACTTTTTTATCAATACATTGTGCGACATTAAAACGCATAAATTCTCCTGCGTTTTCAGCTTGGCTAAATGAATTTCCTGGTGCCAAAATGACATCGCTTTTAAGACATAATTTGGATAATTCGGCTGCTTGAATTCCTATCGGTAATTTACACCATAAAAAAATTCCAGCAGTCGGAACATTTAATGGATGTATGTCTAAAACGGCAAGTTTTTGAATCGTATCATTCATTGCTTTATTAAGTTGTTTTTTGAGCCAATCTAAATGCTTTGGATAACTCCCATCAATCAAGGCTTGATAAACAATCTCTGCATTCAAATGGCTATTGCTAAAATTGGTCGCAATTCTCAAATCAATGAGTTGATCAATCAGTTTTGACTCGGCAATGATATAGCCACAGCGGACGGCTGCTGAAAGTGTTTTGGTAAAGCTACCAATTTGAATGACATGCTTGAAACCCGCTAAAGCCGCATAACGTGGCGCTGGTGTGTATTCAAAATCTGAAAAAATTTCATCTTCGACGATTAGTATATTGGCTTGTTCAACCAGTTTTGAAATTTGATACACTGTTTGTAATGAAACCGAAGTGCCTGTTGGGTTATGAATCCCTGAATTCGTTAAATAAATTTTAGGTTTAAGTGTTAAAGCTTGTTCAAACTTTTCAACATCTGGACCATTAGCAGTAAATGGAATTGGCACAGCTTTTAAATGATGCGCTTGGATTAACGCTCTAAAGTTAAAATAACAAGGATCATCAATCAGAATTACATCACCTGCTTGTAGTAAGTGCCTAAAAATAAGGTCTATCGATTGTGTCGCAGAATCCGTAATAAAAATTTGGTTAAGTTGAGTTTTTAAATCAAGTGCCTCTTTTTTCCTAGCGATCAATTGACGTAATTCTAAATGCCCATGCGGTGTTGCATAGTCTGTTAAGAGTATATTTTCAGACTTCGCAACTTGTTTTAATGCTTTACGAATAGACTGCTCAGGCATCCAATTACTGGGTAACCAACCACATCCAGGTTTAAGCACATCTGACTTTGCATCTAAAGATTGTCTTGAAATCCATAAAGGATCTACTTCACGTTGATACTGCACTTCTGTTTCGACAATGGTAAATGTTTTTGTCTTACCCAATACATAGTAGCCAGAGCCTAAACGAGATTCTAAAACACCTTCCGCCACTAATCTTGCGTAAGCCTCGACAACTGTTGAAACAGAGCAATTTAAACGTATCGCAAATTGGCGAACTGAGGGTAAGCGTGAACCCACGATTAAACTTTTATTGGCAATTTGATCTCGAATTATTTGCATGGTTTGATCTATTTTTGTTTTTGCCATGACATAGCTATCCAATAAAATTTGTCTAAAACCTAAATTGTACTGCTTTACAATACATAACAGTTATTTAAAACTGTATTGTAGTGTATCTATTCATTTATTTGCCAGTGCAGTTAAATCATTTTAACTCTACTGAGTAGTAAAAAATGAATAAGACAAATATTGGCTGGATCAATGGTTTTATTGGCGTAACCATTTTTGCAGGTTCACTGCCTGCGACACGTATCGCCGTGATGGGTTTTAGCCCAGAATTTCTAACCACTGCACGTGCAGCAATCGCAGGTATGATCGCATTGCTTTGTTTATATGCTTTTAAACAACCAAAGCCAAATAGGCTTCAGTTTAAATCATTAATCATTGTTGCTTTTGGTGTAGTGATTGGCTTTCCGCTATTTACAGCACTGGCTCTACAAACGGTGACTTCAGCACATGCAATTGTATTTGTGGGTTTATTACCACTATCTACAGCAATATTTGCAGTGTTGCGTGGCGGTGAAAAACCATCATTGCCTTTTTGGCTGTTTGCTTTGATTGGTAGCACGATCGTTGTCGCTTACATGTTTTATGAAAATCAGCATTTAAAACTGAGTTTAGGTGATTTATACATGTTTGCTGCAATTATCACTTGTGGTTTGGGTTATGCGGAAGGTGGAAAACTCTCAAGAGAACTCGGCGGTTGGCAAGTGATTTGTTGGGCTTTGGTCATCTCTTTACCCTTGATGCTCATTATGAGTATTTATTATTTCCCTGTAAATTTTGACCATATTTATATCGCTGAAATTGCTGGACTTATTTATGTATCACTTTTTAGCATGTTGATAGGTTTTGTTTTTTGGTACAAAGGTTTAGCACTTGGTGGTATTGCGCAAGTCGGTCAAATCCAATTGGTTCAGCCCTTTATTGGTTTAATGTTATCCGCACTTTTATTGGGTGAAAAAATTAGTCTAGCGATGATTGTTGTATGTTTTGCAGTGGTTGTATGTGTCACTATTGCAAAAAAATATGCTTAATCTAAATTACCAATTTTAACTTACTTAAAGTAAGCCTATTTCTTTAAATAAGCTATTATAAGCTTCGGCTTTTTTATCTAAAGCCAGTGGATAAGCACGTGATGATGATGGCATACGAAATAAAGTCACTGTACGATTATCAAATACTGTTTGTACTGAATGCCCGATTTGTGGTTTTTCAGTTCCATCTGGCATTGAAAGCATTAAAGTATCTGTCGCTTTATCCCCTGTGGTCATAATGCTATGGCATTTAGGCATTTGATCTAAAAGTAATTTTAGATTTGTCGGTGTTTCAATCTGTAGAAATTTATCAGATGCATTTCCTTTTAAACGAATCACTTGATACGCCGTGTCAAAAATCGCAATGCCCTTTTGATTTAAAAAATCTCGAATCAATTGTTCTTTAAAATTTTTATTAGGTAAATCTAAAAAATAATCTTTGTCATTGAAAAAAATTAAACCAAAAATTCGCCACATGTCATTTTGGTAGTTTGGATAATAGAAATCCATTTTCCAACGTGTTTTAGGCGGCGGAAAACTTCCAAGCATCAACAGTTTGGCATTCTGGGGTAGGAATGGTTGTAATGGGTGGGTTTCGATAATTTGATCTGACATTATTGACTTGTCATAGACTTTTAAATAATTAGTTTAAAGCCTATCCGTCAAAACTGCACAATTATTTTAAATATAATTCTATTATTTTATTATGATAGATATTTAGCATTTTTTTCGGCTCTAATCTTCTATTAAAATACGCCAATCTCAACTTTTAATTAGGGTTTCAAGCTGTATAGGAGGATTCCCTAATTTCATATTTAGAATAACTGAAAGAGTATGTGAAAGAATCTTACGAACAATTCGATGTGTTAAATGCCACAGATCTTTTGCCCTTACTTTTTGAGTGTTGAATCGGTCAGTCAACTGACCGATAACAGTTTCAATTTTCCTTCGAGCATTCATCAATATTCTGATTGATTCTTTTGGTCTTAGATCAACCATATTTCGTCTATAAGGTGTTTGTAAGTCTAAATATTGATGCCTAAAATATTGTTTTAATTCAGGTCTTATATATCCCTTATCCGCTCCCAATAAACCATAAATGTTTTGTGTAATTTCAGGTGCAACATCTCTTTCATCACAATTTGCTGGAGCAAAAGTATAGTTCGTAATCATCCCTGATAAATTAATCACGATATGCCCTTTAAACCCGTAATATTTTTCCTGTTTTGCCGCACAATAACTAAAGCCTGCTGATGCTTTAAAGTTTCTATGCTTTTTTGCTCTCGCATAACGACAGACAGGAATCGGTAAACCATCCATAAAATGAATATTATCAGCACCAAAACGAGAACTTAGTTTTGCTGTAATTTGTTGATTAATATTCCATAAATTTGCACAATGCTTGCAGAAATTAGGATATGAACCTAACTGAGGAAACCACTCAATCCAATTATGCTTGAAATACATCCAGATATTTTTATCTGAATCTAGGCTGAGAAACTCTCCAAAAATTTGCATGGTGATAATTTCAATATCACTTAAAGCAGGTGGAAAACCTCTGGTTCTTAAGGGTTTTGTGACAATGAGGAGATATACTTCCTCTATGATTAAGTAAATAGAAATGATAAATTCGTGAATGGACATAACTTAGTTTGTTTTCTTGGTCGAAAATTAAATTGGGTTATGTCCTTTATATTTCAATGAGTTAAAAAGTTGAGATTCGCGTATTAAAATATATTTATGCACATATTTTGTACATTTAGACTTTTAATTACAATAAGTTGTCGTGACATCTTAGATCACTTAAAAAAAAGTGATGTTTTTAATTTTACTAAAGATTAAACCTTTATTTTTGAATAAGTTTTCTAAACCGTCTACTATAATTCAGTTTAAAAAGTTGATATAAATCATCCAATTTTTTCATTTGAAAAATAAATGACAACGTATCTTCAAGTTGATCAAACTCTTTACGGATTGCGTGTATATATAAATCGGTCGCATCCCCATAAACATCTCGATATTCATCATAACACAGGATAATTTTTCTTTGATTTGTCCTCATATTAGTTGAGCGTATGATTAGTATTTCAATCGTATAGTGTTGAGCATCCTGCACATAATATTCTGATAGCACAACATTTTGTTGACTATTCCAAATATCAATAATCAGTTGTGTAATGATGCTAAGATGATTCATTTATGCCTTCTGCCTAACCTTGAAATCACACATCAAAATAGAAGCTTAATTTTTTTCACCAATTCCCCTGCCCAAAGTTGATAAATCTCTTTACTTGGATGAAAACCATCCTCCGCCATTTCTAAATTCAATGCTTTAAAATGGGCTAAATCAAATTGAATCAATTGATAATTAGGTTTACTTTTTACAAACCGCGCTAATTTTTGATTCATTTCACTTGAATACTGTCCAAATAGCCATCCAAGCGGATTGGGTAATGCTGGAAATAGATTCATTGGTGGTACACCAGTGACTAATACTAATTTGGGAGTGAATTTTTCTTCAATTGTTTTATAAAATTCTTGTTGTTGCTGAATCCATTTTCTCGGTGAGCTTAACTTTGTCACATCATTAACACCAACAGATGTAATCACTACATCAAAATCATGACTCTCAAGTAACTGAGTTCTTTCTAAAACTTGTAACGTGGTATCGCCTGTTTTTGCTTCCAGTTGATAACTGATTTCAAAATCTTGTTTTAATTCATCTAAAACAGCACCCAATAATGCATCTGATTGTGTTTCTACACCGACACCCGCCGCAGCGGAATCACCCAAAATTAAAATAGATAATGGTTTTCCTTGACCAACTTTTCCATAACGAATACCTATTGCTTCTGGTAAACGAAGCGTATTCTTTTTTACATGATAGCCTTGAATCAATAATGCAGGGATTAAAGCAACAGTAGAAATTTTTAAAAACATTGAATACCATTCAAAAGAATATTTACCAGTATAAGCATATCGAAAAATGTTACTGACTAAAATCTATTAAAAAGGATGTTTATCCCAAATTTAAAAAATTCAAGGCGAAAGCAAATATAAATGTCCCAATAAATTCAAAAATTAATATTGAATTTTTCTTACCCTTTGAGATCAAATGTGCATTATAAGATCCGATTAAAATAACACCGATATACATCACTTTTTGGGTTTCGGAAAGTTGTAAAAGGCACAGTTGAATTTCACAGGATTTATCAAAGAAAAATAAATAACTCACTCGCGCAATGATGACCAAAACACTACTGACAATAAAACCTAAGATTGCATACATAGGGTCAAACCTTTTATTTTGATTATTGTTTTTATTGAGTGATAAAACATATTTTATTTTATCACTCATCACATTTTTTAGATCAAATAGCTCGTTACTTAACCCAATTTATTGACAATTTTCAATGGTAAAACTTTCATAGCAAGTCCTAATGGTAACCATGGCCATTGTGGAACATAAGCTTTAACAGGTTGTTTTTCAATGGCTTTAACCAATAAATGTGAACCAGTTTCAACATCGACTTCGAAAGGTAATTTTTTAGCACCTTCATTGATTTCAGTACGAATATAACCAGGATAAATTGTTGAAACTTTAATTTTAGTATCAATCAATTCCGCACGAATACCTTCAGCCAATGCTGCAACACCTGCCTTACTTGCGCCGTAAGCCGTTAAATGTTTAGGCATACCACGAATCGCACTCATTGACGAGATCACAACGAGATGACCAAACTTTTGTTCACGGAATATTTCGACAGCCGCTTCGCATTGTGCCAAAGCAGAAATAAAATTGGTTTCTACCGTTGCACGGTTAATTTCAAATTTACCATTCCCAATACGACGACCATCACCAACACCAGCATTGACAATGATTCGATCTAGGTTGCCAAAATCTTGTTTAAACTCACGAAAGACTTGAAATACTTGTTCGTAATGGGTCACGTCCAAAGTTTTTGCAATGACTTTTACGCCGTATTTTGATTCAAGTTCTTGTTTTAATGTTTCAAGACGCTCTAAACGACGTGCGCAAATCGCCAAGTTATAGCCTTTTTGTGCAAATTCACGTGCCATTCCTGCACCGATACCCGAACTTGCACCTGTAATTAAAATCGTTTTTGCCATGACAATACCTTTAATCCTTTGAATTTCTCGCTTGTTTTTCTCTCTTTAACTTAAATCCAAGTCAATAATTGTGGATCTTCAGCTTTGATAAAATGATGTTCATTTAAACTGAGCAATTGCGGTTCATTTCCCACCAAACGCAATGTTGTTAAACTGGTATTTGCGATCGCCCAATTTAAAGCAAAAGTTTTATTTGGACTCAGTTCTAAAAGCTTACCTGCAACCACAGAAATGACACCGCCAGAAGTAAATACAACTGCATAACGTGGTTTAGTTTTTGCCAATTCATCACAGAGATTTTGTAACGCCGTTTCAACACGATTTTTAAAATCTGGCCAAGCTTCATCATATTCATGATGAAATTCTCCACCTGTCCAGCGCTCAATCGCCCCTTCAAAAATCTTGGCGAGATATGCGCGTGGACTGCTTTCTTTAGCCACTTCCTGTTTAAGCAAGTGCGGTTCATTAAAACGTGGATCATACTGCGCAAAAACTTGCTGATGATTAAACTCATTCCAAGCACTGTCTGTCACGATTTTTGCTTCAGGAAAACATTCCGCTAAAGCAAAATTGGCTGTTTGCTGATGTCGTTGCATTGAACCTGCAACGACATAAGGTTCTTCTTTCAAAATTTTATCGAAATATTGTCCTAAAATTTTGGCTTGCAATTCGCCATTGGGAGAAAGTTTGTCATAACTTTCTGCACCAAAAGATGCCTGTCCATGACGAACCAGATAGATTGTGGTCATTTTCCTAATATTTCCTTAAATTTTTCAATATATTTATGTGCTACTTCATTGGCTTCAATTTTTTGCATACCAATCAATTTCAAAGCACGAATATGTAAGGCATGTATCACAATCCAAAAATCCTTAAATGCAGGATTATCGGTTTGTTTATGATAATAACGATAGTAAATTTGTTGTGCGATCACTGCCAAACGGAAAATGCCGAAAACTTCATAGAATATCCAGTTCTCAGGTTTTAAACCTGTTTTTTCTAGATAATAATCAACCACTTCTTTACGCGTGAACATACCTTTTAAGTTGGTCGGTTGGCGACGAGTGGCTTTGAAAATTTGGTTATCGGTATCTTCAACCCAATACGCCAAAGCAGAACCTAAATCCATCAATGGATCACCGATCGTTGCCATTTCCCAATCCAATACACCAATCACTTGAGTTGGATTGTTTGGATCAAGAATCACATTATCAAACCGCCAGTCATTATGAATTACACAACTGGTCGAATCAGCAGGAATATTTTCACTCAACCATTTACGAACATATTTAAAACTTGGCACATTGATGGTATGGGCTTTCTCGTAACGACTATCCCAGCCTTCAACTTGACGACGACAATAACCATCCCCTTTTCCGAGTTGTTCTAGCTTGGTGCCTTGATAAGGAACTTGATGTAATTCAATTAGTTTATCTAAAACATTGATACACAATTCACGGACTTGTTCTTCATTAAAATCCAATTCAGCTGGAAGTTTGGCACGTGGAATAATACCTTCAATGCGTTTCATCACATAGAAATCGCAGCCAATAACAGATTCGTCTTGGCATAATGCAACCATTTCAGGAAGTACAGGATAATATGGTGAAAGCCAATTTTGTACATTAAATTCACGCGCCATGTCATGTGCGGATTTGGCTTTGGTGCCTTTCGGTGGGCGACGTAAAATTAAATCTGCATTGTCATACTTTAAGCGATAAGTCCAATTTGAAGCACCACCAGAATATTGAGTGACTTCGACATTCCCCGAAATTTCTGAACCATTTTCAATGAGCCAATTTCCAACTGCACGAATATCCAGTTCCTCACCTTCACGCACATTTCCACCAACATCAATCACCGACATGTTTTTTCCCTGAATTAATTCTCTGACATTTCAAACGTGCATCACTTTGGTTGAGATATGTCTGAAATCTCATCTTTTTAAAGCCCTTAGTTGCAAAATATATACTTTAAAAATCATCAATCTATTTATATAACATCTTGAATCAAATAAGGACTTTATTCACTAAAATTCACAAACTTTAATAAGCTTATTTTTTACGTGATCCATAACCACGTTTTTTAAGTTCAAGTTTTGCAATCATGCCTTTATGCACTTCATCTGGACCATCAGCCAAGCGGAGTGAACGTGCTTGTGCAAAGAAACCTGTCAATGGTGTATCGCGTGAAACGCCCATACCACCATGCAGTTGAATTGCCATATCGACCACTTTTTCAAGTACAGATGGTGCAACCACTTTGATCGCTGAAATTTCTGTCAGTGCTGCCATATTGCCTTGCGTATCCATTTTATATGCCGCATATAAGGTCAATAAACGTGCTTGATCGATCGCAACACGTGCTTCAGCAACACGCTCCAAGTTTCCACCGAGTTTTAAAATTTCTTTACCAAAAGCGGTTCGGCTCATGCCACGATCAATCATTAACTCTAATGATTTTTCAGCAGCGCCGATGCAACGCATACAATGGTGAATACGACCTGGTCCTAAACGCCCCTGTGCAATTTCAAAACCTTGCCCTGCACCGCCAATAAAATTCGCCACTGGTACTCGTACATCATTAAAGCTAATTTCACCGTGACCATGCGGTGCATCATAATCACCAAACACAGGGAGCATACGTTCAATTGTCACGCCAACAGCATCTACAGGTACCAAAACCATCGAATGCTGATGATGACGGTCTTTGGTTTCATCAGGTGTATGCGCCATAAAAATAATGATTTTTGCATTTGGATCGCCTAAACCTGAAGACCACCATTTACGACCATTGAGAACAATTTCATCACCATCGACCACAGCGGTGGCTTGCATATTGGTGGCATCGGATGAGGCAACCGCAGGTTCAGTCATACAAAATACTGAGCGAATTTTTCCTGCTAATAAGGGTTTCAACCATTGTTCTTTTTGGGCTTCTGAACCATAGCGCCACAAAACTTCCATATTGCCACTGTCAGGTGCATTGCAGTTAAATACGGTTGGTGCAATCAAACTGCGTCCTGAAAGTTCTGCGATATGGGCATATTCCTGCACAGATAAGCCAGCCCCCAATACTGGATCTGGCAGGAACATGTTCCAAAGCCCAGCGTCTTTCGCTTTATTTTTTAATACTTCAAGTTGTGCAGGCCATTGCCATTTGGTCCAATCACCACCTTGATTCAAATGATGTACTTCATTCCAAAATTCTGTTTCTACGGGCTCAATTTCATTTTTAATAAAAGCTTTTGTGCGTTCTACAAAATCCTGTGCGCGTGCTGAAAGTTCAAACATCCTGCTCTTCCTGTCAAATGATTGAAAAAATAAATTAAAAAAAATAATCTGTTTTCATAAATATTGATGCTTTACTTACATTAGCTGAAAAACTAATATGAACAAAATGATTTAATTCAATATATCACTATGAATAGTATTCATAATAAATCTCATCTCGATATGGCAATTTTTCACCATATTGACATTAATTTATATCCACTTTTTATTACGATTTATGAGCAAAAAAGCATTTCTAAAGCGGCTCAAATTTTGTGCATTACCCAATCAGCAGCCAGTCATGCTTTACAACGACTTAGACAACATTTAAAAGATGATTTGTTTGTACGTGCTGGCAGTAAAATGTTGCCTACACCGTTTGCAGAGCAAATTTATCAACCTGTGCAAAATGCACTCTTGGCTTTTCAAAGTATTTCTAAGCAAAAACAGATGTTTGATCCAAGTATGGTACAGACTTTAAAAATTGCCGTACATGATGAAATTGAACCGATTATTTTTCCTAAGCTAATCCAGCATTTTCAAATGCTTAATTTAGGGATTCATTTTCAAAGCTGTAAACTTGATCGTAAAAATGTTGTTGCTGATTTAGCATCGCAACAAATAGATTTTGTTATTGACCTTGAACAAAATTATGGCGAGAAGATTCTCTATCAAAACTTAGAGCAAGACCAGTTTGTCATCTGTACCCAACAAAGTGAAATGAATAGTGATTTGTATTTTTCAGCACCGCATATTGGTGTTTCATCACGGCGCACTGGGATTCTCTTAGAGGATATGTATTTGAATAAAAAACAATATGTTCGAGAGATTTTTATGCGCTGTCAGCATTATTCAACTGCACTACAAGTCCTTGCGCAATCTCCTGAAGTGATGCTCACCATTCCTAGACAAATATTGTCTCATTTGAACATTGCCGAGAATATTCATATTTTTGAGCATCCTATTGAATTGCCAATGTTAAATATGGGAATTTATTGGCATCGAGATTTAAAAGAAAATTCGAGACATGCTTATTTAAGAGACCAAATTTTTAAAATATTTGCTTAGGCTATTTTAGTTTGCAGAATAGTTCTTTAGAATTTCTCTAGAAAATTGATGGTCGAATTTTCCATGCCTGAAATGCCATTGAACTTGATAAGCTGAAACAAAGCTACCGATAAATATGGGTGAAATATCAATCATATGCTTAACTTTGAAGTATCCTTTTTTTATTGCCCAATCATAAGTGGAAATATTCAGTGGGTACTCAATCAGTAATCCAGTAAGTGAATTATCATAAATCCATTTCTGTGCAGCTTTAAAACTACTAAAAATTGCAGAAGCGAACACAGCATTATCAGCTTTGAATAAATATACTTGGCTATGATTCATATGATTACCTCTTTATTATCTTATTTTTTCTTGTTTAAATATTTTATATCAGCAAAAAAATTATTTTGTTTTAAAAGTGTGACACATTTCACAATATTAACTTTCTATATAGCTTTATGATTCCAAAATTTGCTTAGGCTATTTTGTTATATTTCTCCTTTCAACATTTATCCTTGCTTTCATAATTATTTGTATTTCAATCTGACGTATTCATGACTTAAGTAAAAGATATTCATCTACCTTTTCCATTAAGTTTCCACTTCATCGTGAGTCATTAAAAAAATGAGGAACTAAGTTCCTCATTTTTCTTCTAGACAATATAAAGTTTCTTAGTAGGCGAATTGAATCAACATCCTAAAAAATCCTGCAATCACAGCAAGTGTTAGAAAACCACCTAGCCATAAAATGATAAACCATTGAGTTTGAGATAATTTCAATGTCGTCACCTCTATTCCTATGTTCGATATGCCAATGAAGTATCTAAATTGCTTAGGCTATTTACACCACCTAAGCAACCGATTGCTCTAAACTTAATGATAACCTTCATCACCCACACGGACTTTGTCACGGAATACCCAATATGACAGCCCGGTATAAATCAAAATGATTGGAATCAAAATCAATGCACCAATTAAAGCAAATAATTGACTGCTTTGTGGTGCTGCAGCATCCCAAATCGTAATTGATGGTGGAATGATGTATGGCCATAGACTGATCATAAAGCCTGTATATGCAAGGAAAACCAAAGCCAATGTAAAAATAAATGGACTCAATTCAGCACGATTCTTACATGCACGTAGAACGAGCCAAGTAAAAATCACCACCAAAATTGGTACAGGGCTAAAGTACATCAACTGCGGTTGGCTAAACCAACGTGCTGCAATTTCAGGATGCGCCATCGGTGTATAGATACTCACTGCCCCAAAGATGACAAATAAGGCAATAATCATTTTTGGCATGAGTTGATACATACGATCTTGCAAGTCATGGTCGGTTTTAAAGATCAACCAACCGCATCCCAAAGCGGCATAAAGTACAACCACCCCAATCCCTGTAAATACAGTAAATGGAGTCAGCCAATCTAGTCCCCCACCCGCATACATGTGATTTTCAACTTTAATGCCTTGGATATACGCACCCAAGATCATGCCTTGGAAAAAACTCGCAAGAATAGAACCACCAATAAAGGCTTTATCCCACAAATGCTTGGTGCGATTGGCTTTAAAGCGAAATTCAAAAGCCACGCCACGGAAGATTAAAGCGATAACCATGAAAATAATCGGCAAATATAAAGCGGATAATACAGTGGCATAAACCATTGGGAATGCCGCATATAATGCAGCACCACCAAGTACCATCCACGTTTCATTCCCATCCCACACAGGTGCGACAGTATTCATCATCACATCACGTTCGTGTTGATCTTTGAAGAATGGAAATAAAATCCCGATTCCCAAATCAAAACCATCCAACACCACGTAGATAAATACGCCAATGGCAATAATAACAATCCAAATCAGAGATAAATCAATCATTATTTACGCTCCTGTTCATTGCTATTTTGAGTATTTGCATCAACATCTAGGCTTTCTTCCACTGTACTGAGTGGACGTTTAGAAGCAAGAATCACCGCTTCTTCGCTATGGACTATGCCCTCAGGGCTTGCATGGATAAACTCAGGACCTTTATGCATCAGTTTCAGCATGTAATAAATCCCGATTCCGAATACCACGCAGTACACCACCACGAAAATAATCAAAGTCAAACCAACTTGTTCAGCAGATACTGGCGACAAGGCATCTTTAGTACGCATTACGCCATAAACCACCCATGGTTGACGACCAACTTCAGTGGTAAACCAACCTGCAAGTAAGGCAATGAAACCTGATGGACCCATCACAAAGGCAAAACGATGTAACCATTTATTTTCATACAGCTTGCCACCTTTGCGTAATACCAATGCAAATAGTGCCAAGAGAATCATCAATACGCCTAATCCGACCATGATGCGGAAGCTCCAAAACACCACCAATGAGTTTGGACGATCTTCTTTGGCAAATTCTTTTAAGCCTTTCACCTCTCCATCCATACTATGGGTCATGATCAAGCTGCCCAAGTTTGGAATACCAATCGCATATTTTGTTTCTTCTGCCTCCATATCAGGAATACCAAATAAATATAAAGGCATACCTTCGCCTTTATTGGTTTCCCAATGCCCTTCAATGGCAGCCAATTTGGCAGGTTGATGTTTCAAAGTATTCAAACCGTGATTATCACCAATGATCACTTGTAAAGGTGCAAGGATGAGAATCATCCACATTGCCATGGAAAATGACTTTTTCACCAAAGCATCACGGCGACCTTTAAGCAAATGCCAACCTGCTGTTGATGCAACTAAAAGTGCTGAAACAAGGAATGCTGCTGCAGCCATATGAGCTAAGCGATATGGAAATGATGGGTTGAATACGATTGCAAACCAATCTTGAGGCACGATGATGCCATTTTCAATGCTAAAGCCTTGTGGTGTCTGCATCCAACTGTTAGAGGATAAAATCCAAAACATGGAAATACAGGTTCCGACTGCTACCATGGCTGTGGCAAAGAAATGCGCTCGAGGTCCTACACGCCCCCAACCAAACAGCATGATACCAAGGAAGCCTGCCTCTAAGAAAAAGGCACTGAGTACTTCATAAGTCAGCAATGGACCTGTCACAGAACCTGCAACACGGGAAAATTCACTCCAATTGGTACCAAACTGATAACTCATCACCACACCGGATACCACGCCCATACCAAAAGCCACGGCGAAAATTTTGACCCAAAACTTAAATAAGTCTTGATATACAGGGTCTTTGGTTTTTAGCCAACGCCATTCCAACACAGCAAGAAAGCTCGCTAAACCAATGGAAATTGCAGGGAAAATAATATGAAAAGACACAGTGAAAGCAAACTGAATGCGTGCCAATTCTAAAGCAGTAAAACCTAAACTCATGGCATCACCTTTTTCATCAAGAAAAGTTGAATTTTGTTTTCAGACATGAACAAATTTTTCTGTATTTGTTCAGTATATATCCGCAGGTTTAATAAGGTCTGTTGCTTTAATTTTGCAGTTTTTTTAAACAATTCTAAAAAAAGTATGCAAAGGTTTTTTCCTTCGAATTTAAGGAAATTTTGATTAAACATAATCTGTCTCTACAAACGAATTCGTAATCTAACCAAACACTTTAAAGCACTAAATCTTTAAATATGCTGGGCCAAGGAATGTGTTATGCAAAGACCATAGGCGGGGCTCGCCCTTGAGGAATGAGGAATAAACGCTGTAATAGAAAATAGACATGTTGAAAGGCTTCAACAAATGCCATTAACTTGACTTGAATACGAACCAGAATCTCTTGTACACCAACTTCAGGTGGCATCACTAAGTTGCCATAGACCACACAATATTGGCATTGATGATTCATGTCATGATGATTGTGCCCTGTTGTAGAGTGTTGTTCATCTTGATCTGCATGTAAATAGTGATGAATAAAACTGCTTTCAGGCTGTTTTGAAAAATCTTGTAAATGATGATGAGAGAAGTCTTGAGATTCTGAGTGTAAATTATGCGAATGAGACGGACGCAATAAAGACTGAGTAATGTCCTCACAGACCGGAGCAATTTGATATTGCTCTGGTAATAGCGGTTGTAAGAATACCGCAAGCTGTAAAAATACTGTTGCAAAAGCCAGCAACAGACCACTACGTCTTAGCACATGCATTGCTCATATTGGGAGAGAGATAAAAAGCTTTTGCTTTGGTTACTATAGAAATATTTAACAAGATTAAATAATCAATAGAATAAAAACCAAGCGTATTACTCGACTTTTCAATCTTTACTATAGTCTATTTAAAATTTAATTCAAAGCATCTTTAGCATTTTTTTAGCAATACTTTTCTCTTTTATTCATTAAGAAATTTATTTATTTAAGCCGAACAAAAATCAATTTTTTCCATTTGCAATGAACTTGAAAGTTTAATCCACTCGGCGTATAGTTTCATTTAGTTACCCTAGTTAACCATTTATTTAAGCCGTTAATCAAACTATGACCTATCCCTACACATTCCGTTCAACCATGCTTCGTTGCACTCGTATGTTCAATGATGAAGTAAATACCCTACTTGTACCTTTTGAGCTGAATTATTCACTTTGGCAAGTAATGTTCGTTCTGAATTTAAAACAGCATTGCACATCTATTGATTTGGCTGAATATCTCAATATTTCAAAACCTTCGATTGCAAAGCGCGTCAAAATTTTGACTCAAATGCAAATTTTCGAGCACATCAAAACTGAAGATAAACGCATGAAAATGTTGAAACTTTCATCTCATGGTCAAGACATTTATCAGCAATGCTATGTTCAAATTCAGCAGTTTGAACAACTGATTTTAAAACCTTTCCACAAGGAAGAAGTTGAACAAGCTCAACATCTTCTCGAACAAATTATGCAGCAGTTGCAATCTCATCAATCTGGTCAATAAGCCGTACTTATTATGAATACCCCATCGTTACAAGCCCCTTTGTGGACGAAAAACTTTATCCTCGTCAGCGCAATCAATTTTCAACTCGTCCTGACTTTTTATTTGTTGGTTGTGGTCATCGTTGGCTATGCAGTTGCTGAATTGCATGTTTCGACCGCACAAGCAGGCTTAGTATCGGGTTTGTTTATTGTCGGGACATTGGTTGGACGACTCTTGGTGGGAAATATTCTTGAACGCTTTGGACGTAAAAATACCTTAGTCGCGGCTTTATTGGGCTTTCTCATATTCTCAGCCATGTACTTCATCAAATTTGAAGTGGGAATGCTGTTATTTGTACGTTTTATGCATGGCTTTATGATGGGTATGGCATCGACTGTACTCGGCACGATTATTGCGCAAATTATTCCTGCAAGTCGCCGTGGTGAAGGGATTGGCTATTACAGTATGAGTAGCACTTTAGGTACAGCCATCGGACCTTTTCTCGCTATTTGGATGATGTTACATATTGGCTATCATGCAATTTTTATTGTTTCTAGCTTAATCGCAATAAGCTGTCTGATCACGGCATTTCTGATCCAAGTGCCTGATCTTCCGCAAAGCGCAAAAACAAACAGTACAAAAGTGAATTCGACTGAGTTACAAATCGAATCCAACCAGATACAGCATAATTGGCTTTCACAATTTGTCGAAACCAAAGCCATTCCTATTTCATTGATTATGTTCTTGGCGTCTATCAGTTATTCAGGCGTGCTTTCATTCATTAATTTCTATGCCAAAGAGTTAGATCTGATTACTGCTGCATCATTTTTCTTTTTAATGTATGCCATCGCCATTCTGATTTCTCGCCCATTTACAGGTCCATTACTGGATCGTAAAGGTGAAAATATCATTATCTATCCCGCATTTATAATTATGGCAATATCCAATCGGTCTGCCAAACCGTTGCTGTTAAAAGTGCTTCACTGGAAAGAATGAGCTTTGCAACCTCTACATTCTTTATCTTTTTAGATGCAGGTTTAGGTTTTGGACCTTATTTTATTGGTTTAACACTGGACTATATCAATTACGCAGAATTGTATCTGTATAGCGCAATTGCGACATTAATCTGCATCGTGATTCATTACATTTTACATGGCAAATCAGCTGCAAAAACTCACAGGAAAATTGCTTAGTTTTTCAGATCTTTTCAAATTATTTTTAATAAAAAATGCTTCTAATAAAAACTTTTATCATTAGCAATGCTCATAAGCCAACTACTTGTGAGCATTGATATTTCTTATTGAATAAATTTAAACCAATTTAAGTTTCATCCATATAATTGAGAAATTTAAATGCTTATTCAATACAGCAATTCTGAACATAATTAAAAAGACAGACTTAATAATTTAAGTATTTCATTGAAAAACCTTAGATATATCCTCGGGAAAAACCGATACATCAGAAAATATTACATAGATATTCTAATTAATACTTTTTTAAATTAAATGATCATAACCTAAGGTGTTAAAACAAAAAAAAGTAGATACGAATATCTACTTTTTATAAACTTTTTTGAGATTATGATTTAATTCTTTTGAATAAATTATTTAAACACACGGAAACGTTGCGCACGATCCATATATTCTTTTTCACCAGCTGATGCTTCGATTGAACCAAAGACCAATTGTGCACGAAGTTTCCAGTTTGCAGGTAGATTCCACTGTGCCTCAACTTTTTCATCAACAAGCGGATTGTAATGTTGCAATGACGCGCCAATGCCTTGCTCTGCTAATGCCGTCCACACTGCAAATTGTGCAATCCCTGTAGACTGCTCTGACCAAATAGGAAAATTGTCTGCATAACCTGGGAATTGATCCTGCAAGGTTTTCACCACATCTTGATCTTCAAAGAACAACGCTGTTCCAAAACCTGCTGCAAAACTATCAATTTTAGCATTAGTCGCTGCAGCAGCTTCTTCATTCGGTGCAAATGGTTTAAGCACTTCTTTAACAATATCCCAATATTTTTGATGCTCTTGATTAAACAAAATCACCACACGTGAAGTTTGTGAGTTAAAAGCTGAAGGACTATTGGCAACTGTGGTTTGAATGAGTTCTGCGACTTCATCTGCACTAAACTTTACATTTTTACCAATGGCATAAATAGAACGACGATTTTTAATTAAATCATTAAAGTCTTTTGACATTTTAACTCCACTTTTAAATACGTGACTGATATAACTTTTTATCATTTAAACATGGAATGTCACGACTTTTATGATATTTACGTTAAAACTGTGTAATTTTTAGATTCCAATCGACAACATTTTTTTACTTTTCATAAGTTATAAATATAACAACAAATACTCCACGACTATTTTCATTTAGAAATAAAAAGGGGCAAAAGCCCCTAATTTTAATCTAAGTAATAATCAAAAATTTGCATTCAATACTTTTGCTGAAACTGTATTTTTCCAAAGATCTCGCAACGTCGGTAAATAAAATTTTTCACCTAATTCAACAAGTTCGGCATCAATCAAAGCATGCGTTTCATGCATCAATAAATAATCCAGCTCTACTGTCAATAACTGCTGTTGCTTTTTAGCAAACTCCTTGCGTTTTGCCTGCGCTTGCTTAAGCAATTGATCTGCAAAATTCTTATTTTTATATTGGCTAATGGCTTGTAAGCGTAGTTCAATCACACCCCAACCCGTTAAAAACTTCTTAAAGGTTTCAAAATCTTCAGTTGTCGATTCCCAAGTCATTTTATCTAAATCTTCATCTTCTGGAAGTACAGGCAATAGAAGCTCCATCATACTTGGAAATATTTTTTTGAAATTTAAAATAAATTTAACAGGATGCTCACCTGGATAATCTTTGAATTGAACATTTTCCTGAACATCCGTTAAATATATAGAGAGCATTAATATAACCTTTGATAACTAGCTGTATTTTAATGATTAATTACCACCTTGCAAAACACATACAAAGTGAGTTTAAAACATTAACAAAATTAAAAATGCATTTTATCAACTATGACAGTGAATTCAATGCAAAGGTTCTCACCAAGATTGTTAATGGTTAGATTTGATGCGTTTAAGATTGGAGATCATTTCAAATGGAATGACTTCGATACATTCTACATTTAAAACGCGGATGTATGTGCTTTTTAAATAATTCTTAGGGCTAAGATCTATCTTTGAGGCAATGTAAGTCAATTTTAAAACCATTTAGAAAATCACATTAAATAATGCGCTATTTAGCAAAGTTCTATTCAACAAATTTTCTTTCACAATATTTATAATTTTCCTCTTTACTGACATGTCCATTAGCATGCACACAGGAACAAAACAAAATTGCCTTGTTATAGGGAATCCTTTCTGGAACATCCACGCCATAACACTTCGTGTCAATATCAGACAACCGATTCGCAACGAACCACTCTCCAGAATAAAATGGATAGGCGAAACCACCAACAACGATCAAAAATAGAATAATAATGGGGAGATTGCTTTTAATAGAATGAATCATTTGACTTAAAATTTTGTACGAAGCTTTACTTTGAAAACGTAATGATAAAGTATCATTTCTTAACGACCAATAAAAAAGATGTCCAAGCGCTCTACTTCATTGCTTTAAATCTGCTTAAACTCTATTTTGAGTGATCAAATAAGCAATCCGTTCAAATTGTTGGATAGTTATATGTCATGTTTGAAATATATCTACATGACGTCTTAAAAAGACAGTATTTTATTTGAAAATATTGTCAATCATTTTGTTGGCAGTTTAAATCAGCATACAATTTAGAACACGAAAAAAATATAATTATTATTTTCACATTCTAACCACTCTAAAATGAAAGCCCACTCATGTGAGCTTTAATTTTATACAACTTTACTCTAACACTATCTACGCATATATGATTTCCACTACATACAAGACAGATATGCATAAGAGTAAAAATACAATCAATTATGCAACTGAATGATTATTTCACATTTGGATGAACCATTTTTTCAGGTTGTACCACTTCATCAAATTGCTCAGGAGTGACAAAACCCAACTCGACCGCCACTTCTTTTAAAGTTTTACCTTGTTTATAAGCTGTTTTTGCAACCTTCGCTGCATTTTCATAGCCAATCACAGGATTTAAAGCCGTCACGAGCATCAATGAGTTATGTAAGAAATAATCAATTTTCTCACGATTTGGTTCAATCCCTACAGCACAATGCTCATCAAAGCTATTACATGCATCACCAAGCAATTGAATCGATTGAACAATGTTATAAGCCATCACAGGCATGAATACATTTAGTTCAAAATTTCCAGAGGCCCCAGCAATATTAATGGTCGTATCATTGCCCATTACTTGTGCAACCACCATGGTCATCGCTTCGCATTGGGTTGGGTTGACTTTACCTGGCATGATACTTGAACCTGGTTCATTTTCTGGAATAAGCAATTCACCTAAACCGCAACGTGGACCACTCGCTAACCAACGCACATCATTGGCGATTTTATTCAGACTTGCAGCAAGCGTTTTTAATGCACCTGATGCAAAGACCACAGCGTCACGACCAGCAAGCGCTTCAAATTTATTTGGATTGGTAATGAATGGTAAGCCTGTCAAGTTTGCCAATTGTTCAGCCGCTTTTTCAGCATAATCAGGATGCGCATTTAACCCAGTTCCCACAGCTGTCCCACCTAATGGCAACTCATAAATCCAGACCAGTGCTTGCTTTAAGCGCTTTAATCCATGGTCAAGTTGTGCCACATAACCACTAAATTCTTGCCCTAGCGTTAATGGCGTTGCATCTTGTAAATGGGTACGCCCAATTTTGACAATATCATTAAATTCTTCAGACTTACGCTGCAAAGTGTCACGCAGTCGTTCTACTGCCGGAATGAGTAATTCATTGATCTGAATCGCTGTAGCAACATGAATTGCTGTAGGAAATGAATCATTGGTTGATTGCGCACGATTGACATGATCATTTGGATGAACAGGTTTTTGTGAACCTAAAGGATTACCTAGTTTTTGATTGGCAATATTGGCGATCACCTCATTACAGTTCATATTACTTTGCGTACCTGAACCTGTTTGCCAAACCACTAAAGGAAATTGTGAATCCCATTTTCCTGAGATCACTTCATCGGCAGCATCTACAATGTATTGAGATAAATCTTGAGGAATCTGATTGAGTTCAGCATTGGTGATTGCAGCAGCTTTTTTCACTAAACCCATCGCACGAATCATCGGACGTGGCATGTGTTCTGTGCCGATCTTGAAATTCTGTACACTACGTTGAGTCTGCGCGCCCCACAATGCCTCACTTGGAACTTCTACATCGCCCATGGTGTCATGTTCAATACGTGTTTGCATTTTCAACCTCTTATTTATCCATGTTTTAGTTTCAAGAAAAGCTTGGTTACCATCGTGGTACTGTCTTGAAAAAATAATGCACAGATTAGCTTGATACATTATTTTGAATACAAACAGACATTCGTACTTTAGCCTTGATCAATTCATGCTAAACAAATCGGCAGAAAATGTAAATGATAATTATTTTCAATAAAATATCATCTGTTGCACATTTAGCGATTATTTAACGTGTTTTGATAAAAACGCCATTCATCCTCAATCAATTGTTTAATTGAACGTTGCGCTTTCCAATTTAAAACTTTAAATGCCTTCTCACTGGTTGATGCCACTTGTTCTAATTCATTGATTTTGTAAGTCGCATCAATATGATGAATCTTAGACTGGGTGACTTCTTCAACACTTTGCGTCAATTCTTGGATTGATGCGACTGTTCCTGCAATATCAAAACTTTCCAATATATTATCTTGTTCATTTAACCAATGCAGACTCGATGTCACAGCTTCACACACATCTAATACATGTACAAAACTACGTTCCACGGTTTGATCTTTGGTATTGGCAAAACGTTGTAGCTCGATTAAGTCACGCTGTTGTGCAGCAACTTGTAATAACACAGGCAACACATTTTTAGGCAAAGGCACCACAAATTCACCTAATACACCGTGTTCAAAAGCACCGCCCACATTGGCAACTCGCAAAATTGCCATTTTCCATTCTTGATCGGTTTTAAACGTATCTCGAATGATTTCTTCAATCATTTGTTGTGATTTTATATAAGGATTTGGATATGAATAATTAATTTCCGTTTGTTCATTTAAATACAAACTGGACTGACCATAGACCATTAAACTGGAAATGTGAATAAATTTGCGTACACCTGTTCGTTGCATAGCTCGCAATAAACTCATGATACAACTGAGATTATCGTTATAATATTCAAGCGGTTTTAAGTTTGACTCTTCAACAGATTTAAAACCTGCACAATGAACAACCGCATCGATTGAATATTGTTCAAATACTTTATTTAAAGCAGGTGTATTGCGAATATCAATTTTTACGAATGGAATGTACATTCGTGAAATAAATTCAAGTCGTTCCAATGACTGTAGATTTGCATTGGCGAGATTATCTACAATAACAACCTCTTGCCCCTGAGCCAGCAAACTTAAAACCACATGCGAGCCTATAAAGCCTAAACCACCAGTCACTAAAATCATTTATACTACCTATGATGATCAATTTCGAAAGTTATCGGGTTCGAAAATCTCAAATTTGAAAATTACCCAGTCTGGATGTTAGAAACGCTCCATTCTCTGATCCTCTACGTGAATCAAACTAAATGAGTACTCTATTACTAATCACGGCTGCACCAACGTCAATTCATGCATGGCATGCTTTGGGTTTGGCGCAAGCTTTAAAAGCAAAGAATCAAACCTTTCGTGTTTTTTTCTATCAGGATGCGGTGCAAGTGGCGAACAGCTTGCAGTGGGTTCCTGATGATCAACGTAATTTGTCTGTAGAATGGCAAAAACTCGCAATCCGACTTCCTGTCTGTGTGAGTGCTGCGCTTACGCGGGGAATTACAGATCAAGAGAATGCTAAACGTCATCAAATTCAAACCCATAATCTAGCTGATGGCTTTGAACTTGTAGGATTAGGTGAACTTGCAGATGCAGTCCAATCTACAGAGCGTCTCATTCAATTCTAAGTGGATAATTCCATTAGACTGTTGCATTTAAAAGGTAATTTGTGTGAATACTGTACTTGTTGTTTTAACCCAAGCGAATTTGAATAGCTTAAATGTTCATGAAAGTCTATCTGCGACGATGGTACTCGCCACTTTTGGATGTGAAATCAAAGTTTTACTTAAAGATGCTGGATTAAGCCTGTTAAAATCTGAACTGAACTTTAATGGTCTTCAGCAAGCTTTTAAGTTGGCTTCAAATATGGTTGATAGTTTCGAATTCTATGATTTAACTCCAATTTTAGTAGAAAATGTGAATAAAAAATCGTGCTTTGTTACACAATCACAACAGGAAATTGAGTTTGTGGATTTGAATGCTGAGTTGATCCAATCTTTTGATCATGTGTTGTATTGGTAAATTTAATTTTCTGATTTTTTAGTATTGAATAGGTCGCCTAATATGACAACACAGACACTTTTTTTAATTCAATCTGATTATGCTCATACAGATCAGGTTTTGGATCAGTTAGAACAGATTCATAGTATCAATGATCATATTGTCCTCACTGGTGATGCTGTTCTTTTTGCCCATGATGTCCGCCTACAAAGCAAACAGAATCTTTATGTTTTGGAAAATGATGCAGAAATTTTGTCTGAATCACTCCCAAGTCAGATTAAATTGATTTCATATGATCATTTTGCAGACTTTGTTTTAGACTTTACGCGTTGTATGAGTTTAAAATAGCTAACTAACTGGCACTTTTTTATCTTTCGGTTGTATCGGATTATTTATGAGTTTTGAATTAGACCAAGATGGTCATTTGGTTGATTATACGATTTGGGATGAAAGTGTTGCCCAAGAACTGGCGAACACTTTAGATCTGCAACTGACACCTTGGCATTTTGAAGTTTTGCAAGCGGTGCGCCAGTTTTACGCACAGTTTGGACACTCACCCGCAACTCGCCCGTTAATTAAGTTTTTGATGAAAACGGTAAGTTCTGAGATTAATAATGCTGTATTACAAGAAAAATTTAATACAGGTTTAGTTGCTCGCCATTTGAGTCGTTTGGCGGGAGTTCCTAAACCTGCGAATTGTTTGTGATTAATTACATAAATTTGTAGTAAAACCATTTATTGAAAAATCGTAACTACTAACGATATCATCAGCAACATTAATTGAAAGTTCATGTGAACGCAACTTAATATTATAAACAAAATTATTTTGTGAATCTCCAGCACCTTCACTTTTTACTTTTATTATAGAAAATTTTGAATACAAGTCATTGATAACTTTTACCGATAATCCATTTTTCAATCCCTCAGAAGTTTTAGTATAATTATCTTCATTCATTATTTGAATCATCAAAAGATTATTATTCAACGTCCAGAAAACTTGATCCAAACCATTTGATGCATAAATTTTACAATTATTGACATCATCTATCCTAGTATAATCTGATAAATCATTCACTTGATTAAGAATATAACTTTTGTTATTAACCACTTGTGAAATATTTTTATTAAATTCATTATAATAAATTTTATTACAACCACTAACAAAACAAGTAATAAAAATCAAATTAAGTATCCGACTTAAATTCATAATCCAATCCTTTAACATGTAAATGATTATTATGCCGAGGAACGGTCATATTTTTACAATTTGGTAAAATATAATTAGTTTTCAAATCATAACGCTTCGTTAATTTAGTAGGATAATACTCACTATACATTTCTTTTGTTTTACCCCAACCAAATTTAATTAATGCATTCACAAACTTTAAAGTCGCATCATGATCATAAGTAGGGTCTGGGAATTTATTCCCTAAATCATTTCTAAGATCAGTTCTAATATAACCTAAGTCACCCACATTACCATTTATATGCTCTTTACTATCTCCAGGCCCCCCATCTACCGTGCTAAACCCACTATAGCGAGAAATTCCTCCAGTTACACAAACAGCACCTATATAAGCAGCAAAAGCATTCATTGACATCCAAAATCTCAATTGCTGAGTTGTATCATTATATATATCAATATTTACCTTACTCAAGGATTTTGTCCAACGTGCCTTGTATTTTATAGCATTATCCCCAAAAATTTCACGAATGCTTACTAGATAAGATTTTCCTTTGCCTTTAACCCCTTTCTTTTCCCATGTATCAGCCACATAAATTTTACTCTTACCAATTAATTCAGGGGTGTCATCTATAACAAAATAAAATGCTGCATATCCTAATGCACTTCCGTTCTCTCTGGATATCGAACCATCTGGATAAATAATATAATTTACAGTATCACTCGATTTCGTAGTACCACCAATTACAGTTAGCGGTTTCCCATTCATTTCTGTATGTGTGTCTTTAATTTCTGGTTTATATACATTAACTTGTTTTTCAAAGATTTTCCCAATTGCATTTAAATCAACTTTAAAAATAGATGCTTCTTGATTTTTATTTGAATTATCTTTTTTATTGTCTATTTTTTTTAGGGAAGAATTAATCAATTTATCACTATACTTAATATAATTATCACTTACTTCAAACACTTGTTCATGAGTACTTTTTACACATCTGACAAATTTCCCCTTTAAATCTCCTGCAACAAGCCTATATACAAATCCTGTCAACATTCTAACGTCTATAAGTCCTTTCTTATCTGATATACGTGTTTCAATTCCATCTCTATATTCAATTTGAAATTTTAAACCTACCACTGGAGATCCAGTATTTATATGAATCATTTTTAATTTAAAGGAATGTACAGGGAGTTTAATTGTAATTGTTTGACCTTCCATTGATGCTGAAACCTTAAAATGAGAAAAAGGTTGCAACTCATCATCATGGCCTCTCATATTAAATTCTAAATCTTGGCCCTCCTCAGCTTTAATATTTTTATCTAAACCTAATTTATCAGTTAAATGTGCTTTCGCTTTTCCTTTATAAACAATAAAATATTTTAAATTAGGAATTCCATTATTACTATCCGGATCAACAATCTTAATATTGAAATTTACAATTTTTGTTAGCACGTGATTATCTTTTAACTCATCCCCACCTCTATTCTCTTGAGGAGTCTTATTAACTACATCTTTTTTCTCTGGCTTATTATCACTTTCTAATTTTTCTTGTATTTTAAAATTCTCATCCATTTTGAAAGTACATTTTTGTATATTATCCTTATCTTGAATTATCTCTTCGCACTCAATATCTCCAATACTAATATTTATTTTTGCTCCAGGATGGCGTATTATTACTGGCAACAAACCATTCGAGTCCGTAAAATACTCGACTTTCATTTCTTCATTAATCAATTTTCCATTGTATTTTGATTTTACAACTACTTTTTCACCAACAACAGGGATACTTCCTTTAGGCTTTGTTGCATAAACATTCAAAAGCTGAGTTTTCCCCAATCCATTCAAATTTAAGTGACAACTTGGGTGTGAGGTCTACCTAATTCCGTAAATCTATTCAGAACTGCCACACGCGCATGAATTTCATTGACCTGACTTTGAAAATGTCTTGCCGTCAGCTTATCTCCTAATAATTTGATGCAATGCATCTTGGTTTCCACCAAACTACGACGGTGATAACCCGACCATTTTTTCCATAGGGTTCTGCCTAAATGTTTAACCGTTTGAAGTAACTCATTTCGTTCTATTGAACTTATTTTAGAATCTTTCCAGGGCTTGGCATTCTTTCTGGGTGGAATTACTGCATGTGCTTGACGATCTGAAATCACTTTTCTGCAGCACTTCGTGTCGTACGCGCCATCGGTATAGACAGAATCTATTCGCTCATCTAGTGGAATTTGATCCAGTAAATCACCTAGTACTTGTGAATCACTGACATTATTTGTAGTAAGCTGAACGGCACGTATTTGCAGTGTTTCAGCATCTATACCAATATGCAGTTTACGCCATTGCCGACGGTATTCAGGCTGATGTTTTTTACGCTTCCATTCGCCTTCACCTAAAAACTTTAAACCCGTAGAGTCGACAAGTAGGTGTAACCCATCATGACTTTTCTGATAGCTTATCGCAATATCAATATGCTTTTGTCGTCTACAAAGGGTGGAGTAATCTGGTGCTGTCCAATTCAAGCCACAGAGTTTAATCAGGCTTTGAACAAAGCCAGTAACCATACGTAAAGAAAGACGGAATAGAGATTTGATCATTAAACAGCATTGAATCGCTGTATCGGAATAAGTTTGATTTCGTCCTTGCTTGCCTTGTGGTTGTGCATACCATTGCGTCTTAGGATCAAACCAGATTGAAATATTTCCTCGCTTGATTAAAGCTTGGTTATACGAGGACCAATTGGTTGTACGGTAAGTTTTAGGTGCAGGCTTCTTCATCTGGAAATTATATTGCTAAAGAAGCCCTCAAGAATAGCTTTGTGCAACAAAGCCCTTCCTTTATAAAAACTTACATATATCTTCCTTGGACAACATGACTCTAAATCATAGTAGTTAAATAGTTTCAAATATTCAGAAACATGAATATTATTACCATCATACTGCTTATGTAACTCACCTTTCTTATTATATTTCAATTTATCAACATTTAAAAATGCAGCTAAACCTCCCAACCCCAATAAATGACATGCAGCAATTGCACCCGATTCTGTAACTTCTATTCTATTTATAATTTTTCCATAATATTCATTTATATTATTATTGCGTAATAATTTACATGTTTTATCAATTAACCTATTTACAGCCTTAATTTGAATACTTCTTGATGATAAAAAGTCACTTTCTGTATAAGCACCATCTAAACCTGTCCACTTATCTTGATCATCTTTATATCCAATTGTTTTTAACGCTGCATTTCCAAATTGGAACAATCCCATATAATTGAATTGATTCTTACTTGTTCTAGCCGCCCTATTATCCGTTCCATCGTTGTTTTCTCTGCTAGTCCAAGGTTCATAAAATGAATCATCCTTAGTTAAATCACTATGACTTTCTTTTCTTGATAATGCACAGATGAATCCAAATCGATTACTTTCAAATTTTTTACCAAATACGGGAGCAACATTACTCATTATTTCATCCAACTATTTTTTAATAAATAAAAATCAAGAATTTCCATTAATTCAATATCTACCTTTTTATAAAAAGCCTTATCAACACCCCATACTCCTTCAAGATATCTCCCATATACTCCATATGCGTTATCAGTTGAAAATATAATATAAAGTGCTGATGTGTCAGAATTATCTAATAGACGCCGTACAACATATTTTTTATTATTACTTTCCACTATTAAACAATAATCATTGTTATATACCCAATTTCTGGAATAATCTAAAAACCCCAATTTTTTTTTTAATAGATCGTGCTTTTTTATAATTTTCAGTATATTTTATTTCAAATTTATTATCACACAAATCACTTTCTATCCAGTTATAATCATATTTTCCAACAATATCCTTTGAAAAAACATACCCACTATATTGATCCTAGACAGTATCGTGGACAATCGATCCCTCTAAATTCTTGAAATATTTCTGTTCAAAGGCTTCTGGACTTAACCAGCCGTTTGCAGAATGCCTTCTGACCCGATTGTAATAAATCTCAATATAATCAAACAAGACCGCATTCGCCTCTTTTCGAGTCGAAAACACACTGCCATGTACCACATGACCTTTTAATGTATGAAAGAAGCTTTCAGTCACTGCATTATCCCAACAGTTTCCACGTCTAGACATACTCTGAGTACAATCATTTTTCAGTAACAGCGCTCTAAAATCACGACTACAGTACTGTGAGCCTTGGTCCGAATGAACCATAACACCAGTTGGATAACCCTGACGAGCCATTGCATAGTTAAACGTATCACACACCAACTGGCGGTCTATTCGATGGCTGGTTTGCCACCCCACGATACGACGGCTAAATAAATCTAGCATCACACATAAATACAACCAACCTTCTTTAGTGCGGATATAGGTAATGTCTGTTGTCCAGACTTTATTAGGCTGAGTAACTGTAAATTGGCGATCCAACAAGTTGGGTGCTGTAGGCAAACGATGGGTTGAATCAGTCGTATGCTTGTATTTACGCGCAATCCTGCTACGTAAACCAAGCTTTTTTAGCATCCTTCCAATAGTACGTTCGCTCATGTTGTAACCTAAATCATGCATGTCATGTACTAATGAAGGTGCACCCAATCGTGCATGATGCTGCCAATATACGGCTTTTAAGTCATTATATTTCTGTGCCGTATTGGCTTGACGTTTTCGCCAGGCATAATAGCCTGAAGTGCTGACACCTAGGTATTTACAGGCAGAAGATACGGTGACTTCATTCATATCTAGATCTTGAATTACCGTGTACTTTTCTTGGCATGATCTGTTAGAAAGTACACATGCGCTTTTTTTAAGATGTCATTGGCTTCCTTGAGCTGTTTGACTTCTTTCTCTAATTCCACGATCCGCTGTTGTTCTGGTGAAAGTTGACGTTTGCTTGAACCTGCCGGATTGGTTTCACGAATCCATTTATCTAATGTTGAATAACCCACACCTAATTTCTGGGCGATTGCAGCTACAGACTCGTGTGAGTTTGAAAGTGCATAATCAATCGCTTGCTGTTTAAATTCGGGACTAAAACGTTTAGCCATTTCTTGAATCTCCAAAGATTAAAGTTACGTTATCTTTAGAGGGACGTGCTGTCCATTATTTTGTCTAGGATCATATAGCAAAGCTAATATAATAATAATTTTATTCATTTTCCAAAACCTATAAAGTCTTTTTCCAATTCTTCATCACAATCCAATCCCGTGTGTTCTTTATTCTCAACATCATCACAAAGATGCTCACCTTCATCTGCATAACATATACACTCCTCAGACATCTGATTTAAACTAATTTTTTTTTCGTACAATTTTAATTTATTATTTTCATTTTTATTATTATATAGAATTAATTCAATATCATCCCTATCCATACTATAAAATCTAGCTGTTCTATAGTCTTTATCTAACCATCCTATACTTTCTGTTTTTTTAGTCTTATTTATAATTTTATATTGGATTTTTTCATCTTCAGCATTAAATAAATTTATAAAATCAAATCGTCTACTATATATTCCACTTTCTGGTGTAAATGGTAAATTTACATTTATTGATTGTCCAGGCTTAAACAAATGCTGCCCCGCTTTCACTTCAAACATAGCACCCGTTGTCACAAACACACCTGAACCATTAATTTTCAGTTGTGAACCACCAGCTGTAAGTGTAATTTCCTTTGGGCTCTTAAACTCAATCACATCCTCAGTAGAAATAATTTGAATCCCTTTACGTGCGATCAAATCTGCACCATCACCCTGTGCTTGAATCTCAACTTTACCTTTCCCAGCAAAAAGCCGAGCACCTTCTTGGGCTGCAAATAAACTGATCTTAGAACTCGCATGACCAATCAATGATTTCTGTGTAGAGATATTGATACTTTCCCCAGCACTCTGACTGATCTGCTTATCCGCTGAGATATGAATATCTTCATTACTTGCTATAGCAATCGAGTTTGGTGCTGCAAGTACCATTAAGGCTGATTTAAAAGCGTCGGCTTTGTCTTTTTCACCTTTTTCAATTTGATCAAGGAATTGCTTTAAGTTTTCTAATATTTCCAATGGATCGGTCTTTTGATTCTTGGCAACTTCACTTAAAGCTTTGGAGTTGTTGAGGGAGTTTTCAAGTTGTTGTTTGGCTTCTTTGGCTTCTAGGTGTGTGTCACTGGCTTGGTCTTGTTTATAGGTGGAAAGGAGTAAGCCTTGCCCTGCGCGTACTGCGCCCCATTGGTCGGTTCTCAGCTCAAAACCTTCGCCTCGTCCATCACTGCTGTCCTTGTCCTTGGGATGACTGAGGTTTCCGAGGTTGAGTTGACTTGTACCATGACTGTTTTGCAGTTGTGTTGATATTTGTCCTGTGGTGTCATCAAAGCGCAGTTGTCCAAAGCCTTCGCCTTGGTATTCTTTGGAACGGATACCTGCGAGTTTTTTAGTGTCAGGCAGTTGTCCTTTTTTGTCGAATTGGGTTGGGCTGCGTTGTGCTTCGTGGATTCGCCCAACCACAAATGGTCGGTCGATGTTGCCATCAAAGAAGTCGATAACAACAATTTCACCGATACGGGGTAGGAATCTTGCTCCGTAGCCTTCGCCTGCCCATGGGGTGAGCACATCTACCCATGCGGAGTCAGTATCGTTGTCATTTGTTCCTGCACCACCATCGTGTCCGTGATCTTCTGTGCGGGTGAACAGAAAGCGTACTTTAATGCGTCCCCATTCATCGACATGGATTTCTTCGCCACTCGGTCCAACGACTTTGGCGCGTTGTGGATGGGTGCTTGGTCGATGTTGGAGTGGGTTGTATTCTGGAACTGTTGTGATGTTACGGCGTTGTATTGTTAGGCTGTTGGCTTGGCGTTCATCGTTTTTTTGGTTTTGTATTGCCCAATTGCTTTCTTGTAGTAGTTTATTGATCTGTTCAGTGAGATCTTTAGGCAAGTTGTTTTGGTTGTAGTAGTTTTTTTCAGTAATTAGGAATTCTTGGTCTGAACCACTGTGTTGATCGATCTCTGGATGTTCAGTGAATTTAAACCAATAACCCACTTGTGCATCGCGTACCGTTGAGTTAGCAATGAATTGTTTAGATTGACTGTTGTAATAGTCACTGAGGTTTTGGTTAAGCTTTTCGATTTGGCTATTGTTAGATGCGGTGGCTTGGTCTTCGCCTTTGAGGTCTTGCATCCATGCAGGGCTGATGTGCCATGCTTGTTCTAAGCCTAAACTGGCATTGTCTTGGTTGTTGCTGTGTTGGTGCTTACTTTGAACACTGCCTGCACCTTCTTCTTGTTCAAGGACATCAGCTTGCCAACGCTGTACATGGACTGCTGTCGGTTGAATGCGTCGTTGTCCGATAAAACTGGTGATGCTGTCTTGTTTTTCTGTAGCACTGCTTCGGTGGTAACGGATGTTTCTTCGATCTAGGGCTTTGTATTGGCTATTGTCATCAATCAAGCGTAGTTTTTGTGCTTGGATTTGTGTTGCTGAATTGGGTACTTGCAGTTGTGCTTCGTCGATCAGCCAGTTGATGCCTTCGCTGCGCATGAGGCGAGTGAGAAAGTCGTAGTCGCTTTCGTTGCTTTGCATGATGAATGGACGGATGTCGTAGTCTTTTTTGAGTCCACTTTTGTCTAAAGTTAAGCTTGTTGCGAATAGTGGGCTTTTGTCTTGCCATTCTTTAAAGATGGTTTCGATGACTTCAACTGCCGATTTGTTCATGAATACACGGCTGTTACGGCGCTTATGCCACAGTGAGGTAGCATCTTGGAGTTTGAGTTTGTAAATGGTTAGTGAACCGTCACTTTGCCCTTGGGCTGCTTCGGTAATGATGCCTGTAGTACGGAATAGTTGTCCTTGATCAGTCACTTGGTCGATGGCAACTTGTGTACCAATGAATTGTTTTAATGGAATGGTGGCTGTTGTTGATAGGCAAATCAGTTCAGCGGACACACCTTGGTTAATGGCATGTTGTCCATCAATGCGTTGTAAGTAGACGTGTTGGTTTAAGTCTGTATTTGTGAATTGGATATGAATGGCACGTTTTTGGGCGGTAAGTCCAAGTTGATCCAATATTTTAGAAATTATTTCCATATATTTTTTAATATTATGTATTTTTCATTAATTCTATATTAAGAAAAAATAATGGAAAGCTTTATCACATTTTTTAACAATTATTCAAACAAATTAAATATCGAAAAATATCAGCGATAACATCAGTAAGTGTTGATCAAGCCAACTTATTCTTTTCTAAATACTGATAAAAGGCAGTTGTCATCATCGGTTTCACTTGTCGTGCGCTAATCACTTCTTTGCACTCTGAACATATCAGTGTAGGTGTAAATTGATGCCCACAACTTTTATGTTCATACACAACAGGTGCACCTAAACCTTCATCCATCCATTTATCTGCCCAAGTGGTCATGGTCAATAAGATAGGATATAGATCTAATCCTTTTTCAGTTAATCGATATTCAAAACGTTCTTGGCGATCGACATAAGGAACTTTTACCAAAATTTCTTGTTCAACCAAACGCTTTAAACGCTCAGACAAAACATGCCGAGTAACGCCTAAATTCTCCTGAAAATCGTCAAAACGACGGATTCCCATAAATGAATTGCGTAGAATAAGCATCGTCCAACGATCGCCTAGAACAGATAATGTTCGCGCAATTGAACACGGTTGTTTGCCTATTTCTTCCCACTTCATATATTCATCCGACTAAAAATTTAAATTTTATTAAAATAAATTCAAGCTTATAAATATAGTATAAATCTTACAATTAAACATCTAATCTTTGTATTTGAATATCATTCAGTCTCGATTGAATCACACAATAGACTTTTTGCGAAAGTTTGCTTCAGCAATATCTGAATACATATTGAATATTCCCCCTCCTTTCAGAAGGAGAAGCATCGTTTCGCAAGAGGGTGAGGTTTTTTATTTAAAAGCCCTCATCCTAGCCTTCTCCCTGAGCCATATATGGCGCAAGAGAAGGAACTCCCGATATCCATTTGAATATGTCTTGAATCTAAAACTTGAACATTTTATGACTTACGAAAGAGGTTTGATATGCTCTTAAATTTACATTAAGGCGTAAAAAAAGCCCTCTTCAAAGGGCTTTCATACAAAATTCACAATCTACTTATTAAGTAGTTTATCAATCACACCAAACTTCTTAAACAAACTTGCTCGGCGTTTTGGATAAATATTAGCTTTATTCAAATCACCTTTGTAATGTTCAAAAACACGTTTGTCCATGATTTTAAACCACCATGCAGGAATCATTGCAGGCAACAACATACTCGCATAACCACTTGGTAAATCAGGTGCTTCATCAAAGTGACGCAGTGCTTGGAATGGACGCGTCGGATAAGCATGATGGTCTGAATGGCGTTGCAATTGATATAAGAATAAATTGGTCACGATATTGTTATTATTCCAACTATGCTCAGGCATGGTGCGTTCATATTTGCCATTTTCATCTTTTTGGCGTAACAAACCATAGTGTTCGATATAGTTAATAATTTCAAATAAACCAATACTATAAGCCGATTGCGTAACTAAATAAGGAAGAATCCCTTTGCCAAACAAACCCACCATTGTCGAATGGAATGTACCTGTCATTGCCCAGCCTTGTAACAGTTCATTTTCCTTCGTCCAAAAACCTAAACCCTTACGTTTTAAACGATTACGCTCAATTTCAATGGCTGATTTAAATGAACCAATCACGGTACGTGGTAAAAACTCATAAAAAGTTTCCCCCATTTGTGATGAAGCTGGATCTTCTGGTGTTGCAGCACGTTTATGGTGTCCATACGGATGTTCAATACGGAAATGGTTATAACCTGATGGAACCAATGCCAAATGCGAAAGTATATGATCTATACGTGCCGACTTATGACTCAATTCATGAGCGGTATTGATCGCAATCCCGTTGATTGCGCCCATTGAAATACCCAATAAAACCTTATCCAGTAATGACGTTGTTTTACGACTGGTTAAGTAGCATGCATAAACATTAGCAATGTATTGTAGTGGAATAAATGTTTTGACTAAACGTGAATAATACGGATCTTGTTCAAGCAGTTTCACATCTTCCGCAGTTGGATTATTTTTGTCTTTACCCACAATACTATCAATGGTTGGGATAATCACATGCAGAACCAATGGCCCACCTAAAGCAAAAACTTTTTTTAATGGTTTTGGTGAAAATTGATAACCCGCTAAAATCCCAATACCAATCACAGGTAATGCTGGGCTAATCATCCACAAATAACGTTTTTTATCGAGTGCTAAACCTGATTTTGGTCGAAGCTCTTGCAGTTGTTGTTCTGTTAATTGGACTGGAGCATTCATTACTATATCTTCCCTATCTTTCTCATTCACTATATATTTCAATAAATACAGTGCTAAAAACAGTTGTAAGCGTCCAAAAAACCTATGAAAAAGTCTTTGGCACGTTCAACCTAGAGATTGTCCTGTGCGCACATGTTTTAATGCAGTGAATTATTTTTAATATTTAAAACTTGGAATTTTTTGATCAGCCTATGGATGCTCTCAGCAAAATTTTTGATGATATTCATCTCAACCATTCAGAATATATTTATTTGCAAGCGCAAGGTGATTGGTCATTTCAAAGCCCTGCACAGGATTCTGTGATCGCACATATTGTGTTGTATGGTGATGCTTATTTAGAAATCACACCTCAAATGCAGGTTGAACTGCATACTGGCGATATGTTTTTAATTCCTGCTGGGATCGCGCATAGTGTAAAAAATCATCCAAATACACAACTGGTTGAAAGTTTAAATATTGCCCCGTTATTTGATGGGCTTCGTCAAGATGCGATTGAATTTGGTCACAGTCGTTTGAATGGAGACAATCAAAAAACTTTAATTTTATCGGTTCGTTGCCAAATGAATGCCATTATGGCTCGCCCGTTGATTAATGCACTCCCACCATATTTACATCTTCAAAATGCCTTGAGTGATGATGCACCTGAATGGCTCAGAATCGGTTTATATTTTGTTTCTGCTGAAACACGCCGCAGTATGGCTGGAAAAAATAAAATTATGGATCATGTCGTTAGCATTCTGATGATCGAATGTGTGCGTGATTATATTGAACAAATGCAGCATCAAAATAATTGGCTCAATGCCTTGATTCATCCTGAGTTGTCTAATGCTTTAGCAGCCATCCACAGTCGTCCTGAACATAACTGGACAGTTGAAAGTTTGGCAGAAACCTGTTGTATGTCGAGATCTAAGTTTGCCAATTTATTTAATCAAATTATTGGCGAAACACCTTTGGCATATCTGCAACAACATCGTTTACGCTTAGCGAGCCAATTATTGAAACAAGGACAACTCTCTATTCAACAAATCGCACATCAAGTTGGATATTCTTCAGAAACTGCATTTAGCCAAGCTTTTAAAAAGCAATTTGAACTTAGTCCAAGTCAGTATCGTAATCAAAAATAATCGTTTTAGATAATTTTTTAAGTCTTTAAGTTAATTATGGAATGCTTAGGCTATTTTCAATAAATATATAATCAACAGCATCAATCACTGAAAGTTAATGAATACAATAATCACAGACCTAAAAAAAGCGCCGAAGCGCTTTTTTTATTGTTCAAATATTATTTAATTTTTGCATGATTCTTTAAGTAACGAGAGTAATCATCTAACAATTGCTCACCACGGAACTTTTGATACATTTGAGTTAATTGCTGCACTTCTGCAGGATTCATTTGATCAATTGCAGTGTGTTTTACATTCGAAACCGCCACAACAACCAATTCATTTGGTAGTTTTGCTGTAGTTACAGACCACATACCAGCTTTAGGTGCGGGTTGGCTAAATGCAGCACGTTCAATTTCACGTTTCAAACCTTGTGAACGGGTAAAAATACCAGCATGTACAAAATTGTATTGATACTTTGTCGTTACTTGTTGTGCAGGAAGCTTTTTAAAATCTGCAATCATCGCATTTAATTTAGCATGTGCAGCATCAAATGCTTTTTGCTCAATCAGCAGTGCTTTAACACGTGGCGTTGCTTGAGCTAAAGGCAATGCACCAGCAGCATGGTATTTACGTACTTTAATCCAAACCGTATCACCATTAGCAGTTTGGATACTACTTGAAGCTGTAGTATTGCCATTCTTTACATCCTCACTGAACAGTTTAGATTTTACCGCTGGATCAGCTAAAACAGCATTCGTAGTTGCTAAAGTAACACCGTTGGCTGATTGAACTTGAACAGTTTTAACCGCTTCAGATACTACATCTAAAGTATCACTACTCACCACTTGTTCATTCAAACTGTTTACAGTATCTGAGAAATAATTTGCTGATTTATTCTTCAATACTTCTGTAGTTAATTCTGCTTTTTTCGCTTCAAATGAAGGGACATTTGCTGATGCAGTATGTACTTCAATCAAATGATAGCCAAACTGAGTTTTAACTGGCTTAGAAACTTGACCATTCGGTGTTGAAGAAACAGCTTTATCAAAGTCCGCACCAAATACACCAGGTGCGTAAGCAGCAAGTGCACCACCTTTGGTTTTTGAATCTGGGTCTTCAGAATATTGTGCCGCAGCTTGAGCAAAAGAAGTACCTGCTTGAATTTTTGCATAGACTTCATTTGCAAGTGTAGCTGCTTGCTCAGGACTACGAGAATCTGTCGTGATCATAATATGCTTCACTTCACGCTTTGCATCTTGATTTTGCTTTTCTACAAATTGATCATAAGCTTGTTTCAATTCTGCATCAGTCGCAGCCGCATTTGGCTGTATCAAAGTTGCTGGACTTAAAACCACATAATCTACATCAACTGAAGCAACCTGCTTAAACTTATTTTGATGCTTATTATAATAGTCCGCAATTTCTTGATTGCTGACTTTTACATTCGCTTTATAGTCATCCAGTTTTACACTCGATAAAAATAATTCACGTTGTTCAGACTGCAAGTTCGCAATTTGTTGAATATCAGTTTTACTGACCAATGCATAATCAGTAAACGTACTCATCAACATTTTTAACGCATGATCTTGACGTAAGTTCGCAATCAAACTTTGACTAGTCATCCCTTGTGAACGCAAATAGTTCGCATATAAAGCTTGAGAAAATTGACCATTTTCTTGCAAGCTTGGTTGTTGCGCGATCATTTGTTCAATTTGTGCATCACTCAGTGAAATACCCAGTTTATCCGCTTGCTGGATTAAAAGTGCACGAGCAACTAAATTATCAAGAACAGCATTTTGAATAAAAGATTGATTCAATAAAGATTCATCACCGTTCACACTTTGTAGCAACTGATCTTTATAAGCTTTTGTCTGCGCTTCTAAATCTTTTTTCGAAATATCTTGACCATTAACAGTTTTAGCTACGTCTTCTTTTTGCCCACCACTGAAGTAACCTTCAATACCAACTACAGCAAATGGCGCTAAAAATAACACAAGGAGAACTTTACCAAACCAGCCCCTTATGAGAGTGCGAAACGATTCCATGAGTATTCCAATATTTTATTTCGTAAGGATTCTAACTGAAATTGAGATGTGAATGAATGAGCAATCAATGATAAATTGATTTATTTGATAAAATTTAACGTCTAACTCATTTTTTTAATTTATTTTTATAAAAAACGCGCCACTTGGGCGCGCAATTTATTCAGCTCAGATTATGCAACTGAGTCTTTCAAACCTTTACCAGCTTTAAAGCTAGGAACTTTACTTGCTTTAATTTGAAGTTCTTCACCAGTTTTAGGGTTACGACCTGTACGTGCTGCACGATCTTTAACACTAAAAGTACCAAAGCCAACTAAAGTAACCGTATCACCTTTTTTAAGTGCTTCACCAATTGAAGCAATAGTCGCATCTAAAGCTTTACCAGCATCAGATTTTGACAATCCCCCTTTTTCTGCAATCGCATCGATTAATTCTGATTTATTCATGAAGATTACGTCCTCTTATATCGTTTGTTTAAGTTCCAAGGCTGTAGATCAAAGGCCATGACGACTTTATAGCAATGCTTTGGGGGGAAACGCAAGACTTCAAACACGCTTTTCTTTAAAAAAACGACTAAAAAATACGTTTTTTTAGGTTTTGCATTCATTCGATCTATTTTTTTAGCAATTGTTCACGTAAGTTCTGATTCTCTTCAGCAAGTGCATCTACCTTATTGTGTAACTGTAAAATAAGGCTTTCAAGATGCTGTAAATCTTTTGCTGTGACTAAACCAATACGGTTTAATGAATGATTTACACTCTGATCAATTAACTTTTCAACTTTATCTTTTGTTTCAGTCACAGATTCTTTGGTTTTCTCTGTCACCTTAGTCACTGTTTGATCCGTCACCTCAACAGTTTTTGATTCTAACTCTTCGCCCACCTTAACCAAGGAGTCAAAAAGTTTATTTCCCTCTTCTTCTGCTCTTGAAAATGCGCCTAAACCTGCAAGCCAGATTTGTTTGGTATATTTTCTAAAATCCAATGCTGACTTGCGCTGCGCACGCGATTTATTCTCAAGTGTCCCTGACTCATTTTTTAATTCTTGATCCACTTCAACACTATCCTGTTGTTCCAGACTATTCTTTTTCATAACTCACCCAACTCCCGAACTTCAGTTTCAAATGGCCTTTTATGACCAAATTATGTAGAAAATATATCTATAATATCAAATAAAACTATTGAACCTTTTGCTAAACTGTTCTACAAAGCAAAGTAATTATTAATTGTTAAAGCATATTTCTCAATTTTAATTTGGTGTAGTTACACACCTCTGTTTGATTTATGGATTTTTATGCTTATTTTGTGATTTAATTCACACTTATTGCATTGAGATTGGATTCTCGAATTTTGTACAGGAATTTTTTATGAGCGAATCGCAACAAAAACAAGGTCAAACTCGTTTGTTGCTCAACATAGTCATGATTATCTTGGAGACAATTTATTCATTTATACTTAAGCATGACCGCGTTGTTCGTTTGCAAGCCAAAAAGTTTGTAGCTCAACAAATTACGATTAAAATAAATAGTTATATCCCGTATTTTGACTTCTATGTGCAATTTACTGATCGTGGAATCCTATTTGATCTTCAGGCACCAGAAAAAGAAGTTGATCTTACTGTTGGAAGTACATTATTAGATCTGGTTCAAATTTTCGTATTTGCCAATCGTCGCAGTATGAAAAAGATGCGTCTTGAAGGCAATGATGTTGTTAAAGAACAGTTTCGTGACCTTATCATTCATTTAACTGCACCTAAACTTCTCTCTGATTGGAAGCAATGGCTTACCAATCCCGATGATGATAATCAGACTAAAGCATCTAAGAAACGCATCGCCCCTTTACTTGAAAAAATTGATGTACAACGATCAAAAATCAATAGTTTACAAGTCGAAGTGAAGCAGTATCAAAATCGCGTAAAACGCATGCAACAGCATCAGCAACGTCTCTATACTGCTTTAGGCGTATTGGGCTTCCTATTTATAGCATTAGTCGTGTATAATTTGTGGAAAATATTTATTTAAAACCGAAATAAATACTTCATTATTCATATAATTATTATTCTAGAAACAAATTCTGACTAATTTAGTCAGAATTAAATTCAAAAATACTTGACTAATTTAGTCAGGATTCATAAAATTCATACATCTAATCTAAAACATGTGTATCGAATCATGCGCCTAACTACTCGCGGTCGCTACGCAGTGACTGCACTACTCGACTTAGCATTGCAGCCAGCTGAACAAACGATTACGCTTGCAGAAATTGCAGCTCGCCAAACAATTTCCGTTGCTTATCTTGAACAATTATTCGCAAAATTAAAGCGTCATGGTTTGGTTTCAAGTGTTCGTGGCGCAAATGGTGGCTATCATTTAGCGCGTCATGCTGAAGAAATTACTGTCTTAGAAATTATTGAAGCTGTAAATGAAACTGTGGATGCCACACGTTGTGACCATAAAGGTAACTGCCAAAATGGTGCGATGTGTTTGACTCACGATTTATGGCAAGAACTCTCCCTCCATATTGCCGATTATTTAGCTAAAATCACACTTGCTGACCTTGTAGCTCGTGACAACGTGCAAACCGTTGCTGTTCGCCAAAATTCAGCTCCACTTGATTCAGCCCTTTTATCGGTTACAGGTATTTGACATGAAACGTCCGATTTATCTTGACTATGCAGCAACTACGCCTGTTGATCCTCAAGTAGCAGAACGCATGATGGAGTGTTTAACCTTTGATGGTACATTCGGTAATGCTGCTTCTCGCTCACATGCTTATGGATGGCAAGCTGAAGAAAAAGTTGAATATGCACGTGAACAAGTCGCTAATTTAATTAAAGCTGATCCACGCGAAATCGTATGGACTTCTGGTGCAACTGAATCTGACAACCTTGCACTTAAAGGTATTGCTCAATTCTATGCATCTAAAGGCAAACACATCATCACAAGTAAAATTGAACATAAAGCAATTTTAGATACGTGTCGTGAATTAGAAGAAGAAGGTTTTGAGATCACTTATCTTGAACCTGAACCACAAACAGGTTTAATTACGCCTGAAATGGTTCAAGCTGCACTTCGTCCAGATACTATTCTTGTATCACTCATGATGGTGAACAACGAAATTGGTACAGTCACTGATGTTGCTGCGATTGGTGAACTTACTCGTGCCAATAAAACATATTTCCACGTAGATGCTGCACAAGCTGCAGGTAAAGTTGAAATCGACCTTTCTACAATGAAAGTTGATTTGATGAGCTTCTCTGGTCATAAAGTCTATGGCCCTAAAGGCATCGGTGCACTTTATGTTCGTCGTCAACCACGTGTGCGTATCAAAGCACAAATGCATGGTGGTGGTCATGAACGTGGTATGCGCTCAGGTACACTTGCGACTCACCAAATTGTTGGTATGGGTGAAGCATTTGAACTCGCAGGTAAATCTTTACAAGCTGAACAAGCACGTTTACGTGTACTTCGTGACAAACTTTGGAATGGCTTACAAGATTTAGAACAAGTGTTCTTAAATGGTCACCCTGTTTACAATGTTGCCAACTACCTAAACGTAAGCTTCAACTTTGTTGAAGGTGAATCATTGATGATGGCATTGAAAGATGCTGCGGTATCATCTGGTTCAGCATGTACTTCTGCAACATTAGAACCTTCTTATGTACTTCGTGCATTAGGTCTTTCTGATGAGTTAGCACATAGTTCTATCCGTTTCAGTTTCGGTCATTACACCACTGAAGAAGATATTGATCATGTCATCAAAATCACCAAAGCTGCTGTAGAAAAGTTACGTGAACTTTCTCCACTTTGGGACATGTACAAAGAAGGTATCGACTTAAATTCAGTAGAATGGGCTGAACACTAAGTTTCCAGATTTAAATAGAATTCAAACACGGCATTTTATTGAAAATCAGTAAAATGCCACCATATTAGACTGTAGCAATACAATATTATCAACGCTGACCCCGAGGTTTGGAGAAGCATCATGGCTTATAGTGAAAAAGTAATTGATCATTACGAAAATCCTCGTAATGTTGGTGTTTTGGATAAAAATGCAGAAAATGTTGGTACAGGTATGGTCGGTGCACCAGCTTGTGGCGATGTTATGCGTTTACAAATTCAAGTCGATGACAATGGCGTAATTGAAGAAGCTCGCTTCAAAACTTATGGCTGTGGTTCTGCAATTGCTTCAAGTTCATTGGTAACAGAATGGTTAAAAGGTAAAACTTTAGACGAAGCTCAAGCGATCAAAAATATCGACATCGCAACTGAACTTGCTCTTCCACCTGTTAAAGTACACTGTTCTGTACTTGCAGAAGACGCAATCAAAGCTGCTGTTGAAGATTATCGTAGCAAGAAAACTAAAGCCTAATATCTGTTGAACCCTTTTACAGATAATTTTTTATCGGAGTTTTCATGATCAATCTAACAGAAACTGCTGCAACTCATATCAGCAATTACTTAAAGAATCGCGGTAAGGGTGAAGGTATTCGTCTTGGTGTGAAAACTTCAGGCTGTTCTGGCTTGGCTTATGTACTTGAGTTCGTCGATGATATCGATGCACATGACCAAATGTTTGAACAGTTTGGCGTTAAAGTTTTTGTAGATCCAAAAAGTTTGGTTTATCTCGATGGCATGGAAATGGACTATGTGAAAAATGGTCTCAATGAAGGCTTCGAGTTTAATAATCCAAATAAAAAAGGTGAATGTGGTTGCGGTGAATCTTTCACTGTTTAACCTTGGTTGTATTATTTTTTATGTATAATACGCCCTGCACTTTTTGACAATAAAACAGTGTTTTGCACTGTTTTATTCATATTTGTTTCATGCAAATTTAATTTATGACGATAACATCAAGAAAATCTTGTTTTGTCATTTTAAATTTGCGATAAACCATCAACGTGGATGAATGCCGATGAATCATTTTGAGTTATTCGATCTCCCTGAAGCACTCGATATTGATTTAGCAACTTTAAAAGCTAATTTTCTAACACTACAACAACAGTATCATCCTGATAAAGCGGATGATAAAGACCAAGCCTTGATTAAATCGAGCGAGATTAATCAAGCTTATAAAGCTTTGTCGAATGTTGATAGCCGTGCTGCTTATTTACTCTCTCTTAAAAAGCAAGATCACCATCTCGACCAATCCATCAGTGATTTTGAGTTTTTACAATCTGCGCTAGAAATCCGTGAACAATTGGATGAAGCGACGGATACTGAACAATTGCACTCACTCAAAAAAGAAGTTCAACAATGGATTGATGGTCTTGTACGTGAATTCAAAATTGACTTTGATGACGAAGATTGGGCTGAAGCACGAGATACGGTGCGTAAATTACGCTTTTTCCAAAAAGTTATGAATGACATCGATAAAGCAGAAGATCAGCTTTTAGATGATGAAGATTTTAGCTTAGATGATGATTTTTAATTAATTATTTAAAAATTATTATTGTTCAATAGAAATATGTTTTTGCTTTTAGATTTTATTTTAAGGATGTAACACATGGCACTCTTGCAAATTGCTGAACCAGGACAATCAAGTGCGCCACACGAACACCGTATTGCCATTGGTATAGATTTAGGTACAACGCATTCGCTTGTCGCTACAGTATTGTCAGGTAAAGCCAAAGTGCTGAATGATGAACAAGGTCGCGTGTTACTTCCTTCGATTGCACATTATTCTAAAAATTCAACAGAATATGGTGATGCTGCCAAGCCTTTTATCACCACTGATCCTAAAAACACCATTGTTTCGGTTAAGCGTTTTATGGGACGCTCAAAGGCAGATATTAAATTTCAACATCCTTATACCTTAGTCGGTGCAGATAATGAAATGCCTGCATTTGAAACCAATCAAGGGCGTAAAACGCCAGTCGAAATTTCAGCAGAAATCTTAAAACAACTCAAAGATCGTGCTGAACAAAGCTTAAATAATCCTGTTAATGGTGCGGTAATTACAGTTCCTGCTTATTTCGATGAAGCACAACGTCAAGCAACGCGTGATGCAGCTGAACTTGCAGGTTTAAATGTTTTAAGACTCTTAAATGAACCCACTGCTGCTGCTGTTGCTTATGGTTTAGACCAAGATACAAATCTAAGTGCAGATCACAACTATGTCATCTATGATTTAGGTGGTGGTACTTTCGACGTTTCAATTTTACGTTTTTCTCAAGGTGTGTTTGAAGTTTTAGCCACTGGCGGTCATACCGCGCTGGGTGGTGATGACTTAGATCGCTTGATTGTTAAATGGGCAAAAAAACAACTCAACATCGAAACTTTAGATGATGCTGAATATGCACATTTCATTGTTTCAGCACGTAAAGCCAAAGAAGCACTAAGTGATGCAGAATCTGTTGATATTAAAGTATTAACCCATCATTTAACTTTAGATCGTGCAACATTTGAAGACATTATCAAGGTTGCTTTAGACAAAACAATTAGCGTCTGTAAACGTGTTTTACGTGATGCAAAACTTGAACTTGATGATATTCAAAATGTCGTTTTAGTCGGTGGCTCAACACGTTCTTATGCAGTACAAAAAGCAGTTCAAGACGTATTTAATCAAGAACCGCTCTGCACCATTAACCCAGATGAAGTCGTTGCAATTGGTGCTTCGATTACAGCGAATCAACTGATTGGCAATTCTAAAGACGGTTCACTACTTTTAGACGTGACCCCGCTATCGCTTGGCTTAGAAACCATGGGTGGCTTAGTTGAACGCTTAATCTCACGTAACACAGCAATTCCTGTTGCACGTCGCCAAGAATTTACCACCTATCAAGATGGTCAAACTGCCATGCTGATCCATGTAGTCCAAGGCGAACGTGATTTAGTTGAACATTGTCGTAGTTTAGGTCGTTTCGTTCTGCGTGGTATTCCACCAATGACTGCAGGTCAAGCACGTATTGAAGTGACTTTCCAAGTGGATGCTGATGGTCTACTGACTGTTGCAGCCAAAGAAACCACTTCAGGCGTACATGCGCAAATCGACATTAAGCCCTCTTATGGCTTGTCAGAACAAGACACTGAACGTTTATTGCTTGATGGTTATAAATTTGCTGAAGAAGACAAAAACCTTCGTCATTTAAATGAAACCAAAGTTGAAGCTCGCCGTGAACTCGAAGCCCTCGAACAAGCGCTAAAAGTCGATGCTGGATTACTCAGTCCTGAACGATTAACTGGACTTAATCAAGCAGCAGCAGAGCTTAAATCGCAACTCGAAACTAATGATATCAAAGCCATTGAACAGGCTGTTGAGCACCTTAAAACTCACAGTGATGCTTTTGCTGCTGAACGTATGAATCAACATATTGATCATGCGCTCAAAGGCACTAAACTCGATGACTGGTCAAACTCAAACTAATTTATAGGTAAAGACTATGCCACGTATTAAAGTACTACCTCATGCAACAATTTGTCCAAATGGTGCTGAGTTTGAAGTTGAACCGAATGCAAACCTTTGCCAAAGTCTCTTGGACAATGGCATCAAAATTGAGCATGCTTGTGACATGTCAAAAGCATGTACAACATGTCATGTTGTTGTGCGCAAAGGTTTTGATGAACTTGATGAAATGGATGATGTTGAAGCAGATCTTTTAGACCGTGCTTGGGGCTTAGAACCTGATTCTCGCCTTTCATGCCAAGTCAAAATTACCGATGAAGACATGGAAATTGAAATTCCGAAGTACACCATTAACCATGCTTCAGAAAATCATTAATTTGCGACCAACAAATTAAGATTCAAAAGCCACTGTAATCAGTGGCTTTTTATTACAACTTTTTAACTTGTAAAATATTTGATGATTTATACGATGAATCGAATAATTTTTGGAAAATTTATTTTTTAAATAAGGTATTTAATGTGAGGTATACGTCGTCTTTACTTCATCTTCAGCATTTAATCTTGCAACACCATGGGCATTGGTTAATTTTTGCTGAACTTTGATTCGAGCGACCATTTTTTCCAAAACTTCAACAAGTTCAGAATATTCAAAATTCTGTACTTCCTCCAAATTTAACACCAAATGGAAACCTTTATATTCATAATCGAACCATTGCTGATTTTCATTTTTAGATGCTGAATATTTTTCCATCACTTGCCATGTACGGACTTTACCTTGAATCCCTTTGAGTTCAATCGGAGATTTAGGTGCACAAAGATAATCATTTTTAACCAATTTATAGGTTTCATCAGATACTAAAATTTCATCAATTTCCGCAGCACTTTGTAAACGAGCAGCCAAATTTGCATCACGCCCGACGATAGTATATGCCATACGATGTACTGCACCATAGTTCCCAACGTGGCAATAGCCTGTACTAATCCCCATACGAATATGTAAAGGTGCATAGCCCATCTTGATCCAGCGTTCACGGAGAAACTTCATCTGTTGACGCATCGCAATCGCCATGTCAATACAGTTCTTAGCATCCTGTTCAACACCTTGCGAATCAGGATCACCGAAGAAAATAAGAATAGCATCACCCATAAACTTATCAACAGTCGCACCATATTGTTTGGCAATTTCAGTCATATGACTCAAATAATCATTCAAAACAAATGCTAAATCGTCTGGGATTAAGGTTTCCGATAATTCTGTAAAACCTTGAATATCAGAAAAGAAAACGGTAATTTTTTTACGCTTATATTCAATTTTTGCTTCAGTTTCACCGCGCATAATCGCTTGCCATAACTGTAAAGGCGCATAACGACTGAGCTGATTAGACAACTCAATATAACGATTCATTTCATTGAAATAGGTATTCTTTTGTTTTTCGACAGACTTAATACGGCGACTTTGGTAATAATTTCCAATATTGATAAACAGAATAATGCTAACAAAGGAAAGTACAGTAAGTTCTGGACTGGTTTGTTGAAAATAATCTTCAAAACCAAAAATAAAAATAATATTGGTATAAAACACAACAAAGGCAATCAGCACTGCCAATGAGCCCATCATGAAACTAATTTTATTATTTAATGCAGTATATAAAATCGCAAACAACATAATAAAAGTAACGACTAGGCTAAGGTGTACAGCAGCTAAAGCAATCGATACCACAATGACATCAATAAGAAAATAAACGTTTTTCCTTAATTTTGCCCCGTATTTATACTCCAACCAATGCGATAACTTTGGACTGATTAAAAAAATAAAGCCAATAAAAAAAGGAACATAAATTTGATATGTAGCAACAGGAGAAGTGAAATAATAAACAATAACGATCAAAGCAATAATTAAATACCCCATGATCCTCTGGAGTATTTCAAATTGCTTTGGCTCTTTATCCAACATACGTTCAAATGGCAAACTGATTTACCTCGAATGTCATTTATTAAACACTTCCCATGTGTCGTATTGGAATTTAATCCATACGCCAATCAAATGGCATGTCACCCTGACCACGTAACGCAAGCATCAAGGTCTGACGCATGTGAGCTAATACTTCATTGGTATATGGAACCGCTTGTGTTCCAAATACAGGTTTTGGCCATGCAACATCATTTTGATAACGAACAATATGGTGAAAATGTAATTGTGGCACCATATTACCAAGTGCAGCTACATTCATTTTATCAGCACGGAATACACGAGAAAGTTGACTAGACAACCAGCTCGATTCACGTAAAAACTGCTCTTGATCAGCTTGACTTAATTCATATAACTCAGTGATACCAGGTACACGTGGAATCAAAATCAACCACGGGAATTGCATATCATTCATTAAACGACATGTTGAAAGCGGAAAATCGCCTACAAAAAAAGTATCTTGAGCAAGTTGTGGATGCAAACTAAACATATCTTTATAAATGACGCAAAATTAAAAGGATGGGTAATACTAACACATCGGTTTTCATGTGAATATTGGTTATCTTGTGTTTTGGTACAAATAAATAAAGTTTGTTTTGAACCGAATCACAATTACACTTTAAAGATTCAGAGAATTTTATCAAGTGCTTTTGTAGAAATTTTTACTTTTTTTCAAAAAATGCTTTGCCTAACACATATTAGGCAAAGTATTGATATTTTATCGTTTTATTTCTGCTAAAAGATTATTCAATAAATCTTGAACAAACTGAATCCGCTTTTCATTTTCCTCCAACATAACACTGACTTTAAGTCTTTGCCCACCATCCATACGGAACCAAGTCGGATGCTTTTGCATCATTTGAATGATACTGATGGCTTGGACTGGTGTATCTGGTGAAAATTCAATTACGCCACCATTCGCACCAATATCAATTTTAGTAATTTCCAATTGTTCAGCTTTGATACGAATCTGATGTACGCTAAATAGCTGTTTTACAGGCTGTGGTGGTACCCCAAAGCGATCAATCAACTCCATACGAATATGATCAAGCTTCTCTTGCGTATCGGTATTACTGATTCGTTTATAGAACATCAGACGCTGATGTACATCACCCAGATATTCGTCTGGAATCAATGCAGGCATGTGCAAAGTAATTTCAGAGGTCAGTGATAGTGGTGAGTCAAAGTTTGGGGTTTTACCTTGCTGAATGGCTTTGGTCGCTTTGGCTAACATTTCCATATACAAACTATAGCCAATAGTATTCATTGAACCACTTTGTTGCTCACCGAGTAACTCACCCGCACCACGAATTTCTAAATCTTCGGTCGCTAACATGAAGCCAGCCCCTAAGTTTGAAGCTCTTTGAATCGCATCTAAGCGTTTTTCAGCATCACCTTTTAAGCCTTTTAATGATGGAACCATTAAGTATGCATAGGCTTGGTGATGTGAACGTCCAACACGACCACGAAGCTGATGTAATTGCGCTAAACCAAGTTTATCTGCACGTTCGATAATAATTGTATTGGCATTTGGTACATCAATCCCTGTTTCAATAATCGTTGAACAGACTAAAACGTTATATTCTTTGTGATAAAACTGTTGCATGACTTGTTCTAGTTCACGTTCGCGCATTTGCCCATGTGCCACGGCGACACGCGCTTCTGGCACTAAATTACGAATATTTTCAGCAGCACGTTCGATTGTATCTACTTCATTATGTAGAATATAAACTTGCCCACCACGCAATAATTCACGCAGAATCGCCTCTTTCATTGTGGCATCAGTTTGTTCATTAACAAATGTTTTGACTGCAAGACGACGCGCTGGCGGTGTCGCAATGATGGATAAATCACGCATCCCACCAAATGCCATATTCAAAGTACGTGGAATCGGTGTTGCCGTGAGTGTCAACATATCCACATCGGCACGCATAGCTTTTATTCGCTCTTTATCACGCACACCAAAGCGATGTTCTTCATCAACAATCATTAAACCTAAGTTTTTAAATTGCACATTTTCCTGAAGAATTTTGTGTGTTCCGATGACAATATCGACTTTACCATCAATCAAATCTTCAATAATTTTGGTATGCGCTTTGTTCGTTCCAAATCGTGAAAGGACTTCCACTCGAATTGGCCAATCGGCGAATCGGTCTTTAAACGACTCATAATGCTGCTGTGCTAAAAGTGTCGTCGGCACTAAAACTGCAACTTGCTTATTATTTTGCACTGCTACAAATGCCGCACGCATTGCCACTTCTGTTTTACCAAAACCTACATCACCACAGACCAAACGATCCATCGGTTTAGCTTGTTGCATATCATACAAAGTTGCTTCAATCGCATTGGCTTGATCAAGCGTTTCTTCATAAGCAAATCCACTAGAAAATTGCATATAAGAACTTTGTTCTAACTCAAAACTAATCCCAGGCTTAGACTGACGACGCGCTTGAATATGCAATAACTCAGCTGCAACATCATGAATTTGTTCAAGTGCTTTACGTTTGGCTTTATTCCATGCATCTGTGCCTAATTTATGTAATGGTGCTAAATCAGGATCGCCTCCACTAAAACGACTAATCAAATGTAAATTGGTAACAGGAACATAAACTTTTGCGTCGTCTGCATAATTCAGTTGCAGAAACTCATAATCTTGTTCATCAATATTTAGTGTAACCAAACCTGCATATCGACCTACACCATGATCAATATGAACGACAGGCGCGCCTATATTTAATTCGGTCAAACTACGAATCAAAAACTCTTCTGAAACTTCTTGTTGGCGTTTTTTACGGCGCTGAACGACGCGATGTTCGTAGAGTTGATTTTCTGAAATTACAGACAAGCTATCTGTAATAAGTAAACCACGGTCTAAAGGCGCATTGGTAATCGCAACTGAGAAATTAGACTGTTGAAATGCTGCAAAATTTTCAACAACTGGAATTTCACCAAGGCTAGGTCGAAGCGCATCTTTTAATGTTTCACGTCGACCCGCACTTTCTGCAACAAGTAAAACAGGATGATTAGCTTCATCGACATAAGTTTTAACAGCTTTAAATGGCTGTTCTTGTTTCGGATCTACAGGAAGTCGAGGCGGAATTTCAGTAGAAAGATTGATACAACCTGCTTTCAATTCAATTGCGTCTACTGATGCAATAATTCTTGAAAATTTATTTAAATTTTCAAACAACTGATTAGGTTGAATAAAAATTTCTTCTGGAGGAAGTAAGGGTTGATCAACATTATGACGACGATCTTCATAACGGCGCATCACATCTGACCAAAAACCTAATAGACCTTCATCAATATTATGATCTGTAATGACAATAGCATTGCTAGGTAAGTACGATATCAGAAAACTCTGCGTTTTCATGGCTTCTTGGCTAAAGAACAATGGAAAATAAAAATCTAAGCCCGGTGATGCAATACCTTCCAACACATCTTGGTAAATAGGATTTTTCTTAGGATTTGCTGTTGGAAAGCTTTCCGCATAGCGATCACGAAAGATAGAACGTGCTTCTTTGAGTGGAAATTCTTTCGCAGGTAAAACTGTAAATCGTTCTAATTTAGTTGTCGTTCTTTGTGTTTCAGGATCAAAGAATTTTAATGTATCAATTTCATCATCAAATAAGTCTATACGAATCGGTGCGCTTTGCCCTGATGCATAAATATCCATGATGCTGCCACGGACTGCAAATTCACCATGATCATAAACAGTATCGACCAGATGATAACCTGCTTGAATCAATTTTAATTTTTGTTGCTCTAAATCAAACTTTTGACCGACTTTAATATCAAAATGTTCTCCCAGCACCCAAGACGTTGGCGCAACTCTTTGCACCAAGGTCGTTGCTGAAACCAATAAAATCCCTTTTTTCGGCATATTAGCAAGTATTGAAAGACGTTCTGAAACAATATCTTGATGTGGCGATAAACGATCGTAAGGTAGGATTTCCCAATCTGGAAAAACTGTGGGTTTTAGTCCGTAAAATTCTAATTCACTTTCTAACTGATTGAGGTGTTGATTATTTCGAGCAATCAAGACATAAAGCTGATCAGATTGTTCTGAAATCTCTTTAAATAATAAGGCAGCAGACGACCCTAGCATTGAACCAATCCAACGCTTTTCACCTGCTTTCAGTTGTTTTAAATTAAGGTCTGAGATTTCTTGTTTAAACATAATCGCTTTCGGTCAAAAAGACATGGGCAATAGTTTAACATGATGACTTTATTCAGTTGAGTGATTTTGTTTTATCTTGTTGATTTAGTAGTTGCTAAACACCACCATTTTACCTTCTGGATAATGTCCACTCCAACCGCATGGTAAACCACCTTTTAAATAGATATTTAAAATTTCTTGCCACATTGGAGGAAAATAATCATTTGCATAACAATTAAAAATATAATCAAAATGAATCATCATTAACTCTTCTGCTACACTTACACCATCAATATTTTTCCATTTTTCTAGTAAACCATTTAAATTTTTAGCGAAAAAATTAAAAAAATTAGTTTTTGTTATCAAAAAGTGTGAAATTCTAACATTCAACTCCCATTCAAAGCTTTCTAAAAATTGAGCGTCATATACAGACTCCCATTCTGTGAACTCCTCACAACTTCCTTCACAGGCATATTTCATTCCCAATTGAGCATTAGTAATAACGAAATAGTCTTTATCTGTGTTAAATGGTTCTGAAAAGAAATTATCACCTTGAAGAAACTCAATAAAATCATTCGCTCTTTCAGCAATCTCTGCCCAGTTTTTTGCATATGTCATAATTGTTCAACCAATCACTTTTCTCTTTTAAATTCCTTATAATAATCACAAAGTTTTTGAACAATTTGTTTAAATTGATTCAAGTTTTCTTCTGTATTCCCTAGTCTTGCTACATAACGACCTGATGCAATTTCTAAATCAACTTTTTCATTGATCAAAATTGCTTTATAAAACAATCCTTTTAAATCATCGAAATTCTTTAATTTTCGATTAGAAAAATACTCTAATCGTTCTGCCAATTCTTTATTCAAAACAATACCATCAACAATAAAGCCGTGTTCATTATCCAATTGAATATGATTTTTTTCTAAAAACTCCAATTCAGCTTTCGCTTCTTTACCCTTAAATAAATCAGCAATTTTAGCAAACATCATCAGCACTCAATCAAAACAATATGCATATCTTACGCTGAAAAATCCTAAGTTAAAAATTAGCAGCAAATCATGCCTTAAAACTTGCACCTTTCACATACTCATTAGACAATATATACAAGATGAATCTATTTATGCTTAGGCTATTTTAAATGTCTCAAACTTTAGACGTATTAGGCGGAATTACCGCAGAACAATTTCTCTCAGAATACTGGCAAAAGAAACCTCTTTTAGTCCGTAATGCCATGCCTGAAATCGCGAATATCCTCGTTCCCGATGATGTTATGGAGCTTGCATTGGATGAAAACGTCACTGCACGTTTAATTAAACAAAAAGACAAAGATCCAAACCAATGGTCAGTTAAAACATCGCCTTTAATCAAAGGCGATTTTCAAAAAATGCCAAAGCTTTGGACGCTCCTCGTACAAGCTGTAGATCACTATTCATTTGACTTGGCAGAACTTTGGAAAAAGTTTCCATTTATCCCACAATGGCGTCGTGATGACATCATGGTGTCATACGCACCGCAAGGTGGTTCAGTCGGAAAACATTTTGATTTTTACGATGTATTTTTAGTACAAGGCTATGGTCATCGTCGTTGGCAGTTGGGTCAAATGTGTGATGCAGAGTCTGAGTTTGTTGCAGGACAACCGTTAAAATTGCTTCCTGAAATGGATATAAATTTAGATGAGGTATTAGCACCTGGCGACTTACTCTATGTCCCACCAGGCTTATCTCATTACGGCGTTGCAGAAGATGAATGTCTTACCTTCTCTTTCGGCTTCCGCATGCCAAATGTGCCCGACATGATGGATCGTATTTGCGATAAATTTTCAGACAATGCAGCATTAAAAAATCCATTACTAGATATTATCCGCGACCAAGTTTCAAATGCGGGTGAAGTTACCGAAAATGAACTCACTTATTTAAAAGCTAAAATCTTAGAACAATTGCAAAATTCAATTGTTTTAGATGATGCGATTATGAGTTTAATGTCTGAATCTAAATATCCTGAAAATATTCCTGAAGCAGAAGAAATTGGCACAGGTGATTTGGAAGAAGTGCTTGATCAAGGCTATTTAATCCAACTTGAACCTGCTTCACGTTTACTTTATTCAGATCAAGATGACCAAGTATTGTTTTGGGCAAATGGTGAAGGGATTTGTATTTCCGAACAATTCACGCCTTCTTTACAAAAAATTGCTGATGGTCAAGCAATAGCATTGAATATTGAATTGGCTGAAGATGAAATCTTAGAAGACATCGTAGGTCTATTGAATGAATCTATTTTAATGCTTGTTCCAACTGAGGAATAAATGCGATAAGGTCTAGGTCAATCGACCTAGATCTATTTTTTTAAATCTAAAAGGAATCAAAGATGGAAAACTTACGCTGTTATCGTGAATTACCGATTTGGGACGCCAATAGTATTCCTCAAGGATTTAAACAAGCTCACAATACCAAAGTTGGTACTTGGGCAAAACTCAATATTTTACAAGGTCACTTAGACTTTGCCATGCTCAATGAACACGGCGACACCCTTTCTCAATACCAATTTAGCGTAGAAAATCAGCCACCTTTTATTACACCGCAAGCGTGGCATAAAATTGTTTCGACGAGTCCAGATGTACGCTGTCAACTAAGTTTCTACTGTGAAGCTGATGATTATTTTGCTAAGAAATATCAACTTTCACCAACACATTCTGAAATTCTCATGGCAATGCCATACTTAAATACAGGCAAGGCTTTAGACGTTGGTTGTGGTCTTGGACGCAATACTTTGTATTTAAATCAACATGGATTTCAGGTAGATGCCTTTGATGTCAATCCGCAAAGTATTCAAAAACTAAATGACATCATTGAATTAGAAAAATTAGAAAATATTCAAACAGCTATACGAGATTTAAACCAAGATCAAAGTTTAGATGGAGCATACGATTTTGTTTTTTCAACTGTCGTCATGATGTTTTTGCAGGCTAAAACTATTCCACCATTAATTCAAAACATGCAAAAAGTAACAAAAACCAATGGGGTTAATTTAATTGTCTGTGCGATGGATACAGACGATTATCCTGTACAGTCCGATTTCCCATTTAGCTTTAAACCTCAGCAATTACGTGATTATTATCGAACTTGGAATATTTTAAAATACAATGAAAATGTTGGTGAATTACATCGTACCGATGAACAAGGCAATCGCATCAAACAACGATTTGCGACATTACTTGCCCAGAAAGTCTAGTATTTTGACCGATGAGTAAATTATTCACACTAAGCATTTAATTCCTTAATGTTATTTTTAAAATAGAATCTTTCTTATTTCTAACAATTCAACACTTGAGAAAATGTCATAAAATTGGCAACTTAGTTGCATAATATTATGTTGGACAACCTATTCCTATGGCTAGCCCTGCTCAAGCAATTAGAAGTAAATTTTTTAATACTTTTTTTTCACGTTATTCTGTTTGGTTCCTTTGTTTATTCATTGCAATTTATCTAACTTGGACGATTTTTTTGCATGATTCACATTTTATTTACTATTTCTTTTCGGATACGGTTTTAAATATTGCATGGGTGATCAGTATCGCCCTAAGTGCTGTCGGAATTTATGACATTATTCAAAGTAAACACGCAATTTTAAGAAACTACCCAATTATGGGACATTTCCGTTTTTTCTTTGAAAGCTTTCGCCCTGAAATTCGTCAATATTTCATCGAATCAGATGAAGATGCCCTGCCATTCTCACGCTCACAACGTAGTTTGGTTTATCAACGTGCAAAAAATGAAAATGCCGATAAACCTTTTGGCTCTATCATTAATGTATATCAAGATGATTACCGTTTTCTGACCCATTCTCTAGCGCCTTGTTCACCTGCTGATCATCATACTTTTCGTATCAGTATTGGTAATGAGCAATGTAGCCAACCTTATAGTTCATCCATCATGAATATTTCTGCCATGAGTTTTGGTAGTTTAAGTGCCAATGCGATTCGTGCACTCAATAAAGGGGCTAAAATGGGAAACTTTTACCATGATACAGGTGAAGGTAGCTTAAGCCCTTATCATCTTGAAAATGGTGGTGATATTGTTTGGGAACTAGGGAGTGGTTATTTCGGTTGCCGTACTTTAGATGGGAAGTTTGACCCTGAGAAATTCCAACAACAAGCGTCCAATCCTGTAATTAAAATGATTGAAATCAAATTATCACAAGGCGCTAAACCTGGTCATGGGGGTATTTTACCTAAACATAAAATTAGTGAAGAAATTGCGAAAATCCGTGGTGTCCCACGTGATCGTGACTGCGTTTCACCTGCCTCACATTCGGCATTTAGCAACCCTATTGAAATGATGCATTTCATCCAAAAGTTACGTGACTTGTCTAACGGAAAACCCGTAGGTTTTAAGCTGTGTATCGGACAACCTTGGCAATTCATGGGGATTGTCAAAGCGATGTTGGAAACTAAAATTGTGCCTGACTTTATTGTAGTTGATGGTTCTGAAGGTGGTACTGGCGCTGCGCCGATCGAGTTGATTGATCATATGGGTACACCCTTACGTGAAAGCTTGCTCTTTGTGCATAATACTCTGGTTGGTGCGGGCTTACGTGACAAAGTCAAAATCGGTGCAAGTGGTAAAATCATCAGTGCTTTTGATATTGCTAGTACCATGGCGATGGGTGCTGATTGGGTGAACTCTGCACGTGGCTTCATGTTTGCCATTGGTTGTATCCAAGCACAAAGCTGTCATACCAATCAGTGCCCTGTAGGTGTTGCGACACAAGATAAAGAGCGTCAAAAAGCACTTGATGTTCCGACAAAATCTGAACGTGTTTTCCATTTCCAACAAAATACATTAAAAGCACTGGCGGAAATGATTGCTGCTGCAGGCTTACAACATCCTGCTGAAATCAAAGCACATCATTTGGCACAGCGCATCAATGACCGTGAAATCAAAAACTACGCGCAATTGCATTTTTGGATGAAAGATGGCGAATTACTTTCATGTGAAAATAAAGATGAGGATAACTTCTATTTCAGAATGTGGAATATGGCGAAGTCTGAACAATTCTAATTCTTTATATTTCGCATGCTATCATTGTTAAAAGGAGATCTTACGATCTCCTTTTTAATCAAGCACTTTATATTCTTTTTTAAAGCCTGTGCGACTATTTTTCAAACGAGTTTGATTGAAATATATTACAAATTCTTTATTGAGTTTATTAAAATTAATTGATGGCATCAATTCAGAAATCTGTTGTTGAACAAAAGTATTGATATTTCTTTTTTTGCTCATTTTTAAATAAGTTGAATAGCAAAATTTTCCATGAAAATAAAGGATACCAAAAACTCCTGCTAAAAAAACCGCATAGAATAGACCAAAAAAAATCATTGCAAGAATACATGCTATAACGAAAATTCCATTTATATCTCCGAACTCTTCCAGATTCCCAATTTTTAATTGTTGTAATGTTTTGCTCTGCAATACATCGGGGTCCATAGAAAGGAAGAGTATCTGATCATACACCAACCATGCATAACGACCATTTAAATCAGGAAACTTTGTCGCTACAACTTGGATTTGCCTTCCTTTGGTAAATGGGAATTCATCAAATAAACTATAAAATTTCTGATTCTTTACTTTAAATAAAATTTCTCGTAATGCATCATCGTCATATCCAAGATCTGTCTTTTCTTCAATTTTAAAATGTTGCAAATCCCCTTTAATCAATTCAAGCTGACATTTTTCAATTTCAAATACATTCAAACCACAGTTATTAACTCTCAGCATTTGTCCTGCTAAATAATGTTCAACTTTTTGATCATTCATATCTACTTTCAATTTGTATATTTCTCTCAAGTCAAATAAATGTTCAAATTCAAAAAAGTAGCCATTCATCAATTTAAAGCTTTGTAGCATACGTCCACTCAATTTAGGTAAATTCAGTAAAGCTAAAAGCTCTGTCGCAATAGGAAGTTTATTTTCTTTTTTTGAATGAATAATGGTATAGATAAAAGAACCAACAAACAGGATACAAGCAAGCAAGGCTATATGCATCAGCGTATCTAAATAATAAATTGTGCCATCCATCGCATATTGAAAGATCAGATAAGCGACCAGTAAAAAGAGTGTCATACACAATGTAAAATGAAAGGCTGACTTTGCATCATCTACATAATTCACACGATCTAACGCAATAATATCTTCATTTAAATAAAGAATTTGTTTACTCTTATTCAACACTGCATAGAGGTGCTGTGTCCTTTGATGGAAAATTACATGAACTTCATCATTGAGCTGAAAAACTTGAGATTGAATCTGCGTACCACGATATTTGCGTTTTTCAATCTTTAAAATAAAGATACCAGTCGGTGTATATTCAATAAAACTAATTTTTCCTTGCTCTTCAACAAGATCTAATTGTGGTGTATTCATTTATTATTAAGCTTTAAATTTTTAATTGGTTAAGATTTATGGTGTGATTCTAGCGGATTTCAGTAAAAAATCCGACTAAAATTCGCTCTATTTATATATTTTCTTGATTTTTATTTACGTAAATGTCCTGTTTATTTGACCAAGCTCAGTCATAATCAATAAAAACATATTGAACAATAAACGATGCATTATTTTAAATTTATTACTACAATTTTCATCTTTATGCTTTCTCTAAATGTCCATGCCACAGTCGGTGGTGGACAAAACATTGAAGTTTTAGGCTATGAAGCTAAAGAGAAAAAGCTATATGTATTACGTCATTTCGAAGATGGACGCGGACGTTTACCACAACTTTATTATTATCAACTCAACAGTAAAACACCTGACAAATTGATCGAAGTAAAATCCCTGTATATCAATCCAAAAAGCAAAGCCATAGATTATGATCAAGATGGTATTCAGTTTGATAAAGATTTAAAGAAAATTACTCAGCGCTTAACCCCACTAATCAAAGTCGATTCAAATGTAGTACAAATTAAGGTTTTCAAAAATAAAGTTCACCAAGTACCTGCTTGGCATACGCTTTCAGAAAAGATTCCTCAATATACGATTACTTATCAAATTCATATGCCTTTATATGAAAGTAAGATTCAAGAAGCAATTAGTTATAACAAGCAAATTAAAATCACTCAAAATTATAAAATACCGAATCAGAATAAAACGGTGGTTGTAGTTAAATATCGAGGGATTCCAATAGAAACTGGCTATGATATTGAAGATCCTGTTCTACTTTTATCCAAATAGACTCACGAACAGCAGTTCAAATCATTATCTATATGCAATCCCAACGCCTAAACCACCTAGTAATTACAACTCGCCCACTAAAAAATGGCTTATTCCCTCATTAAGAAAATAAGCCATCATTAACAATACAAATTAAAATAAACATAGGCTTACGTTTTGAAACGTAATACTTCTGCTCATTTATAATTTATTCATTCTCAGCAAAACTTGTTCCGATCGACTCCAACAAATCTTCTTCTGTGATTCGTGTATGTTCGAGATCATCACCTGATTGAATCGCACGGCTCACAGCACGTCGTGTTGCACGAGTCACCAAAGAATTTAAATCACGTCCTGATAAGCCTTGCGTTTTTTCAGCAAGTTGATTTGCAACTTCACTTACCTCAAAATCAGTCGGCTTACTGTTTAGCATCGAGATTAATATCTGCGAACGTGCGACTTGATCAGGTAGACCAATCTCAATTTTACGTTCTAATCGTGACATTAATGCACTGTCAATATTTTCAGGATGATTACTAGCAGCCAATAAGAATACTTGCCCTTCTTTGGTTGCTACACCGTCTAGCTCTTGAAGCATTTGCCCAACGATCTCTTGAGTAAAACTATCATTTCCACCATTGCGCGCACCTGCCACAATATCAATTTCGTCAATGAAAACAATACATGGTGCTTGTGAGCGTGCAGTTTCAAACAATTGCTTTACTTTACTACCAGATTGACCTGTAAAATTTGCCTTTAAATCCGATGTTGCTGCTGCAATGAATGAAAGCCCTGACTGACTCGCCAAAACACGGGCAATTTGAGTTTTCCCCGTCCCAGGTGGACCATAGAGTAAAATTCCTTTCGGCGTTGAAATGCCTAATTTTGCAAGTTTTTCAGCATTTTTTAATTCTTTACCCAGATTTTGGAATTCCATCATGGTTGTTTCAGGCAATACAACATCATCCCAAGTCAATGATTTTACTTGTGTTGAGCCTTTACCACGAATTTTACGAACCTGTTCGATCAAGTTCTCAGGTTTTATCTCACGATTGATATTTTCGGCTACTAAAGTGGCAATTAGCGTGTGAATATCACGACCCGACATCCCTGCTGTTTCAGTCGTAAGCGCTGAAGATACTTCAAGATCAATATCCGCTTGTTTAAATTCATTTTCTAAAATTTTCTTACGTGCAACATCGTTTGGTAAGCCAATTTCGACTGACGCTGTGAAGCGTGACATAATTGCATTGTCGATAATGTCGTGTCGGTTCGTCGCTGCGATCACCAAGACTTTACCTGATGCTTGATTAAAGCCATCCCATTCGGAAAGAAAGGTTTGTACGAGCTCATTACCAAATGAATCGTTATCTGTTCCACCACGTTTTGCAAAAGCACTTTCACATTCATCAACAAACAATAATGTTGGCGCCTTTTCACGACAACGTGCCCAAAGTTCTTTTACTTTTGGTGCTGTTTGACCAATATGTCCTGCTTTTAAATCTGAAATATTTACGGCTTCAAAATTACATTCTGCATGTTTAGCAAGCTTACGCGCAATTAAAGTCTTTCCAGTTCCTGGAGGACCATACAATAAAATACCTTTAGGCGATGGTTTACGACCGGAAGCAAATAAATCAACTAATTTTAGAACACGATCAAGCGTTTCTTCTTCAATCGCAACGTCTTGCCAGTTTTCAGTCACATCTGTCAATGTTTTGAGTCGTTGCTCCAAAGAAGCAATATATTCATAACTTTTTACCCAATCTGCTGCAGAAGTTGCAAAAGTATTTATTGCTGAAATATCTTGAGCGAATAGAGGTACAAGATCTGCTGACATTTGTTTATAAATCTTCCAATCCCAAGCCTCAGTATTTGCATTAATATCAACCAAATGTGCTTCGCTTCCATCATTGGGAATTTTTAAAATTGCAAATATTTTGTCCGCTTCCTTTGGCGTATGAAAAACAACAAAATCCGAATCGTACATTTTCCCAAACTTATCATCGACTCGCCAATTTCCTGAAATATCTTTCTCATCGGCAGGTGCAGTGATTGCTTTGTAGGGATACTTTGAATCTCCGCTTTCTTTTGAGCCAAAATGCATGAAGCTTAGTCTGCATTGACCAAAGAGCAAAATAGAACCGCATTCTGCCTTACTTTTCAAATCACCTTGTTTTTTCATTCCTTTACGAACAAGTACAATGTATAAGCCTAGACTCAATACAATACCTAAAAACTTTCCAATGGTATATTTTGCAAAAAATGGAATCGCAAAAATCAATACGGCCCATGCAATAATAAGTAAGAGGCGGTTACTAAACAGTGGTGCTAAAGTTAAAGCACTGAATAAGCTATCTCGACGGGCTTTATCTCTAACGGCATCAGCTCTTGCAGTAGTATAGTTTTTTAAAGTTATTTCCGCTTTTTGCTTTGCTGCTTCAACTGCTGGGTAATGACTAAACGTTTCCTGTCTAATCTCAATCAAATCTTTTGAAGATTGCGCAAGCTCTGATTTCACTTGCTCCAACTGTTGCCCCAAATAGCTTCCCTGCTCTGCAGATATTTGATTACTCATAAAAATCTACTCATTATGTTCTTAACTTGTTCATTATGCACATATTCCAATATATAAACAGCATGACTTTAAGCTTATTTTTTTATGAATAATAAAAAAAACGTATTGTAAAAACACAAGTTAAATCTGGTTTTTATTATTTTACTCACTTTAATGTAAATCGATTATGTCAAATCGACTCCGCTCGTATTAAAAGTATTTTTTTCATAGTAAATCAAGAAACATTGCCATTTGAGGAATAGTCAAAGTTTCAAAACTAACAATAATTATACTTTTAAGCATTTGGAAGGATCACCATGCAAATAAAGTTATTTGATAAATTTTATCCAATCGTCATCATCTTATTACTGACTGCTTGTGGAGGTGGTGATGACGATAATCAAAATGGAACTTCAGCTACACAAGAGCAACGTACCGAAAATAATCCTCCAACAAACACCACCATGAATGAACAAGCATTTGCTGAGAAAGCCAGTGCACTTGTCATGCGCGAAGTTTTATTCAATGGTCCACTGAATATGCTATCCAATGGTATGTACGACATTATTCAAAAAGGTAAAAAATGCACATCGGGTTCATATACAGTAGACACAAATAACCAAAAGATTTTATTTAATAATTGTCTTGGGATTTTTGACGCAGAAATTTTAGCGCAAGGTGAAGTATATCTATCTAATAACAATACGACTTATGACTTTAAGAATTTAAATTTATCAACACAAGATAGTAAAGAGAAACAAACCGTCAATGGTAAGCTTAATATCACTGAAACTGATCAAGCTGTTCAATACCAAACGGATCAGCTTGAACTCAGTGGCTATAATACAAAATCTGGGTCTATTAACACCAATCCTGTCACTTACCATTTTAAAGATACAGAACTCACTTGGAAAAAAATTAGCACTGGTAAAGCTCAGGTTTCAATAAAAGGGAATTTAGAGTCAACAAGTGCTGATACAGGCCCAATAAATATCAGCTTTACCAATGTAGAACAACCTTTTGAATTGAAATTCGATCCCGATCAACCTTTAACGACTTATATCCCACCTGAGCCAGGTATAGGTGCTATGCACATTAAAGACCTGATTAAATATGAACCCTTCTTAATTACCGTATACGATTATAAAACTCTAAATCTACAAAATAATGGTAATGTAAATACAGATTCATTGTTTGCAAAAGCGACTCTAGGCTTCATGCCATATAACATATGTGGGCCAAATTATTTTTTCGAAAGACCTGTTAATGAATCATCAAATCCACCTAAAGATACTGGCTCAAGTTCCACCAATCCCAACATAATTTTTTCCCCACCTGATTCAAGTGGCCCACCGGGTTCAATTACTCTACCCCCAAAAGACAATACGACCACAACTACAACCGCTCCCAAACAACCTATTATTGTCACACCATCTTCAGACACATCTGCTGTAAAAGCACTTGCTTTTTGTTGGCGCTCTACATCCAATAAAAACAATTGGTTTTGTGATGGGAAAACGCAACGAAACTCAGGCTCGTACCCGCTGAAAGAGGCACTATCAACAGCAGGATGCCCAAATGCAGTTCTTGCAATTCCAGGAGAAATTACATTGCGGCATAAAACAATTACAAGCATAGGATCTAAAACAGGCAACCTATATGATTGCCAGATGAATTTAGCAAATGGTGATCAATCTGCATTAACATTTAATCGCAACATCAGATTATTCTGGGATACCATTCCAAAGCAGTTATAAAATCACAGCTTTACTTGACCAATAGAATAAAAAAACACCCAATGAATTCATTGGGTGTTTTTCTTGCTATTATTTCAAAGTAGTAATGAGCTATTAACGCTCAGCAATTGGTACAACTTTACGCAATTCTGGACCAGTATAATCCGCACTTGGACGAATAATACGGTTGTCTGCACGTTGCTCCATCACATGCGCTGCCCAACCTGTTACACGGCTCATCACGAAGATTGGCGTGAACAGTTTGGTTGCGATATCCATAAAGTGGTATGCAGACGCATGGAAAAAGTCCGCATTACAGAACAATTTCTTCTCACGCCACATCACTTCTTCACAACGTACTGATACTGGATAAAGAACGGTATCACCGACATCTTTTGCTAATTTTTCAGACCAGATTTTGATGATGCCGTTACGTGGATCGTTGTCTTTGTAAATTGCATGACCGAAGCCCATGATCTTTTCTTTACGTGCCAATTTGCCTAGCATTTCACGCTCAGCTTCTTCAGGAGATGTCCAGTTCTCAATCATTTCCATCGCAGCTTCGTTTGCACCACCATGAAGTGGACCACGAAGTGAACCAATTGCACCTGTGATACATGAATGCATATCTGACAAAGTTGAAGCACATACACGCGCTGTAAATGTCGATGCGTTAAACTCATGTTCAGCATAAAGAATCAGTGATACGTTCATCACTTGCTCATGCAATTCATTTGGCTTTTCACCACGAAGAAGGTGAAGGAATTGAGCACCGATTGAATCATCATCTGTGTTTTCTTCGATACGTACGCCATCATGGCTGTAGCGGTACCAGTAGCAAATGATTGCAGGTAAAGTTGCTAAAATACGGTCTGCAACATCTTGCTGTTCATCGAATGATTTCTCAGTTTCAATGTTACCCAACATTGAAACACCTGTACGCATCACGTCCATCGGGTGTGAATCCGCAGGAATGCGCTCAAGTACTTCTTTTAATGCTTGTGGCAATTGGCGAAGTGATTTGAGTTTTGCTTTGTATGCAGCCAATTGTTCAGTCGTTGGTAATTCACCAAAGAAGATTAAGTATGCAACTTCTTCAAATTGGCAGTTTTCAGCCAAATCTTGCACATCATAACCACGGTAAGTTAAGCCTGCGCCACTTTTACCTACAGTTGATAAAGCTGTTTTACCTGCAACTTGACCGCGCAATCCTGCGCCAGTGAGTACTTTTCCTTCAGCCATTTTTATTTTCCTTCAGTGAATAATTTGTCTAATGTATTTTCAAAAGTATGATAATCAAGGAATTCATACAGTTCTTTACGCTGTTGCATGGTGTCAAGTACATTCACTTGCGTACCATTTTCACGAATCGAACGGAATACTTCGAGTGCTGCTTTTTGCATAGCACGAGTCGCTGACAATGGATAAAGCACCATTGAAATACCTTGCTCACCCAATTCTTGAGTGGTGTAATACGGTGTATCACCAAATTCAGTGATATTTGCTAAAACTGGTACACCGACTGCATCGCAGACTGTTTTGTACATGGTAATGTCAGTCATCGCTTCAGCAAAGATCGCATCTGCACCCGCTTCTACACATGCACATGCACGGTCAATCACCGCTTGCAAACCTTCTTTTTGTAGTGCATCGGTACGTGCCATCACCACAAAGTTTGAATCCGTTTTGGCATCTACCGCAGCTTTGATACGATCAACCATTTCTTGTTGTGTAACGATTTCTTTGTTTGGACGGTGACCACAACGTTTTTGTGCCACTTGGTCTTCGATATGCACAGCGGCTGCACCTGCGGCAATCATCTGTTTCACAGTACGTGCGATATTGAATGCACCACCCCAACCTGTGTCAATGTCAACCAATAATGGTGTGTCTACACGTTCGGTAATACGACGAACATCTTCCAATACGTTGTCTAAGCTGGTCATGCCTAAATCAGGTAAACCGTATGAATAGTTGGCAACACCAGCACCCGAAAGATAAATCGCTTTGTAACCGACTTGTTTCGCCATCATCGCTGCATAAGCGTTGACTGTACCGATAATTTGTAATGGTTTTTCCACTTCCAGTGCTTGTCTAAATCTTAAGCCTGCAGACGTTTGTTGTGTCATATTCCTTTCCACAGTGGTCACTTGTTTATTGAGTTTTGAGTATAGCCATAATTTATTATTCGCATATGGCAGTTTGGGTAGTTTACTCTAAAACTTTAGTCAAAGAAAAATGAATTTTGATTCATTTTTTCATTTATTTGTATTTTTTTTCATCAAAATAATGCAAAAATGTATTCCATAAGAATTTTATGGCTATCTTTGATATAATCAAAAATACCTTTTTTCTGCATGTGATCTATGAACGAAGATTTAGCACAAATTGAAATGACTCGATGTGATTACCCGCAAACCAAGCGTGGGTATGAGCGTCGCCTTGCGTTATTGATTAGTGCCAATGATTTATTTTTAGAGCGTGGTTATGACGCTGTATCCTTAGATGATATTGTTAATCATGCAGGTGGATCTAAAGCTTCCATTTATAAATATTTTGGTAATAAAGAAGGTTTATTCACTTCAATTTGTGATTATCGCCGTGATTTATTCTTCAAAGATGTGTGTATTCCTTTTAACCCAGTACAAAATGAACTACGCCCTTATCTAATCACGACGCTGATTACCTTTTATAAACACATGATCATGCCGGAAAATATCGCTTTTATTCGACTGATCTTTGAACGCTCACAAAAAGACCCACAACTGGCATTGTATATCCACGAAAAAGGTCCTAAGCAGGTTCAACTTGCAATCGCAAAAGCCTTAGAAAGTTGCGCTGGAAAGCAACTTTTAAAATGCGATAATCCGCTTTATTCTGCTCAATTCTATTTTGGAATACTTAGAAACCTAGAATGGCGAATTTTAATGGGCATTCATATCCAAGAAACTGATCAAGAAATATTCGATTGCGTCAGTTATTGTGTAGATCGCTTCTTAGACGGTCATCAAAAAGTCTAATTTTTTTGCGTTTTGACATTCCTATAGTATATTAGATGATTCTCCTTTTTATTTTCATCAACCACCAACAATGAATTGTTGGTCAATACCCTATTGGCTTTGACTAGACAATTATTGTGGAGTAACCATGGCTCTACGACATTTTCTTACTTTACGTGACTTATCAACTGCTGAACTTAACCGTATCATTGAACGTGCTCAAGAGTTAAAGCGAAAACAACATAACAATGAAGTGTTCCAACCCTTTGTTGGCAAAGTCATGGGAATGATTTTTGAAAAATCGAGTACTCGTACGCGAGTGTCGTTCGAAGCTGGTATGACTCAGTTTGGTGGTAGCGCAATTTTTCTTTCATCTCGTGATACTCAGTTGGGTCGTGGCGAGCCGATCGAAGATTCAGCACGTGTGATTTCAAGTATGCTTGATGTTGTGATGATTCGTACTTTTGGTCATGACATCGTTGAACGTTTTGCTGAATACTCAAGTGTTCCTGTGATCAATGCTTTGACAGATGATCATCATCCTTGTCAATTACTTGCAGACGTACAAACTTTTGTTGAACATCGTGGTCCAATCGCAGGAAAAACTGTGGCTTGGATTGGTGATGGCAACAATATGTGTAATTCATATATTGAAGCAGCACATATGTGGGGCTTTAAATTAAAGATCGCTTCTCCGAAAGGCTATGAACCAAAACCAGAGTTTCTTTCTGAATTTGCGCATTGTGCAGAAGTGTTTGAATCTGCTGAAGATGCTGCAGTGAATGCTGACCTGATCGTGACTGATGTTTGGGCGAGCATGGGGCAAGAAGAAGAGCAAAAAATCCGTGAAAAAGCATTTGCTGATTATCAAGTGAATGAAAAACTGATGGATTTAGCACACCCTGATTGCTTATTTATGCATTGCTTACCTGCGCACCGTGGTGAAGAAATTTCTGAAAATATGCTTGACCATAAAAATGCTGTGGTTTGGGATGAAGCAGAAAACCGTCTACATGCACAAAAAGCATTGGTTGAATTTTTAATTAATGAAAATCTGAAAAAAGATTAACTTTAAGTTTTAATATTTTAAAAGGCTTTGTAAATCAAAGCCTTTTTATTGAGGTAAAATAGTGCCCTTTCGAAAGTCAATATAATTTCTTAATGGGTATTCACCCATCAAACCATATTAAAGTTACTTTTGGCTTATTCTTGTGAAGAAACAAATTATTAAACAAAAACTTACTCGTAAAATAAGAAAGATTGCATATAATAAAACCATACTATCTATATGTGTATTATTCAAATGAAATTCAAAATAATTCCTGCACTTACTGTATCCTTATTTTCTGTATTTGCAATGTCGTCACATGCGACAGAACTTGATACGTATCTGATTCAAAAAAACCTGATTGACCAAAACTATAAAATCAAAGATCAAAAAAATTTAGACATCATTTTAGCTGCATTGAGCGATGAAGATTCACGTGTTTATCCAATTCAAATTGACCAAAACACGGTGATTGAACAAATGCAGATGTCTCATGATCACATCAGTTTACAAGGACTCATTACTTCTGAAGATTTCGACCAATTTGCTAAAAGTGTCGGTAAAGAACAAACTCAACAGTACCTAATCAAAGGAATGATTGAAAATTGTCATCTGATTTTTGAAAATGAGTTCCAAAGACGTAATCCTTATTATGTGAAAATGAAATTATCTTCAGATCAAAAAAGCTATGAAATAAAAGTGAATAATGATCAATGTAAGTTTTAAGGCTGTACAATGCTACATCTTCTAAACAATTGAATAATTTAAAATTAATCATTTAAACTATAATGAAAGAATTCTATTTCATTTGGCTTGAGTTGATAAAAACTTTATTTTTTAACTATTTAGAAGAAAGAAATGTTCAATATTTTAAGAAATGTAACATTTCTGTCATATATAAAACTTACTATGCCCTACAAGGTCTTCTAGACAGTTTTCCAAATGACGCAGATCATGCCGGCTTCAAATCATTCTCAAATTTACGAATTTCAACACAGTTCAGAAACATATATTAATCGTGAAATTTCACTTTTCGAATTTCACAAACGTGTCTTAGCACAAGCAAAGGATGAAAATCATCCTTTGCTAGAACGTTTAAATTTTTTAATTATTTTCTCTCGAAACCTTGATGAGTTTTTTGAAATTCGTGTTGCAGGTTTAATGAAGCAAGTGGATATGAATAGTATTACCACTGCACCTGATGGCATTCCCAATGAAGTGATTCTTGAACATATTTCAGAAAAAGCGCATCTCGCAATTGAAGAGCAATACCATATATTAAACAATGTATTATTGCCTGAACTTGCAGATTATGGGGTTAGATTTATTCAATACAACGATATTGAAGAAAAGCATAAAGATTGGATTAAAAATTATTTTTTCAAACAAGTTCAACCTGTAGTCACTCCGATCAGCCTTGATCCTTCACACCCTTTCCCAAGACTCGTCAATAAAAGTCTGAATTTTATTGTCACTTTGGAAGGTAAAGATGCTTTTGGTCGTCATATTGAATTAGCCATCGTCCCTGCACCTCGTTCGCTGCCACGTGCTATCCGCTTACCCGACGAACTCACCAATGGTGAAGAACATTACATTTTATTATCTGCAATTATTCATCAGCATATCAATGATTTATTCCCTGGTATGACTGCAACGGGATGTTATCAATTCCGTGTTACTCGAAATGCCGATTTAACCCTTGCTGAAGATGTTGATGATTTGGCAGTTGCACTCAAAGATGAGTTATCGTCTCGTCGTTTTGGTCGTGCTGTACGTTTAGAAATCGCCAATAATTGCCCTAATTCGATCAATAACTATTTATTGGAACAGTTTGACCTTGATCATTCTCAGTTATATCAAGTCGATGGTCCTGTAAACTTAACTCGCTTAATTACCAATTTTGATATTCCTGAATTACGTTTTAAACCGTATCAAGCCGTTATTCCAAAAGTTCTCAGAAATGCAAAAAATACCTTCGAGGTTTTAAGTAAGCAAGATGTGTTATTACATCACCCTTTTGACTCGTTCAAACCTGTGATTAATTTGCTCAAAGAAGCGGCTCAAGATCCCAATGTTTTGGCGATTAAACAAACTTTATATCGTAGTGGTCCAGATTCTGAAATCGTTCAAGTTCTCGCTGAAGCTGCGCGTAATGGTAAAGAAGTCACGGCGGTCATTGAATTACGCGCGCGTTTTGATGAAGAGTCAAATATTACTGTAGCCAATATTTTACAAGAAGCAGGTGCTGTCGTCGTTTATGGCATTGTGGGCTATAAAACCCACGCCAAAATGATTTTGATTGTGCGCCGTGAAAATAATCAATTGAAACGTTATGTGCATTTAGGGACAGGCAACTACCATGCGGGTAATGCACGTATGTACACCGATTATGGTTTACTCACCACTGATCCTGATATTTGCGAAGATGTACATAAAATTTTCCAAGAATTGACCGGAATGGGTAAGTTACTCAAACTCAAAAAACTATTTCATGCACCCTTTACCTTACACTCTCAGTTATTGGATTTGATTCAGCAAGAAACTGAGCATGCGAAGGCAGGAAAAAAAGCCCGTATTATCATTAAAGTGAATGCTCTAACTGAACCTAAATTAATAGCTGCACTATATATTGCCTCACAAGCAGGGGTTAAAATTGATTTAATTATTCGTTCAATTTGCTGCTTAAAACCGCAAATTAAGGGCTTATCTGAAAATATCCATGTCCGCTCGATTGTAGGACGCTTTTTAGAACACACCCGTGTATATTATTTCCATAATGCTGGAAATGATGACTTATATTGTGCAAGTGCGGACTGGATGGGTCGAAATCTGTTCTCACGTGTCGAAACCTGTTTCCCGATTGAAGATAAAAAATTGAAGAAACAAATTATTGAATTTGGATTACTTAGCTACCTCAAAGACAATGTTCGTGCATGGGAATTGAATGATCAGGATGAGTGGCATGCCGTACATCCTGAAGAAGGTGCTGAAATTCATATTGCACAGCAAGTTTTGATGCAACAACGAATTATTCCTACGACTGCGTAATTCGTAATTCGTAATTCGTAATTCGTAATTCGTAATTCGTAATTCGTAATTCGTAATTCGTAATTCGTAATTCGTAATTCGTAATTCGTAAAAATTGCTTAGGCTATTTTAAAGATCAATGTAAATTAATTGCTTACATTGATCTTTTTTATGTGCATCAATTCATGTGATCTACGCATGTTTTTACAAACCCAACCCATCAATCACGCCTGATTCTTTCAACTGCTGTAATTCTTCAAGGGTATGAAATTGTTCTAAAATCAACTTAGTATGCTCCCCCAATCGTGGTGGCGCATTACGATATTCTACAGGTGTATCTGACATTTTAATCGGAGAACCAATCACTTTAAAATTCGGATTGTAGGCATGTGGAATATTTACCACCATTTGACGATGTTGAATTTGAGGCTCATCTAGTGCATCCGCAACTGAATTAATCACACCTACAGGGACTTTCACACCATGGATTGCATCCACCCAATGTTTAGCTGTATTGGTCTTGAAATACTCTGCCAATAAAGGCACCAATTCAGCACGATTTTTTACTCGGTCTTGATTACGAATGTAATTTGGATTTTCCAACAACTCAGGTTTCCCAATTGCAATGCATAAGTCTTTAAATTGTTTATCATTTCCGCATGCAATAATGAATTCTTTATCCTGTGCTTGAAATGTTTGATAAGGCACAATATTGGGATGATTATTCCCCATACGTTTAGGTGCAACACCAGAAGTCAGATAGTTCATACCCTGATTTGCCAATGCTGCCACTTGTACATCAAGCAAGGACATATCGATATATTGCCCTTTGCCTGTTTGATGCCGTGAAAGCAACGCAGCTTGAATCGCAATGGTTGAGTAAAGCCCTGTTTGAATATCAACAACAGCGACACCTACTTTTTGCGAACTTGCACCAAGTTCACCATCTTTTTCACCCGTGATACTCATCAAACCTGACATACCTTGGATGATAAAATCATAACCAGGTTCTTCAGCGCGTGGTCCATCCTGACCAAAACCCGTAATTGAGCAATAAACGAGTTTAGGGTTAATTTGACTGAGCGTGTCATAATCCAAGCCATATTTTTTTAATGAGCCTGCTTTAAAATTTTCGATAACAACATCTGCTGTTTTCGCAATTTCTTGAATCAGCTTTTGCCCTTGCTCACTTGCAATATCAATTGCGACTGATGATTTATTTCGGTTTGCACATTGGTAATAGCCTGACTCACGGGTGGCATTACCCTGTTGATCTAACATCCACGGCGGTCCCCACATACGGGTATCATCACCCACCTGCGGTCGTTCAATCTTAATGACTTCTGCACCTAAGTCTGCCAGAATTTGTCCACACCATGGTCCTGCAAGTACGCGACTCAGGTCTAAAACTCGAATTCCTTGTAATGCACCCATGTTACTTCCCTCTGTATGAGGAGCTTTGACCCTCCTCAATATTTCATTTACTTTGATAAAATTTTCATTATTTAGCATTATGCTTTAGTGCACATTACTGTTTTTGCGGATCATATTGACGGTCTTTGATAAACAAACCTGGTAAGATGCCAGCTACAAAATATGCTGCACCCATGACAATAAATGCTGTCATAAATGTCCCCCCCGAAGCTAAGAAACCAATCGTAGCTGGAGCTATTGCAGCACCAACACGCCCAATATTGTATGCACCACCAATCGCAGTACCACGCACATCTGTTGAGAATGATTCAGCCATATACGTTGCATTTACACCATAAGGAATGCCATATAAAAACCCAAATGTGATCAATAAATACAAGATATTATCAGGGGTGTTAAAGAAAATAATAATTGGGAGGAAAATCGCACTCGCAATCGTACCGAATACAAATACAGCACGGCGATTAAACTTATCTGCTAAATAGCCTGCCAATATTTTCCCTAAAATCATTGCAGTATAAGAACCCACCATATAGCTAGTCATATTTTTAAAGTTCATGTGCACTTCAGTTTCAAGATAACTAGGCATCCAATTATTGATTCCGTAATAACCAAACTGTAAGAAGAACGCAGTCGTCATCCACAACAAGAACATTTTACGATGTTTAAAATTGGCAAAAATTTGTTTATAAATACTGCCACTTTTAGGTTTCTCTTCAACCACTTTTTCAGGTTGTTTTTTACCTTGTAATTGATCAATTTTAGTCAATTGCCATGACTTCGGCTCAGGTACAAAACGTTGTAGGAAAATATTGATAAATGCTGGAATCACAGTGATAAAGAATAAAATTCGCCATCCGTGCTCAGGGATAATTACACCTGCTAAAATTGTTGCTACGATATAACCAACCGTTTGTCCCGTCTGTAATGTTCCCAATACAGTTGTACGATATGTTGTAGGAACATATTCAGCCATCAAAGTATTACATGCCATATACAGCGCACCTATACCCAATGCACCAATAAAGCGTAATGCCATAAATTGCTCAAAACTTTGAGTAAACCCTAACAAACACGTTGCAATAGAAAAGAATGTCACTGAATTTGCAATCGTACGCACGCGACCAAATTTATCACATGCCCAACCACCGAGAATCCCTCCGATTCCCATACCAGCCAATGAAGCACTACCTAAAGCACCTGCCTGAAAAGTTGTTAATGCAAATTCACCTTTTAAACTGGTCAGACTATACGACAACAACATGATGTCGATACCATCTACCACCATCGCAAAATAAGCAAATAGTAATGCCCATTTCCAAGTATTTGGACCAATTTTTTCGTATGTACCAATATTAGATGGCAAACTTCCTTTTACAGAAAGTGCAACTGATTGAACGTCATTGTTCATATTTCCTTTACCTCATTTTCCCAAATGAGTCATCGGTTATCTTACAGCCTCATTATCAATCCATTCTTTATTTATAATTTTAAAACTTGAATGAAATTTGACAATTTACAGCAATATAGATATTTGTACGATGAATCCTTCTATCGTTAATTCAACTTACCTTATTCATTTATTTTAAATTTTAAGGCAAAACCGCTCTAAGGATGCTCAGTCATGAACACCCTTAAAGGTTCTTAACATAATGATTTATATCAGCTTAGTTACCAAAAGCTGCAATACCAGTTTGAGCACGACCAAGAATTAGAGCATGGACATCGTGCGTACCTTCATAAGTGTTCACCACTTCAAGATTCACTAAATGGCGTGCCACACCAAATTCATCACTGATTCCATTCCCACCCATCATGTCACGAGCAACGCGAGCAATATCTAAAGCTTTGCCACAATTATTACGCTTGATTAATGAAGTCCCTTCAACTGAAGCAATACCCTCATCTTTCATACGACCAAAACGCAATGCGATTTGTAAACCTAATGCAATTTCAGTTTGCATATCTGCCAGTTTCTTTTGGATCAATTGATTGGCAGCCAATGGACGACCAAATTGTTTACGATCCATGGTGTATTGGTGTGCTGTTTGCCAACAAAACTCAGCCGCACCCATTGCACCCCAAGCAATACCATAACGCGCACTGTTTAAACAGGTAAATGGACCACGTAATCCACGGATTTCTGGGAAAGCATTTTCTTCAGGAACGAAGACATTATCCATCACAATCTCACCCGTGATTGATGCACGCAAACCGACTTTACCGTGAATCGCGGGTGCTGACAGACCTTCCCATCCTTTTTCTAGGATAAAGCCACGGATGTCACCAACATTACCTTCAGCAGAAACTTCTTTCGCCCAGACTACAAATACATCGGCAATTGGACTGTTGGTAATCCACATTTTCGCGCCAGTCAAACGATAACCGCCCTCAACTTTTTTAGCGCGAGTAATCATGCTACCAGGGTCAGAACCATGATCAGGCTCAGTTAAACCAAAGCAACCGATATATTCACCTGTTGCCAATTTAGGTAAATACTTTTGTTTTTGTTCTTCTGAGCCAAATTCGTTGATCGGCACCATCACCAATGAACTTTGCACACTTGCCATTGAACGATAACCCGAATCCACACGTTCAACTTCACGTGCGATCAAACCATAGCTGACATAGTTTAAACCTGCACCGCCGTATTGCTCTGGAATGGTTGGACCTAATAAGCCTAACTCACCCATTTCGCGGAAAATCGAAGCATCGGTTTTTTCATAACGGAATTGTTCTAAAACACGTGGCATCAACTTATCTTGTGAATAAGCAGCAGCTGCATCACGGATCATACGTTCTTCTGAAGTCAGTTGTTGTTCCAATAAAAATGGATCTTGCCAGTTAAATTGAACACGGGTTTTCTTAGTATTGACCATTTGATTCATCGCTTCCTCTGCGCATCTCGTTTTGTTGTTACATTCAATTTAAACGTGAACAATCAAGCTTTCAAACGATAAATTCGCACTCAGATATTCCATTTATGCATATCTTGTGTTTTGATTAGCTCAATAGTGAAGATGAGTTTATTTTCCTATTTTAAGATCAGACTAAAGTTCAACCCTGAGCGTAGATATTGTTTAAATATATTTTGAAGCAGTATTATTGATATAAATCATTCAACTAGAACTTCAATTTTCATTAAGATATTCAAGGAACGAATATGCGTAGAATGATTCCCTCACTACAATCACTGATTTGTTTTGAAGCTGCGGCAAAGCATTTAAGCTATACCTTTGCAGCACAAGAACTGCATCTGACCCAAAGCGCAGTATCTCGGCAAGTACAACAACTTGAAGAATTTTTAGGATTGAATTTATTTAATCGTACCCGTCACGGCGTCGAACTCACTCAAGCGGGTGAACATTATTTTAAAAATATCAAGTCACATTTACTTGGAATTGAGCAAAGTACTTTGGATGTGATGAGCCACAAAGGTTTAGGTGGAACGCTGAAAATTGGGGTCGTACCCACTTTTGCAACACGTTGGTTATTACCGCGACTGTATAAATTTAATGAGATTCATCCTGAGATCACGATTCATTTGGAAACCAGTACCAAGCCATTTTTATTCAGTGATCATATTTTTGATGCAGCCATTTATACTGGTACACCTGCTCAAGTTGAAAATTGGCCAAATGCAAAAACACATTATTTGATGAATGAAGATGTCGTGCCTGTATGTTCAGCAGATTTAATTTTTAAGCATTTTCCTGAACTGAAGGGACATTCAGGTGAATTAACACGTAGCTTATCCGCACAGGAAATCGCGAGCCTACCTTTATTACAACAAACCACACGCCCTTATATCTGGAAAGAATGGTTTGAAGTATCTGATTTAGATCATCCCTTTGCACTCGATGGACAACGGCACGAACTATTTTCCATGCTTGCTGTTGCCGCTATACATCACATGGGCGTTGCTTTAATTCCGCAAAAACTGCTTGAAAAAGAACTCCGTTCAGGTGAATTAATCATTGCCTCAGATATTAAGCTAAAAGGTTCTCGCGCTTATTATTTTGTCTATGCTGAACAGCAACAGTCACCACTAATTGCAAAATTCATCGAATGGTTACTGACAGAAGTTGAATTATCACAAAACACTTTTATGAAATAACATTTAGAGAATTTCAAATCTTGAATTTTCTCTAAACGCAATAAATTCAACTCGATCCGTTCAAATATAACTATCCCGTAAAACCGATGTAACGTGAAATTTCTTGTCCACCTACAGCTCCTAAACTGGCTTTATAAATTGTAAATTCAGGATATGAACTGTTGCTTAATTCTTGGAAAATATTTAAGCCTTGATCATCATGTGCGTGAATTTCATCCACAGTGCGTGACATGGTCGATTCAAACTCATCTGCAATGAACTCAAAACCTAAGTCCATCGCAATGAATAAGGTATGTCCACAAGGTTGTAAATACTGTTCTTCATTCCAATCAATCACTGCATGTTGGCAATGTGGGCATGTAACATTTTCTTGAGAATTTTCTAAGGTGATTAGTTGAAAAGCCATAAAGATTAGAACAAAATAAAATTATATTTTAAACGAGTTGGGGCAAATTAAACACTCGTTTTGGATTGCAATAAAGCAAGATTTTGAATAAATACAGAAATGAAAGACAAGGATATTATGTCAACGATTGAAAAAGCGATTGCTTTAGCAGCTCGTAAACACGCAGGTCAAAAAGATAAAGGAAATCAACCTTATATTTTCCACCCTCTCAGACTGATGTTCAAAGTGAAAACACCTGATCAGCAAATCGTCGCCGTACTACACGATATTTTAGAAGATACAGATACGACTGTGGTCGATTTGATTTCTTTAGGATTTAGCCAAGAAATTGTCGATGCGATTGTTGCATTGACAAAGAAAGATGGCGAATCACGTATTGAAGCCGCATATCGTGCTGTTAAAAATCCAATTGCGCGTATTGTTAAATTGGCAGATGTTGCTGACAATATGGATTTAACCCGTATTCCTCACCCTACAACCAAAGACCTTTTACGTTTAGAAGAATATAAACAGGTTCAATATATTCTCATGACTGCATAAATTCACAATTAACAAATTGACTTAACGCAACAATTGAGTGTAAAAATGCCCAATTGTTGCAATTTTGGAATGTATTTTATGCTCACTGATTTGGATGATTTTTACTGTTTTGGTCTTGTTGTCGAACACGGCGGTTTTAGTGCTGCTGAACGTGCAACCGATATTCCAAAATCCAAACTCAGTCGCCGTGTATATAACTTAGAAGAAAAACTCGGTGTTCGCCTAATTCAACGCAGCTCACGACATTTTGCTGTCACTGATATTGGAATGAATATTTATCGTCATGCCCAAGTCATGATGAATGCAGCCCAATCTGCCCATGATCTTGTGGATCATTTAAGTGAACAACCACGTGGTGTCATCAAAGTCAGCGTTCCTGTTTCCGTTGCACAAAATGAGCTTTCAAAAATTTTACCTGATTTTTTAAAAACCTATCCTGAAATTAAAGTTCAATTGATGGTCAGTAACCGTAGAATTGATATTATTAATGAAGGCTTTGATGTGGCTTTAAGGGTTCGCGCAAGTTTAGATGATGACCCAAGTTTAGTCATTCGTAAATTTGAAAATATCGAACAACATTTATTTGCAAGCCAAGCCTATTTAAATGAATTTGGAATGCTGAAAAAGCCAGATGATTTAACTGAGCATCGTATTTTAAGTATGGTCGATGAGCATTTAGATCAACAAATGATTTTACATGATGCCCAAAATCAACAAAAAAAGGTCAAAATCAATCCAATTTTAATGGGTTCTGATCTGATTATGCTGGCAAAATTAGCTGTGCAAAACTGTGGTATTGCCCTTTTACCAGACTCGGTTGCCAGTGATTATGTCTTAACCGGTGAATTGGTTCGTGTTTTACCTGACTGGAAAGCACCGCATGGGATCTTCCATGCCGTCTATCCATCTCGTCGTGGACAATTGCCTGCTGTACGGGTTTTTATCGACTATTTAGTCGAACATTTGAATAAGCGCTAAAATTAACGTAGAAAATAACACGCGTACTTTGGATTGATTTGTTTGTACTGACTTCATCATCTAGCATCCAAATCAATCACTATTCTTTGATCAACACTGTAAAATATCAATATAATTCCTATTGATACATTTTTAACATTTCTGAGTGCTCAAATGACACCTTTAAATGCCAAGTCATTCATTCTCGATTTATTTTTGGCTTCTAGTGGTCAAACACTCTCAATTAAACAAATTCTCAATGCTGCAAAAATATTAGAAATTAGTGAAAATAACATTCGTGTTGCGGTAACACGTTTAAGCCATGAAAATATGATTGAATCGATATCTCGTGGTCACTATAAACTCAGTGCCAATGCTGAAAATTGGGGTTCAATTATTCTCCATCGTGATCATGCATTAAAAAGTAAACCCGATTGGAATCAACAATACATCGGTATTTTAACGACACATTTAGGTCGTACTGATCGCACGGCACTCAACCATCGAGAAAAGATTTTAAAACATGCGGGCTTTAGAGAACTCGAAACAGGCTTTTTTATTCGGCCTGATAATTTAACGCTAAATTTAAATGAGCTGACTCAAAAGTTAGTGCATCAAGGATTAGAATCCGAAGCCAAATTTATGCTCATTGCTCAGTTTTCCGATGATACACAAAATAAAATCATAGACTTATGGGACACACAGAAACTGAATCAACGCTATGAAAAATACACTCTACAGCTTCAGCAGTGGTTAAGCCATTACCAAACAATGAATCAAATCGAGCGTGCAAGAACATCTTTTTTACTCGGTAGAGAAACCATTGCGCTCATGCTCACGGATCCATTGCTTCCCTCAACTTGGGTCAATACAGCATTAAGAGCTGATTTTTTCACGGCGGTGATTCAACTCGATCAAATTGGACAAGACACTTGGCAACAGTTAAATCAAAAAGAAAACATTTAAAATCAAATGATTTAGTTTGTTAAGTTTAGAGTTTAGCGATGTTGTTTGAATCTCAAACCCATTAAATATTACATTTAAAAAATAAAATTAATTGACTGTAATGTTTTATACTCTACAATCATTTTACATCCAATAAAAAGATGAAAGGACTACAAATGAATGCCCGCATCAGCGTGACAGAATTATTTTCCAGAGAAGAAATTGATGAATTAACAACACCCTCAGACCTTGGTGGTTTATGGGCTGTGGGTTCAACATGGGCTGTTATTGCAGGTACATTTGCCAGTGTTGCACTTTCTTGGGAATATCTGCCCACTTGGGGCAAGGTTTTAATGATTGCTGTCGCTTTGGCTATTTTAGCAGGTCGCCAACTGTGTTTAGCCATTTTAATGCATGATGCTTCACACCATAGTTTATTTAAAAGCAAATGGTTAAATGATGCAACAGACTGGTTATGCGCCAAACCAATTTGGAATGATCTGCATAAATATCGTGCGCATCATATGCGCCATCATGCCAAAACCTCATTACCTGAAGATCCTGATTTAAGCCTTGTAGATAACTTTCCTATTTCAAAAAAATCACTTATGCGAAAATTTAGTCGTGATCTTACAGGACTGACGGGAGTTAAATTTTTATTTGGTCGCCTACTCATGGATTTGGAGTTACTTGAATGGACGGTTGCCAATGATCAACGCAAAATTCCTGTTGGAAATCGTAATGCTTTGGACTTTGCCAAAACCTTAATCAAAAACAGCTCAGGTGCCGTCCTGACCAATGCAGCAATATATTATGCTTTGAAAAAAGCAGGACACGCCAAACTGTATTGGTTGTGGCCGATTGCCTATATCACACCATTTCCGCTTTTTATTCGTATTCGTTCAATGGCAGAACATGCAGGCATGCAGACCAGTCACAATGCATTGACCAATACCCGAACCACCAAAGCCAATCTTATTGCACGTGCCTTGGTTGCACCCATTCATGTCAATTATCACCAAGAACATCATTTGATGGCATCTGTGCCCTATTTCAAATTGCCACGGATGCATAAGCTATTACGTGAGCGTGGTTTTGTTGAACAACCACCCACTTATTTAGAGGTAATTAAATTGCTTTCTAATCAAAAAGCAGAACCAGTAACAGCATGATCATTTTAGAATGGGTTATATAGCAGAAAATACTACCCACTCATTGTATTTTATTTATCCAATATTCATGCTATATTTTGAATTTGTAACTTTTTCAAAATAAATATGGCTGAGCAAATTTTCGCACTGATTGATATCAATAACTGCTATGTCAGTTGTGAACGTGTGTTTAATCCTCGTCTCAACAATAAACCCGTTGTTGTACTCAGTAACAACGATGGCTGTGTTGTCTCTCGAAGCAATGAAGCCAAAGCACTCAATATTAATATGGCTGTGCCATGGTATGAAGTCCAAGAACAAGCTGAACAAGCAGGCGTCATCGCCTATTCAAGTAACTATGCGCTTTATGCTGATTTTTCAGATCGTTTTTTTAGAACACTTGAAACATTTTTTAGAGCTGAAGATTTAGAAGCCTATTCAATTGATGAGTGTTTTATTCACTTAAGTTCTTATCGAGATTTATTCGACTTAGAAGATTATTGTCGCAAACTCGTTCAAACCATCCAAAAATGGCTCGGTCTACCCTGTTGTATCGGCATTGGTTATAGCAAAACCCAAGCCAAACTTGCCAATCATTTTGCCAAGAAAAAACAGGGTTTTCAAAATGTATGCGACTTGACACAACTCGATCTGTGTAGTTTTGAAACCTTATTACTCAATACGAATGTCTCCGAGATTTGGGGGATTGGACGTAAAATCAGCAAACAGTTAGAAGCCTACAAGATCGAAAGCTGTTATGACTTAACTTTTGCCAATGAACATCACCTTACAAGAGCATTTTCAGTGCTCATTGGACGCACCATTCGTGAGCTAAAAGGTCAATCCTGTATCTCTTTGGATGACCCTGAAATTCCCTCTAAACGTATCTTATCTTCTCGTAGTTTTGCATCTGCACTCAATCAGATTGACATCATCAAACAAGCAATTATTTTCCATGTCAATCGAGCACATCAACGCCTAAGCAAACAACAGCAACTCTGTGCCGTCATTCATGTTTCTTTGTATGAAAAAATCCCCCAAGCACCCTATAAAAAATCACTTTCAACAGTCATAGGTTTAGAGTATGCAACTGATGATTTGCTCCTGCTTACACAAACTGCATTACAGCAAATCGATGTTTTATTTAAAGAAAATAAGAAATATGTAAAAGTTGCGGTGATGTTTTCTGCCTTACACAGTAAAAGCCAACACATCAATGACTTATGGCACCCTGTTCAATTGATTCAACAACGTGATGAACTGATGAAAACTTTAGCGCAAGTGAAAAAGCGTTATGGCTCAGACAGCGTCCAAGTCGGTTATCATTCCAAAGAAAATTCATGGAAAATGCGTCAACAAAACCTCTCTCCACGTTATACGACTCGATGGAGTGACATCTTATGTATTGATGACTCTCACATGGCTGTTACACAAAATAAATGAATAGTTTGGTCACTCCGTTTAGAATATGTCGATAACGAAACACCTTCAAAAAATGTCATATTTTAACATTGCCATTTCGCTTCAAAATTAACATGATATAGCCCATACAAGGCACAGCATTTCTGCGACAATTCAAAGAAAATATAAAGTATTTGTGGAAAAACATGCCATAATATGCAAACTTTGCAGACATCTTGCAAAGATTTTTTGCAACTTTTGAATTGGAGCAGTCTCAATGAGTTCGACCATTTTGGTCATTCACGGACCAAACTTAAACTTGCTAGGAAAGCGCGAACCTGAGGTCTATGGTCACCTCACATTGGATGACATTAACCAACAACTCAGCAGCCAAGCTCAACAAGCCAATATGACTTTAGATACTTTCCAAAGCAATTGGGAAGGTGCAATCGTTGATCGTATTCACCAAGCACAGCTTGACGGCGTAAAATTTATTATTATTAATCCTGCTGCACTTACCCATACTTCTGTTGCTGTACGTGATGCGTTACTGGGCGTTGCCATTCCATTTATCGAAGTACATCTTTCAAATGTCCATGCTCGCGAAGCATTTAGACATCATTCTTATTTATCTGACAAAGCCGTAGGCGTAATTTGTGGTTTAGGTGCTCAAGGTTACTCTTTTGCATTGAATTACGCGATCGACAAAATTAAATCTTCAACCCAATCATAATTTAGGAATACAAACACATGGATATTCGCAAAATTAAAAAGCTCATCGATTTGATGATCGAATCTGACCTTCAAGCGATTGAAGTTAAAGAAGGAGATCAATCGATTGCTTTAACACGTCGTAATCCTGTGGTTGCTGGTGTCGCACCTGTTGCATTGCCTGCTGCTGAAGCGCCTGTTGTAAAAGCTGCCTCTCGTGGTGCTGTAGAAACTTCACCAATGGTTGGTGTGTTCTACTCTGCTCCAAGTCCTGGCGAAGCACCGTTTGTCAATGTTGGTCAAACTGTTTCTGCGGGTGAAACTTTAGGTATCATCGAAGCAATGAAAATCATGAACCCGATTGAAGCGACTCAAAGCGGTGTTGTTGAAGAAATTTTAGTTAAAAATGGCGATGTAATCCAATTCGGTCAACCTTTATTCCGCTATCGCGCGTAATATTTAGGGGGTTGATATGTTGCAAAAAGTTTTAATTGCAAACCGAGGTGAGATCGCGCTGCGTATCACTCGTGCTTGTAAGACTTTAGGAATCAAAACTGTCGGTATCTATTCAGACGCTGATAAAGATTTAATGCATTTGCGCTTTTGTGATGAAGCTGTATGTATTGGTCCAGGTGCAAGTAGCGAAAGTTATTTGAATATCCCTGCTATCATTACTGCTGCGGAAATTACAGGCGCAGATGCAATCCATCCTGGTTATGGTTTCTTGTCTGAAAATGCTGAATTTGCCGAAATCGTAGAAAGTTCTGGTTTTATTTTCATTGGCCCACGTCCTGAACATATTCGCCTCATGGGGAATAAAGTTTCTGCGATTATGGCAATGCGTAAAGCGGGTGTACCTACCGTTCCTGGTTCTGCTCACGCAGTAACACCAAATAATGCCTTAGCCGAAGCGAAAGAAATTGGTTTCCCTCTGATCGTCAAAGCTGCTTCTGGCGGTGGTGGTCGTGGGATGCGTATTGTTGAACGTGTCGACACTTTACTTGAATCTGTTCAAGCAGCACAGCGTGATGCTGAAATGTGGTTCGGTGATGACACTGTTTATATGGAACGTTTCTTACAAAAGCCTCGCCATGTAGAAGTTCAAGTGTTGGCTGATGGAAATGGCGAAGCGATTCATTTGTATGATCGTGATTGTTCATTACAACGTCGTCATCAAAAAGTACTCGAAGAAGCACCTGCTCCTGGTTTACCAGAAGAAGCACGTGCGCATATTTTAGAAGCATGTGTAAATGCTTGTAAATTGATGCAATATCGTGGTGCAGGTACGTTTGAATTCTTATTTGAAGATGGTGAATTCTTCTTTATTGAAATGAATACACGTGTTCAAGTTGAGCATCCTGTAACTGAACAAGTGACAGGTGTCGATATTATTGAGCAACAGTTACGTATTGCTGCGGGTCTAGGCTTAAACATCACACAAGATGAAGTTCAACTCAAAGGCCATGCGATTGAGTGCCGTATCAATGCTGAAGATCCTTCAACATTCTTACCTTCACCAGGTAAAATTGAAGCATTCTATGCGCCAGGTGGTGCAGGGATTCGTTTAGACTCTCATATCTATGAAGGCTACAACATTCCGCCATATTACGACTCAATGATTGCCAAATTGATTTCACATGGTAAAGATCGAGATACTGCGATTGCACGTATGAAGCAAGCTTTAGATGAAATGATTTTGACTGGAATTAAAACCAATATTCCATTGCATAAAGATTTGATTCTTGAAGATAAAAACTTCTGCAAACAAGCGATGGATATTCACTACCTTGAAAAACACTTGCTTAAACAAGTGCAAGGCCATGAAAATGATGCTTAATTAAAAGTATCTGTGAAATAAAAAAACCTCTGTAAATCAGAGGTTTTTTTATGCAAAAAGTAATAATAAATAACGTCAGTTCGATAAGTTATTTTAATAATTTCAGTAGGGTAAGGTTCATTGTGACGGAGTCTTATCGGTTTTGTTCATATATTAGGATTAGCCTTCGGCTCGACCATACTCTTACGAAACGATGTTTCTCATTCGGCAAATGAGAAGCGAAGCTTCGCAAGAAAACCACCTTACGGACTCAAAATATATTTTGAGGATCCTCACCGCAGAACTCGTCAGCTACCGAAATATATCAAGATTATCGCAAAAACATTAACTTATAAATCTTGCGCCATGACTGGCTCATGCCTCAAACAATTGCGAAGGACGTTTCCGCGTATCAAATTTTTGGAAGAAATCAACTTCGAACTCAGGTTAAATATTTACGGAAGCACACGATTCAAGGTCGCAAAACACTGATCACCTTTATCAGATGCACAGAAGTTAATTTGGTTTTTATTAATCCATTTCACAAAGTACTGAGAGACCTCCCCACTTTGATCTTGCTTCTGACCAGAACAATCTATTTCATTATTTTCATATTTGATCTGCATAATCAGCACAGGTGGCTTTTCTAATGTATTGTCTGGTGAAGGTTGATAATCAAATAACCCTATTGACCATTCTTTACCACTATTAACAACGACTTCATTTTGACCACGAAAATTATAAAACTCAGTGCATTTCTTATTGTTCGGAATTTCCATGCCCCATAAACCCAAAATTTCAGGGCGCGTATTTATACGAATATAACTGGTTTTATTGGTTGCAGTCACCGTACTCGCCGGCGCTGTCTGCACTTGAGTAGTCTGTTCTGCTGCCATCGTAAAGCTTGAAAAACTAAGGAATAAAGCTGTTATTAATGCTGTTTTTTTCATACCAAGTCTGTATGTCATATTTCATTTGTCATAAATTAGCATATATTCAAAATAAAACATGTAAAATTAACCATATAAGAACAATATTCGTAGTTATTTATAATATATATTTTTTTTGTAATAAATTTACAAACTGCGACGAAAGCTATTGATTTACAGATATAAAGAGATAAGATTATCATTATTCACTTATTAAAATATAACCATTTTTAAATATTGGTTTAGAATTTAAACATTCATAGCATTAGGTTAGCGAATTGGTACAGGCTATAACAACTCCACATCAGCGGCTTAAAGACAATATTTCTGCTTTTTTTATTATAGCAGCGATTATTTTCGTCACAGCTTTAGCGGGGATATTAGGTAGACCATTGCTCTTTCTTGCTATTTTTTGGCCAGCCAATGCAATTTTACTTGGGCTATTATTAAGATTTAATTCACTCAAAAATATTGGTGGTTGGCTTGGTGCTTTTACAGGCTTCATGATTGCAGATTTACTCACAGGAAATTCATTCTTAGTCACGCTGTTTTTAACCATAGCAAACATGTTAAATGCGCTCGTAACACTCATTTTAATACGCTTGCTGAAACTTCATTATAAACAATACAATAAGGGTTTAACTTTTCTTTATTTATTTACCATTAGCGCCTTTGGTGGTTGTTTAGCTGCTGCAACTTTTGCCTGTTTGACTGTTCCACATATGCCAAACACTTTTATGTCCATGGATCGTATTTGGACTGATTTTGGTATGTGGTGGACAGGTGAAATTTTAAATGTGATTGCATTTTTACCCATTATCTTAGCCATTCCAGACAAGACTACCATCCAAAACTATTATCAAGATTTTCAACAAAAAACTTTTCAATTCAAAACACTTCTCCCTTTTCTCGGTGTTATTTTATCAGTTATTTTAACCCATTTTTTTATTGGTCCAGGCGCAATCATGTTTCCGATTGCTGCATTGGTATGGGCTGCATTAAGCTATAATCTCTTTTTTGTCGCCATTATCAACTGCGTAGTTTGCATGCTTTTGTATAATTCGTTGACTGCATATTATATAGAACAATCCCCGAATGCTTATTTGGCCACTACACTCTCCGTTCGCATCGGATTATGTATGCTTGCCTTAGCACCACTGACATTGGCGATTATTAGTTTAAATAGGCAAAAACTGTATCATCAAATTTTATATCTCGCCAATCATGATGGTTTAACAACAGCACTAAACCGTCGATATTTCTACGAAGAAAGCGAGAAAACGATTATTGAAGAAACCGAAAAAAAACAACATGTTCAAAGCGTAACTGTTTTACTTCTCGATTTAGATCACTTTAAAAAAATTAATGATCAATATGGACATGCCATTGGTGATTACGTTTTGCAAGAATTTACTAAACAAGTGAAAGCACAAATCCGTAGTGATGATTTATTCGGACGCTTAGGCGGTGAAGAATTTGCGATTCTATTCAAGAACTTAAACTTAGAACAAAGTATTCAAATTGCACAACGGATTTGTAATACTGTATTCACCACACCAATTCTTTTAGATGACGGTCGAATATTAAATATTAGTGTCAGTATTGGGTTAAGCTACCAAACTCTGCCCTATTGTGTTCCATTTCAACAATTGATTAAACGAGCAGATGATGCACTATATTTAGCGAAAGAAAAAGGACGTAACCAACTCTGTATTGATACGGAAATCCAACAGAATCATCAACTTTTACCTCAATAAATAAATGACAAAGGACTGTAATGAAATTCAACGAGTATATTCAATATGATGGTATTGGTTTAGCCAACTTAGTAAAAAACAAAGAAATACAAGCACATGATCTATTAGAAATCGCCATTCAACGGGCTGACCAAGTTAATCCAAAAATTAATGCGATTGTTATTCCCATTTATGAACATGCTTTAAATAAAGCAAAAAATAATCAGAACGCTTCTTCTAATACCTTTTCAGGTGTTCCCTTTTTGCTCAAAGATTTACATCAGGAATATGCTGGTGTACCAATTTCTTCGGGTTCAAAATCATTTAAAAATGCAAAATATATTGCGACTGAAAATGCTGAAATCGTCAATCGCTGGGAAAATGCAGGGCTGATTACTTTTGGAATGACCAATTCACCTGAGTTTGGGATCAAAGGAATCACTGAACCTGAAGCATGGGGAAGTTGTAAAAATCCGTGGAATTTAAAACATAACAGTGGTGGCTCTTCTGGCGGTTCAGCTTCTGCGATTGCAGCAGGTATCGTACCGATCGCAGGTGCAAGCGATGGTGGCGGTTCGATTCGTATTCCTGCATCGTATTGTGGTCTATTTGGCTTAAAACCTAGTCGTGGTCGTACACCGTGGGGACCTCAATTCAGTGAAGCCATGCATGGGGCTGCAATGCAACATGTACTATCAAAGTCTGTTCGTGATAGTGCTGCCATGTTAGATGCGATTCAAGGACCTGATCAAGCTTCGTTATTTAATATTCAAAGCCCGAATGAAAGTTATTTACAAACGATGTACAAATCACCGAAAAAACTAAGAATTGGTTTTTCGACTGAATCTCCAATTGGTACGCCTGTTTCAAAAGATGCGATTCAAGCAATTCAGCATACTGCAAAACTTTTAGAATCATTAGGTCATGACGTCGAAGAAGCTAAACCGCAAATTGACGGTATGCAACTTGCCAAAGACTTTATCACCACGTGGTTTAGTCAATGTGCTTATACCGTGAATCAAGTTAAACAGCAACTCGGTGCAACTGATCGTGATTTTGAGTTAGATACTTTAGCCATTGCCGCTTTTGGTGCAAAAGCTTCCGCAACAGACTATATTCACAATCTGAATAACTGGGGCACTTATGTCACTAAAATGAATCAGTATTTTCAACAATATGATTTATTTTTACTGCCTTCTACAGCCTCTGTTGCCCCTAAAAATGGTGAAGTGAAAACGCCTGCTTGGCAAATTCCAATTTTGAAAGGCTTGCTTAAAGTAGACAAAGCGCATTTATTGGCAAAAGGGAAATTAGTCGAGCAATTGATTAAAAATAATTTGCAATGGGTTCCCTTTACCCAGCTTGCGAATATCACAGGTTTACCTGCAATGTCTGTACCATTGTATTGGAATAACAATAATCTGCCTTTGGGTTCTCAGTTTATTGCACCTTTTGGGCGTGAAGATCTTTTATTGCAGTTAGCTGCTCAATTAGAACAAGCTCAACCGTGGAATCCAAAATATAGCTCCATTCAATTGTAATTTTCACAGAGGAATAGAGACAAGAATGAGCAACTCGTGTGCTCATTCTACGATTTTCTCAGTATGAAAAATCTATATTTTGAGCGCAACAGTTGTAAAAATCCAAACGATTGCAATATTCGCAAGTAACACATGCAACATCATCTTTCTATACTTGGCAAATTCAGCATTTAAATCACGCTTTTGCAGGCGCATGTATGATGTAACTTTTTCAGAATCAAAACTATAAACAAAAAATACTAAAAATAGAAAACCCAATAAGAGTGAAAAATACGCTGAGTATTTGAGCAAAGTTGTTTTAAGATAGTCCGTATAATTTACCTTTTCATAAGCACTCATATTAAAAATAACAGTTTGAGGTTCACCATTTTCATCGAAATAAGTCGCATCCATGAAAATATAATCCCGTATTTTTTCAGGTGAATCAGGATAAAAACGTGTTAATAATTTTATTGTTTTAAACTGATTGCTTGTATCTTCAAATAAAGAACAAACTCCGCTTGTATAGTCCCAACAGGATAATTCTGTCAGCAAGGCTTGATCATTTCCCTGATTGCTGAGTATTGCAACATAAGCTGTTTTTCGACCATTTTTAGGCACATACTGGTACTGCACTTCACTTGGTACTTGATATTCGATAATTTTCTCAGCACCCACTTTGAGCAATCTATAATCAAGTGTTGTATGAATTAGGACAAAAAATCCGACAATATTAAAGAATAATAATCCTTTAAATGATTCTTTAATCCGTTCAATCTTATGTTCTTCGCCTTGTGTCGCAGTCATTTTGACAATATCAATAGGTCATTCTAAATTATAAATATTCTACTAAAATAATAGCTTAATATAAAATTATAAAGCGTTCGCATCGTATTCAATTCATATTTTATACATTATTGCCAAAAGTGAATTGCATGATAATTCAATCGAATTCATAATTTAATTTCTTCAATACATCAACAATCCAATGCTTTATATTCTTCTTGCGTTCATCGGCATCATTTCTGGCATGATCAGTGGTGTCGTCGGCACGGGTTCATCAATCATTCTTTTACCGATATTGGCTTATATTTTTGGTGCGAAATTAGCCGTACCGATCATGGCCATTGCTTCGATTATGGGAAATGTTTCCCGAGTCGTGATATGGCGTAAAGAGTTAAACTATAAAGCATTTTGTCTATTTGCCAGTTTAGGTATTCCCTGCACCATACTCGGTGCAAAAACCTTGTGGATGATTTCTCCAAAATTATCTAGCTTGTTGATTGGTTTATTCTTTTTACTCCTTATACCTTTGCGTCATTGGGCAAAGAAAAATCACTATCAACTTAAAAATTGGCACATGGTGATTGCAGGTGGCATTCTAGGCTATTTAACAGGTGTGGTATTTTCCACAGGACCGCTTTTACTGCCTGTATTTAGCAGTTATGGTTTAAGCAAAGGTGCATTGCTCGCGACTGAAGCGGCTACATCATTTGCCATGTATTTAAGTAAAAGTTTTACTTTCGGTGCTTTAGGTGTTTTAGATTTCAAAATACTCATATCAGGTATTTTGGTCGGTTTAACACTCATAATTGGCAATTACATCGGCAAAGTTTTTGTATTGAAAATGTCTGAGCGAACTTTCAATCTTATGCTCGATGCGATGTTATTGCTTGCTGCATGTTCAATGCTGATTGAGGTGTTTATGCATTAATCTTTGCACATGAGTCATTGAATGCTAAATAACACAAATCAGAATATTTCCTTTGCATGATCTTAATGTGCATTTTTCACATAAAAAGAGATGAATTAATACACATCTCTTAAATAACGCTTTTGTTCAATAAGTTGTTCAAATTGACGCTGACCTAAAATTTCGATCAAAGCTGTTTCAACACCTTGTGCCATACCATGCAAACTACCACAAATATAGATTGAAGCGCCTTGTTCAAGCCAAGCTTTGAACTGAGTAGATTTAGCGATTAGGCAATCTTGTACATATTTTTGCGTATTTTGATCTCTTGAAAATGCTAGATCAATTTCAGACAAAACTCTATGTTGTTGCCATAGGCTCAGTTGATTTTCAAAAATACGATCTACGGATTGCTGACGCTCACCATAAATCAGCCAATTCTTATGTAAACCTAACAATTCACGTTGTCGAATATGCGACATTAAACCTGCAATGCCTGAACCATTCCCAATCAAAATAATCGGTGCATCATCTTCAACAAGGTGAAACGCAGAATTTGAACGGATACGGCAATCCAATTGATCACCAATAGCTAAAGATTCAGTAAGATAACCCGAACCTAAACCCAGACCATCTTCATTGATTTCCTGACGCACCACCAGTTCAAGTTGGTTTTGAGTTGGGATACTGGCAATTGAATATTCACGAATCGCTAAGTTTTGCGCCTGCTCTAGCCATTGCTCAATATTTTGCGAATTGTCAAAAGTTCGTAAATTTTTAAATCTTAACCGCTCAAAAATGTCTACACGATCCAAACCTATTTGTTCAGTAATTTGAAAATGCTGAATAAATGCATCAATTTGAGAAGCTGTATTGGCACATTGAATTTCGAGAATATCGCCTGATTTCCAATTTAATCCATCAAACTTATTTAATTCATTAAGTTTCGTCAAAACCAAATGGAACATTGGATGTCCCAAACTGCCACGATTCAGTAAATGGCGTTCAGACAATATAACTTTTTGAAATGGTTGTTGTTCCAATGCAATCATATCTGTTTCAGACTGATCTAAGACTTGATTTAATTGCGACTGCCAAGATTGCAAATCGATTTGGCTCAATTGATCTACACAGACCATCGGGAACCAAGCTTGGGCATTGTTGTCTGCTAGCCATGCATCTAGTCTTTTTCCAAATTCACAAAAATTTAAATAGTGTCGATCACCAAAAGCCAAAATTGCATACTGAATGTCATTCAATTCAAATGACTTTGTCATTACATTTCGAATAAATTGACGCGCTGTGTCAGGTGCATCACCCTCACCATACGTACTGACTAACCATAAGATTCTTTGATCATTTTTGAATAAATCTGCTTTAAAATCTGCAATATTCAGTGTTTGAACAACATGACCAGCAGCTGAAAGTTGTTGTGCTGTTTGCACAGCATAATTTTCAGCTTGACCAGACTGACTTGCATAGACAATTAATATTGGATGATCAGCCTGTTTTAACTTTTCTTTTGACTTTGACTTAAGTAAAACCAACAAGAAAATGACATGTAAAATCAAAACAATGAGCAAAGAAATTAATACGATCAGTACAGCATGTGTCATTGTTCTAACCTTATACCACTGACCAAACTAAAAGCATCAGAATTGCCAAACTCAATATTGTCAAAACAATATGGGTTTTTAAGCGGGTTTTGATACTTAAAAAGAGGATATAACCTGCTAAAGACAATAAGGTGATAATGATCGCACTGAGATCAATCAACCAAGACCATGCTTTTCCAGAGTTTTTACCCCGATGCAAATCATTAATAAATGAAACCGTTGAAGCTGGTTTAACTGTTATTTCAGCTTCCCCAGTATCTAAAGTCACATAAATATCAGATATTCCCGCAGGACTTTCCATATGGATCATGACTTCATTGTCCATCACTTCACCACTTTTATAACGCCCGACAAGCTCATGATTCTGACGTATATAATCCACGATTTGCTGACTCGGATTCTCTTGTCCTTTAATCTGGGTAAGCAATTGAGGAGGAAGTGTAATGGTTTCGGTATTTTCATCTTTTGACGGCGTAAACCATTCAGGATGATTTAACAACAAACCTGTGACCGAAAAGAAAATAAGGACTATAAAAGCAAAAGCTGACAACCAGCCATGCACATAACGTGCATGGCGGTAAAAATCTCGACGTTGATACACTATTAAATTCTCTTTGTGAATGCTTGAATTAATTCACTTTTTGGAAATTCAATTTTACAGCACCAATTTCCTTTTGCGCAGGTAAATTTTGACTAGACGCTTTGGCTTTCACATCTAAGTTAAAAGTTTGATATGAATGATCACCATGTTCACGTGAAGTTTCGACATGGATTTGGTATTGCCCTGCAGCAACAGCTTTGCCACCATCATCCTTACCATCCCAAGCCAATTTATAATTCCCAGGCTGACGTGATGGTTTAGCAACAGCGTCTAAGTTTGGCATTTGACGACCATAACGACGCCACCATACATAGTTTGAATTAATCCATTTTTCATCTTTACCCCAAGCAGCAAGGGTACGGACTAATTTTTTATCACTATCGGTCACCCATACAGACACATACGGCGCACGATAGTTTTCAACTGCAATTTTAGGAATCGTAAAATCGACTACGGCCTGATAACCTGCTGGCCATTTTGCAGATGCATTGACTGCAACATTTTTAAAATCAGCTTGTTGTGGAAGTTGTACCAATGCATTCCACCCCGTAGATTGGTGTGTTTGACCATTGGCAAGTGTTAACTGAGCTTCATAACCAACTAAAGATTCAATCAGTTGCATACCTTCACTTGGTGTCATTGCCACTAAAGCAGTTGCTAATGCATCGGCATCAGCAGCACACGAACCGACAACCACACATTGTTCAACATGCTGTACAGGCAAACCTGTTTGTGGATCGAGTAAGTGTGATTGCCCAGCTAAGTCACGATAGCCTTGACCACTAAAAGCCACGGCTTGATCATTTAACTTTAATACTTGGCTCGGAGCCGCATTGTCATAATGATTAAATGCATCTTGCACGCCAACTTGCCAACCTGCTTGACTTGGAGATGAGCCCCAAACACGCATATCGCCACCAATATCTACTAGAATCCCTTGTAAATGAGGGACAGCTTCACGTGCAGTAATTAATGCACGGTCAATGATATAGCCTTTGGCATAAGCATCTGGGGCAAAAGCGACAGCTGAATCCATTTGAATATTTTTTGAATCAGCATCGATTTGTACATGACTTTCTTTTAATTGTGCAATCAATTGTTGACGAGTATTTGCATCAACTTCAAGCACACCATGTGCCTGTTGCCACATGCTGATCAAATTGCCTAAACGTGCATCAAAAGCACCACAGGTTTGGCCACGCAATGCTTCACACGCTGCAATGACATGATATAAATCAGAAGATGCATTGATTTGTTTTTGTTGGTTTAATTGAGAAATTTCGCTGTCTGCCTGCCAAGTCGACAAGATTTGATTCAATCGCGCAACTTCTTTTTCAATTGCTGTGGTTGCACGTTGCGCATCTTGTTGAGATGTCCCTGTGATCACTACATCCAAAGATGTTCCTAAAACATGATCACGATGAAAATGATGACTTTGTAATTGAACATTTTCAGACGGTGTTGCTTGTGCATTCGTCGTCGTAGCAAAAGCATTTAATGGAGAAATCAGTGCGAGTGCCATTACCAGAGGTGATAAACGAAATACAGCGCGAGTTGAGGTTGAATGTCGACTAGAGAATGACATACCGATAAGCTCCAAATTTTTTTAAAATAATATTGATAATGAGAGTTGTTATCAAGTACATTATTGAAAATTTTACACTCTTAACGACTCTTGGAAGAATTTAAAATGAATCAATGGTTAAAAATCGCACTCCTCTCAGCATTACCTGTTGTCGGTTCGGCACATACAGTCAGCCCTTTTATTCTGCCTGAAGTTTTTGACACCAATGCTTCACCGAATGTCAGTTTCCAAAGTGCGATGACACTCGAAAAATTCTTTGTTCCAAGTTTTAATTTTAAAACGACGTATATAATCACAGATCCTAAAGGTCAAGACAGTAAAATCAATCCTGCAGCTGAATTAAAACGTTTTAATGTTGCTGAATTTGACTTACCGAATGATGGTACATACCGTATTCGTACAGAAAATGCTTTAGGCAACGCGAGTAAATATGCATTGGTTGATGGTCGTTGGTTACGTGTACGCCCTGCACGCCCACAAAATGCCAATGCTCAAGCACCTAAAGCAGAGCCTGCTAAAGCTGAAGCAGAAAAAAAAGCGGCTGCACCTGCTCAACCACCACGTGTAATTTCTGCTGATCAAGTCCCTGCGAATGCACAAACTTTTGAAACTAAAAATAATATTATCGCTGAAAGCTTTGTAACTAAAGCAAAACCAAGCCCTGTTCCTGCAGTAACGAATAAAGGTTTTGAAGTTAAATTTACAACGCATCCTAATGAATTATTTTCAGGTGAATCATTAAAAGCTCAAATTTTGGTGAATGGTAAACCTGTACCAAATCTTGAAATTGATGTGTTTAAAGGTGCGAGTAGCTATGAAGCAAGTGCTTCACGTGAACAACCACATGTGAAAACCAATGCTAAAGGTGAATTTGAAGTTAAATTTGATAAAGCAGGTATTTATTTAATTACAACATCTTATCCAGAAGCAAATCCAGACAATACTAAAAAACCTGCAAGCGAAATTTACACGTACGGTTTAACTGTAGAAGTTGCAGAATAAGTTAGTCATCTTGCATTATTAATGAACAAACTTTGACTGATTAATATTGGTCTAAGCAAGTTAAATGCGATATTTCAGAATATGGAATATCGCATTTTTTCTTTTACGTTTGATAAGTTGCAATTGACTCAAGCTTTAATGATTTAACAAAGTCAAATTAAGAAAGTTTGGATGGGTGTGTTAATAAAAGCATTGCTAAAAGCTATCACGCAATTCTAAAACTCAAACCATAAATGTGTTAAGCATCAAATTTTACTTTAGCATTTTTTGTCATAAGCAAATCAACAATCAAGACAACCACTTATACAAAAAAGTCATAAGATATGCCTGTTTTTCGATATTCGGCAATAAGTCATGTTTGGTCCCGTTGAGTTTATTATGGCTGGCGTTCTCGTCGGTTTCTGTGTTGGCATTACAGGTGTAGGTGGTGGTTCGCTCATGACCCCAATCCTGATTAGCCTTTTTAGGATTGAACCTCATATTGCCATCGGGACTGACCTTTTATATGCAGCCATTTCCAAGTTCTGCGGTTCAATGGTACATGCCAAAAAACTCAATATTGTTTGGCCCATCGTTTTATGGTTAGCACTTGGCAGTATTCCAGCATCATTTATTACCCATTGGGTGTTAGACACTTATTTGAGTGGTTCATCTAGCTACAAAGTCGTGCTCACTACCGTACTTGGCTTTATGCTAACGATTACGGGTTTATCTATCATGTTCCGTGCGCGCATTGAAAAGTTCTTTGCCAAGTTTCGTGCTGAAAAACACGACCTCAATGAAGCAAGTAACTTTTCAATTGAAGGTAAAAAATTATATGTGGTGATCATGGGCGTTGTCTTGGGCGTATTTGTGACCCTTTCATCCGTCGGTGCAGGTGCCTTTGGAATCATGGCTTTGATTCTTATGTTCCCCAATTTACCCATGATCCGCATCATTGGTTCAGATGTTGTCCATGCCGTATTACTCACTTCAGTTGCAGGATTTGCCCACATGACTTCGGGTAATGTTGATTTCCACCTTCTGGGTTGGTTATTGGCAGGTTCAATTCCAGCAATCATTGTCGGTACATTGATTAGCTCAAGACTGCCTGAAAAAATGATCCGTAAAATTTTAGGTGTTACCCTCTTTGCGCTAGGTGTGAACTTTATTTTGCACCCAGTGAAAGAGAAACCTGCTGCCAAACCACAAACTGCGATGGTGGTGCAAAACCATGCACAACATCAAGTTTAATGTTAAGCTGTAATTAATAACTAATAATTATGAATTGATCGCGAAGTTTTAATACGTTATTTATGACAAAACCTTGATCAATTCATGTTATATTCTGACCACTAAAAATACTTTCCGTATGTTCTAATACCCAGTGACGGCAATGAATACATTAAATTCAAATCCAATTACTCAATCAGATATTGATGACGTGAATGTCCAAAGCATTCAAACTCTTGTAACTCCAGCTGAACTTAAAGCTGAATTACCTTTAAACGATAATGCCTACCAAACTGTATTGCATGGTCGTGAAACAGTACGCAATATTTTAGATGGTAAAGATAAACGTCTATTCGTTGTGATTGGTCCTTGTTCTATTCATGATCCAGTTGCTGCACATGATTATGCAGATCGCTTAAAAGTATTGAGCGAAAAAGTTAAAGATACGTTGTATATCATCATGCGTGTTTATTTTGAAAAGCCTCGTACAACAGTAGGTTGGAAAGGTTTGATCAATGACCCTGATATGAATGATTCTTTCAATATCGAAAAAGGTTTACGTTTAGGACGTAAATTATTGCTTGAGTTGAATGAAAAAGGCTTACCTTGTGCCACTGAAGCACTTGATCCAAACTCGCCACAGTATTATCAAGATTTAATTTCTTGGTCTGCGATCGGCGCGCGTACCACTGAAAGCCAAACACACCGTGAAATGTCTTCAGGACTATCTTCACCTGTTGGTTTTAAAAATGGTACAGATGGTGGTTTAACTGTTGCAACCAATGCGATGCAATCTGTAAAACACGGTCATAGCTTCCTTGGTTTAAATAACGAAGGTCAAGTTTCTGTTATTCGTACCAATGGTAACCCTTATGCACACGTGGTTTTACGTGGTGGTAATGGTAAACCGAACTATGACGCAGGTTCTGTTGCTGAAGCTGAAAATGCACTTGCAAAAGCCAAAGTTAGCAACAAAATCATGATCGATACCAGTCATGCCAACTCAAACAAAGACCCATACTTACAACCTTTAGTATTGAAAAATATTACTGAACAAATTATTGATGGTAATAAATCAATTGTCGGTTTAATGGTGGAAAGTCATATTAAAGGTGGTCGTCAGGATATTCCTGCCAATCTTTGTGATCTTGAATATGGTAAATCTGTGACTGATGGCTGTATCGACTGGGAAACCACTGAAAAAGCATTGCTTGAAATGGATGCGGCTTTAAAAGAAATTTTGCCAAATCGTTAATTGAATGCAAAACGCCATCTACATAGATGGCGTTTTTGTTTATGATGTTATTGTTAATCAAACCTGTCTGTAAGAATGCTATGAACGAACTTGAACAACAACTCAGTCAAATCGCAAACTTCCAATTTGTCCACGAACATCTTATGACGTCTGGTCAGCCGACTGCGGAACAGCTAAAGCAAATTAAAGAATATGGTGTTGATACAGTCATCAACTTGGCTTTTACCGATGCAAATCCACATCTTGGACATGAAGATAAAATTTGTGCTGAACTCGGGCTGAACTATATTCAGATCCCAATTCTGTGGGACACGCCTGCCGATGATCAATGTTTGTTTGTTTTAGACTTAGTTGCACATTTGGTTCAAGAAAAAATAGTTTGGGTTCATTGTGCCAAAAATATGCGTGTAAGCAGTTTGATCTATTTATATCGTCAATACTTTATGGATATGGATATGCCGACTGCACAAGAATTGATGCATCAAATTTGGGAACCGAATGAAACGTGGACAGGTTTAATCCATGCCGTAGCTTTACAATTGCAAGGTCGTAAAGCCACTGAAGATTTACAACATTCCTTGATGCATGTAGATCAGTTTTCTTAAGTTAAATCACTGAGAAAAAGAACTATTTTAAATGCTTAACAACTCTCTTGTCTAAGTCAAAAAACCTTCAAATTTGAGATTTAAAAACATCTGAGAGTTTCTTCTCTTGCCCCATACAGGACTCAGGGATGAGGAATGTAACCTCACAAGGAAGTGAAAGTTTTTAAATTGAAAAAACTTGTATGAATATCACAAATTATCGTTCTGACAACTGAAATTCACGAATTGATAAATGTCCTAACTGACCACGCCAAATCCATTTTAACTGGCTATCTTCAAAACTGTCGCCCTCAAACCATACAAACAAGCCTTCCATCATTTCAGGCCAATCTGTTTGATCAATATGGGTACGCTTTGAAATCACCGCAATAATTGCCGCAAGAATTGTGTCATGACTGACAGCTAAGCTGATTCCATTAATATTGGTTGGATGTGTGTCATAGATCAATTCCAACACATCAACCACACCATTAATTGGGTGCTTCATTCCAGGCAAAGCATTATTCACAAAACTATTGATAAAGCCCAATGCACCTTGTTTACGAAAATAAGGGGCTGCCTGCTTAATATCGAGAACAAAACTGCCTGGTTCAACCAAAAGCCCTTTTTCCACAATTTCAATATGATGGGTATTATTTTCAGGTGAGATGTAATCCGCACCTTGAATCATCAACGCAGCGGTATCGACGCAACGTTGAATCGGGCTAGAAATGCAGTGCTGAATCACACGGTCTGTATTATCAATTAGATAAGAGCCCCAAGCTTGAGCCAAATCACGACCTTGCGTCGTCAGTTGCAAATCATAGCCAGCCAAGCCCTGCCCACTCACCATTTCACGAATCGAATGACGAGTAAATAATGTGACAGGTGTTTTTGCATCAGGCAATAAATCGATTGCTTTCAGCATGCTTTTTGGCAACAAATCTAAAGCCATATCAACCAGAACTCTTTGTGACTCGCTTCACTATATCATAAGAAGCAAAAGCCTCAATCTAATCTAAAATAATTCCAATTGCTATAAAATTGATATGCTTATCGCACTAAAGGCTAACATTAGATAAGGCTTCTAAAGCAATTTGCTTATTCTCTTGATTTCTATAGGCAATAAAGCCTTCATTTAACAAAGTATCTCGCTGATTATAGGTGAATGGAACAGCACCTAAACTCAGCAAACCACCACCGATACTTTCCAATAGCCCTTGCCCTGCACTGGTATCCCATTCTGAAGTTGGATGAAAACGTGGGTAAATATCAATTTCACCCTCAAGCATCATACAAAACTTATATGCACTGCCCGCTTCGCGACGAATCACAGGAATTTCTTGCTCAATAAAATCAATATATTGTTGATATTTTGGATTTTTACTGCTGTGACTTAAACCAACTTGAATCGCATCTTGTTCTACATCTTTAAACTTACAATAGCGTTCCCAAGTCTTTTGAGTGAATGAATACTTATATGGAAGTTCTGTTAAATAACCCACATACATGACTTGTTCTGTCGGTACTGCAATGATTGAAAAGACAGTTTGATGTTCTTGAATCAAACTCAAGTTAATGGTGAATTCATCACGCTCATGAATAAACTCTTTTGTGCCATCCAATGGATCTAGCATCCAACAGCTTTGCCATTCATCACGTTTTGAATTATCGCTTTCTTCAGATAGTACAGGAATGTTCGGGGTAATTTCAGCCAGTTGTTTGAGCAAGTAATTATTGACACGCAGATCAGCTTGCGTCACTGGAGAATGGTCATCTTTTTCATCAATTTTAAAGGCATTTCCATCGCAATAATTTTGGTATTCTTCAAGTAGGATTTGACTTGCATGTGCCAAAATCGGCACCAATTTTAAAATTTGTTCATCTTGTGGCGCTTGTGTAGTAATAAACATCAGGTCTGACCTAAATGAAGTCTGATATGTCCTCAAGCCTAGCACTTTTTTATGTTAAATGCATGAATTTGAATATTTACAATATGTTAATGCAAAAGTATGAGTATGATCTTAGGGTCAGCATAAAACTACCCAATACCTGAGCAATTCACTATACTAAGCCTTGATTTAAACGCACTTGAAAGTTGAATAATATGAAACCTATTGTGATGTTTGACATGGACGGCACACTGCTTGATTTAGCTTTTGATGATCTGATTTGGAACACCAAACTACCTGAACGCCATGCAGAAACACACCATTGTTCACTCGAACAAAGTCAGGCAACCTTAAAAGCATTCTATCAACAACACAATCACACCCTGTGCTGGTATTCATCAAAATACTGGACCGAAAAAGTCGGTGTCGATGTTTTAAAACTGCAATACGATTATCAAGATAAAATTGCACCGAGAATCGGATGTTTTGAACTACTCAAAGAATTAAAAACACAAGGTTACCGTTGCTGGTTACTGACCAATGCAGATCAAGCAGGTTTAAAACTTAAACTTGAAAATATTGATCTCAGCCCTTATTTTGAAGTGATGATCAGTAGTGAAGAGATTGGATATTCCAAAGAATTCGTTGAGTTTTGGCAAATTCTACAAGAGAAACACCCTTTTGATCCACAGTATGCCTGTTTGGTGGATGACACTGCTCCAGTACTCAAAGGTGCTGAAAAGTTTGGGATTCAACATTTAGTCACCATTACCCAACCATCAAGTGGACGCGCTGCACGTCATGCTTTAGAGTTAGAATACCCTGCAATCAATCAGTTAACTGAACTTTTACCATTATTAGAGAAAATTCAAAATAAGGATGTCGATGTCAAAACAGCCTGAGAAGCAAGAAGTTGAATCAATGCGTGTGGACAAATGGCTTTGGGCTGCACGCTTTTTTAAAACCCGTTCGATTGCCAAAGCTGCAATTGAAGGCGGTAAGGTTCATCACAATAACGAACGTGTTAAAGTTTCTAGAGAAATTAGAGTGGGAATGGAACTGACCATTCAGCAAGGTTTTGATCGTAAAACCGTGGTGATCAAGGCACTTTCAGCAGTTCGTGGTGGTGCACCCATTGCGCAGCAACTTTATGAAGAAACCGAAGTCAGTGTTGCACGTCGAGAGTTGATTTCTACCCAAAGAAAATTGCATAATCTTGCCCGACCTGATCATCGACCAAGTAAAAAAGATCGACGAGATATCAGTAAATTTAAACAAGAAAATGATCAACAATTTGACCAATCTTGGTCTTATGATGATGACTAAATTGGTTTAGGTTAAGCGCGACACATTATGTCGTACAAATGTTTTTTTAACTTCTTTTAATATAGAACCGTTTTTTATTTTCTGTCACTATAACTGCCGTGGACGAAAGATCTAATTTAATCACATCCACTTAAGATATTAGTCACTGAAAAGATAAGTGAAGCACATCGTTTTTGAGGTTTACGAGATGGATGATAACAAAAGCAAGGCACTCAATGCTGCCCTAAGCCAAATTGAAAAACAATTTGGTAAAAATACAGTCATGCGTTTGGGTGACAACACTGTTCAAGCGGTAGAAGCTGTATCTACAGGTTCTTTAACACTGGATATCGCACTTGGTATTGGCGGTTTACCGAAAGGTCGTATCGTTGAAATTTACGGCCCTGAATCTTCTGGTAAAACCACAATGACTTTACAAGCCATTGCGCAATGCCAAAAAGCAGGTGGAACTTGTGCCTTTATCGATGCTGAACATGCTTTAGATCCACAATATGCACGTAAATTGGGTGTAGATATTGACAATCTTTTGGTATCACAGCCTGACCATGGTGAGCAAGCGCTTGAAATCGCTGACATGCTTGTTCGTTCAGGTGCCATTGACATGATCGTTGTCGACTCAGTTGCAGCATTAACGCCAAAAGCCGAAATTGAAGGTGAAATGGGCGACTCGCACATGGGCTTACAAGCACGTTTGATGAGCCAAGCATTGCGTAAAATCACAGGTAATGCAAAGCGTTCAAACTGTATGGTGATCTTCATTAACCAAATCCGTATGAAGATTGGTGTGATGTTTGGTAGCCCAGAAACCACAACTGGTGGTAACGCATTGAAGTTCTACGCGTCTGTACGTCTTGATATTCGCCGTATTGGTCAAGTGAAAGAAGGCGATGAGATCGTCGGTTCTGAAACACGTGTCAAAGTTGTGAAGAACAAAATGGCACCTCCATTTAAAGAAGCTTTGTTCCAAATCATGTATGGTAAAGGTGTTAACCATCTTGGTGAGTTGGTTGATCTTGCTGTTGCACAAGAATTAGTTCACAAAGCAGGTGCTTGGTATTCTTATAATGGCGATAAAATTGGTCAAGGTAAAAACAATGTGATTCGTCACTTAGAGGAAAATCCTCAATTGGCGAATGATCTTGACCGCATGATTCGTGAAAAACTATTAACAACTGCTGTTGTGACTGAAGAAAAAGATGAAGAAGAACCTGAATTCTTAGATGTTTAATTTTATAAATTGATCGTCTAAAAAATTAGAGTTCCATAAAACGCCTTTCGGGGCGTTTTTTCTTGCTTTGTTTTTCCTTTATCATGCTTTTCTCTTATTTTATATTTTACTTTTATTGTATAACTGGGCTTGAATAAATATGATAAATACTTATGCTTTGAAATCAGACCGCATATTTACAAAATTTGAATAACAACAACCGAATCATTTTGAATTGAATTATTATGCAAGAAATACTTAAACAACTCTGTGAATCGCTGTTCTTTCAAGCACCATCACTTTCAGCAGCAACCTTAAAACAGCATTTTGAAAATAAAACCATTCTGATTACGGGTGCAAGTTATGGCATCGGTGAAGCATGTGCCACGCTTTTAGCACCGATTCAATGTCGATTAGTTCTAGTCGCACGAAGTACCGATAAACTGACCGCTTTACAAAAACAACTCACACAACAAGGTCAATGTCAGATTGAAATTATCAGCGCTGACCTATACCAACCCACTGCTGCTGAAGACATTTTTCAACACTTAAAAGCCAAAAATATTCATGTCGATATTCTAATTCATAATGCTGGTAAATCAATTCAACGCTCTGTCTGGGAGAGCTTAGATCGCCCACAAGACATTGATCGAACCATTCATATCAACTACATCAACCCTGCTCAGCTAACACGCCTATTACTGCCTGACCTTAAAAAAGCGCAAGGCAAAGTCGTGATTGTATCCACCATCAATGCCAAGTTATTTGCCCCACCACTATGGTCAAATTACCAAGCGTCTAAAACAGCCATGCAACAATGGATTTTATCCATTCAACCAGAGCTTGCAGTTTATGGTGTAAACGCCAGTTTGATTTATTTACCACTCGTCAGAACACGTATGATCGAACCAACCAAGCAATATCAACAAATGCCTGCAATGCAGGTTCAACACGCAGCACAAGCGGTGCTTTCAGGTGCGATACATCATCAAAGACAATGGCAACCGTGGTGGCTTCCCTTTGCAAGTGTGTTGAGTAAAATCTTTGCTACGCCAATTTATTATTTTTACCTACATTGGCTTAAACGGAAGCAAAACTAATGCAAAGCTTGATGTCAATGAAATGGATATTCTGGATTAAATGGCTGCTCAGTCTATGTCTGAGTTGTATCAAGCATGGTATTAATTTATATAGCCTTTTAGATGCATTGACACGGATTCAGAAAGATAAGATTGCTTTTATTATTGATGATCAAAGCATTCCTTATAGCGCACTCAAACAAAGAACCGATCAACTGATTCATCTCTGGAATTCACCAGAAAATAGTCAATTGCTCCCACAACAAATTGGACTATTGCTACAGCAAGACTTAGATGGACTTGCGTCTTTATTTGCACTCAGTCGCTTAGGTAAAGACATTATTATTCTCAATCCAAATTTAGTTGCAGATAAACTGCAAACACTGATTGAACAGAAACAACTGTATTTGATCGGAAATAAGGAAGATATAGACCGACTCAATGTGCAACTCTATACTACCATCCCCTCAAAACTTGAAAATATTGACACATCCATCAGCAAGATTAAAAGCCGCTATTTTGCAAAAATAAGTGTCTGCTCTTCAGGCTCTACAGGCGTGCCTAAAGTTGCTACCCGCAAGTCCAATCCATTACAAAGTTTGCCTTTATTAGACTTACTCTTGAGAAAATTAAAGTTTCTTAAAATTCAGAAAATATTTGTTATGACACCGATTTGCCATGCAGCAGGTTTGACCGCAAGCTTAATGGCTTTCAGCTTTAATAAAACGGTCATTTTACAGCAACGTTTCAATGCTAAAACGGCAAGCCAACTGATTGAACAACATCAAATCGACAGTTTGAATTTAGTTCCCACGATTTTATATCGCCTACTGGCGTCTAATGCACATTTAAAACCTGTCAAATATATCATTTCAGGCAGTGCGCCATTGAGTCGTCATCTCATCCTACAACTCGTGAAAGAATATTCTAATATTCAGCTATTTAATCTCTACGGCAGTTCAGAAACTGGGATTAATCTTTTCGCAACACCTGATGATCTAAAAAGTCATCCCGACAGTATCGGCAAAGCCATCAAAGGTGTCAAAGTCAAAATTACGGATCATGATGGAAATATTTTAGCACCTGAGCAAATTGGAACGCTTTGGACAAAATGCGCATGGTCAATTCAACCTAATCGATGGATGCATTGTGGTGATTTAGCCATGTACGATCAGCACGGTTATTTCTATTTAAAAGGTCGTCAAGATGACATGCTGATTTGTGGTGGAATTAATGTTTACCCGATTGATTTAGAAAATATTCTCTATCAACATTCAGCCATTCAATATGCCCAAGCTTATGCTATTTCTGATCACGAACTTGGGCAATGTTTGGCTGTCAATATTATCTGTAAATCACCAATAGAAATTGCAGAATTACATGATTGGATCAGTGATCATGCACCGCGATATTTAAGACCTAAAACCATTCAAGTCATTGAAAATATTGCAACCGATAGTATTGGCAAACCAATCCAATAAATAATGCTCATCCGTACAGCATTTACACTGTTAAATAGATAGATTCAGGCTAAACTAAAAAACTACTTTACCAATCCATGCACCATGTTAAGTGATTATGAGCCAAGCTAAATTTCCCAAAATGTTAGATTATGAAAAATTAAAACAGCAATTTGGCGAATCCTCTACTGAATCAGATCGTCATTCTAAATACGTGAATCCAAAACTTAATCACAACATAGAAAACGGTGCAGAACAAAGCGCTCAACTAAATATAGAACAACGCTTTGAAAATGATTTTAATGCTCAAGATGAAAATGCATTTAATGCTGAACAAGATCTTGCGCCTAAACCTAAAGGGCTGACAGGTACGCGCTTACGTTCTTATGCATTTGCAGTACTTGCACGTAAAGAATACTCAAAAGCAGATTTAATCGAGAAATTAGCGACTTGGGCGCAAGATCGCGATGAAGTCCTGACTTTAGTTGAAGAACTTTCTGCAAATCATTACCAAAGCGACCAACGTGTCGCTGAAATGACCGTACGAAGCCAAGTGCGTAAAGGCAAAGGACCAAATCGGATCAAACTGGCACTGCGTGCCAAACATTTAGATAAAGAACTTGTACGTGAAGATATTGCAGAAATCGATTGGTATGAGCAGGCCTACCAACTCAAAGTTAAAAAATATGGTACTGACGTCAGCAAAGATCCCAAAATCAAAGCCAAACAGATTCGCTTTTTACAATATCGTGGTTTTGAAATGGATGCGATCATGAAAGCAATTTCGAAGAAGATAGATGAATGATCAAAAGTTTGATGGATAATTTAAAATTAAATTTTTAGAGATCGTTTAAATAGAAATGAATTAGAGAATATTGAAATAAAACAAAGAATATAACACTATATTGTAATTTTTAAAACTGGTGGCAACCCTACTAGCAAAACCTCGGCACATCGTAATTCTGATACCGTTGCTACCTTCCGGTCCTGGCGGGGTTTTCAGAGTACAATTGCGAAGCCACCAGCAGGGCTACCATTGCAAGAACAGAGTATAGAGATTTTTTATTTTCTTTCAAGCCAAACATTGTCTTTTTCACAAGTTATTCATTCGTTTGCTTATTTCACAATCAAAATACTTATAAATGGCTTTTAAACATACAATTCCAAACTATTATAACGATATAAATGAATTGGCTATCAGCAAATAATTTACAGAAATCTTCATAATTGGATGAAAATTATCTCAAGATTGTAAATGCGTCTTGCAATTCATTCCCTAGCCGTTTTTAATGAGAGCAATTATTGATTTTCAATACGTAATTCTACGATTTGAAAAATTTTGACTTTAATGGATTTAAAATGATGCTAAAAAAGCATGCCCTATTTTCTATTGCACTACTCAGCTCTGCAACCTTATATGCAATTCCAATAGAATCTCGTGGTCTAAGTGATAGCTCGACATCAGCCAATAATATTACAAATTCAGCCTCACCAATTGCGGGTAATATGAACTGGGATCTGATGCAAAAAAACCAACAACTAGAAAATCAAATCCGTGAATTGCGTGGCAAGATCGAAGAGCAAGATCATGCAATAGACCAACTCACAAAAGAACTTACTAATCGCTACACCGACTTAGATCAACGCCTTGAATTATTAAACCAAAAACTAGAACCTGAAAATACAGAGCAAACTGAAGCCCCAGCTGAAAACACCTCATCAGCAAATGCTACCTCGGCAGATAACAATACAGCTGCTGTCGTACCCGCAAAGCCTATCAACAATACAACCACACAGAAGCAAAATACGACAGCTACAGCCGAAAACAACACCAATACCAGTGATCCAATCGCTCTTGAAAAAGCAGCTTATACCATTGCATTAGATGCGTATAAAAAAGGTGGTGCTAAACAAGCCATTGCACCAATGCAAAATTTTATTAAAAACTACCCAAACAGCATCTATACAGGCAATGCGCATTTTTGGTTAGCAGAATTCAATCTCGCGATTGAACCTGCGAACTATAATGAAGCAAAGAAAAATTATGAAACAGTTGCGTCAAAGTTCCCAAACTCTTCCAAAGCTTCACGCGCTTTATATCAGCTTTATAGCATTGCCAAAGATGTCAATAAAAACACCCAAGCAGCGAATGTCTATAAAACCAAACTTTTAAATACCTATCCGAAATCTGAAGAAGCAGGTTATTTTAAAAAGAGTTAATTGACGTGCAACCCATTATGAATTGCCATAAAAAATGCCTCAATCAATGAGGCTTTTTTTATAAAAACAATATAGAAATCAATAAGCTTAACGAACAATACCACGTTTAGATTCTAATACAGAATCAATCAGCAATTGTGCTTCTTCAACCTCAGGTAAAATATCTTGGCGAATACGCTCAATGGCTTGCTCAGTCGTTAAACCTTCTTTATAGATCAGTTTAAATGACTCTCTTAAGCCTTGAATCACATTCTTAGACCAACCTTTACGACGCATTCCTTCAACATTCATACCAAAGGCATGTGCAGGATTACCTGATACCATCACATACGCAGGAACGTCTTTAAGAATCAATGAAGCTCCACCAATCATGCTATAAGAGTCAATCTTACAGAATTGATGAATACCAGAATTTCCACCAACAATAACAAAATCACCAATGTGGACATGACCCGCAATACCGACATTATTTGCAAATATATTATTGTTTCCAATAATACAATCATGCGCAACATGGGTATTGACCATCAATAGGTTATTACTACCTAGCTTAGTAATTCCTTTATCCTGCACCGTGCCACGATGTAAACTGCAATGTTCACGAATTTTATTGTTATCGCCGATTTCCAACCAAGTTTCTTCACCTTGATATTTTAAATCTTGGCAAACTTCACCCACACTGGCAAACTGGAAAATTTCATTATTTTTTCCAATTCGAGTAAAACCACCAATCACAACATGCGAATGGAGTTTAGTGCCAGCATCAATCGTCACTTGAGGACCAATAATGCAATAAGGTCCTATTTGGACATCGGGTGCGATTACCGCAGAAGAGTCAATAATCGCTGTTGGGTGTATTAATTCGTTACTGCTCATGCCTGCTCTAATTTCTGATGAGAAATGATAATTTCAGCGGTTGCTGCTACCACGCCGTCAACACTGGCAGTACATAAATATTTGTAAATGCCACGTTTTTGCATAAGTAATTCAGATTTTAACACGAGTTGATCACCCGGTACGACTTGTTTTTTAAATCGAATTTTTTCTGCGCCAGCAAATAAGAATAAAGAACCAGGTCTTGGTTTTTCATTATTCATGATAAAACCGAGTACACCTGAAATTTGCGCCATTGCTTCCACAATCAAAACACCTGGCATAATAGGATAACCAGGAAAATGACCTTGCATAAACTCTTCATTAATTGAAACGTTCTTGTAACCTACAATCCCGTTTTCTGAAACTTCTGTTACACGGTCAACGAGCAAAAACGGATAACGATGCGGAAGATACTCACGAATCGTTTGAGTTTGCATGGGTAATTCAGGAACCGTAAAAGGTAAAGATTTAGATTCAGTCATAATTATTTACGCGACTTTAAAGTTGATTCAATGGACTCTAATTGAGCCTGCATATGATCTATTTGTTTCACCAATTTGGTCAATGGCACATCTGCTAATTGTCTCAGACGAACAACTGTTCTTTTCCAATGGTTTGTTTCAAATTGCCCTGTTCCAGATGAATAAGAACCAGCCTCAGAAATATTTTTTGTCACCATTGACATTCCAGTAATTGTTACATTATCTGTGATATTAATGTGACCAACCACACCTACAGCACCCGCAAGAATACAGTTTTTGCCAATCGTCGTACTTCCTGCGATACCACACTTCGCAGCAATAGCTGTATTCTCACCAATCTGTACGTTATGTGCGATTTGCACAAGGTTATCAATAATTACACCATCATGCAGAATTGTGTCATCTAAAGCACCGCGATCAATACTACAATTTGAGCCGATTCGGACATCATTTCCGATTCGGACAGAACCTAATTGCGCAATACGATTCCACTTCCCTTGGTAAGGTGCAAAACCAAAACCTTCGCCACCAATCGCAGTATTTGAGTGAATGCGTACACGATCAGCAATTTTCGTTTGACCCGTAATCGTGACTTGCGAATCAATAAAGCAATCTTTACCAATTTCAACACCATCATCTATACGTGTATTGGATTGAATAATGGTATTTGCCCCAACTACGCAATCATCACCAATCACGACATAATGACCGATATAAGCATCATCAGCAATAATCGCAGATGGGGAGATTTGCGCAGTACTTTCAATACCACGTTTTAAAACTTTAGTTTCAAATACATGGGTTAAAATTGCGAAAGCAAGATATGGATTAGCAACGACGATAAAATTATGATGTATTGTCAACTGATCTTTCAACTCCGCGGTGACAATTAATGCCCCTGCTTTCGAGTTTAAAGCTTCATTTAAATATTTATCGCCATTTACAAAAGCGATATGATTTGGCTGAGCTTGTTCTAAACTGGCAAGACCATTTAGAACAAGATCAGATTGACCAATTAACTCACCTTGAACAAGTTGAGCTAATTCATCGAGTTTATAACGATGTGATCTCATTGATTATTTAATTGCATTAACCTTTTGGATCATTTTAGCAGTTAAATCATTCTTTGCGTCATAAGCAAGTGCTGAATTTTTATTCAAAACAAAGTCTAAACCTGCTTCTTGGCGTAATTGTTCAGCAGCTTGCTTCACACGCGTCTCAAAAGTTGCATTGGTGTTTTGAATTGTAGTTTGTACTTTAGTTTGCACGCCTTGTTGAATGGTTTGAAACTCATTCACTTTTGCTTGGTATTGTGCATTGATTTGCTGCACATTCGCACCTTGAGCTTGAGCCTTTTGTTTTAAAGCTTCAATATCTTTGGTGATTTGTTCAAGCTTAGTCGTTTGAGGTTTAACAGACTGTTCTAAGCTCGCATTTTGCTGTTTTAAGTAAGTACTACTTTCAACCACTTTCTCTAAGTCAACCACACCAAAACCTGCAGCTTGAACCAAACCTGCAAAACCTAGACCCAAGCCTAAAACTGCCATTTTCATTGTTTTCATACATTTTCCTTGTTCATATTCACTATAAATAAGAGATCGCACTTAGAAAGTACGACCAATCTCGAATTGGATGTTTTTGGTTTCATCACCTTGCTTATCATTCAATGGATATGCATAACTGAGTGAAAGTGGACCAATCATCGTAATCCATGTAAAACCTACACCGACACTATAGCGCATATTGTTGAAATCAAAGTCGTAATTGTCTTTACAGTACTGTTTAGCATCCGTTGGGGTTTTAGAACCATCTAAATAAAGATCACCAGTCGCTGTACTACAGTTCGTATCAAAAACTTGAGCACCTTCTGCAAAAATCACAGGACGAATTTGACGTGCCCAATCCCCTTTGAATGGAACAGGTAAGGCTAATTCAGTACCAAATTGAATCAGCGCATTACCACCCACTTCTTCTGGATCATAATCTTTAGTTTTACGCTCATTATAGGTCACACCTGGGTAACGCGGACCCAAGGTACTGTTGTCATAACCACGTACAGATCCAAAACCACCCGCATAAAAGTTTTTATAGAATGGCAAATCATTACCATAACCTAACTTTCCATAACCACGCCAAACAAAATCATGCCCCAATGGGAAGTATGTTTGCGCATCATAAGTGACTTTTTGATATTCAACATCACTGCCAGGTAACGCAATCTCGGCATTAACACGATGTGAAGTCCCCTTAGTTGGGAACATCGGACGGTTCAAGGTATTATATGACCAGCCTAGATTTAAATTATAAGTAAGATATTTACCTTCAAAGGCATCCTTATAAGTCTCTTCAGGAACTTTACACTTTGTTCCCGTAACGACATCTTTACCAGTTGTTGGATCTTTCTCAGTAATCTCCTCTAATTGACTTTGACCTTTATCATCTGTCGGACAATATGAACTAGTATGAGTTGATTTACCGCCATTCGCTAATAAATAATCGCGAACATAAGTTGATACATAAGCACCCGTCGTTACTTTAGTTTGATCAATATTTAAACCCGCACTAATGTTTTGATTTTCATCGATTGGATAACCAAAAGTAATCCCACCACCAATACTATCTGTTACATAGTTATTGACGTTATAGTCATCATTTAGCTTAGTTTTACGGTAGTACATATTATAACCACGACTTACACCATCAATAGTGAAGTACGGGTCAGTCACACTTAAGTTATAATAATCTTGAGTTTCAGAACGTGATAAATCGATCGCAACACGATTGCCTGTTCCCATAAAGTTAGTTTGACTCAAACCAGCTTGGAATGTAATACCACCACTTTGCGAATAACCCACAGCCAAAGTACTGGTACCTGAATGTTGCTCTTCTACAGTGATATCCAAATCCATTTGATCTGGTGTATTTGGAACACGCGTAGGTTTAATATCAACTTTACTAAAGAAACCTGTACGCTCTAAACGCACTTTTGACAAATCAATCTTTTCATTACTTGCCAATGCGCCTTCCATTTGACGCATTTCACGACGTAAAACCTCATCAGCAGTCTTTGTATTACCTTTAAAGTTAATACGACGTACAGTTACTTGCTGACCCGGATTGATATAATAATTAAGATCCACAATATGTGTTTCATTATTAATTTCAGGAACAACATTCACTTCAGCGTAGTAATAGCCCGCATTACCGTATTTACGTAAAAGTAATTGCTTAACGGCATTCACTTTTTCTTGAGAATAGGTTGAACCATCTTTATAAATTTGCAGTGCTTTTAATTCATCTGGTTTATATAGTGCATCACCAAGGAATTTCGACTCGCCAAATTTAAATTGCTCACCTTCATTTACGGAAACTTCAATAAAGATATGCTTTTTATCTTCACTCAAATTTAGATTTGAGCTATTCACATCAAAGTTGATATAACCTTTATTCAGATACAATGCGCGTAATGATTCTAAACTTGCAGACATCTTTTCACGTGCATAACGGTCATTACGTGAAAGTACAGACAACCAACCACTTTCTTTAACAGCAAAAGCCTGTTTAATGTCATCATCAGAAAAAACAGTATTACCAATTACGTTAATATCAAATACTTTCGCAGACTTACCTTCATTAAAGTTAACATTTAACTCTACACGGTTATTCGGCTGTGCAACTTGGTCTACTTTAATATTTGCATCGTAACGACCTTGTTGAGCATATTGTTGCTCAAGCTCGGTCTCTAGCGTTTGCAATGAAGATTTTTTGAGAACTTCACCCTCAGCCAATCCCATTTTCTTTAAACCATCTTCCAAAGCTTCTTTTGGAATCAGCTTATTGCCTTTGAAATTAATTTTTGAAATGACTGGACGCTCAATTACCTTAAAAACCAAAACTCCATCTTGGTTAGATGCTTGAATATCATCAAATAAATTAGAGGCATACAATGCGCGAATTGAATCCGCAATCGCAGCATCATTGACACGGTCACCACTATTTATTGGTAAAAGTGCAAGAACATTTTGTTGCGTTAAACGAACCAAGCCATCGACACGTATATCACGAGCAATGAACTCATCTGCCGCTTGTACTTGCTGTACAGCCGCCATAGCACTAACGAGCGCCAATGGCATAAATAAATGTGAGTGCTGCATGCCTATTATTTTCCAGTAAGTTAATCCGCTATTACGTTATAAACGCATAAAATCATTAAATATCGCAAGAAGCATCATGCTTCCGAGCAATACCATACCAATTTTTAGTCCAACCAATTGTATTTGTTCAGAAACAGGCTTACCACGAATTGCTTCTATTATGTAATAAACCAAATGACCGCCATCTAACATCGGGATTGGCAATAAATTTAAAATACCCAAACTTACACTCATCAAAGCCATAAAGGAAATAAAGGTTTGCCACCCCATTTCAGCACTTTGACCTGCAACTTTAGCAATGGTAATTGGACCAGATAAGTTATCCAAACCAATCAAACCGCGAACCATTTTCACAATAGAATTCAGAATCATGGCTGAAAGCTGTCCAGTTTTTTCAACTGCAACAACAAATGCTTCAGCAGGATTATATTGAATCGTTTGCTTATATTCCGCAGGAATCGAAAGTTTACTTGTCTGAGCTTGTACACCTAGCATTCCCGTCACGTTCCCCATATTGTCACGTTTGCCTTGTGGCATGACTTGTAAATGTACAAGCTGTCCTTGGCGCAACACATCAACATTGAGTAACTTTTCAGGTGATTTTTGTACCACATCTACCACATCAAACCAATCTTTCATTTTGACTTGATTGATTGAAATAATTTGATCACCTTCTTTCATACCTTGACGAATCGCAGCCCCATCTTCACTCAACTTATACACAGTCGCAGGAATATGTGGGCGATAAGGGGTAAAACCTAAAACATCAAAAGGTGATTGGCTTTGATCCTTTAAGAATGCTTGAATTGGCAATGCAAAGCTTTTTGCCTGACCGTCACGTTCCACTTGAACATCGATATGTCCAGTTTCTCCTACACGATCAACAATGGCATAATTGAGTTTTTCCCAAGTCGTTGCCTGAGTGCCATCAATAGCAACAATTTTGTCACCCACTTGCATTTGAGCAGTTGCTGCAGGTGTATTGGGTAAAATCGCACCAACACGTGTATTCAACTGTTCTTGCGCAGGTAAAAATAAAATCCAAAACAATAAAATCGCAAAAATGAGATTAATGAAGGGTCCTGCTGCAACAATGGCAATACGTTTCCAAGGTGATTGACGATTAAATGCAAACGGTAAATCTTCTGCACTGACATTGCCTTCACGCTCATCCAACATTTTTACATAACCACCAAGTGGTAATGCTGAAAGTTGGTATTGGATACCTGATTTCTTTGATGTCCATTTTAGTAATGTTGGTCCAAAGCCTATAGAATAAACCAAGACCTTGACACCCAGTTTACGAGCAACCCAATAATGACCAAACTCATGAATTGCAATCAATGGGCCCAGTAAAAAGATCGCAGCAACAATGATAAATAGAACACTCATGATCAGCTTTCCAATTGGATAATACGTTGCGATGCAACTTGTCGAGCAAGTTGATCTGTCTGCAAAATCGTGTCAATCGAATCTGCTGAACCATTTTGAACGTGATTTAAGCTATGTTCAACCACTTCAGGAATATCTAAAAATCCAATTCTTTCTGCTAAAAATGCGGCAACAGCCATTTCATTGGCAGCATTCAGAATTGCAGGTGCTAAACCACCTTCTTTCATTGCATTACGAGCTAAACGAAGCGATGGGAAACGCACAACATCGGGTTCTTGAAAATCAAGCTGAGAATGTACAAATAAGTCTAGTGGTGGCACATGTGTAGTAATACGCTCTGGCCATGCAAGTGCATGTGCAATCGGCGTACACATATCAGGATTACCCATTTGAGCCAAAGTTGAACCATCCACATATTGAACCATTGAATGAATAATACTTTGTGGATGAACGACGACTGTAACAAATTGTTCTTTAATTGAAAATAAATGACACGCTTCGATCAATTCTAGACCTTTATTCATTAAAGTCGCAGAATCAACTGAAATTTTACGCCCCATTGACCAATTTGGGTGCTTACACGCCTGTGCAGGCGTTACATTTTTTAATTCATCTAAACGATGATTCAAAAAAGGACCACCAGAAGCAGTCAATAACACCTGTTTCACCCCTAGTTGAGGCTCACCATGGCGTTCGATTTGTAAATAATTTTGAGGAAGACATTGGAAAATTGCATTATGTTCAGAGTCGACAGGTAGTAATAACGCTTGGTGCTCTTTTGCTGCTTGAAGCATCAAATCCCCAGACATTACCAGCGCTTCTTTATTGGCAAGTAATACACGCTTACCTGCTTTGACTGCTGCCAAAGTTGGCAATAAGCCTGCCGCCCCAACGATTGCAGCCATCACCACATCCACTTCAGGATGTTCTGATACTGTAATGAGCCCTGCTTCATCGGTTAAAATTTCGATATTTTGAATATTTTCAGCTTTAAAATATTGTTGCAGTTCATCCACTTTTTGTGATGGAACAACAACGCATTTCGGTCGATACTGTTTGCATATTTCAGTGAGTTCTTTTATTCGACTATATCCAGTGACTGCAAATACTGAATATTGATCGGGATGCTGTTCTAAAATTTTTAAAGTACTGCGCCCGATAGACCCTGTTACACCTAATATACAAACAGATTGTGACATCTATAAATCTACACCAATAAGTTTTAAAACATACATGCCTGCTGCAAAAATTGGAGCTGCAGCAAGTAATGAATCAATACGATCAAGTACACCACCATGACCTGGTAGAATACGACCTGAATCTTTAATTCCAGCACGGCGTTTGATCATCGATTCAAACAAATCACCGAGTACTGAACTGAACACTGTCACAATAGATAAAACAAGAAAAAGGATATGTTGTGAAAGCGTTAAATGGAGATAACTTGCTTGAACAGCAATAATAATAATTGCAACTGTCACAATCCCCCCAAACAAACCTTCAATTGATTTGTTTGGGCTGACATCAGGTGCAAGTTTCCTTTTGCCAAATTTACGTCCAACAAAATATGCACCACTATCTGCACCCCAGACCAACAGGAACAAATACATCAACCACCAAGGCGATTGATTCCATACATATAAAACCGCGGTAATCGCAGCACTAATTAATACCAAGCCCACAATATACAAAGTGGCATTGTACCAACCATCATATTCTGGATATTGTTTTACCCAATAAAGACTACACAACCATGTCAAAATAGAAGCACTCCAGAGGATGAGTGCTAAATCATTATAATACAATGCTAAACCTGAAACTAAAGCCGTGATCAAACCAAAGCCGGCAGCTTTGATTTTGTTTACGCCCTCAGACTCATGTGGCATGAGTTTAAACCACTCATAACCAGCTGCCCCAGCTGCGACAATCATTAACCCGATCATTGGATATGGTGACTTTGTTGCAAACATACAACTCAAGACGACTGCCACCAAAACCAATGCGGTTATAATCCGCTCTAACATTATAAATTCTCTATATGTTCTTGTTGAAGTTGTTCAGAGGTTTTTCCAAAACGTCGCTCACGACCTGAAAAAACATTGAACGCATGATCTAACTCTTGAACAGTAAACTCAGGCCATAAGGTATCTGTGAAATACAATTCAGCATAAGCTGCCTGCCAGAGCAAAAAGTTAGATAATCGATAATCACCACCTGTACGAATCAACAGATCCACTGCTGGCAAATCCCCTAAACTAATTTGTTGTGCAAATAATTCAGTATTAATTTGATTCACATCAATATGTTGATCTTTAACTTGTTGCGCAAGTCGACGAGCAGTATCGGCAATATCCCACATACCACCATAACTAATCGCAATTGTTAAAGTCATGTTACTGAACTTAGCAGTCATTTGTTCTGCATGCAACATTAATTCACGTAGCGCTGGAGAAAGCCGACTACGGTCACCAATAAATCTCAATGAAATCTCAAACTTCACCATACGCGGAATTTGTTCATGAATCGTGTCTTCCAACAATTTCATTAACAAATCAACTTCGTACTGTGGTCGATTCCAATTTTCACTAGAAAATGCAAATACAGTTAATGCACGTACGCCTACTTTGCGGCAATGCTCTACAATCGGATCAAGGACATTTTTTCCTTCACGGTGCCCATCACCTTTTTGTAGTTGTTTCTTTTTTGCAAAACGATTGTTGCCATCCATAATGATGGCAACATGTTTTGGAAGATGATTGTCTTCAGTTGTGGTCATCAGAAATCTTAGACCTTCATCAATTCAGCTTCTTTAGCAGCTAAACGTTTTTCAACTTCAGCAACAAATTTGTCAGTAATTTTTTGAATATCATCACCTGCACGACGCTCATCATCTTCAGAAATTTCTTTTTCTTTCAATAACGCCTTAATATCGCCCAAAACATCACGGCGAATATTACGGATCGCAACTTTGGCATTTTCAGCTTCAGTACGTGCAACTTTCTGCATGTCTTTACGTGTTTCTTCAGTCAAAGCTGCCATCGGCACACGAATCGCATCAGCAGTGATTGGGTTCAAACCTAAGTCAGACTCACGAATGGCTTTATCAATTGCACTCACCATATTACGTTCAAAAGGTTGAACCAATAAAGTACGTGAATCTTCAACGCCTACGTTTGCAACTTGGTTTAATGGTACGTCAGAACCATAGTAAGGAACCATAACACCGTTAAGGATTGATGGATGCGCACGACCTGTACGAACCTTTGCAAAACCATGATCCAAAGACTCGAGTGATTTATTCATACGGTCTTCAGCGTCTTTTTTAAGATCGTTAATCATATGATCTTCCTTACTTATTTATCTAAATGTGTATAACGTAAAATTGCAGTAGTATAAAGAGCTTTATAGCCCACGTCATTAATTCAAATGATCTTAGTTAAAATAACTTTCATTCAAATGATTAATTGGTAACGTGAGTACCCTCTTTTTCCCCCATAACCACAGAAAGCAAAGCACCAGACTTGTTCATATCAAAAACTTGCAATGGCACATTGTGGTCACGACATAAGCAAATTGCAGTTAAATCCATAACACCCAGTTTCTCATCTAAAACTTGATCGAAACTTAAAGTATCGTATTTTACAGCATCATCATATTTGCTTGGGTCTTTATTGTAGACACCATCAACTTTAGTTGCTTTTAAAATAAGGTCTGCTTCGATTTCAATACCACGTAAACATGCAGCTGTATCTGTCGTAAAGAATGGATTACCTGTACCCGCTACAAATACACACACTTCGCCTTGAGTTAAATGACGAATTGCATCACGGCTTGAATATGATTCAACCACAGCACCGATCGGAAGCGCTGACATTAAACGTGTTTTGATATTACGACGCACCAATGCATCACGTAATGCCAAACCATTCATTACAGTTGCCAACATACCCATTTGGTCACCTGTTACACGACCAACCAGACCATCTTTTTGCAACTGGCTACCACGATATAAGTTACCACCGCCCACGACGATACCAACTTGCACACCTAAACCGACCAAATGCGCAATTGATAATGACATTTGATCTAAGACTGGAGCATCAATCCCCATGTCTTTATTTCCTGCAAGCGCCTCACCTGAAAGTTTCAGCAAAATGCGCTCATAACGTGGCTTTTTAGAATCTAACATCACAAAACTCCAATACTCATATCTACAATTTATTTAAAATTTTATTTATCTTTAGATCATTCAATCTTGAATCTAAACGTAATGCATTTAAGCTGATTTGATCTTGATTAACTTTGCAAATAAATCGTATTCATCTGCATCGGTAATTTCGACTTCTAATAAATCACCTGCTTTAATCACTGATTTATCAATATCTTCAACAAAGACATTACCATCAATTTCAGGTGCATCTGCATAAGAACGCGCTACAGCAACAGGGAATTCTTCCTCCAAGTCATCAACTAATACTGTCATGGTTTGACCAATTCGACTTTGAAGTTTCTCAGCTGAAATCGCTTGTTGAACTTCCATAAACCGCTCATAGCGCTGTTGTTTAATCTCTTCAGGCACATGATCTGGAAGATCGTTTGCTGTCGCACCTTCTACAGGTGAATAAGTAAAGCAACCCACACGATCAAGTTTGGCTTCTTGCAACCAATCCAACAACATTTGGAAATCTTCTTCAGTTTCACCAGGAAAACCGACAACAAATGTTGAACGAATGACCAATTCTGGGCATTTTTCACGCCATAATTTTAGACGTTCCAATGTATTTTCACTGTGAGCTGGTCGCTTCATCAACTTTAAGATGCGCGGACTGGCGTGTTGAAAAGGAATATCCAAATAAGGAAGAATTTTGCCTTGTGCCATTAAATCAATCACAGCATCCACATGTGGATACGGATAGACATAATGCAAACGCACCCAAATTCCAAGCTGACCGAGTGCTTCACACATGTCATAGAATTTAGTTTTTACAGGCTGACCATTCCAAAAATCCAACTTATATTTGGTGTCTACACCATAAGCTGAAGTATCTTGGGAAATGACTAAAACTTCTTTTACGCCCGCTTTCTTTAGCGCCTGAGCTTCATTGAGTACAGAACCTACTGGACGAGAAACAAGATCACCACGCATGCTTGGAATAATGCAGAATGTGCAACGGTGGTTACAACCTTCTGATATTTTTAAATATGCATAATGTTTTGGGGTCAAACGAATACCTTGTTCAGGAACAAGGTCAATAAAAGGATTGTGTTTCGGTGGTTCTGGAACGTACTCATGTACCGCTTCCATCACTTCTTGGTATGCTGCTGCACCTGTTACTTTTAAAACATTTGGATGCATTTGGCGAATTTTATCTTCATCTTTACCTAAACAGCCAGTCACAATAACACGGCCATTTGCACTCATTGCTTCGCCAATGGCGTCGAGTGACTCCTGTACTGCAGATTCAATGAATCCACATGTATTTACAACGACAAGATCAGCACCATCATAATCCGATGCTACATCATAACCCTCAGTCTTTAACTGAGTTAAAATTCGTTCAGAATCTACCAATGCCTTAGGACAACCTAAAGATACAAAACCGACTTTGGGGGACTTCATGAATTACGCTCCACTATATTCCGCGTATTGTATGACTTTTCTAGAGATAAAAATAGGTAAAAAAGGTACTCTTTATCCATTGCACCAAAATAAAACCAAGTCGAATATTAATTTCTTACAATGCACCATTTTGGAACACTATAATCATAGCGTAGTATATCCCTCGAAGTTAAATCTTTAACTAAGCGCGATTTATGCGCATTTTTTATATGTCGTGTAAGAAAATTGCGCAATTTATAAAAGTTGGCGTGTATTTTGCTTTATAAGCGCACGATATTGAATAAATGTGCATTCCAAAATACAGGAATGAAAATTGAGGTGCAGATGCCATTGCGCTATTTTAAGACAGGAACGTTCTGCTAATGGATCAATACCCAATAATTGACTACCGACTACTTGTGGATAATTTAACCACAGCAATCCTTTTGGTCGATTGTAACTTAAATATTTTTTATCTAAATTCATCATGTGAAGCATTGTTTGATATCAGCCTCTTACGTGCTGCTGGTCAACCCGTAATCAATTTACTGCACGCACCCAATGATAGCTTTAATACTTTGGAAGCACTCACCAATAGCATGAAAACAGGGCAAGCCTACACCCGCCGTGAAGCTATCATCAATGTAAACTTTAGAGATATGCATGTCGATTACTCAGTTTCACAACTCAATACTGGACGACCTTATCACCCACTGCTATTGATTGAACTCAATCCAATCGATCGCATGTTAAAAATTTCCAAAGAAGAAAACTTAATTCAACAACACCAAGTTGCACGTCAGTTGATTCGCGGTGTTGCACATGAAATTAAAAATCCTTTAGGCGGTATCCGTGGTGCAACTCAACTTCTTGCTCGCAGCTTAAATGATCCACAATATGCTGAATTTACCGACATTATCATCAGCGAAGTGGATCGTTTACGAAATCTTGCAGACACCATGCTCGGTTCACGACAACTGCCAAGTTATGAACCTGTCAATGTCCACGAACCTTTAGAACGTGTGCGCTCACTGATTGTCAATCAAACCAAAAAGAAAATTAAAATTACCCGTGATTATGATCTGTCATTGCCTGATGTTAAGGCTGATCGTGATCAACTGATTCAAGTCATGTTAAATATCAGCGTGAATGCTGTTCAAGCCATGACAGAAAATCGAGAGTTTTTCGTAGACCATCAACCTGAACTCACCTTACGCACACGTATTCAACGCCTCGTCACAATTAATGGTGTCTTAAATAAGTCTGCGATTCGTATCGACATTCAAGACAATGGACCTGGTGTCCCTGAAGAAATTTTAGAATCCGTGTTCTACCCTTTGGTTACAGGTCGTGCCAAAGGGACTGGTCTTGGATTAAGCATCGCACAAAATATCATGCATCAACATAACGGAATGATTGAATGCCAATCAATTCCAGGAAAAACAGTATTTAGCTTATATTTACCTTGGGAGACTCACCATGTCGCATAATAAAATCTGGGTAATTGATGATGACCGCGCTATGCGTTGGGTCTTAGAAAAAACATTTAAAGAAGAAGGTTTTGATGTTACCAGTTTTGAAGAAGCTCAGTCTGCTTTAGACCAACTTCCACATGATGCACCAGATGTGATCCTGACTGATATTCGTATGCCAGGTATTGATGGACTGACTTTCTTAGGCAAAGTCAAAAGCAACTATCCAGACTTACCTGTCATCATCATGACTGCACATTCAGATTTAGAATCAGCCGTTTCAAGCTATCAAACTGGTGCTTTTGAATACCTACCAAAACCATTCGATATTGATGAAGCTTTGGCTTTGGTGAATCGCGCCATTTTACATATTAACAAGTTACAACAACAAGAATCTGCCAAAGCTGCACCGATTCAATCGACTGAAATTATCGGTGAATCTCCTGCAATGCAGGAAGTGTTCCGTGCAATTGGTCGCTTATCGCAGTCTCATATTACCGTATTGATTAACGGTGAATCTGGTACTGGTAAGGAACTGGTTGCACATGCCCTGCATCGCCATTCACCACGTAGCAGCAAGCCTTTTATTGCACTCAATATGGCGGCAATTCCAAAAGATTTGATCGAAACTGAATTATTTGGTCATGAAAAAGGGGCTTTTACGGGTGCAAACACACAACGTCAAGGTCGTTTTGAACAAGCCAATGGCGGAACACTTTTTCTTGATGAAATTGGCGATATGCCGTTTGAAACACAAACTCGCCTACTTCGTGTTTTAGCAGATGGTGAGTTTTACCGTGTTGGTGGTCATATTCCTGTTCGTGTAGATGTTCGTATTGTCGCTGCAACACATCAAGATTTGGAAAAATTGGTGCATGATGGACGTTTCCGTGAAGATTTATATCATCGCCTGAACGTAATTCGCATTCATATTCCAAAACTTGCGCATCGCGCTGAAGATATACCAATGTTAGCACAACACTTTCTTGCTCGTGCAGGCAAAGAACTTGGTGTCAGCCCTAAAATTTTACGTCCAGAAACCCAAGAATATATTCAAAAACTGCCTTGGCCTGGTAATGTGCGTCAGCTAGAAAATACTTGCCGTTGGCTAACCGTCATGATCACGGGTCGTGAAGTTTATCCTGAAGACTTGCCTTCTGAGTTAAAACAAATTCCAATTAAATCAGATGCTACTGTTCATGCGCAGTCTGGAGTGGATCGTATCGCCTTACACCATTGGGATGAGTTATTGGGACAATGGGCGATTCAAAAGCTTAAAAATGGTGAGATGAAAATCCTAGACATTGCCACACCAATGTTTGAGCGCACACTCATTAATGCTGCCTTACAACAAACACGTGGTCGTAAACGTCATGCTGCCGAACTACTTGGTTGGGGGCGCAATACTTTAACACGCAAACTCAAAGAGTTAGGTATGGACTCTGTTGAAGACGATGAGGAAGAAGATAAGTCTATTCTTACAGAATAATATTCAAAGCACTTAAATCTATAAAAAATAATAGTTTACTCCAACCATATTCTCAAAGAATATGGTTGTTTTTTCTTTAAGCATAGTAAAGAATAGCCACGTTAAATTTAACCTTGATCATCTAGGATTAAAATGAAAAAGACTGTTGCTGTATTAAGCATATTATCCATATTCAGTGTGGCTTGTTCTAAAAATGAACCACATGACAGCATACAGCTTGAACAACAACAAAAAGTAAATAGCATTAAAAAAAATCAAAAGCTGAATTCGGATGACTGCTTTCAATTAGAACCTAGCTTTGAATTTACACTCAATAATGATGATTTCAATATAAAAATTGAATCGACTGAATTTAACAATCAGAAAGCCATTGCGGTGATTAAAACTGGAAATGGTATTCGCACAGATTATATTTATGATCTCACTGGTCGTACTATGTTGGCAAATTTAGATTACGGCATTGCTGCATTAGGTTCAAACCCGAATGAAGTTCTGGTAAAAACTACTTTCCAAGCTCCATTACCTACTTTTCCATCTAACATGAAACCTCAACAAAAGTTTCCCATGACTTATAATGCTGTCATCCAATCACAAACTGATGAAAATGATAAAACTGAGAATAATAAAACGATTGAAGTTCAATTTGTTGGTTTCGAAGATCTAAAATTCATTGATAATAATAACAATACTTTAGAGTTTAATCAGGCTTGTCATTTTAAATCTCAGCTCGAAGACGAAACACTTGATGAATGGTATGCGCAAGGTTTTGGTCAAATCAAATTTGTCCGCACAAAAGCTAATGGCGACGTCAAATCTAGTGAAGCGATTGGAGATGATCCTTAAATCAAGATCAAAATGATATAAGCATATTTACTGTGATTTATGATATTTTTTAAGACTTTGGCATTTGCTTTAGTCTTAAATAACGCTTTAGACGAAATGTCGTTAAAAATGCTAAAAACGAATAAAAAGAAACCCTAAAAGCAGGTTTTTGATAAATTAATAATTGCCAATCTCGCTTGTAAATAAAGCTAAATCGAAGTGAATATTCATCTAGGATCTCACAACCTGAATAGCTATCAGTTTCATAAGGTACACCCACCCATAGCTTATCCAGAACACCACGCCCGATTTCAATTAGATAAATATTTAAACTTTCTTCAAAAATCACGTTATCCGTTGTAAATAATAAGTAACGATTATCAGCTACATAAAGAGCCTGTTCTAACACCTCACCCCGCACATAAATCTGCGTTGCAACATCATCTAAATAAACTTCACAAAGGGTTTCTCTATAATCATTTGCAGGTTTTATCACTATTAACTTAATGTTTTTTATTATTTTCATATCAATGTCTTAAACGAACAAATAAGTAATAAAAAAGCCAATATAAATTGGCTTTTTACGCATTCATTAGAACAATGAATTTACTTTAAAAAGCCTGAAACCAAATTCATCACATTTTGAATATCATCATTTGCTTCATTGTGGTCTGTTGAATCACCCTGCGGAGTCAAAGAATCGATGATTTGTGGCAATACAGTCGAAATTGCACCATAAACCTCATTGGTCGGTACATTTGCTTGCTGTGCAACTTGCTCTACTTGCTGACCACCGAATAAACCTTGAATTTGTTGAACATCAACACCACCATTCCCTTGTGATGGATCCACCCAACTTTGTACCTGACCACCTAGACCCGCACCTTGCAATTTAGCCAAGGCACCTTGCAAACCACCATTCTGCTGAATCCAACCTAGAATCAACGGTACAACAGCGATCAGTAATGATGAACCATTAAATCCACTTGATTGTTGTGGTGCTTGTTGTTGCTGACCACCCGTTAATCCGCCAAGAACCGATCCAAGCACACCACCCAATCCGCCTTGGGATTGTTGTTGCCCACCGCCTAAACCACCAAGTACTGAACCTAGAACACCACCCAAGCCACCACCTAGCCCGCCTTGTGATTGTTGTTGTCCGCCAAGCGCTTGTTTCGCTAAAATTTCTACAATATTCGATAAATCGGTCATGGTTATTCCCTTTTCTAAGTTTTATGACTCGTGTACAGCATACTTGGCTTTAGAATATTCACCAAATTGAAATTGTTAAATTTTGCAATAAGTTAAAAGTTATTTTTATCTCAAGGAAAATCAAATTACCAACGGAATTTATTCCAGTTTTCAGGGTTTGCCCAAAACTTAGAATTAAACCAATCTGGCACATGCTTATAAGTCAAAATATTAAATTGCCAGAGTGCAAAATCATTTTCATGCGAAGTTTTATCAATCAATTGCGTAAAACCCAATGCACGTAATAATTGTTCATCATCAAGCTTGCATGTCACCACTATTCGTTTTGCAAATAAATCACGCAGTTTCACTAGGAGTTGTGATTTCTGTGATTCTGATACATTTGACATTTCATCTGTATCCAATAACACAAATCCCAAATCATATCGCTGAGTAAAAGGCAGATTTAAAAGCTCAGATGCGTTAAAATGAAACCATTGAATTGAATGATTTGTATTGTATTGCGCTAAATTTTGCCCAATACACAATGCAGTTTGAATTGGCTGTTCTTGCGATAAATCGTCTAGCATAGAAGTGATGACATTTTGCTCAGCCATAACTGCACCTATTTTTGAGTGAGTAATTAAACATGGAACTACAAGGCATTTGCCATAAAATGCATGCAGGTCTTAGAGACCTTAGTTTAACTGATCAGCAAACACATAAGGCAAATGTTGAATATAAATTTATTTTAGATCGTTCAGAAATCGAGCTTCCATTTAGTTTAGGGCAAGAAATTGAACTTGAAGCAACTGGGAATATTTATTGTGTATCGTGTGGTGCTAAAACCCCAAAATCTTATTCACAAGGTCACTGCTTTAAATGCATGAAAACCAAGGCTTCTTGCGATATGTGCATCATGAAACCTGAAACATGTCATTATCATTTAGGTACATGTCGTGAAGAAAGTTTTGCGCAAGAAGTTTGTTTTCAACCACATATTGTTTATTTGGCAAATTCAAGTGCCTTAAAAGTAGGAATCACACGTTTAGGGCAAATGCCGACACGTTGGCTAGACCAAGGCGCAACCCAAGCTCTACCGATCATGAAAGTTGGTTCACGCCGTCTTTCAGGTCAACTTGAGGTCATGTTCGGTACACAAGTGGCTGATAAAACTGATTGGCGTAAATTACTGAAAGGTGAGGCTGATCCAATTGATTTAATTACCATTCGAGATGAATTATTGACTGAGTTTGAACCACAAATTGAATTAATTCGTGATGAATTCAGTATGAGTTTGGATTTCAATGAAAATGTTGAAATTCTAGAAAATGAACTCCCTCGTGAATTTGTCTACCCTGTTGATCTTTATCCTGAAAAAATCAAATCACATAATTTGGATAAGACCCCGATTATTCGAGGCAAGCTACAAGGGATTAAAGGTCAATATCTGATCATGGATACAGGTGTGATTAATATCCGTAAATATACAGGTTATGAGCTAAAGCTTCGTGCAGAATAACCTTTGTATTATGCCAGTTTGATATTATTCAAATTATAGCTCCACCTATGATAGCCCCTAAATTAGGGGCTATTTATTTTGCGATTACCGTCCATCATTTAACCACCTCTCATTGACAATATTTATTGTCAATTCAAACCAATCTGCTTTAATTGATTCTAAATTTCAAAATTGAAATAACAAATCAAGGAAACTAGATGCAAAATTATAATATTCGAGGCATTTTCCTACTCAGCTTAGTCGCAGCTATTACAGCGACAATATGTGATGGTTATCATGTTTACACTCACACATTAAGCTATCCTAATCCTTTACTTTTCAACCAAGCCTGGTGGGTCTTTCCTAGTTTTTTTCTTGCTTTTGCTTCTATGGCAATCAACTATTTACAACTTATTCATGCTTTACCAAATACAATAGCCACTACAGAAAGTCAAACATCAGGATCTCTAGAACACTTAATTGAAAGCTTAATCCTTTTTGTAATGGTCTACTTACTCAGTGCCTTTGGTAACAATGATCCAAGCATGCTCAGCATCATTTTTTACAGTACTTTTATTATCCGTTTATTTTTCAGTTATGAACGAATTTTTTTAACCATTATTGCGATAATACTAGCTGTTGCTGGAATGTTCTTTGAAGGCTTATTATCACATTTTGAACTGGTTGCGTATCGTCATGTCGATATTTTCTATGTCCCATGGTGGCTAGGCGGTTTATATATGCATGGCGCCTTTGCTCTGAGAAGTAGTATGAGATATTTTGTGTATAACAAATAAATCTATACATGGATTGAGGACAAGTTTCCTCAATCCCGATTCAATTCAATTCAATTCAATTCAATTTAAAATACCTAAAATCGCCTGAACAGGATCTTCACTATTTCCCGCTAAAAGCTTCTTATGCATGGTGATTAGCTGCATCACCTGAATTTGTGCTGTTTCCTGATTCATTAATTTTTCAATTTCGTTGGCGAGGTTTTCAGGTGTCGCATCAGACTGAATCAATTCTTGAATCGCCTTTTTACCTGCAATGATATTGGGTAAAGAATAATACGGAATTTTGACCAATAACTTTGCAATCACATACGTCAACCAATTTAGCTTATAAAACGTCACCATCGGACGATGCAACAATAACGCCTCAAGCGTTGCAGTACCAGAAGCCAATGCCACAATATTGGCAGCATTCATTACTTGGCGACCTATTTTTGACTCTTTATCTGTATTTTCTAACAAGTGAATATTAGACACTAGGTCACTTGGATATTGCTTCAATAATTCTTCAATTTGCTGCTTACGTAAATCATTAATTGCAGGAATCAGAAATTGATAATCTGGATACTTTTTGTGAATAATTTGTGCAGCATTCAAAACCAGAGGTCCTAAACGCTCGATTTCACCACGACGACTACCTGGTAAAAGCGCGATATGTTTTTGACTAAGATCCAAGCCCAATTCTTGTTTTGCATCTAAAATTGGATTTTGTAATGGCAATGCACTTGCAAGTGGATGCCCCACAAATGCGGCAGCAACATCAAATTTTTTATAAAAGGCTTTTTCAAATGGGAATAAACACAATACCAAATCAATACTGGCTTTAATGCCATGAACACGTCCCTGACGCCATGCCCATACGGATGGACTCACATATTGCACGGTTTTTATTGGCAAATTTTTCTGTTTTAAACTTTTGGATAAACGTAAATTAAAATCAGGCGCATCAATACCAATAAAAATATCGACAGGATTTTCAGTCCATTTTTCCACCAGACCATCACGCACAGCGAATAGTTTTTTGAGATCTTTAAGAACCTCAACAATTCCCATGACTGATAAAATATCCATCGGATAAAAACTATTAAAACCTTCCGCGATCATCTGAGGGCCACCGATGCCTTCAAACTCAACATCAATACCTTGTTCACGAAAACTACGGATCAGTTTAGCGCCTAAAGTATCTCCAGATACTTCACCCACCACAATTCCAATTTTAAGTTTTCGATTTTGCAAGATATTCATCCCATTTAGCAGTCTAGGTGCATCATATCATACTCATTTATATTTCATAAAAATGCTTAAAAACAAATAAGCCCTTCTTTTCATACAAAAGGCATGTTTAAACATGCATGAAGATCATTGAAATATCTAACCGATGCTTTCACCACGATGTCATCTTGATCCAATTTGGTTGAGGCTTCCTTTGCGATGCACATCTCAATGAAATGTACAAATAATCTTCATTTAATACACTTTTCAATTATTTTTTATTCAACATCGCCGTATTCGTCCTAAAATGATTTAGCAACTCAAGCGATTGAGCAACTTCAACGCTGACTTGGCTTAACAATATTCAACCCAAACACACTTACACCAATAAGGAATCGTTATGGATAAATTACAAAAAATCACCTGCGTTGCAGACATGCAGGAAATTTATCACCGACGCGTTCCTAAAATGTTTGTAGATTATTGTGATTCAGGTTCTTGGACTGAGCAAACTTGGCGACAAAATTCGGAAGACTTTAAAAAATATTTATTCCGCCAGAAAGTTTTGGTCGATATGGATAACCGCTCTGTTGCAACAAAGATGCTAGACCAACAGGTGGCAATGCCTGTTGCACTTGCACCGACTGGCTTGATCGGTATGCAACATGCGGATGGTGAGATCCTAGCTGCAAAAGCTGCTGAAAAGTTCGGTATTCCTTACATCATGTCAACCATGAGCATCTGCTCAATCGAGGATGTTGCAGCAGCGACAACCAAACCATTTTGGTTTCAACTCTACATGATGAAAGATCGTGAGTTTATGAAACAACTGATTCAGCGTGCAAAACAAGCAAAATGTTCTGCGCTTGTATTGACCGCAGATTTACAGATCATGGGGCAACGTCATAAAGATATTAAAAATGGATTATCTGCACCACCTAAATTAACTCTTGGCAATCTCATTAACATGTGCACTAAACCCACTTGGTGTTTAGGCATGCTTAGTACAAAACGACACAGTTTTGGCAATATCGTGGGGCATGTTGAAGGCATCAGCAATACAGGTTCATTGTCCGCATGGACAACCGAACAGTTTGACATGCAACTCAGTTGGAAAGATGTGGAATGGGTTAAACAACAATGGGGCGGCAAACTGATTATCAAAGGTATCATGGAAGTTGACGATGCAATTTCTGCTGTACACGCAGGTGCAGATGCAATTGTGGTGTCCAATCATGGTGGTCGTCAATTAGACAGCGCTCCTTCAACCATTTCCGTTTTAGAAGAAATTGTCCTCGCTGTCGGTGAGCAAACTGAAGTTTATATCGACAGTGGTATTCGCACTGGACAAGATGTTTTAAAAGCCATTGCTTTAGGTGCCAAAGGTTGCCTGATTGGTCGTGCTTTTATATATGGTTTGGGTGCACATGGTGAGCAAGGTGTTTTTCGCGTTCTGGAAATTTTAAAGAAAGAACTTGACCTCAGTATGGCCTTTTGTGGCAAGGTCAATATTCAAGATGTTGACAAAAGCATTTTAAGATAATGACTGACAATAAAGCTTGTATTAAAAATTGAAAGGCAAAAATGGGTTGCTTAAACTAAATTCAATTAAGCAACCTATAAAATAAAATTTTAAAAATCAAAATACTATATACACAAAAACATTAAATCGTTTTTTTTCGATATAAATAACTGGTGTAATTTTAGCTAAATCTATACAATGTATCATGCTCACCGACACATCTATTTAGACTGATTCAGTACGCTTCATACTTTCAGTGCTAGTGAATTTTATTTATCTCTTTTAAATCCAAATCAATCTAAAAAAGTTACGAGGATTCCATGTTGCTACAGTGGTTTGAAAAACGCGTCGATCCCTATCCATCGAAAGGTTTAAATGAACCATTACCAACTAAATTCTTCCCTTTTGTCTGGCAAGCTGCGACTGGGGTCAAACGTTATTTACTAATTTTAATCTTATTTACAGCAGCTACTGCAAGTTTTGAGGCTCTATTTTTCTCACAAATTGGTCATTTAGTGGATTGGCTAACCCAATCAAAACCAGAGAATTTCCTCCAAAACCATCGTGAAAATTTAATCATACTCACCAGTATATTATTCGCCAATATTTTCTTTGCGAGTATGCAATCAATCGTTCGTCATCAGATTTTATACAGTAGTTTCCCAATGCGTCTGCGTTGGAGATTCCACAACTTATTGCTTAGACAAGGCTTAGACTTCTTCCATAATGATTTTGCAGGACGTTTGTCTGCCAAAGTGATGCAAACAGCACTTGCTGTACGTGAGTTTTGGGTAATACTCGGTGATATTGTTACTTACGTAATCATTTACTTTATTACAATCAGCGTCGTACTTGGTGCGGTATCCCCTATTCTTCTCATCCCACTGTTACTCTGGTTTGCACTTTTTATTCTCGCTGCGTGGTACTTTATTCCTAAACTAGGGAAAATCTCGAAGGAGCAAGCAGATGCACGCGCAGTAATGACTGGACGTGTAACCGACGCCTATACCAACATTCAAACTGTAAAGTTGTTCGCACATGCAGGTCGTGAAAGCCAGTATGCCAAAGAGTCTATGCAAGATTTTATGCGCACGGTGTTCAAGCAGATGCGCTTAGGCACATCTTATGAAATTTGCATTAACCTACTTACTATCGTGCTTTTTGTAGGCGTTTTAGGTACAGCAGTTTATCTATGGCTACAAGGTCAAGCGGCAATTGGTGTGATTGCAGCAACCACGGCAATGATTTTAAAACTCAACAGTATGGCTGAGTTTATGATGTGGCAAACATCTCAATTATTTGAAAATGTCGGCACAATTCAAGATGGTATGCAAACACTTGGTCGTCCGATTAATATTCAAGACAAAGAAGATGCTAAACCACTGGTAGTTTCTCAAGGAAACATTCAATTTGATAATGTGACTTTTGCCTATAACAGCAAAAATGTGATTGATCATTTTAATTTAAACATTAAAGCGGGTGAAAAAATCGGGATTGTCGGGCGCTCAGGTGCAGGTAAATCAACGCTCATTCAATTGCTATTGCATTTCTACACCATCAATTCTGGAAAAATCAGCATTGATCAGCAGAATATTGAAAATGTCACGCAAGACAGTTTAAGAAAAAGTATAGCCCTCGTGACTCAAGATACGTCTTTACTGCATCGTACTGTGGCTGAAAACATTAAATACGGTCGTCCAGATGCCACTGATGAAGAAATGTTAGAAGCTGTACGCAAAGCCAAAGCAGATGAGTTTATTCCTCAACTGTCTGACTTACGTGGTCGCACTGGCTTTGATGCTTATGTGGGCGAACGTGGTGTTAAACTCTCAGGTGGTCAACGTCAACGTATTGCCATTGCCCGTGTATTTTTAAAAGATGCACCAATTTTAATTTTAGATGAAGCAACCAGTGCGCTCGATTCTGAAGTTGAAGCAGCGATTCAATCGAGCTTAGATGAGTTAATGGAAAACAAAACCGTCATTGCGATTGCACATCGACTTTCAACCATTGCGCAAATGGATCGTCTTATTGTGTTAGATCAAGGGCATATTGCTGAACAAGGTACACATGAGGAATTGATCGCACAGAATGGTATTTATGCACAATTATGGCAACGACAAACGGGGGGCTTTTTGGTTGAACCTGAACTTAAAAAAGCTGAATCTGATGAGGAAGATGAAGCACCCATAAAATAACAATCTGAATAACCAACAAAAAGCCATGCTCTATTTCGCATGGCTTTTTTATTGAGTGAAAATATATTAGATAAGAGCTTATAAAATCTATTTTTTATTCGCTTCTAACTTTACGGCTTGCATACCTTTATTTAACTTATTTAAGAAATGCACAAAAGTTACTTTATCATCAAAAGCAAAACCATCCATTGCTTGACGGTAGTACTCATATATTTTTAGCTCAAGTTGATCCCAGAAGATCCGTCCCTCTTCTGTCATCATCACTTTCTTGGCACGGCGATCTACCTGATCTGCAAATCTGACGACATGCTGGTCACGTTCTAAACGCTTTAACACACCATCTAAGTTTTGACGACTCACACCTAAATATTCAGTTAAGTCAGAAAACGACATTCCCTCACGAACTTGCTCTCTAGACAAAGCGCCCAATACCGCCCAATGCACAGGAGAAACACCAAGTTCTTTACTACTCATACGGTCAAGCGTATTACCCAATTGAAATAATCTAAAGGTTAAACGGTTATTGATGGCATATAAATTAGCATCATGCGTGCTAATCTGTTCATTTGACATTACACAAGATCCAAACTGTCTTTATCATTTATTGTTATTAGAGAAAAATATCCTTATAAGCAATTTCTCTAAAACATATCCAAAAGCTTAATGTTTTTAACATATTTATAGACTGAAAAACACCTTTACCCTGCTTTAAACACAAATTTCTATCAATTCAGATGTTTATGACACCCACAATCCAGTATGAAAATCAGCCATATAAGTATTCCAATATATTTAAAAAGCACAATAAAAAATCTCTTCATTCGATATTTAAGCGAAAAGCATGAAACTAAAACAACCATATTAACGACAATATATTGACATTAAATTAAAAACTATTACTCACCCAAGCTAAATTTAGCTTTTAAATATTTTTAAAATCTATAATAGTAATCAAATGTAAATTTCATACCTTAGTCGAATTGTTTAATTTTTAATTCATTTTTAAAAACACAAATTTATGATATTTATAGCTTTTATACTTATATATTTAAAATATATATCAACATATTGACATTATTTTATTTTTTTATATATTCGTAGAGTACATTTTACACGCAATCCACGATGACAAAAATATCGAATGACATGAAGTTATTCTCTAAAAAGTGTCAATAGCGTTATAAATTTATACCAATGGTTTGACATAATTAATAAGTATGGAGTACTTATGCAGTACATTGATGTACAGAAAACGGTTGATGAAGCCAAGCTCAATAAATTTCATCTCAAAGTTTTATTTTGGTGTTTTTTAATTATCGTCATTGATGGTTATGACATTGCTGTGGCTGGGGCTGCGATTCCTTCCATCATGGAACAAATGAACGTTACTGCATCTACTGCAGGCTTTATGGCAAGCTCTGCGCTGTTTGGTATGATGTTTGGTGCGATTTTCTTTGGCGGATTATCGGAAAAAATTGGTCGTCGTTGGACGATTTCAATCTGTGTATTCTTATTCAGTGTTTTCACTGCTGCAGCAGGTTTGTGCAAAGATCCAGTCAGCTTTAGCGTATTGCGCTTTATTGCAGGTCTAGGGATCGGTGGCGTGATGCCCAATATTGTCGCACACATGACAGAATATGCGCCGAAGAAAATTCGTAGCTTAATGACCACCATGATGTTCTCTGGCTATGCAGTTGGCGGTATTTTAGCGGCAGCTTTGGGTAAGCAATTTATTGTCGAATATGGCTGGCAAATTGTATTTTTTGCCGCGGGTGTTCCAGTCTTTATTATTCCTTTCATTTTAAAATTTCTTCCTGAATCTATGACCTATTTAGAGAAGAAAAAAGATATGGCTCAACTCAATGAGATTATTCAAAAAATTGAGCCGAGTTTAGTCATCAACAATTCTACGACGCTTAAATTCCCAGAGGCAGTGAAAGTTGAATCTGTTCCAGTTGCGCAACTATTTAGTGATGGTCGTTTACTGAGTTCCGTGATGTTTTGGGTGGCATTCTTCACTGGTTTATTCATGATTTATTCGCTCAGTACATGGCTCACTAAACTCATGGCTTTATCTGGTTATAGCTTAGGTTCTGCACTGAGCTTCGTCATCGCACTGAATGTTGGCGCTGTGATAGGTTGTGCGGTTGGTGGTTGGTTGGCGGATCGCTTCCATATCAAATGGGTATTGGTCACAATGTACTTCTTAGGTGGCGTGTTCTTATACATGATGACCTTTGATAACTCTCAAACTGCTCTGTACTTTATTATTGCGGCTGTGGGTGCATGTTCTACTGGTGCTCAAATTGTCGCTTATGCCTATTGTGGACAATTCTATCCAAGCAATATTCGTTCGACTGGTATTGGTATGGCGGGTGGTATTGGTCGCTTAGGTGCAATCATGGCACCACTCATCATCGGCTATATCGTTGCGCTTAATTTACCTTTAGAACAAAACTTTATGGTCATTGCTGCGGCGGGAATCTTGGGTGCAGTAGGTTTAGCATTTATTAATCACGATAAAGCGGCTGCTTAGTTTAAAATTATTTAGAATCAATAAAAAAGCTCCTTTCTAAGGAGCTTTTTATTGTCGGTAAAATCAATTAATACCAATTCATTAACGATACACCGAGTCCCACATAGGTCGCACGGTGATTGTAATCAATCAAGCTTTCACCATAACCATCAAACAATTGGAAATGACCACGTAAGTTGCCTTTAATTGGAAATGCCCAATCAAACTGAGCCGCACCATGAGAATCGTCACCGCCTTTTAAAGAATGGCGCAGCATTAAAGAAAACTCATTTTCTTTCCAACGATAAAATGCAGTTAAATCACCACGACCGATATAATTCTTAATATCAGGGTTATTATCGTCTTTAAAATCTTCTTCGATGCGATACCAAGGACGTAGCATCAAAGCAAAATTATCTTTTTCAAAACCCAGATTAAAAATCACACGGTTCCAACTACGTGATAATGGATCTGAACGACCATTGGATTGGTGATTCAAAGTCACACCAAATAAGCGACCATTTAAACCCAATACATTATAATTGGTATGGAACATTAAACTGGCTTCAGGCTCATAGTTGGTTTCACGAAATGGTCTTGATTCCTCACTATTGTATACCTGCCAACGAGAAGACTGTGTATAGCCTAACCATACATCACCATTACTTCCAAACAGATTCTCAGCAGCCTTAGTTTTCAAAGATATTTGGAATTTTGCTTCCATCGACTTTAAATTTTGCTGTTCTGTCTCTGTATTGTCTGGATTTGGACTATGTGGTAATTCATTCTTTTCACTCGTCCAAAATGCAGGAAGCAAATAAACAGGTTGATGTGCACGAATATTCCATGTACCCAATTTACTGTCTTGCGCCAACTCCCAACGTCGATCCAATAAAGAACTATTTGGATTAATTTTATCACCGTGTACTGCGAAAAGAATTTCTGCTTTTTGGCTAATTTTTTCTTTTAATGTCGTCGGTTCAACTTTGGCGACTTCTATATCTTGTGCTGCACGTTGTTCTGATACAAGTACAGGTGTAGGTGCCGTCGTTGTTTTAAATAGCTTGTCATAACATGCTAAACGATCCGAACTCGACTCTAGAGCAACACATGCTTGCGTACTTGCAGGTGCAACTTGATTGCTATCTTCAGCTTGAGCTGTACCCACTAAACCAAAACTGAGCATCATCGAGATGCTCAGATTTAATGGTGTACGTTCAAAATTTTTGAACGTCATAAATTTCTCCGAAACGAAATTATTGAGAATTGACTTAATTCACTTTTTTTATTTCAAACCCTAATTGTTCCAAAGTTTCTTTTTTCGCTACTGGAGCAACCACAGCTCTTACAGGTTTCTGTTCAAGCAAATAGGTTTGTGTCACACGTTTAAGGTCATCTAGTGTAACGCTAAGTAAGCGCTCACGTAATTGCTTTCTAAATGCTGGTGTACGTCCATGAAGCAATGAATAACAAGCCGTAATCGCCTCACCCGCTGGAGAACCTGGTTTATCCATACTTGAAACCAAACCTAAAATTGCTTCTTCAAGTTGATAAGCTTGTTGTTCTTTATTCAACAACCAATCCAGACTGGCTTCAAAGTCAGCGAAAGTTTCAGCTAAACGCGGATCACGATAGCTATAGAAACGGAATGAACATGCATTACCATCGTAGCTTGCACCACCACCGTATGCACCACCTTTTTCACGAATCGCACTATGTAAGAAACCATTACGCAAATAGCCTGCCAACACCATCAACGGTGCAGCATCAGGATGTGCAACATCCACCGCTTGGTAAGCAGATGCACAGAATTGTACATTGGCTTGGATCAACCATGCTTGATCTAGGTTACCGCTCTCAGGTTCAACTTCTGTTAAATAAACAGGTGATTGATCAACGTCTAATTTATCCCAAACGTTTTGCACTTCTTCGACTAAACGCTCTGAATGATGTTCTTCACAGACCAATAAGAATTGTTTCGGTGCAAGCATCAAGCCACGATGAATCGCTTTTAATTCATCAATCAAAGCATCATAAGCAGCTTCATCTTTCTCGATTTTGCTGACTAAATCACCTAACCAATTTAAAGCACCTAAACCAGTATTGTCATAATCGCGCTTCGCCAATGCACTCATATTACGAGAAGCAATTTGCATTGCATAGCTATGACCAGAACCCGATAAACGTGAAGCCCAACGCGTTTTACGTTGTTGCAATAATTCAATAATACGGTCTTTTTCATCAAAACGAAGTTTTTCAAAAGCCAATTTAAGCAATTGAATCGCATCGAATTTATTAGTCAGTGATTTAGTGGTTAAAGTTAACCATGCACTGATTTGACCTTTATCATCGGTTTTAGAGCGCAGTGATGCACCCATGCCCAAGCCACCACTCACTGCAGTTTGCAGTTGTTGGAATGCTAAATAGTCGTATTCACCTGCACCCACTTCGCCCATCAAAATTGATAATAAATTGAAGTATGGAGATTGAACAATTTGCTGTGGAATTTGAATCAAAACTTGTTGATAGTAAATTCCATTGGTTCCTGCATGATATAAGTTCAATGGCATATCAATACCATTGGAAATCACTTCACGCAGTTGCCCTTGCACAATTGCAAGTTCAGCAGGAATATCTTCCAAGCCTACTTTAGGCAACAAATTCAAATCATCTGGGGTTTCTTGACGAATTTTTAAGGCTTCAGTTTGTGCATTAATCTCAGCTTTATCTGCTTCAGTTAAAGTTGCACCAATCTTCGCCAAACGTGCTTTTTCATCTTCAGCTTCTTTGGCAGACTTGGTCGCATCTGGTACCAATGTCATTTGTACACGATGTGGATTATCCAATAAATGCGTTTGAATCAAATTCGACAACCACATTGGATCTCTGAGTTCTTCTTTGACATTGGCAATCGCTGTGTCCACATCCCAAGTTTCAATTGGATCATTGTGATGAATTGCACTGCCTAAACCATTCAGAATCAAAGTTAAGCCATAAGGTGTACCATCACCGCCAATCTCGCGTTGATGTAATTCGATTTGATGTAAAATCGCATCCACCATCTCTTGGTCTACAGGTTTAGATGCTACATCTTTGAGAATATTGAGTACGCCATTTTTAAACGTTTCAGCATGTTCAGGATTTGAACCTTGCACACCACAATAGAATGTCATTTCGTAGTTCGAATCATCGACACCCATGATTGGACCTGTAGACTGCGCATAACCACATGTTTCTAAATAATGACGTAATGGTGAAGCTGAGTTTTCCAGCAAAATACCTTCAACCAAACGCATGCCTAAACGTAATTTGACATCACTCGTTTTTGGCAATAACCAAGAAAGAATATGATAAGTTTTATCTTTTAGATCTTCCGCATCGACTGCATAAGTTTCTTCAACTTCGATTGGTGCTGTTAAACGTTGCTCTTCTTTGGAATAAATGGTTTCGCCTTTGCCAAACTTAGACAGTGCTAATTTTTCAAACTGTTCTTGCAATTTATATGCAGGCTCATCACCAAAAGTCATAAAAATTGCATTACTTGGATGATAATGTGATTTATAGAAAGCCACTAACTCATCGTAAGTTAAGTCTGGAATATCTTTAGGGTCACCACCTGAATTGTAGTGATAAGTGGTTTTCGGGAATAAATGATGTGCCAATTGATGATAAAGCTGATCTGAAGGAGAACTCATTGCCCCTTTCATTTCATTGAAAACCACACCTTTATAAACAGGTTCACCATTTTCAAGCTCAATACGAATACCTTCTTGGGCAAAATCCAAAGGATTCAAATTAGCTGCAAAGGCTGCATCCATATAGACTTCAAGTAAGTTTTGGAAATCTTTCTTATTTTGTGTTGCAAATGGATACGCTGTCCAATCTGCCGCAGTAAACGCATTCATAAATGTATTTAATGAACGACGAATCATCAGAAAGAATGGGTCACGTACTGGGAATTTTTCTGAACCACATAGTGCTGTATGTTCAAGAATGTGTGCCTCACCTTTGGAATCCATCGGCTGAGTGCGGAATGCAACTAAAAAGACATTTTCATCATGATCAGTTGCTAAATGGTAGTGCATTGCACCAGTCACTTTATGTTTATATTCAGACACTAAAATGTCTAAAGCATCTACATGGTGTTGACGTACCAGCTGAAACGCAGGATGTACAGTTTGGGCTAAGGTTTCAGTGACATCTACAGTCATGCGATCTCCAAATATTCAATATTTATAACTATCTTCAAGTATAACGCAAACTCAGATAAATGCGATTTATTCCTATCATTAATTCAGATCTAAACAGTTGGATTTAGCGATTGATAATGTAGAACAATTGTTCAAATTTATGTGTTTGAGTCAAATCAAGCTTATCCAAGATCAATCGATTACTTTTCTTGATCAAATTTTGCTGTATGTTCACGAATACATGCTTTTAACTGTTCGACATCCATGTCTTCGATGGCATCCAAGGCATCATACAAAAACTGTGGATCATCATTCACTTTGCCTCCTAGTCGCAGCTCAATCCGAGCTTGAATACCATATTCAGCAACTTCAAATAATTCATCTTCACTCAAACGCGCTAAAATTTCATCCTGATTTGTCATGTGTAGATTCTTTTATTTATGAAAAGTTCATCTTTAGCATGCTCATGGCAATGATAAAACTCAATTTTGTAACTTGAATAACTGCTCAACAAAAATTTGGCAATAAAAAAAGTGATGGTCAAAATTAGTGACCATCACTATCAAACGAGGTTCTTACAGCATGTTAAAATTTAACTCATCTTACTTTCTAAACGTTTTTGCCCATTCATTCGATTGGCAATAAAAATACAGAGCAAAATCGCGACCATCAAAACGGCTGAAGCAGCAAATCGACTCAATGCTAAACCACCATGATCAATCGGTTTGTCCAAGAAATCGCCCACCACCGCACCCAAAGGTCGTGTCAATACAAAAGCCGTCCAAAACAGTATTACTCTTGATGTTTTAGTAAATAAATACAGTCCAATTACGATCAACAACAGCACCACATACAGCATTATTCCACCCGTATAGCCCAACCCTGCTGTATCCGATGACCAATCTCCCAATGCTGTACCGAGTGTTTGTGAGAATGTAATGGTGATCCAATAAAAGAGCTCTGCACGAGGTTGCTGTATATGTGGAGAAATAGAACCCTCAACTTTATACCAACTATAAAGCGATAAGAGTACAAGACTCAGTAATAAAGTACTGCCTCCTAGATAACCTATGCCCAAAGAACGATCTACAAAATCAGCCAGTGTTGTCCCCACTGTGGTACTGGCAATAATCGTGAACCAATACAAATACGAATGATAGCTTTTGGCACGAATCTGAAAAAAGACAAAAGCAATAAATACAAAGGCAAAAATAAAAGTACTGAGTAGGTAGCCCAAATTCAGTGACATTGATACAGCATCACCTGCTGTTTCGCCAAATGTCGTGGCAAATATTTTAGTGATCCAAAACAACAAAGTTACTTGAGGTACTTTAGACATCAATTCATTTAAATCATTTTGCTTCATCAGTTAAATCAGCATTCATTTCAATGATGATATATTCGCGAGCCAGACTTAAAGTAAAATTAAAACGTGACCACATTCACAAATAATTCACATATATTTTAGGAATAGAATGCGAATGAAATCTCGTCAAAATAAGAACTACTTAGGCTATTTTACAAGGTAATTGGATAAACTGAAAAATTAGAATTTATATTTTGCTTCTTCCAAAACTGAAGCATGACTTCCGTTTCAGCAAATAAATTCACTGGCAGCTCATCTAAACCAAACCACTTCCAAGATTCAAAAATATGCGGTTCTGTGACTTTTAAATGCTTTTTAATATCAGCCGAAGTGAATTGAACAAACAGCCCCGTTGTCATATTCACTCGAGGGTTCTTATGATTTAACATCACAACAAATGGCTTTAACTGTGACGGATCGATCTTTAAATTGGTTTCTTCAAATAACTCTCTTGAAGCTGATTCCTCTAAACTTTCATGTGCTTCAATTTTCCCACCTGCGAAACACCATGATGGCGTTTCACCTGTTTTAATACGATGACCGAGTAGCACGCGATTTTCACAATCAATCACCATCACACCTACGCCCACAATTGGCGTAGATATTTTCAATTCAGACATCCAAGAAAATCCTCTGCGTTACGACACTAAACCAAGTATTTAAAATAGTTATAACTTGGGTGATGCTCTACAAAGACGTAATTCTGTTTGGTATAAAACTGAACAGCGTGATTAATGTCTGTATGTAGACACAAAGCTGAAAATTGTGGCTTGGCTCTTTTCTCTAACTCTTGTAATAGACGCTTTGCCACTCCTTCACGGCGATATTCAGGTAAAACATAAAAACGACGTACACGTCCAATCTTACGTTGCGTACTTGGGTTTTGATTGGTTTCAGCATCTTCACTAAATTGAATATTTAAACCGCCACAACCGACTAATTTATTGTCGACATAGGCAGTTAATAGAAATTCACCCTTGCGATCAAAACGATTCGTGCCTTGTTCATATTCATCAACTAAGCGTTGAATCATTTCAAAACCTTCTTTTTTTGAGGCAATCACTAAATCTTGAATATTCTCAGGTAACTGTTCTGCTTGTTGAATTAAAATTTCCATAATACCTAATCTATTTTCCCCAAAATTGTTCTACAACAAATGTAATTGAATTTTTTTCAACAAACTACTGTAAAGCAGAGCATTCGTGTAAACTTTGTGTTTTTAACATTGATGTGAAGACAAACATGGCGACAGTTGACCTTTTTGCAATTGGTAATGCACTAATTGACCAAGAATTTAAAGTATCAGATGACTTTTTAGCTGAACAAAATTTGCAAAAAGGCACTATGCAACTGACTGATGGTGAAACACAAGTAAAACTTTATAACAACTTACAAGCAAGCCAAAATTATAAAGGCCAGGCTTCTGGTGGTTCGGCTGCCAATACGGCAGTTGCATTTGGTGCACTCGGTGCTTCAGCTTTCTATGCATGTCGTGTAGGTAATGATGAATTAGGTAAAATCTATCTGGACGGTTTAAATGAAGCTGGCATTCAAACCTCTGCAAAATCAATCAGTGATGGTGTAACCGGTACCTGTATGGTTCTTGTCAGTGAAGACTCAGAACGCACCATGCATACCTATCTCGGTATTACAGCTGAGTTGTCTGATATGCAAATGGATTTTGAACCACTTAAAACTGCAAAATGGCTGTATATCGAAGGTTATTTGTCTACAAGTGATTCAGCACGTTTAGCAGTAAAACAAGCACGTCAAATCGCGCGTGAACACAATGTTAAAATCGCATTAACTTTATCTGATCCTGCCATGGTGCAATATGCACGTCAGGGTTTAAATGAATTACTGGATGATGGCGTAGATCTCATCTTCTGTAATGAACAAGAAGCCATGATGTATACAGAAACTGATTCTGTAGAAGCTGCATTGGAAAAATTAAAACAACTGAGCAATGAAGTTGTCATTACCCTGAGTGAAAAAGGTGCTTTAGTTTCTAATCAAAACAACCATTTCCACGTTCAAGGTCGCAAAGTCGCTGCTGTCGATGCCAACGGTGCGGGCGATGCTTTTGCAGGTGCTTTCTTGTATGCCTTGAATAATGGTGAAAATTTACAAACTGCTGCCCAACTTGCTATTCTTATTTCAAGTGAAGTCGTTTCTCAATTTGGTCCTCGTTTAGATGTCGCCGATTATGCCAATCTACTCGAAACTTTCAAAAAGGAATGTGCATAAATGTCTGAAAAAATTGCAATGACAGAAGAAATCGAAGAACGTAAAGCACGTGCCTTCGATACCATGACAGGTGATACGATTTTCATCACTCAACGTGATGGTGCATTCTATGCCTATCAAAATGTCTGCCCGCACTTGCAAACTGAACTTGAGTTTTTGGAAAATCAGTTTCTAGATCAAGATGGCGAATATATTCAATGCTCAACACACGGCGCATTGTTTGATGTTGAAACGGGTGAATGCATTTCTGGGCCATGCTTAGGCGACAAACTCGAAAAAGTAAACATTACCGTTCATTCTGATGGTGGTATTTACATCGAAGGCGAATAATATGCAAACTGCCATGCTGAATTTTTTCTTGGAAGCTGATTTGATGCCATTTCATTTCAGTGTACTGGCATTGATTTTGCTCAGCATGGCAGAAACTTTTGGCAACTACATTGGTTTACGACCAAGCTCATTTTTAAAACGAATCTCCCCAGAATGGTTGATCAACTCCCATCTATTACAAGTAAAATTTTCCAAAGTCCTCATCTTTGTTTTTCTATTGCTTAATTTTAGTTTTGCAGGTTATTTTTTACAGCTGACTATCTTTGCGAGCAAACAAATGTTTGCCCCCTGGTACTATGTCGTCCTCCCCGCTTTTATTATTGGCATCTTTTTTACTGTGTTTATGATCCATTGTTTGGATCAAGTCATCAAACCCAAAATCACTGAAAATAAAGTTAATTTACTTGGACGTTTAGCAACCGTTTCTAGTGGTAACGCACGCCCTGGATTTTCTGCTCAAGCGCGTGTCCGTGATGAGTTTGGACAATTACACTATGTTCAGGTTGAACCTGAGTTTGGCGAACTAGAATTCCAATCTCAAATTATTTTAATTCGATTTCGAAAATCACACTATATCGCAAAAAAAATCTCGATTTGCAATGATTTATTTAGTGCTGATCAATTCTAAACCTGTTTATCTTGCATCACAGCAAGTTCTTAAATTTTAAAAATATCATAGGCTTATTTTGCTTAGGCTATTTATAATCAATCAACTTTTAAAAGTTTCTTATCTGCATTTCTCATCAATAAACCACAGCAATTATAAATTTAACTTCTATTATATTTAGTATGAATAAAGCCTATATTAAACCAACTATTTAACTTGGTTTATTTTGCAAAACAAATCACACTTAACAACTTAAAAATTAATTCAAACCAATTTAGTTGGTTTAAAAAAACTAAACAATACTATTTTAGTTGGTTTTATTTTTATTAATTCTAACTATTTTAATCAACTTTATAATGATAAATTTTTAGTATATTTTTTAACAAACAACCAATGTAAATAATTGTTTTTAAAATACTTAATAATATATTTTTATTTTAATTGTTTTATCTATTTATTTTTTGTTGTGATTTGTTTAATAATATAGAAGTAATTAAATAATAGGCTTAAATCATGAGCTTAAAATCCCTCGATTTAAATCGTCGTCTTGTTAGAGAAATAGCAGTCATTTTAATAATTAAGATTGTTCTTTTAATGACAATCAAACACATCTGGTTTGATGCGCCGACGATTCCCAAAGATTTTGATAACCAAGTTGCTGAGCGTATTGCCGGCAGTCCTTCCCAAATCAAGGAGACACGTTGATGATTTCTGAAAGCGTGGTCGATCTTTCGCGGTTCCAATTTGCAATGACCGCGATGTATCACTTTATATTTGTACCTCTTACTCTCGGTATGGCTTTTCTTCTTGCCATTATGGAAACCACTTATGTGATTTCTGGTAAAGAAATTTATAAAGACATGACCAAGTTCTGGGGCAAGTTGTTTGGTATTAACTTTGCCTTAGGTGTAACCACTGGTTTAACCATGGAATTCCAGTTTGGTACAAACTGGGCGTACTACTCTCACTATGTTGGTGATATTTTCGGTGCGCCACTTGCCATTGAAGGATTAATGGCTTTCTTCCTTGAATCTACTTTTATTGGTTTATTCTTCTTTGGCTGGGATCGCCTTTCTAAAGTTCAACACTTAGGTGTCACTTGGCTCGTAGCACTTGGCTCGAACATGTCCGCTTTGTGGATTTTGGTTGCCAATGGTTGGATGCAAAACCCTGTCGGTGCTGAGTTCAACTATGAAACGATGCGTATGGAGTTGGTTGACTTCGGTGCCTTGATTTTCAACCCAGTTGCTCAGGTTAAATTCGTACACACTGTTTCTGCAGGTTATGTCACTGGTGCAATCTTCGTATTGGCTATTTCTAGTTACTACATGCTGAAAAAACGTGACTTACCATTTGCACGTCGTTCATTCGCAATTGCTGCAATCTTCGGTTTAGCCTCTACATTATCTGTAATCTTGCTTGGTGATGAATCAGGTTATGAACTTGGTGATGTGCAAAAAACTAAATTGGCTGCAATCGAATCAGAGTGGGAAACTCACCCTGCGCCTGCGCCATTCACAGTATTTGGTATTCCAAACCAAGAAGAACAGCGTACTGATTATGCAATCAAAATCCCGTATGCAATGGGTCTGATTGCAACACGTTCAACAGATAAAGAAGTGACTGGTCTTAAAGATTTGATGGTTCAACATGAAATCCGTATCCGTAATGGTATGGTGGCTTATAGTGAACTTGAAAAATTACGTGCTGGTGATCGCTCTCCTGAACTTATGTCTTCTTTCAAAGAAAACCAAAAAGATTTAGGTTATGGCTTACTTCTTAAAAAATATACTGAAAATGTCACTGATGCGTCTGAAGAACACATCAAAGCAGCAACTAAAGACACGATTCCTCATGTAGCGAGTCTATTCTGGTCATTCCGTGCGATGGTTGCTTCTGGCTTCTTGATGTTACTTCTCTTCATCCTTGCAACTTATGCAGTAGCTAAACGTAATGCAGAATCAAAACCTTGGTTATTGAAGTTTGCACTATTCGCTTTACCGCTTCCGTGGATTGCTGCGCAAACAGGTTGGTATGTGGCTGAAGGTGGTCGTCAACCTTGGACGATCGGTGAAGTATTACCAACTCACCTATCTGCTTCTAGCTTAAGCACTGGTGATGTATGGGGTTCTATCATTGCATTGGCGGCGTTCTATACAGTGTTGTTAATTATCGAAATGTACTTAATGATCAAATTCTCACGTCTTGGTCCAAGTTCTTTACATACTGGTAAATATCACTTCGAGAAACTTGAAGCAGCTCAAAATGCACAAAATTCTCAAGTTGAAGGAGCTCAATCATGATCGAATATGAACTGCTCAAAATTATCTGGTGGGTTCTCGTTGGTGTCTTATTGATCGGCTTTGCCCTCACAGATGGCTTCGATATGGGCTCTATGGCGATCATGCCATTTGTAGGTAAAACAGATGACGAACGTCGTGCGGCAATCAATACGATTGCCCCACACTGGGACGGCAACCAAGTTTGGTTCATTACAGCAGGTGGTGCGTTATTTGCTGCTTGGCCAATGGTGTATGCAACAGCATTCTCAGGGATGTACTGGGCGCTGTTACTGGTCTTGTTTGCCCTGTTCCTCAGACCTGTAGGCTTTGACTACCGTTCTAAACTTGAGAATACCAAATGGCGTAATTCTTGGGATTGGGGTCTATGTGTAGGTGGTGCTGTTCCTGCACTGGTATTTGGTGTTGCATTCGGTAATATGTTCCTTGGCGTACCATTTACTTTAGATGAGACTGTACGTTCACATTACACTGGTAGCTTCTTTGCCCTATTGAATCCATTTGCTTTAGTCTGCGGTATCGTAAGCTTGTCTATGCTTTGCGCACACGGCGGTGCATGGTTAATGTTACGTACTGATGGTGACTTGCGTGCTCGCTCTGCAAAAGCTACACAAATCATGGGTATCGTATTCCTTGTATGCTTCCTCGGTGCTGGTGCATGGTTATACTTCGGCGGTATTGAAGGTTATACATTGGTACAACCGTTTGATACCAATGCTGCTGCGAATCCATTGGCAAAAGAAGTGTTAACTACGGGTAACCATGGTTGGATGAATAACTATTCTGCTTATCCAATTACTATGCTTGCTCCAATTGTTGCTATTCTTGGTGCGTTGATCGTGATTGCTGGTGCAGGTAAAGCAAAAGCTGGTATTGCATTTACAGGAACTACATTGATGGTGACTGGTGCGATTCTGACTGCAGGTTTTGCACTGTTCCCATTCCTTATGCCTTCAAGCCTCAACCCTGTTGCGAGCTTGACTATGTGGGATGCTGTATCTAGTCAAAAAACACTTTCTGTAATGACTGTTGCTGCGTGCATCTTCGTTCCACTGATCTTGTGCTACACCACTTGGTGTTACTACAAAATGTGGGGCGTTATCACTAATAAACACGTACAAGACAACTCACACAGCCTATACTAAGGCTGTGTCATAGGAATATTGGAGAATAAGCTATGTGGTATTTCGCTTGGATTCTTGGGATTTTGATGGCATGTTTTGCAGGTGTTTTAAGTGCACTTTACATCGAACATCATCAAGATTTGGATGAGGAATAAAAAATGACAGAAATCGCAATGACAACAGAAGAAAAGAAGCCTTATAAATTTGCAATGGCCATTTCGTTTTTGATGGCATTGCCACTTGCAGGTGTATTATTGCTTCACCCTGGTGCTATGCTCGATGCCAATGGTCACTATAATCATAGTGCCCTAATGATGGTTATGATCGGCATTTCAGGTGGTTTTATACACGGTGTAGGATTTCTGCCAAAGTTTTGGGTTTGGAAATGGTTGTTTAGCCCTTATGTGGCATGGCCACTCATGTTGTGGGGCTACTACACATGGTTCTTGACCTGATTTAAAGCTTGTAAAAAACCCTGAAATTTCAGGGTTTTTTATGATTAACTTACCGATAAATCAATTCTATCCACAATCCAACTGATATTTTTTCCATCTAAATAACTATAGTCACTTAGTAGAATTTCATCAAATATTTTAAAATCACCGACGGTTACCACTCCATTTTCTAATAACCCGATCATTTCATAAGAGAATGACTGATCAATTCTTCTAAATTGTGGTTGTAAGTTAGATTCAGCAATTTGATATTCATTAAAAATTTGAAATTCCAACTCTACCTCATAGACTTCAAGTGGTTTAAAAATATAGTTATATTCACTACAAAAAATATTTAAAATCAAACCATTTACTTCAACAAAAAGTGATTCTTCAACATTTTTTTCGTTATAAAGAAATTTGACCCGATATTCCATAGCTTTAAAACTCAACATTTACTTTCTTCTATGATTAAGTAAATAGAAATCATAAATTCGTGAATTGACATAACTTAGTTTGTTTTCTTAGTCGAAAATTAATTTAGATTATATCCTTTTTATTTCAATGATTTAAAAAGTTAACATTAGTGTATTTATTCATAAATCAGAATATATGATTTAAATCCTTCCTCATCTCCACCAAATGCAAATCCACTATAGGTTTCCCTACACCTGCATCCATCGGATATTCATCAATGACACCTGATTGTACATAACCACGGCGCTCATAATACGCAATCAGTTCATGCCGTACACTCAACACCCACATGACAAAATCATTTAAATTTGGCAATTTTAAATCAACAACATATTTTTCAGCAAAATCTAGTACTTGCTTCCCTATTCCCTGATTTTGATATTCAGGTGCAATACAAAAAGTCCCCACTTCAACATTATCCTGATTAAAAGTCAGTCCAATACATGCCACCAACTTCCCATCTAACTCAGCTACAAATAACTTAAAATTTTTCTGAAATAAAGACTGTTCCAATTGCTGATAATTAATTCGATCACCAGAAACAATATCTGCTTCACTCGTCCAACTATTGCCATCTTTGTGTCGATATGCTGAATTAACCAATTCGACGAGTTTCGGAATATCAAATATTTGCGCGATTCTAAATTCAAGTTTTTGATTCATCAGATTTTCGTTTTGAAATTTCAACCATGAATAACATAAATTTATCCGCAAATAAAATCATCAGGACACATTCATACCACACGATTTTATAAAAATTTAGGTTTTCAAGGATAGGAGGAAAATATTTAGCTTGCTTATTCCACACTTCACTATGTATATGAATATTTGGTGAATATGCAATTTATTTCACATAAAATATCAATAGTGTTTCAAAATTAATAAAATATCGTTCTATAAATAATGCTGTTTGTCATTTATTTTTTCAATATCTTAGTAAACAGAACGAACTAACTTAAGGATGTAAAACATGAACAAGTCTATTTTAGAAGTATTAACACCTGAAAACTCACAGATCATTTTCATTGATCATCAACCACAAATGGCGTTTGGTGTGCAGTCGATTGACCGTCAAACATTGAAAAATAATACTGTGGGTTTAGCGAAAGCAGCAAAAGTTTTTAATATTCCAACCACAATTACGACGGTAGAAACAGACAGCTTCTCAGGACATACCTATCCTGAACTTTTAGATGTTTTTCCAGATCTACCACTCTTAGAGCGTACTTCAATGAACTCTTGGGACGACCAAAAAGTCCGTGATTCATTGGCGAAGAATAACCGTAAAAAAATTATTGTTTCAGGTCTTTGGACTGAAGTGTGTAACCTAACTTTTGCTTTAAGTGCACTACATGATACAGATTATGAAATCTACATGGTTGCAGATGCGTCAGGTGGTACAACCAAAGAAGCACATGATTATGCGATGCAACGTATGATTCAAGCAGGCGTTATTCCTGTAACTTGGCAGCAAGTTTTGCTTGAATGGCAACGTGACTGGGCAAAACGTGATACTTATGATCAAGTGATGGATATTGTCCGCGAACATTCTGGTGCATACGGTATGGGCGTAGACTATGCATATACCATGATTCATAAAGCACCTGAACGTACAACATCAAAACACGAAGTGATCGCACCTGTTGCAGCAAAATAAATAGTTTAGCAAAAGTGAATATATAGATGAAAAAAACCGCAATACGATGAATCGTATTGCGGTTTTTATCTAGCAAGTGCCTTAAATACCGCCTTGCTTAGTTTAGTATTAATAAATTACTGCTCAGCGAGCCAAGACATAAATTTTTGACGTTCAGCTTTAGAGGCTTTCTGCCAAATTTGAATCAATTGCTGATCTGCTGAATTTGAACTTGTAACAACATTATTTGTTTTAACAACAGAACTCACAACTGGCGCTGAAACAGCAACAGCATAAGGTGTCGCATAGACTGCCGCAGGCTGATTTGTTGGCGCTTTTTTACTTGAAGTTAAGTCAATCACTTTGCCAAATACACCTGAACCTAACCAAGGCTTTGCTTCTGTATTTGCACCCGTTTGCTGTACCACCAAACGATTATTATTGTCGTAAATTGCAATCGTTGGTTGTTCAGCATATTTCTTGGCATCTTCAAAGCGTTTTGGAACATTGACTAGAGCGAGTTTATACGCCTGTCCATCTTTCAAATCTGGCGCTGTAATTGTGACGACGCCTGATTTGATAATATCGTGTTCACCACTCAAATGTTCAAAATACTGCTGATAGCGAACACTTACTGCGACTTGTCCTGCATCTACTTTATATTCATTTTTCTTACGTAAAAGACCCGAATTTACTTCCTGATCATTGACCGCTAAAACCACAATTTCTTCTGGCGCAGATATCGTCGCTGCTGCAAAAACTGAACCACTTAACATTAAACCCAAAGCAGCAATTCCGTATTTCAATGCCATGTTGTTTTACTCTTATTTCAAAAATATTAAAAATTTATTGCACTATGCAATGTAGTGATGACAGTTTTATGACAATGCGTTGAGATTTTATTTGAATCAGAAAAATGAGGGAATTTACTCAACCATTTTACATTTATTTGCAAAATCACTGTGTCATTCGTCATCTTGTTATTTTTACCCATTACAAAGCATTTTTTGATTGATTATAAATAGCTCGCAGCATTTGTTTGCGCTTTCAAATAAACGAAAATAATATAAGGTCATCATCGCAATGAAAACAAAACATAGCTCAACTCTCAAGTCACTATTAGTCGCATGTACGCTTGGTATGTCATCTATATCAGCAATCAGCATTTCAATACCATCGTACGCAGCTAGCAGTAATGTCACACAAGTCAATGCAGCACAATTAGCAAAGATTACCCTCAACTTAAAGACTAATTTGGCACAACGTAATCTGAATAGTGCTGAAAAGAACCTTTATCAACAATTATATAATATTGCCAATAATCAAACTGCACTTTATGACCCTACGATTCGTTCTGTTCCACAACAGTATGAAAATATCCGTACCAAGATCCATCAGCAGTTTGCTACAGTCAGACAATTAGCAATCAATACCTACGGTCAACAATCACCGCAAAAAGTTTTACTCGCAACCAATGCCTTTATTTTGATGTACTACGATGCCCTCAGTCGTAACAATCCGAAATTCTTTTGGGCAAATCTTGGGGTTTTTGTGGCGAATGATGTTCGCTCAAACTATGCACTGACCTATTCATTATCCAATGCACTTGATCCGCTCAATGTGACAGATGGTAAAAATATCGTGATTGCTGGTATGAGTATTCCAACCTTACAAGCAACGATCAGCCAAGCAAATAATGAGTTAATTCAAGGACAATCAAGCGTCATGGCAGATATTGGTGGATTAAGTGTTATGCATCAACACTATGATTCAACACGTCTTGCACAAGAACTCAGTGCATATGGGGCAAACCTAAGCCAAGCCTTTCAACTCCAAAAAATTGCCGATGATGAAGCCTTACGTTCAGGTGTCAATTCCACTAAGTTTAAAAAATTAGCCACTGATGCTGCGATTAGTTTTGGTATTCATGAACAAGAAAAAATCTTACAACCGATGTGGGATAAACCTTTGATGCGTGATTTTTCCAAAATTAATGATTTTATGCTTACGCTGAGTTTAGAAAATTTAGGTTTACGTGGCGATATCTTCATTGGCGTGAATAAATTTAAACTCATCTTCACACCTTATCTGATTATACGTGCGCCAGTCAGTGCAACCAATCTTGCAAATTTACAAGACCGTATCGCGATTGCACGTAATGGATTTATCGTATTGAATGAATGGAAACAAAACATAGTCTACGCGCCATGGATTCCAATCTACCAATCTCAAATTGGTAAAGGTGATGGCTTATATCAGCCCGTAGGTGCGAGATAATTTAAATCAATCTAGATTGCTCAACATTACATTGGTTTCAAACTGACTACATTTTGCGCACAGTTCTTGCTTGTTTAAATGTGTGTATAACGCACAATAAAAAGACTCAACCACAAATGAGGTGCAACATGATTTTTAAAGAACATATTGTTCGTAGTGAAAATATCAAGACGATGCAAATGCTCCATGATGCAAAATTAGATCACCAAGTCATTGCCATGTTTATGACCTGTGAAGGTATTCCACTCGAAGCTAAAGAAGTGAGTGCTATTTTGAAGCAGTTTGATGTACTCGGACAGCACAAAGCATCCCGTAAAAAAGCCAAAGCATTACTCCAAGCCAAAATGAACCATTTTGAAGATGATGAGTTGCCTTGCCCTGCAAGCTATTAATTTTAAATCGAATACTTACCGAATCAATAACGAGCGATCAAAATGGTCGCTCGTTTTATTTAAATCACTAAATCGTCCAGTCCCCATGAAGATGTGTATAATCAAAATATCCTCATTTTTGTAATCGACTATGCTCCAAATTCTGCAAAAACAGCTTGATGAAAGTACCTTCTGTCCATTGTGTCAGGCGAGCATGTATTTTGTCGAAGCTGAAGAATTTGAAAAAGAAGTAAGTTTTCATCAATGCAGTCACTGTCAGCATCAAGTTTTTGTCAATCAACAACGCAATTGCCACTGTGAAACTTGTCAAAATAAACGCCGTAAACTGATCAAAGAAACGCGTCTACAAGAAACGCGTAAACTGGCAAAAAAAGATGATTTTGAATTGGGTTTAGACCAACTCAGTTTTCTACATAAATTATTTTTATTGAGTATTTTGGACAATCAAGTTCATGAAAATACCAACCATAAAGAATTTATAGATTGGGAAATCATTAAGTATCATCCAATTACCCCGAATTATTATTTTCAAAGCCAATTACTCAATCAATTGATCAAAGACAATGTTTTGGTGGCGAAAGAATTTAGTGACAATGCACATCAGTATTACATCAATGTACGTTTAGATGGTTATTCTGAGCCCAGTCTATTTAGCATTACCACACAGCTTCGTCATTGGTTCTATGAAAATTTAACTCAAGGTGTACCATTTAAAACCTCAGAAGAAGTTAAAAATACTTTGTATGTGGTGCTGTATCAGGAAATTGTACAATTTGCACAGTATTACTGCCGAACTTGGGGCATTCAAATTTCTGGCAATAAAAATTTCCAAACCTTTTGTTATCGTTTGATGGATTCACTTGCAGTTGGGCAAATCTTCTATCTGATCCAAACAGCACTTGAATATCTGTATCAGAAAAAAGCTTTGCAAGTTCGTAATGAAAACTTTATCAATACCAATATTTTAAAGAAAACCGTTCAGCAATATCGTGAACGTGCTATTGCTGAAAAATGGGAAACCTCTACGCTCCCTCGTCCGCCCAATATTCCATTCAGTAAAATGAGTGAAATATTGTTCTATCGCTTTTTAGGTTACGATGAAAGTATCTTCTTCCAACCTGTTTGGAAGTCTTGGAAAAAGATTGAAGCGCGTTTGAATTTTTATTCTCAAAAGCGTTGTATGTATTGTGGTTCAAGTGAATTAACCGTTGAATATGATGCGCAGAATTATGTAACCTTGTTGTGTCGTAGTTGTAAACATCAAGATCACTATTTTACTCAGTAAGGTACTGTTATGAATCATCCTGAAACGCTTTCGCTCAATGATGCAGATCAGCTCAATAATCAAACTGATGTAATTTTACAAAAAGTGGTTGATGCTTGGACGGAGCTTCAAACTCAACAGCCTTTGGTGCATTGTATTACCAACAGTGTGGCTGCCAATTATGCCGCCAATGTTTTACTTGCAGCGGGTGCTTCACCTGCAATGATTGATAATCCGTTTGAAGCGGAAAGTTTTGCTTCAATTGCAGCAGCTTTAAGTATTAATTTAGGTACGCCAACGTCTGAACAAATGCAAGCCATGCAAATTTCTGCACAGACTGTTTCTGCTAAAAATACACCTTGGGTACTTGATCCTGTAGGTTATGGCGCATTTTTAAAATGGCGTAGTGAAATGGTCGATCAGTTGATTTTACTCAATCCAACTGTGATTCGTGGCAATGCATCTGAAATCAGTACACTTGCAGGCAATCAAGTTGAATCTAAAGGTGTAGATAGCACTGTTTCAAGTAATGAAGTTTATTTGCAGGCTTTGCCATTACTCGCGCATAGTGAATGTGTGGCTATTTCAGGTGAATCAGATTTTATTTTATCGAAAGAACTCAATGCTGTGATTCAGGTCAATGGCGGTAGTTTTCTGCAACCGAAAGTCACAGCAACAGGCTGTGCGCTCGGTGCTTTAATCGCAGCTTATTGTGCTGTTGCGAATCCAACGATTGCAACGATTTCAGCACATATTCACTTTGCGATTGCAGGTAAATTGGCTTTTGAAAAAGCGCAAACTCTCGGTAGTTTTAATGTGGCTTTTTTAGATGAAATTTATACATTGAGTGCGGATAAAATTTGGGAATATGGTGATATTGAGGTTTTAGGGCTTTAATTCTTATTGATTGGGCTTTTGAGTATCTATAGGATCAAAAGCCATTGTCCCTAAAAGATCACCATGAGAGTATGAAATATTGGTAATTCTCGGACAGCTATCTGAATCCTTACTCAATTGATCAAAACTAAATATAATCCTTTGCCCCTCTTGCCCGCCGATCCATACAAAATATTCAAAAGGATTTTTCGTCTCTTCTGTCTGGTAGCCTAGATCCTCTGGATCTTGAGAATCGTATAGAATATTAAAATCTATATCACAAATACCTCCTTTCTCTGCACATTTTTGTTCAGCAATAAATTTGTTCGCAAGTTTATTATCAAAATATTGCTTTAACTCGCTTTCAGTTGCAGACAGTGGATTCAAATTTGATTGATATAACTTTTCCAATAAATCTTTCGGTTCTAGGCATGATTTTTCTGTTTGAATCTCGGACTTTTGATGATTTTTAGAATTTAAATCAGCTTGCTGCGAACGATCACAGGCAGTGAGCAGGATTGTTAGATTTAGAATCAGTAATGCTGTAATTTTTCTTGTCATTTTATTTTTTATATCAATCAAAAGTTGCCCAATCATACAAAATTAGGCAACCGCGTTAAATCATTTTTTCACAAATACTTTCTTATAAATCTCTCTTGGCATTTCAGCAAACTCAACACAAAGTTGAACCTCTAAACCATTCGCAGAATAAGCATTAAAAGACTGTAAACATTGCGATAAACTTTCAGTCATCACATTTTTTTGTTCTTCAGTACGACCACTCAGACCTTGTAAACGTACAAAAATAAATGCATGTTCGTTATTTCCAAAACCAATTAAATAATCTGAAACTTCTTGAATACGCGTTTTGATATCATGCGGTTCAGCGACTAAACCTGTGTCAAACAACGCATGATTTAGACCCAACATTAATTCTTTCTTGCTTAAATCCTGAATATTGTCAGAATAATCAATAAACATTTGTGGCATACAATCACCGAATTCCTTTTTAAACTTAGCTTGAAGACATTATTCAATAAATAACAATGCTAAACGAACTTGATCATAACCCATTTTCGGACTGGTCAAATCAACGATTGGACGTAACTTAATCGCTCCATCATCATTAAAATGACTTGGATCTTGCCGTTTCATTAGCTTTTTATAAATGACACGGACTTTTTCAACGACTTCTTCACCTGGATTAGCGACTGAAATATCCAAACCTTGCTCACGATGTAACCGTGCCAAATGATTGATAATCGTTGCAGGGGTTAAACCACGCTCCACTGCAATATCTTGAATTTCATAACCACTTTCAAACAACTCACGGGTTTCATCCAAAGTTGCCGATGCATAATTAGTTTTACCACCACTGCGTGCAAGTTTCTTCTCATTGCGCTCAATTTCTGTGGGATTCAACGTGCCACCACAGTGACGAATAAAAGCATTGTGTTGTCTTGTTAAATCAGCATCGAGGTAATGTTCAACCGCTTCATCTGACAATTCCTGAAAGCGACGATCCGCTTTGATCGCTAAACTATCTAACTCCAAAGCTTGATCATTAAAACCAAGTAGACGTAAACCATTGATTGACTTTAAGCGTGATAAAGCCACATAACCCTGTCCTTTTTCAAAGGTATGGCTCAGGTTAATTTCAGCAGCTTCAAGTGTCATGCCTTGAGATTTGTGAATGGTGATCGCCCAAGCCAAACGCAATGGAACTTGCTGCAAACTGGCGATGGTTTTACCACCTTCATTATCCACTGACCACGTTTCAGGTGCGACTAAAAGTGTTGTACCATCCGTCATTTTAACTTTAGGCAACATGCCTAATTCATCATCTTCTTCAAAACCAATGACTTCACCCAAACTTCCATTGATATAGCCCATATCAAAGTTGTTCTTCACAAACATCACTTTGGCATGTTTCTTCAACGTTAACTCTTCAGGTGCACGAACAGATGATTTCAATGTTTCAATCAACTTTTCATTACCATCGGTCACCGCAACGAATTGATGATCTGTACCTTCAATCGCATTGAGATGTTGAAAATTGATACTGTCTACATCCATATTGTGGGTATATAAACGTGTGAATGTCTCACCAATATCTTGATTTCGCGTATTTTGTAAAGCTTGAATATGTTGTTGCTGAATGCTTTGCGAACGAATAGCATTAAGAATATCGTTCAGCGCAGAATCATCTTGGCGGTGTTGTTCACTTAAATAGCAGACACGAAATTTAGCTTCGACCCAAGCATCTGACATAAAACAAAATTTATCACGATTCTTTTCACCATTACGTCCTACAGGTGGTAACTGAAAGAAGTCACCCGCAGCGATGACTTGGATGCCACCAAATGCGTCATCAGACTCTTTAAAATATTTTAAAACTTGATTGACCAAATTCAGTTGTTTGGCGTGCAACATGGATATTTCATCAATAATCAGCACTTGGGCATTTTCCAAATGCTCTTTTAAATATTTACGCTCTTTCATCCGTTTTAGATCATCATCGGAAAGCGTATCTTTAATCCCAATCCCTGCCCATGTATGAATGGTCATGCCATTCATGTGTGTTGCAGCAATCCCTGTTGAAGCGGTAATCGCCACAGGAACTTTACGTGCTTTTAAATAATTGATGTATTGATTTAGCGTATATGTTTTACCTGCACCTGCCGAGCCAGTCAAAAAGACATTTTCACCCGCTTTCATGAGTTTGAGTGCAGTTTCTTGTTTCATAACAGCCTTGAATTACCGATTGGGAATGTGACGGCTATAGCCTAACGATTTTTGGCAGAAAAGTTAAGCCAAATGAACAAAGCTGATTGAATTAAGTCATCATGAAATTACAATCTTTGGGAAAATAAAATTATAAATTCCCCAATTCCTCATTGGGCTGAATGCTACTTTTCCACTTCAAATGTTGATTCACATCTTGGATAAACGCCATTGCCTTAACATGAAATTGCTGTTCTGGGATTTGATTACTCGGCAAACGCAATTGATCAAACTCCAAGCGACCTAATTTATAAAAACAACCTAAAGTCATTTCCTGTGTAGGATCATCAATATGGGTCATGTGAAAAGCCACATACTCACGTTCTGCAATACGTTGGCTATAAGACATTGCCAAACAATGTTTAAACACCACAGATTCTTGAATAATGCGCTTTAAACTATTGAGTTCTTCATAACACCAATCTTCAAAATAAATCTTTTGCATCGGTGCAACACGATCCCATGAATCAATAGGTATCTTTTCTCTTAACTTAGACATCGTATCTACAAAATGATTATGTTCATGCCACTTTTTGGCTTGCTGATATAAACTGTGCCAAGTGACATTGCGATGTATTGGATCATGATAATTAAATAAATGAATGACATAGTCCAAAACATAACTATCGAAAATACTATGATTCGATCGTTGATCATGACTGATATGTTTGAATGATTTTCTGAAGTCTTCAACCTTGATATTGTGCTTTTGCAGATCAATAAAAAATTGTGGATATTGCTGTAAATGCAGATCCATATATTTAACTAAATCCTGTGGTAAAGCATGTTCAATATTTTGCAGAAAATGCATATATGCCTGTATCACACGATTAATTTTAATAAATAATTTTTTATACTGCTGAGGTTGCTCACCCAACATCAAACCTGAAAAATCTAACCATTCTTCTATATATAAAAAAGAATGTGAAATCATTTTCCGATTCGAATTAGGGCTTAGATTATTGTTTAAAAATGAATAGCGCGTATTTTTAACATCATTTTGCCATTCATTTGTAATTGCATATTCATAACATTCAATTAAAAACAATCGTGCAGCGACGTTTTTAAAATATTTAAGCACGGCGAGTAAAACAACCGGATTAATTTTTGAAGTATCAATAAAGCTCAGAGCAGTGACAGTAATTCTAACATTAACATCGTCTAGCTGCTTTGCCACCCAATCATTGACCATTGCATCTTGCTTAAATAACCAATTCACACTACGTTTGAGTGTAAAAATGGGTAGACGAATAGCATCATCCAATTCCCAATAGTCATCCTGATTATTTAAAAAACGTTGTTTATGCAGTAAACCCTGATATTGCCAAAAACCACGTTTCATACGCCCCGCGTATGCAATTAAATGTGGTTGCTCTTGAGCATGCGTTGACAATAGTTTGATACTTTCAAAATCACGAATAACATCCTGTAGCTGTACAGAGTTTGGATAGAGCAATTGAAAAATTCTAAATAAATGTAGTGGAATACATTGCTCAAAACAAAATAAGAATTGATAGAACTTCTGTACCAATTCATTTACAGGTAGAAACTCTTGTCCCAGTACAGAGTTAATCAAGACCAAATGTTTGATATTAATTTCAGCACTTAACGGAATCGCCTTGCCATATTTAGCAAAATCTGACACATAAGGATGATCAAAATATTCATATTTTATCAAGAGTTGATCAATTTTATTGGCTTCATCTTCTTGAATATTATAAAGATACTGCTCTACTCTATTCTCACCATCAACCCATTCAAACACATGTTCAATCAAAGTTTGACGAATAATTTGGGTTTTGGTTTTTAAATCTGTGGGATGTATTTCTTGGTATTTATGCAGATAAAAATGAACATCTTCAATGACATATTTAATCAAACGATCAACATTCAGTGGCTTTTCAGCAGTTGTATGTAAATGCTGTATGTGTGATTTAAAAACTACGCCAGAGTCTTCATTAATATGAATTTTTAGGAAATCATTTGCCACACTAAAAGTATGATTTTGTGCATCAAATTGAAAAAAATTATCAACAGTTACACTGACCAAGTAATCTAGCTGATCAAGGTAAATTTTTTGTAAAGTTTCAGAAACTTGAAGCAATTCTTGGGCGGCAAACTGGTGTCTATTTGGCAGTTGATTTTGCACTGTTTGCACCATACTTCCCTCAAACAAATGACATCGTTAATGAATATTCCATTTTAAGCGCTGCATCGTTTAATACAAATGAATTTAGCGATAGTTTTGCAAAACTTTGTTTAAAGTTGTTTTTACTTGTAAATGTATAAATTTAATCAGAAAATAAAAAAAGCCAATACATCAGTATTGGCTTAATTATTCTAAATCATTTCTAAAAGGCTTATATCAGAATTAGGTATGTAAAGGCTTAATTCCCATACGATCTTCAACCAAATCATAACACCATTGGAAAATAAAGGTATAAACGAGAATACAACTGGTCATTCCCAAGTCTAATAAAATCGCTTGTAAAATCGTCATATCCATCGCATACGCTACCATTGGGATGGTTGCTAACATCAAACCACCTTCAAAACCAATGGCATGCAAGATACGTACACGGATCGTACGTTGTAATTTTTTATGTTGTTCATATTTTTCAAAAAAATGATTGAAAACCATATTCCAAACCACTGAAGTTACTGCCATAGCAATACCTAAAGTACCTGTAACTTCCATTGGAACTTCAAAAATAAAACTTAATGCAATCGCTATGATCACCAATAGGATGATCTCATAGCTCAACGCATGAACAATCCTTCTTTTGGAAATCACCATTTTTAAAACACTCTTCATTGATTCGACAAATGCATCATACTTTTATAAAATTGATCAATCGAGTTAGATTCTTTCAATTTTTTTGAAAGATTGTTTTAAATGTGCTTCTTCAAATACAGATTTGAGCGATGAAAATCATGAACATTAACCAAGAACAACTCACTATATTTAAAACCGTGATAGAAACAGGTTCATTTTCTGCGGCTGCACGACAACTCGGTAAAGTTCCTTCCGCAGTCAGCATGTCCATCGCCAATTTAGAAATTGATTTAAACTTAAAACTCTTTAATCGTGTAGGACGTGAACCTGTCCCTACACCACAAGCACAGCGCTTATATGAAAAAACAGAACAACTTTTAATTGAAATGAATCAATGGAAGCAACAAGCCATTGCGCTCAGTGAAGGCTTGGAGTCAAATTTGAATATTGTGGTAGTTTCAGAGCTATTACACACCGATTGGACAGAATACATCGCAATCCTTGCCGAACATTTTCCAAGCTTACAAATCAATATCTTCTCAGCGCCACAAGAAGATGCTTTGAAAATGTTAATGAATCAAACTGCGCAATTGGCACTCATGTTTGAACGTGAAATTCTCGAAAGCCGTGAACAATTTGTTGAGTTTAAAAAAGAAGTCCTTGTACCTGTTGCTGCAATCAAGCATCCCTTATCTGTTCATTCACAAGTGACATTTGAACAAATTTTACAAGCACGTCAAATTGTCGTTGCCAGCCGTGACCGAACCATTAAGCCCGAACTGCTCTATTCTAAAAATTATTGGCGGACTGATAACCACCACTCTGCTTGTTCACTCATTCAGAAAGAACTTGGCTGGGGCGTACTTCCCTTACAGATGTTCAATGAAAACCCTCAACTTAAACATAATTTGAAAATTTTGGACTTGCTCGATTTCACACCAAAATTTGAGTATTACGTCGATTTAGTCTGGAGTCGCGAAAGTAATTTAGGTTCAGCTGCTCGTTTTTTGATTAATCACATCAGAAATCAACGAATTCATACAAAATAATGTGTGTTTCAGCACATTTTACTCTTTTGCTGAAATGGCATTGTGTTATAAATAAAATCACAAATATTTTAACTAAGAAATAACCGGCAATGACACAATCTGCATTAGATCAATTAAAACGCTTAACCACTATTGTTGCTGATACAGGTGATTTAACCGCAATTCAACAATTCCGTCCTTTGGATGCAACAACAAATCCATCTTTAATTACTGCTGCAGCACAACAGCCTGAAAGCCGTACTTTAATTGAAGATGCTTATAGCCAAGCTAAACAAGAAGGTTATCAAACCGATGCGCTTGTAGAACGTACTATTGACATTCTTACTGTTAAGTTAGGCGTAGAAATATTAAATTTGATTGAAGGTCGTGTTTCAACCGAAGTCGATGCGGCACTGTCTTACAATACCGAAGAAACCATTGCTAAAGCCAAAGAGCTTTTAGCCTTATATAAAAATTATGGTATCAATCAAGATCGTATCTTAATTAAAATCGCCTCTACTTGGGAAGGGATTCAAGCTGCAAAAGCACTTGAAGCTGAAGGCATTCATTGTAATTTGACCTTGCTATTCGGTCTGCACCAAGCCAATGCGTGTGCGGATGCAAAAGTCACTTTAATTTCACCATTTGTAGGTCGTATTTTAGATTGGTATAAAAAAGCTGAGAATGTAGACAGCTATCCAATCGACAAAGATCCTGGTGTACTTTCGGTAAAACAAATTTATCATTACTACAAGCAACATGACATCAAAACTGAAGTGATGGGTGCAAGCTTCCGTAGCGTAGATCAAGTCCTCGGTTTAGCGGGTTGTGACTTATTAACAGTTGCACCAAATTTGCTTGAAAAATTAGGTGAAGATCAACGTGTTGTTGAATCTCAATTAAGTGCTAATCATGCGCATGCACACCAAGAACATCCACATCAAGAAATCTCTGAAGCTGAATTTAAACAGCAATTAGAAGCCGATTTAATGGCATTCCAATTACTACAAAGTGGTATTGATGGATTTATTAAAGCACGTGAACAACTTGCGTTATTATTGCGTCAGTCATTTGGTTTAGAAGCAGATTTTGTTGATTAAGCAATTCAGCAGATTGCTCAAAATTTTGAACAATCATTAAAAAATGCACCAAAATTGCTCACAAAAATGAAGCCGAGTTTGTTATTATAATAGCTCGGCTTTTTGTTTCGCTTTCTTAAACAGTGAGAATCTCGTGTTTGGTATTACTGACATAGTGACATATATCTTAGGGACTATTTTTATTGTCATTTTACCAGGTCCGAACTCGCTTTATGTGATGTCTATCGCCTCACGTTTTGGCATCAAAACAGGCTATATCGGTGCTTTAGGCGTTTTTACAGGCGATCTAATTCTCATCCTGTGTACCGTTTTAGGTGCGGCATCACTGCTACATGCTTTTCCGTGGTTATTTGTGGTTCTTAAAATTGTTGGTGCAAGTTACTTATCGTATTTAGGCATACGTTTACTGATTGCGAGTTTCAAAACATGGTTTAGCAAACCACAAAACATTCAAGCCAATAGTGATACATCTGCTACAGAGCAATTCCATCCATTTCGTACGGCTCTGACCATTAGCTTGCTCAATCCCAAAGCAATCTTATTTTACCTTTCATTCTTCGTTCAATTTGTAGATCCAGACTACCCTTACCCTGCCTTAAGCTTCGCAGCACTTTCAGTAATCTTGCAAATTATTAGTATGAGCTATTTGACTATATTAATTTTTTCAGGGGTTAAACTCGCTTCATTCTTTAATGCACGTTACCGAGTAGCGGCCAGCTGTGTTGCCGCAGTTGGACTTTTATTTTGTGGCTTTGGTTTAAAACTCGCCTTATCTACGATGTAACAACATCTATTTTTTGAAAAAATAAGCTATACGACTTCACTCATGACCTTAAAAATATAATCAGCATCTTATTCTCTCTGCCTGAGAATAAGTTGAATTATTTTTATAATCATTCACTGATTTAATATTAAATTCCGATCAAATCTATATGCACCAAATTGATTCAGGTATGATACTTGCATTTTCAACCAATCAGTAAATTACAAAGCAAAGGATTATGCAAAAGTTTCTCCAAGATTTTTCGATACCCGCAGTATTTGCAGGCTTTATCACCTTTCTTATTGGCATCAGTGTTTCCGCAGTGCTTGTGATCCAAGCAGCGCAACTGCTCGGTGCAAACCCCGAACAAATTACCTCTTGGTTTTGGGCACTTGGTTTAGGCATTGGACTATCAGGTCTGTTGCTCTCTTGGAAATTTAAATATCCAGTAGCGACCTCATGGTCGACTGCGGCACTTGCGCTGATCATCGCAACAGCAAGTGGATATACATTATATGAAGCAATTGGTGCTTTTCTTATCTGTGGCTTACTCACTGCAATACTTGGTTTTTTAGGTATCTTTGAAAAAATCCTTGCCTACATTCCGCAAAGTTTAACCAGTGCCATGCTTGCAGGTGTTCTACTTAAATTTGGTATTGCACTGTTTGCCAGTATGCAAAATGATTGGGGTTTTATTTTAAGCTTATTGGCTATTTATATTGTCACCAAGCGCCTTTGGGCACGTTATTGCATTGTCATTACTGTGATTGCAGGGATATTAATTTGTCCATTATTTATGGAATTTCATGTCCCAACATTGCATTGGGGGCTTGCACATCCTGTATGGATGAAACCTGAGTTTACATGGTCTGCAATCCTTGGTTTAGCATTGCCTTTATTTGTCATCAACATGGCATCACAATACTTACCTGGTATCGCCATGATTAAAAGTTATGGTTATCAACCACATGTTAATCATTTGATTGGTTGGACTGGAACAGCGCAAACCTTACTTGCGCCATTCGGTTGCTATACTGTGAATATTGCTGCAATTAGTGCAGCCGTTAGTCTAGATGATCAAGTCCATCCTGATCCGAGTAAACGCTATATCGCAGGCATGAGCTGTGGTTTTTTCTATATTTTAATGGGCTTATTTGCAGCCACACTTACTAGCTTACTCATGTCTTTCCCACATTTATTCATTGTTGCCTTAGCTGGGATTGCATTGTTTGGAACAATTAGTCATAACATCGCAATTGCATTTCATGAAGTGAAAGACCGTGAAGCTGCTTTATTGACCTTCTTATTCTGCGCTTCTGGCGTACAATTTTTTGGAATCGGTTCTGCTTTCTGGGGATTGCTGTTTGGATTTGTTGTCTCAATTATTTTGAATTTCAGAACAAAGAAGTAACCTATTCTAAATACGAAGATAAGTCATGAGAAATATACCGTTCAATTGCACTTATCTTCTTCTTTATTTGTATATAAATAAATGAAGAAACTACTGAAAATATATAGAAACATATTAAATACGTAGTAAAGGAATCAGAAGCACTAAATTTTAGACAAAAAAAAGCTTACCCTAGGATGGGTAAGCTTGAAAACTTAAAACAACATAAATAGAAACTACAGCTATAGAATCTGACTATTATAATAATCGTTGATTAACATATAAACAAATACTAAAAAACGATAATTTAATACTTTAAAACTATTAATAATGAAATATTTATCAACAAAAACAACAAAATAGTGACAAAATCATCAGAATTAAAATACAAAAAATAAATTAATGCTGAATTACACCCAAATATCTAGACTTTAGTCTTAAGCTAAATTTCAGGATAAATACCGGTGCCCTCTGGCCACGGTGTTAACAACTCAAAACCAGTTTCAGTGACAGCAACCATATGCTCCCATTGCGCAGATAAAGATTTATCAGTAGTCACGACAGTCCAACCATCTTTTAACTCTTTAACGCTGGCTTTCCCTGCATTCACCATAGGTTCGATAGTAAACACCATACCTTTTTTCAGGACTAAACCCTGCCCCGCTTGACCATAATGCAACACATTAGGTTGCTCATGATAGACCTTACCAATCCCATGACCACAGTATTCACGTACGATTGTATAACCTTCACGCTGTGCCACTTTTTGAATCGCATGTCCAATATCACCCAATGTCGCTCCAGGTTTTACAGTATGAATCCCTGCAACCATTGCTTCATAGGTAGTTTCAACCAGCCTTTTCGCTTCAGGTTTGATTTGACCAACATAGTACATACGACTGGTATCACCAAAATAACCATCTTTGATAATCGCAACATCGATATTGATAATATCACCATCATTTATAATAATTTTATTCGACGGAATACCATGACAAACCACTTCATTTGGAGAAATACACGTGGTTTTGGTATAACCATAATAACCAACATTCGCAGGAATGACTTTAAGTGTATTTACAATAAAATCATTACAAATATCATCTAAATATTCTGTCGTCACACCTGGCTTCACATATTCACCGATCATTTCTAAAACCTGAGCCGCTAAACGCCCTGACACTCTCAATTTTTCAATGTCTTGTTCAGTTTTAATGGTGACTGTTGAAGCTTTCATAATATCTGTCCGCAAATGTGAATCGGTATTATATGCCTTTTTAAAATTTTTAGGACTTTTTCTTATTCACTTATCGAAATCTAAAGGGTTTCTCTTTTACAAAACATTAAAACATGTGGGTTTTACGAAAACTATTTATCAGCATCTAATTTTTTTACTGAGCTATAGAATTATCAATCATTGAAAATTTATAGGTATATCACCTACATAAATTTAACAAATAAGCCTAATTGGTTAAAATTTATAAAATCTAGGAATGCTATCTATAAAATAAAATACAAAATACTCCCTATTTCAACTAAAATTACTTTTTTGTGTGTTTAACCTTTCTCTTTTTATGACTAATCTCCGTACAAAGGATATTATTGCTTTAGGGTTCATGACCTTTGCCTTATTTGTAGGCGCTGGCAATATTATCTTTCCACCCATTGTTGCTCAACAAGCTGGTGAAAATGTATGGCTTGCAGCAATCGGCTTCTTAATCACTGCTGTTGGTCTTCCTGTACTCACCATTATGGCACTTTCTAAAACTGAAGGTTCCATTGCAATTTTAAGTTCACCCCTCGGTAAAGTTGCAAGTTTAATCCTCACCATCGTATGTTACCTTTCAGTCGGACCGCTCTTTGCGACACCGCGTACAGCGACTGTTTCCTATGAAATTGGTTTCTCATCGTACTTTGGTAATGGCGGAACATCACTTTTTATCTATAGTGTCATCTATTTTGCTTTTGTGACGCTAGTTTCACTCTATCCAAATAAATTATTGGACAGTGTTGGTCATATTCTCGCACCTTTAAAAATCATTGCATTGGCAATTTTAGGGATCGCGGCATTTATTATTCCAACAGGTTCAATTTCACCTGCTGTGAAAAACTATGTCTCAAGCCCTGTATCTGAAGGCTTTGTCAGTGGTTATTTAACCATGGACACTTTAGGCGCATTGGTTTTCGGTATTGTCATCATTCATGCGATTCACTCTCGTGGTGTGACTGATAAAAAACTTGTGACCAAATATGCTGTGATTGCCAGCCTGATTTCAGGTGTTTTACTCAGCCTCGTCTATATCAGCCTATTTAAACTCGGATTAGGTAGCCACGATGCTGCACCGAATGCAGAGAATGGCGCTGTAATTTTACATGCTTATGTACAACATGCTTTTGGTGACTTAGGTTCTTTATTTCTTACCGTCTTGATCTCACTTGCATGTATGGTCACTGCGATCGGACTAACATGTGCATGTGCTGAATACTTCTCAGAGTTGACTAAAATCCCATATAAAATTTTAGTGGTGATCTTGGTTTTATTCTCATTAGTAATTTCAAACTTAGGATTAACAAAGCTTATTGCTTTCTCCGTACCTGTTTTAAGCGCAATTTACCCACCTGCAATCGTAGTGATTATTCTCAGTTTCTTCTGGAAGAAGTTTAACAATCCATCTGTTGTGATTGCACCTGTGACTGCGGTTGCCTTTTTATTTGGTATTATCGAAGGAATCAAAGTAACAAGTTTTAATGATAGCTTGCCTTTATTTATTCAAAATTTACCTTTAAATGAACAAAATTTGGCATGGTTCATTCCATCAATAATCGTTCTAATCATTTGTGTCGTAATTGATAAAGTTAAAAAATAACCATTTTTAACCATCGTCCTTAAAATTTGATTTTACCCAAATCTCATTTTGACTGTGATCAATAATTGTCATGTTTACCCAACAGGCTGTTATTGTTTACGACACAATTAATTTACAACGAAGCTGTCATGCCATCTATTGGCTACACTTTTGCTCGATGATTTACCAGTTTGATATCAGCCTTTCATTTACCCACACGCCGAAAGCGCAACTAAGCCTCGTTTACTATCTGATTTAACCAAATTATCAGTTTTTCTTGAAAATATGACATGAATCGCTATTCATTTCCCCATCAAAGTTTCCCAAACAGCATGATTACTAAAAATAAATTGACTAAAAAACAGGCAAACGATCAAAATTTAATTTTTTTATTAAAAGCAGTATTAAGCAAATCCAATATGGCAATAAATTTGCATATTTTTCATAAACTTTAGTCGAAAAAACTTTTCATTGGCGTTAAGTTACTGTATTTTATTATGATAAATACATCACACTAAATTCCAATAAAAGTAATATTTCACAAAAAAATTAATAGTATTTCTATTTTTTATAAAAATAATTATCATTTGTCATAAATATGTCATAATTATTTAACAATATAGAAGTATTTAGGCTTGAAATATTCATAGGATATGGTACAACTATTACTCAAATCTGACTAAAACAATTAGGTTTTGTCGAGCAGACAGGAGGGATGGAGATGTTATCATTACATTTCAACAAGCAAGTCTTCATTAATTCGTTGAAGGCAAATACAAAGTTGGTCACATATCTGAGCACAACAATTGCGCTATTAGTGACATTATTAATTCATGGGTTGATTCAAGGCAATTTAAAGCCAGAATTCTTTGCGTATGCCCTCGTGGTATCTGCAGCCTTCTATGTCTGGGATGTTGTTGATCATAAATCTCGCAAACTTGCGAAAATAACAGAATAAAAGATGGATGCTAAGCATCCATCTTTAAAGAAAAATAAGAATTCATTTAGAACTAAAAATATAAAGCTTGATCAAAATAACCCTATATACATTCCCAGCAATAGACCAGCCGTTGCACCAATTTCACCGATCACCAATAAAATCATTGCGATTCGTAAAATAATTTTGGGTAATTGTATTTTTCCCAATTGATGCGGTTGCTTGAATTGATTACTTGTATCCTTCAACCAACCATGTAATACATAACTCGCGATTGAAAAACTAAAGAAAATTAAGTTCGTGATGATAAAAAATAAGTTTACCTTCTCTGACCAAATTGAAAAATATGCCATTACAGCAAGAATCAAAGTGGCTGGTGCATAAAGCAGACTACTCCGATGTGCAATATCAACATAATAATGTGCCCGTGCCAATTCTGATTGACTAATCTGCACATACTTCCAAACACCAGTCAACATGCCAACAAATAAAAATATCCCACTGAATAGCAATGCTAATTTAACTGCGAGTGTAAAGCTCATTAAATCCATTTCATTGATCCTTTCTCTAAATAGAAACCTATCACTTTGCCTCTTTGACTTATAAGTCACTTTTTAATCAAGTTTCTTTTTGGAACTCGTGTAAAGTAAACTTGTAAACATAACGATAGAATCATGATGAGTACTTTTGAGAATGTAACGATTACTTGCACCGATGGCTATAGCTTAAGTGGTCGTTTTTATCAGTCAAAACAATCAACTGAACAACTGCCTATTTTAATTTGCCCCGCTACAGGGATTACCCAAGGTTTTTACCATAACTTTAGTGAATGGTTATCCGAACAAGGTTTCAACGTAATGGTGTTCGATTTCCGTGGAATTGGTCAGTCACTGCATGGTCCTCTTCGAGAATCGAATGCCAGTATCCAAGACTGGGGGCAATTAGATATTCCTGCTGCGATTGATTTGCTTTTAAATAAGACACAACAAAAAAAAATTACACTTCTTGGTCATAGCGCTGGTGGGCAGTTACTTGGTATTGTTCCAAACTATGACAAAGTTGCACAAGTGATTTCCATTTCAGGCTCTACAGGGCATGTTAAAGGGCTAAAAGGTCGTACTAAACGTATGGCACCAGTGATGTTTAACCTCATCTTCCCTGTATCAAGTTTAATCAAAGGCTATGGCGCAACGAATTTTTTAGGCATGGGGGAAAACTTACCTAAAAATGTTGCAAAACAATGGGCACAATTCTGTAGCAAACCCGGCTATGTAATCAATGCCATTGGTAAAACCATTTTTGATGATTATCACAGTGAAATTCAATGTCCAATTACTGTGTATTGGTCATCTGATGATGAGATTGCAACTCAAGCCAATGTCAAAGATTTGCTTCGCCTTTACCCAAATGCACAAACCGATATGATTGAGCTAAGTCCTCAAGAACATGGTCATAAAGCCATCGGTCATATGCTGATGTTTAAAAAGTCTCATCAAAATTTATGGTCTAAAATCACACAAACAATTCAATAATTTTAAAGTTTACTTTTAGCATTTAAATAAGTAATCCTATTTAAATGCTCTTTTTATTCAAAAAAAATGCCTCTATTCATAGAGGCATTTTTAATGATACTGTTAAAGTTCAAATAGATCGTAGATTAACTCAAATATTCGGGTCGAGTAATTTTCACCGTTTTAATGCGGTTTCCATCCATTTCAAGCACTTCGAACCAAATTCCGACTTGCTCGATTTGTGTGCCCACTTTAACTTCACCTTGAGTTTTGTCCAAAATTAATCCTGCTACACTGAAGTATTCAGAATCATCTTGAATTAAATCTAACATGCCAAGTTCAAGTTCCAACTGATACAAATCCAGCATACCCGAAGCTTTCCATGTCAGCTCATCCAATTTCACCAAGTCCAATTGTTCATCAGCATCTGGGAACTCCCCCGCAATTGCTTCAAACACATCATGTGGCGAAATCAAACCCTGAATATTACCAAACTCATTGCTTACTAGAACCAAAGAACCCTTTGAATTCCGCAAGGTCTGAATCGCATCAATTACTTTCATCTTTTCAAAAATGAAAATTGGACGATTACGCTTCAATAAAGTCTGTAAAAGCTCTGGCTCATCTAGTGCATCAATCAACTCTTTTGCACGAATGATTGTTACAACCTTGTCTAACTGACCACGACAAACAGGAAACAAACTATGAGGTACTGCCAAAATTTGTTGACGAATACTTTCAGGATCATCATCTAAATTGACCCATGAAATCTGACTTCTAGGTGTCATGATCGAAGCAACTGAACGCTCAGCAAGCGTTAAAACACCACCAATCATATAGCGTTCTTCATCAGCAAAAGCTTCTTGTGCTGCAATCGACTGAGAATCGGCGGTTTCTATTTTTCCCCCCATCAATCTTAAAATAGAATCCGCTGTACGATGACGTAATGGAATTTTCGACTCATGTTTTGCTGCATTACGCTGACCAAACTGATTGAATGCCTCAATTGCAATCGCAACACCAATACCAGAATAGATATAGCCTTTAGGAATATGAAACTGAAAACCTTCTGCAATTAAGCTGATACCGATTAACAATAAGAAGCTTAAGCACAAAATCACCACAGTTGGGTGTCGGTTTACAAATGCGGTTAACGGCTTTGATGCAATTAGCATGACCACCATCGCCACAATCATTGCAACCATCATCACATAGATGTTATCTACCATACCAATCGCAGTAATGACCGAATCTAAAGAGAAAACTGCATCGAGAATGACGATTTGCGCAACAACCGCAGCAAAGCCTGCATACACCACATTACTGGTGACTTTGACTTCAGGCTTACCTTCCATCTTTTCATGCAGTTCTGTTACAGCCTTATAGACCAAGAACAGACCACCGAATAAGAGAATGAGATCTCGCCCTGAAAAAGTCCAGTCAAATATACTGATTAGCGGTTTTGTGAGTGTAACTAACCAAGAGATAGCGAATAATAAGCCTAAACGCATTACCAAAGCTAAAGATAAGCCGATAACACGTGCTTTATCACGTTGTTCTGGAGGAAGTTTATCTGCAAGAATAGCAATGAAAACTAGGTTATCGATACCCAGTACAATTTCTAAAACAATTAAGGTTAAAAGACCAACCCAAATTCCAGGGTCTAATAAAAATTCCATTATTAGATCTCCTGCTTATTATTATAAAAATATAAACGAGAAAAATGAAAACTAAACCTACACGGCGACGGGTCCATGAATAATGATACCTTTTCAACTAAATTAATTTAATTATGCACAATATTGTCCTTTTGTAATTATTTTTTCTAAAAAAATTACATTTTTTTCATATTTTTGCTTTAAAGTATAGAAACGAATATTTGAATCAATTTAATTTACACTGAAAGCTTAACCATTCAACTTACACAAATTCAATGAACTTTAATAAAATTTCTACATTTAATTAATTTAGGAAAAATACACCAATAGTTTAAATAAACTTACTACATCTTGTGAAATCAAAAACATAAACAACATTTGGCAACTTTTTTTTGAATATAGCATTTATCACTTTTTAACAAAAAATAGTGTGTCTTTAAAGAATTAGCTTTCAACAGCGTGGATCTATAATATACACATTAAAAGCTTGTTTACTCGATCTTTTTAATCATATAACATATAGACAATACAGGACTAACAAACAAGAACTTATTTACCCCATAGTTCTTGAGCATACAACCGTTCGAACAACTTTTGGATGTTTAAAGCGACCTATTGCCTTTCATATCAAGTGGCAAATTTTACGCTTTGTTTAGCCATACTTATCGAAACATTTGGCTTTGTATAATTTTTAATAATTGAACTCAGCTAATTTCATGGAAAATTATACCCCATCGATTTTCCTTGGTTATTTTCATTAAGTGATACATCACATATTGATTCATGTAATAAAAATAAAATATTATTAGAATTAATATTTGGCCATAATTACAAAAATTCAGGGACTCCCGAATGACTAAGAAATATTCAAAATTTTTACCGAACGCTGAAAATTTTAATATCGAAGAATTTCCTTATTATTGGATTACACAAGTTCATGCACAATATGTTCTAAACCTTGATCATGTACTGAAAAAATATGGTGTAGATAATTCTCGTCGTCGCCTATTGGTATCTTTAGAAGCTAAACCCAATGCGAGTGTATCCGAACTTTCTGATATGATTGTTTCAAAAATGTCGACGACAACTAAAATTGTTTATCGTTTAAAAGAAGAAGGTTTTGTTGATACCTATTCTTGTGAGAATGACGCACGTATCACACGTGTACATTTAACAGAAAAAGGTGTCCAAATGACTCAAAAAATTAATGACTTAATGGGTGTTATACTGGAACAATCGTTTGAAGGGCTAACACCACTTCAAATCGAGAAAATGATGGAAAGTTTAAAAATCATTTTCAAAAACTTATCTCATTAATTATTAGTTTCACATTGATTTGATAGAAATTTTGATTTCAATCAAACATATCCATCTGTGGGGAGTTTTTATCGTGATGTTGTTTCGGGCAATATAGAGATTCAAACTCATCCACAGGAAAACCCTCAATAAAGCTTGAAATATCAACCTGCTTTAAGCTTAACCACTCATCTAAACGATGATGTGGTATGACAACGACTGATCGCTTATCAGTTCGTGGTTCATGAAATTCTTTCATCATCTCATGTTGATGAGCATCCATAGAAATCATCGTTGCCGAACGAACAATCTCGCCATCTTTTAAACGCGTAACTTCATATAGAGCTGCAATATAGAAAGCCTGACCATCTTTACGTCGCACCGCCCAACGTTGTGGTTTGCCATTGATATATTTAGACTCATAAAACTCAGATACTGGGATCACACCAAATTGGCACTTAGTAAAGGCTTCTGCAAAACTTCGCTTTTCTAAAAGCGTCTCATTTCTAGCATTATAGGTATGTTTTGCAATTTCCATATCTTCAGACCATTTCGGTACTAAACCAAAATTGACTGAACGCCATTCAAGTCCTTTTTGAGACTTAAATAGCAAAGGAGTTTGAAAACTCGGAAAAATTTCATCGTCATATTCAAAGACAATATTTGGCAAGCCTAGTTGTAGCGCCTGTTGATGTGTAATTGCTTTGAAATTGGCACACATGATTTAATACCATCGTTATAAAATTTTGTGTTTAAAAAAAAGCAAGTCGAAACTTGCTTTGATTTTGAATCTATTTGTAAAACTAGATTAACCAAAAATTTTCTTTACTTTAGCACTCAAACCATGGAAAAACTTATGTTTTGCATTGGCTTTTTCACTGGTTAAAAAGTTAATTTGAATCGACTGGCGCTGCCCTTCATATGGAATATAACCATGCCAACCATTATCTGTCACTTTGAATGCAACTAGTGAACCTGGTCCCGCATTGATTTCAGCGACATAATTATTGATGTCTTGGTTATCATTCAAAATACGTAAACGACCTGTTTCAGCATCCCATGATTCATTTAAATAAATCAAAATAGTGAGTAATTTACTTTTTGAGTCACTGTGAATACGACCATCTTTTTGACGTGAAAAACCACGCAAAGTGATCATCATCGGATGTTCCATGACGTTGACACCAAACTTATCAGTTAAGATTTGGCGAAACTCAGGCGTATCTACAGATTTCAATAAACGATCGAAATTAGGCTTAATTTCAACATCTTCCAAGTTGTAGCTTCCCCCTTGGGTCAGCTTAGGAAAATCTGCGACGACGGCTTGTACTTCACTTTCTACGATTGAATTTTCTACAATAAAATATGGATATGGTGTATTGCAGACTTCCGCATTTTTTAATGCATCTAACTTAAGTACTGATGTCATTTTGATTCAACTAAATTATTAACCTTTTTGATTTTAACAAAGAATTCTCACCTATTGAGTATCAACTACGTTACTCACTATTTACATTCCAACGTTGACTGAGCTTTATTGCAGTTTCAATCATCGCCAGTGACCAATCCTGATGATTAAAGTATTTGAACGTCATTACTTGTAAATCTTGTGGAGTTTTTACTTGCATCAATGCATTCGCCAATAAGTACTGTTCCTCAAATAAAGTTTCTCTATCGTTAAACAACTCATGTGGGGGTAATGAACGGTTTTCCACATGTAATAGCTTATTAGGCTGCTCAAGTGCTTCAACAGAAAATTGATCACGAACACGCATTAACTGATCATAGTCAGAGATAAATTGTTGTTGCGCTTGAGTAGTTTTCAGACTTTCTGGCAATTGCTCAAAAATAATATATTGGCAATGTTTAAAACGTGGTAGCCAATCTTGTAATACCTTAAATAATGCTTTGGGAATAGCACCATCATGCGTATCACGGCGAACCTGTTTATCAGCTAAGTCACTATAACTAAAACTTCCCCCAGAGATATGAATCTCTCGAATATATTCAATAGGATAAAGTGCGATTAAAGCATCGATCTCAAGATTAAAATTGAATGCTTGACAATAAAGATTATGCAAATCCAAAACGATAAAAGTATTAAATTTTTGGCACAATCCTGTAACAAACTTTGCTTGCTCAACAACTTGCTGATAACTCAAAGACAAAGCCAAAATTTCAAAGCCTAAAGGTATTTTTGAAGCAGATTGAAGAGCCACCACCTGTTGTTGAAAGTCTTGAACATCGACCAAGTGATAATCTAAAGGTAATGGAAATCCTGAGTTCTGTTTAAGTTGTGATTTATAACCAATATGTTCTGAAACGTGTACATATTTAAGCTGTTGTTGTTCCTGTTCCCACAATGCTAACCACTCATCGTGCAATTCATTCATCTGCGCAGTAAATGCCGAATAATGCACACCATGTGCAAGCAAACGCCCTGCTTCGCTATAATCTTTGAGCAATAAATTAAACCACTCAGGTCTATTCTCATAATGGCAATGATCGAATGACCACTCCAAAACCTCAACTTTCTCTTGTTCAAATAATGATAAACATGTGTTCAAAAAACTCAATTGGGGAAAAATAGACAAACCGAGTAACGGTTTCATTACTTATTTACCCCATACCACACGCGGGACAATCTTTTGGATCAAAAGGATGCTCTACTGGTGACTTTTGCTCATTCGCTTCCAAAATTTTTGTCTGTGCTTGTTGCTTTGGAGGCGGTGCATATTTACTTTGACTGCTCTGCTGCGGTTCAGTTGAACTGCATGCGATCGCAGACAAGCTCAATATCGACATCGTCGAAATTTTGATTAAGCTTAAGTTTTTAACTTTCATATTTAAATTCTTATTTTCTTAAATTAACTATAATTATAAATGAAATTTTGCCATTACACTGTTTAATCATAAAATCCCAACAAAAAACCAGCTATCGAAATAACTGGTTTTTTAAATATTATTCAGTTGAATAAATCATTCTAAAGAATGAAGTTAGTCACCTGTATAACCTTTTAATTTTAAACGATAAGCGTGTAGCAATGGCTCAGTATAACCTGATGGCTGTTCACCACCTTTAAATACTAAGTCATACGCTGCTTGGTAAGCATAGCCATCAAAACCTGGCGCCATAGCTGTATATTCTGGATCATTCGCATTTTGCTCATCCACAATTTTCGCCATGCGTTGCATCACTTCTTCAACTTGCTCTTTAGTCACAATACCGTGACGTAACCAGTTGGCAACGTGTTGTGAAGAAATACGTAAAGTTGCACGGTCTTCCATCAAACCAACGTTGTTGATGTCTGGAACTTTAGAACAACCTACGCCCAAGTCAACCCAACGAACCACATAACCCAAGATACCTTGTAAGTTATTTTCAAGTTCTTTGGTTTTCTCTTCTGCAGTCCAATTCGTATCTGTTGCCAAAGGAGGAGTTAATAAGTCATCTAATGGCAATGCATCAGTTTTTAACAACTCAAGCTGACGTGCAGACACGTTGCATTGGTGGTAATGAATCGCGTGAATTACAGCACCTGACGGAGATGGAACCCATGCACAGCTTGCGCCCGCTTCTGGATGTTCAATCTTGGTTTTGTACATGTCTAACAGCATGTCTGGTTTAGGCCACATGCCTTTACCGATCTGTGCTTTACCACGTAAACCAGACTGTAAACCAACCATCACGTTACGGTTTTCGTACGCTGGGAACCAGATTTGAGCTTTTACTTCGCCTTTACGAACGAATGGACCAGCTTCCATGAATGTATGAATTTCATCACCTGTACGATCCATGAAACCTGTATTGATGAAGATCGTACGATCTTTCGCTTGTGCGATACAGTTTTTCAAGTTCACAGAAGTACGACGCTCTTCATCCATGATGCCGATTTTTAAAGTTTTTGCAGGTAAGCCTAACGCTTGTTCTGAACGTTCAAACAATTCAACTGCAAATGCAACTTCTTCAGGACCATGCATTTTTGGCTTCACGATGTACATAGAACCTTTACGTGAGTTCTTGTTCTCGTTTTCGCCTTTGATGTCTGCAAATGTAAGCAACGGAGTGATCAACGCATCCATGATACCTTCGTAGATTTCAGCACCATCTACAAGGATCGCAGGGTTTGTCATCAAGTGACCTACGTTACGAAGCAACATCAATGAACGACCGTGAAGTTTAGTTTCACCACCGATCAGGTTTTTGTGTGTACGGTCTTTATTCAGTGTACGAGTAATGGTTTTACCATTTTTCTCGATAGACTCTTCAAGCGTACCTTTCATTAAGCCCAACCAGTTACGGTAGCCTTCAACTTTCTCTTCTGCATCAACAGCAGCGATTGAGTCTTCCAAATCTTGAATCGTAGTTACAGCAGCTTCAAGAACAAGGTCTTTTACGCCAGCCGCATCAGCTTTGCCGATTGGGCTTGTAGCATCAACTTCGATGATTACGTGTAAACCGTTATTTAAAAGTACGATTTCTACTGGAGCAGCTTCGTCGCCATTAAAGCCAACAAACTGAGCTTCTTTAGCAAGTGTCGTTGTTGAACCATCTTTTAGGCTAACAACTAATTTTTTGCCTTCAACAGCATATTTAGTTGCATCAGCATGCGAACCATTTGCCAATGGGAAAGTTTCATTTAAGAAATTCTTAGCAAATGCAATTACTTTGTCGCCACGAACTGGGTTATAGCCCTTACCTTTTTCAGCGCCACCATCTTCAGGGATCACATCAAAACCGTAAAGTGCGTCGTATAAAGAACCCCAACGAGCGTTAGCAGCGTTTAAGCAGTAACGTGCATTACGCACAGGTACTACCAACTGCGCACCAGCCAATAATGCGATCTCTTCATCTACATTTTCTGTGCTGATTTGGAAATCTTCTACTTCTGGTAATAAGTAGCCAATTTCGGTAAGGAAAGCTTTATAAGCTTCGAGTTCAAATTTGTTGTTGCGGTGCCATTCATCAATTTTAGCCTGAAGGTCGTCACGCTTTGCTAGAAGCGCTTTGTTCTTAGGACTAAGATCAACAACGACTTGCTCAAAGTTTTTCCAGTAAGTTTCACTGTCTAAACCAGAACCTGGTAGTGCTTCATTTTCGATGAAATCGTAAAGTTCTTTAGCAATCGCTAACTTGCCTTTTTGAATACGTGCAGTCATTGTCTTTCCTGATATTGCTACTTTTTATAACAAGAGTTTCTAGTATACCGATTTAAACCATGCTGAATAGTATTATCACATTCCTAAATAGTGATCATTTTCATTAAAATAAATATACACATTATCTTAAAAAATAATGATCAAAAATGCGACAATATCATCAACTTGGAAAGCTTTTTACAGTGTATAAAAATTTCAAAATGCCGAAATTAGACTAAAGTGCCGAATTCGTATTTTTATCCTATCTATTTTTAATACACCTTATTTCCTTGAACAAAGATTAAGCCATGAATATGAGCAAATGTCGATAAAACAACGTAACTATTCTGTTTAAATATTTGTTTTTCTAATGTCCGTAAATTTGGGCGTAGCTGTACCCTATTTAGATCACAAATGAATCTCGTCATACAAGGCTTTTCAGCATATCTACTGCTTGAAAATCACCATTGAGAAATTGATACATCAAAACTATTCTTTCAATATTACAGCCTTTCTTGCTCTTTTATTCTCATACATTTTCAAGTCTGCAAATTCAATTAACTGATTCAATTCTATGGCATTTTCTGGGAATAGTGCCAAACCAACACTCGCGCCCATATTCAGCTTAATATTTTCAAAAACAAAAGGTAATCCACATGCCTCAACAATCCTATTCATCGCATTTTTCGCAAGCTCTTGATCTGCAACAGAAGTTAAAATCACAGCAAACTCATCACCCCCTAAACGAGCCACTAAATCTTCTTTACGTGTCGAACCATCAATTCGTTTGGCAATTTCTTTTAAAGCTTCATCCCCAAGACGGTGTCCATAATGATCATTAATCGGCTTTAAACCATCCATATCAATCATCAAAATACCCAGATTTTTTCCAGAACGTTTGGCTTTTTCTACGCCTTGTCTTAAACAATCAAGGAATAATGCTCGATTTGCCAATCCTGTTAAATGATCTTGTGTTGCTAATTTATACAGTTCTTGCGCACCAAATTTAGTTGCATGATACATTGCGGCAGCGATCAGTTCAGACATCAAGCCCAATAAATGAATATCACTGTCTTTAAATGCATTGACTTGTTCAGAATAAATTTTCAAAACACCAATCGGTTCATCCAAATGAATCAATGGCACGACTGCCATAGAATGTAGCCCAACTCGGTGACAAGCTTCACGGTCAACTGATCATCCTCAATATGTGAATGAATAAAAATTCATGGGCTGATGTTCTTCTACCCATGAAAAGAAACCAAGACTTCAATGAATTAATAGTATCGATTGCGCTGTTGTGAAAACTTCGCCAACTGCTTTAAAAAGCCTTCGAAGTAACTTTTCTCTTTTTCATCAGTACGATAACCTGCATACAAAGTACGGCGTAAACCATTTTCCGCCACACAATCTAAACGTTTAGAAGTTACCCAACCCTTTTGTTCGTACTCATTTACCACCCAATCTGGAAGTGCAGCTATACCACGTCCACTTGCTACAAGCTGAATAAGCATCTGAGTTAAATCCGTTGTACGAATTTGTTTAGGCAAAATATTCGCAGGAATAAAGAGCTTCGCCATAATATCCAAACGATGCTTATCGACAGGATAAGTAATCAAAGTTTCTTCCGCCAATGCTTGTACAGTAATCTTTTCAACACGTACCAATGGATGAGTATTGGACAAAACTAAACGTGATTCATATTCAAAGATTGGGAAATATTCAATCCCTTTTAATGCGATTGGATCCGCAGTAATAAGCAAATCGAATTCAGCATTTTGTAAAAGCTCATGCGGATTTGCCTCAAAACCTGAAGCAAAATCAAGATCAACATCTGGGTATTGTTGACGATATTGATTCAACAAAGGCATCAGCCAATCGAAACAACTGTGACACTCTGAAGAGAAAATAATTCTTCCAGTTTGCCCATGCACAATACGGGTAATGTCGGTTTGTGCAATTTGAATTTGTGGCAAAACATCATCTGCGAGTTTCAACAACCGTTGTCCCACATTGGAAAATGTCACAGGGCGACTACGACGATTCACCACCTCTACACCATACCAATGATCTAACTCTTTGAGTTGATGAGAAATTGCAGATGGTGTTAGACATAGATCATTTGCAGCAGCAACCAATGAACCATGCTCACGCAATGCAGTTAATGTTTTTAAATGACGAATCTCAAGCATGAACAAGGTCTCAACAAAACAACGTTTTGTCCTTGTGCAAGACTTTCAGCTGTGCTGAAAGTGCGAAGGACTTAAAATAAATAGCTTTACCCGAGCGCAAGACGAGAAGCTATGCTTCGAGTGGCGAGGCTTAAGCAAAACATAAATTAAAAAATTACATAAAGGATTTAAACAACAATCCTTTCATCAAAAGCAACGCTTTACCCGAGCACAAGACGAGAAGCTATGCTTCGAGGGCGAGGCTTAAGCAAAACATAAATTAAAAAATTACATAAAGGATTTAAACAACAATCCTTTCATTAAAAGCAACGCTTTACCCGAGCACAAGACGAGAAGCTATGCTTTGAGGGCGAGGCTCAAACAAAATATAAAATGAATAAAATTCATTATATCAAAACATGAGTGAATTTCATTATAGTTGAATATTAATATGCTAAATTAAAAAATAAATGAATTTAATTCACCATAACGATCACAACTTGTTAACATCTGATATCTAGACAGCATAAAGCCTCTATCGAATAGAGGCTTTACTGATAAAGCTAAAATGATGAACTAGACACAAAGAATTGATGGTCTAGTGAAATTCAATCTTCACACATCAAAAAAACTTAATAATCGTTTGGATTACCACTGCATTGATGATGTCAATAAAAAATGCACCACATAAAGGAATGATTAAAAAGGCTTTATGTGATGGACCATAAGTATTGGTCACAGCCTGAATATTCGCGATTGCTGTTGGCGTTGCTCCCATTCCGAAACCGCAATGTCCAGCTGCCAAAACTGCTGCATCATAATTACTTCCCATCACTTTAAAAGTCACGATACTGGTATACAGTGCCAACGTCACCATTTGAAGCAATAGAATAATCACCAATGGTCCTGCCAAATCAGCTAATAACCAAAGCTGTAGAGATAACAACGCCATTGCCAAATAGAGGGACAATGCAGCATTTCCAAAAACATCGATTGCTCGATCAAAGATTTTCACTTTTACAACGTGTTCTAAGAAGTTTCTAAGTAATACGCCACATGCCAATGCCCAAACAAATGTCGGTAATTCAAACCACTGCCCTTTACTGACTGTTGTCATCCAATTGGCAACAAAGATACACAGTGCAAACATCCCTAACGTCGTGATGGCATTACTTGAGGTGATCAAACGTGTTTTATGTGGATATTCAAATGCTGCACTTCCTTCTGCCGCAGGCGTATCATCATGATCTACATCACCAATCTCAGTCGCAAGCTTATGTCTTTTAATTAGAAATTTAGCAACTGGACCACCAATCACACCACCAATAATCAAACCAAAGGTTGCACTCGCCATGCCCAAGACAACAGCACCATGAATACCATGCTCATTTTCAAGAATGGTACCCCAAGCACCTGCGGTTCCATGCCCGCCCGTCAAAGTAATAGAACCGACAATGAGACCGATTAAAGGATCTAGTCCCAGCACTTTTGCCAAACTCATGCCTACAGCATTTTGTACCAAGACAAAACCTGCCACACAAAATAGGAAAATCACCAAAGACTTTCCACCTTCTTTGAGTTTGATAAAGCTTGCACTCAAACCAATTGAAGTGAAGAACATTAACATCAGTGCTTTTTGAATATCAGCATTAAAAGTCGCACTAATATTCAAAAATTTATAAGCTAAATAGGAGCAAAGTGCAGCGATCAAACCACCTACAACAGGCTCAGGAATATTATAATTGCGTAAAAAGGGAATATTTTGAACTAAAAAGCGCCCGATAAATAAAACAAAAACAGCAATTACAATTGTACCGAATGCATCTATTTCAAATGTCATGATTTATCCATTTATTCGAATTTATGCATATATTTAATTCAAATTTGAATAATTTTTCAGCTAGATAAGTGTAATTTCACTAGATTTATTCAGTACCACTTGAATACAACAACTCCATAAAATAAGTAAAATCAACTTATAAAACCTGATTTAAAACTGTATCCATTTAGCCTATTTGTATCTGAAATTTATGTTTTTATAATGAGTCAAATGCTTATACATCACTTCATCATAGATTCAAAATTCCCATTCTCCCAATTGCGGATCATACTTTGCAAACTCACCTGTATCAGTAAAATCAGAGGCTGTCATTGAGATTTCAAAACTGTCTTCTTGATTAAAACTTGCGGAAAAATAAATCGCATATCGTGTTAGATATGCCACCGCAGAACTTTCATCATCAGACTTTTTAAAATGCAATGCATCATCATCGATGCGTATAACCTCATAATCATAGTTCAGTAAACTTGCTTTTAAAACGTCAAATTGATCCTGCGAAAATGCTGTAAAATTTTCCACATGCTCAAAAAATTCTTCATCATTCGAGTTTTCATAGTTGTGCATCGTCTGGATATGAAATAACTGTATATCGTAACTCATCTTACTTCCCTTTTAGCCTTATCATAATGATTTAATTACGATCATTCTGGCAATTTATGCCCACAGTGCGGACAAAAACAATACTTATTCTTTTCCCTTTCCAAAGCGTCTTCTTTACGTTCTCGAATCAACTGCAAAACAATATCTTGAGTCTGTTCAGTGGATAAACCGACCTCTTTACGAATGTTTTCTATTTTTTCTTCATCATCAATAATGTCAATTTCACAACTTTCTAATAAATCTCTAAATTTTAATTCAAGCTGTTGTTTTCTAAGTTCAAGCTCATTGGCTAAACCGTTAGCCAAAATACCTGCGGGTAATGCAGCCAGACCAACACCTAATATCGTAATTAAAGCACCTAAAAAGCGCCCTAAAGGTGTAATTGGCGTGACATCTCCATAACCGACAGTCGTCAATGTCACTACTGCCCACCACATCGAGGCAGGAATTGAACTAAATACTTCAGGTTGTACTCGGCTTTCTACCACATATATTCCTGCAGCAGCCATAACAATCATGATCAGTAAAATAAAAATGACCGCTTGAAACGAACCTTTTTCGCGTTCAATGACCCGCAGAAGAATTTGTAATGAGACAAAGTAGCGGGTTAATTTTAATAGACGTAATAATCTTAAGATTCGTAGGAACCGTAAATCGATATGAACAAAGAAATTGATATATGCTGGTAAAATTGCCAATAGATCAATGATTGCTGCGCCACTGATCACATATTTCCAGCGTTGTCTCCATTCGGTTTCAAAAGGATCTTTTTCAACGACACTCCAAAAGCGCAAGATATATTCCAAAGTAAAAACCACAATTGAAATATTTTCAAAGGTATCAAAATAAATTTTATATACCTTATAAACGTCATTGATCGACTCTAAAAGTACTGCAATCACATTGCCAATAATGAGAAAAATTAATAAGAAATTGATCGAACGGCTAAATTGAGTTTCGTAATCATCATTATGTAAATTGTTATAAACAAACTTTCTAAGGCTGTACCAAGCGCTAATTCTCATGTCTTGTACTTATATTGGAGTGTAGTTCATGTTAATACGCAAGAATCCAACTTGACAATTTTTAGTGAAATTATTTTAAGCATATTCTCATTAAATGAGCGCAAGTTGCTTAATAACCCATCAATTATAAATTAAATTTTATTTATGTATAAATTTTTATTATAGTAAGCCCCTTACATTTTCTCTATCGCTGAACTACTCAGCGACTATCACATAAATGGATCATTTATGTCTGCACAAAATTCGAGCCAACTCAAACATGGTTTGAGTAACCGCCATATACAATTGATTGCATTGGGTGGCTCTATCGGAACTGGGCTATTTTTAGGTATTTCACAAACCATCAAACTTGCTGGCCCATCAGTTATTTTAGGCTATGCCATTGCAGGTTTAATTGCATTTTTTATGATGCGTCAACTCGGTGAAATGGTGGTTGAAGAACCTGTCAGTGGCTCTTTTAGTTATTTTGCTTATAAATACTGGAATCCGTTTGCAGGCTTTATGTCAGGTTGGAACTATTGGGTACTCAATGTTTTGGTCTGTATGGCTGAACTCAGTGCAATCGGTTTATATGTACAGTACTGGTGGCCAGAAATTCCGACTTGGGTGTCCGCACTTGGCTTTTTTATTTTGATCAATGTGATTAATTTACTCCATGTCAAAGTTTTTGGTGAAATGGAGTTCTTATTTTCGATCATCAAAATTGCTGCAATCATTGGCATGATTGGCTTTGGCGCATGGTTATTGGCAAGTGGTCATGCAGGTGAAACTGCTTCTATTTCCAATTTATGGGCTTTGGGTGGATTTTTCCCGAATGGCTTGACGGGTTTGATCATGGCAATGGCGATCATCATGTTCTCTTTTGGAGGAATTGAATTGGTCGGCATCGCTGCAGCAGAAACCAAAGATCCAACTCAAACTATTCCCAAAGCAGTGAACCAGATTGTTTATCGTGTTTTATTGTTCTATGTGCTCACTATTGTGGTCTTATTATCATTATATCCTTGGAACCAAATTGCGGAAGGTGGTAGCCCTTTTGTATTAATTTTTGATTCCCTCGGTAGTCAGGGCGTTGCCACCATTTTAAACTTTGTAGTATTGACTGCGGCGATTTCGGTTTATAACGGCACCAGTTATGGTACTAGTCGTATGTTGCTTGGGCTTGCGGAACAAGGCAATGCACCAAAATTCTTACGCAAGATTAATCGACGTGGTATTCCATACGCTGCGATTTTGACTTCTGCTTTGGTGACTTTGATTTGCGTCGTTTTGAATTACGTATTTCCTGAAAAAGCGTTTAAATTATTGATGAGTTTGGTTGTATCAGCGATCGTAATCAATTGGATGATGTTGGCACTAACGCATTTAAAATTTAAACAACGGATGCAAGACGTAAAGAAAGTGACGTTATTTCCTGCTATTGCTTATCCAACCACCAATTATATTTGTGTTATTTTTATGTTGTGCATTTTAATGGTGATGTGGATGACACCTGATATGCGAATCGCAGTGATTTTAATCCCTTTTTGGTTGCTGTGTTTAACTTTTGCTTATTGGTTAAAATCAAAACAGGTGAATCAAAATACTTAATTTCATGTTTAAGTTTGCTGTAAATCTTCAGTAAAAAGTTTAATGAATAAAGTTTGAGTTCTAAAATAGGTATACAGTGTGTATCGTTAAAGGCACCCTTCCCTTAAAGATACACACTGCAAAATCAAAGCCAGTCTCCCAAATGTCTTTGATTTAATATGTTTATTTTAGCTTGTCTCTGACTAGAATGTTTCCCGTATTTCACCTAATTCTTGATTCTTTTCGGAATGATTTTTCTTTTTTAGGATTATTCACGAAAATATTTTCTGTGGTATAGCTCATGAATGATAGTCAGTACACTTTAGATCGCATTGATCGAAAAATTTTATCGGCACTTCGTCAGGATGGTCGTTTAACAGTCGCTCAACTTGCAGAGATTGTTGGGCTGTCATCTTCTCCATGTTGGACACGTGTGAAGCGCCTTGAGTCGATGAATGTCATCGAAGGCTATACAGCAAATATTAATGCCAAAGCAATTGGGATCAATGAATTATTCTTTATTGAAATCACACTTGAACGGCATGATGATGAAATTTTAGAACAATTTAGTGATGCATTGAGTCAGATGCCTGAAGTAGTCGAGGCACATTTGGTGACGGGAGATTATGATTATTTAGTCAAGGTCGCTGTGAAGAATGCTGAACATTATGAACGTTTTTTGCGTAAAAATTTATATTCAATGAAAGGCATACGTCATACTCGTTCTATTTTTGCTTTGCGTCCTTTGAAGCTTGAGAATAAATCCGATTTGATGATGATTGAATGATTTAAATTATTCCCAAGGATTTATAAGATTAAGCCCCATATCCTTAAAATCTTTAGTATTTCTTGTGACTAGACTCATTCCATTTGTTATGGCAGTTGCTGCGATTAAAGCATCTCGCTCTGAACGTGGGTCTGGTACATGCAAATTTGCACACACACGTGCTACACTCACATCAATATTTAAAATGCGCGAGTCAAATGCAGGAATCACTTTATATTCTAACCATTTACGCAAAACTTCACCTTGAGTATGATCCTTTCTTTGTATTTTGAGAATTCCTAATTCTATCTCCATTATACTTATTGCTGAGATATAAAATAAGCTTGGGAGTATCTCTCTCTGCCAAGCCACAAAATGAGGATCTGCTTTACCTTTGGATATTTTTCTAAACTCAGAAATAACATTGGTATCAAGGAGTAGCATCAATCCAACTCCACAGCTTTAGCTTGTACATTAAGTTTTTTAAACTCTATCTCTATATTATCATCAGAGCTTAACAAATCAGCCATACTAGATTGTTTCATAATGAGTTTTTCATAGTCACGATAACTCAGTAACACGTGTGATGGTTTACCACGTTCTGTGATAATCACTGGGTTTTCAAGACTCGACTTTTTTGCCTTACCTATATCATGATTAAACTCTCGACTACTTATTTGCATTTGGAGTCTCCTTTTTTTCATAAATTAGTTTAATGTAGTAATGTTACTACATGGCTTTTTTTTAATCTATATGCTTTTTGTTTTAACTTTAGAATGATAAATTTTACGTTTTGTGTTCTAATAGATCCAGTATGAGATGAGCCTTATATGAGTATCACGCGAGTGATACGACTAGCCCCTGAAATATGGGGCTTTTTAATGGCTAAAATTTGCTTTTACAATTCAATATTTCGCTTTAACAAGAACAATTATTCGATGTCAAAAACCCATTTTTTAGCGTCTAAATCACTGGTTGTTTCACAGACATAGTAATCATGATCCCAAGCATCTTGATTGAAAATTTCTTTTTTGAAATAAGTGATTTGTTTGCCATTTTCAATACAGACAAAGCTATCGCCTTGATCTTTGACTTGTGTTCCGTTGAGGAAGCCCCCTATACAGAGGAATCGGGATTGTGAAGGCATGTAGAAGCTCAACTATCAGCACTTAGTTTAAGCGTATTACTTTATCATAATGTTGCGGATTCAACCTGATCATCAATACACCCACTACAATCACCATAGAGAAATGCCAAATCCAACCCATCACATACGTACCCGTTAAACTATGGAAAACTGCCAGCAACCAAGGTGCCATCGCAGCCAGAATAAAACCACCACCTTGCATTAAAGCAGATAATTGACCTGCATGTGTAGGATCAGGCAAATGATCTAAAACCACCACCATCAACAATGCAAAGCAACCACCTAAACCCGCGCCTAATGTCACTGCCCATAAATACGGCATCCATTCAGGTCGCAATGCCAAACCAGCAAAACCAGCAAAACCAGCAAAACCAGCAAAACCAGCAAAACCAGCAAAACCAGCAAAACCAGCAAAACCAGCAAAACCAGCCAATTGTAAAACCAAAGTCAAAGCAAGCCAGCTACGACGGTCTTTATCATGACGAGATAAATAAGGTAAAAGTAATGCTGCCGCAGCTTGACTTAAAGTAAGCACTGCCATTAAATGCCCACTGGCCGTAGTGCTCCAACCCAAATCCTGAAATGCAGGTGCGAGCCATGCCACAATTGAAGAATATCCCCCATTGATTAAACCAAAACAACTGATCAATAACCATGTTCGTGGCTGTTTGAGCAAAATCCTAACCTTAGGCATAGCTTTGGTTGCTGTTGAATTTGGTTGAATAAAGCCATAGGCAAAAAACAAAGCAATCATTGCAGGGATGATGAAAATTGCCAATCCCATTTTCCAGTCACCACGACTTTCAGCAACAGCAGGTGCAAGCAAAGCACCCAATGCCCCTCCACCCATGAGCATGGCGGAATATAATCCCATCATCGGGCTTAAGTGCTGAATAAATTCTCGTTTGATTAAACTCGGAAAGATTGCCTGAATCACGGCAACACCAAATCCGATGATAGCCGCAGTTAAAATTAATACCGCACCATTAGGCACAACAAAACGTAAAGCACAGCCTAAAGCAATCAGTATCAATGCACTGAGAATCGCTTTTCGTTCACCCAATAAATTTTGTATGGCGGGTGCAATAAATGCGATGATTCCCATCAGCAACATCGGCACTAAAGTTAGTAAAGCAACACCTTGTAAACTTAATCCTGTACTGTGGCGAATTTGATGTATTACAGGACCGATACTGGTCATAAATGGGCGCAGATTTAAGCCGACCAAAGCCACTGTGATGACTAACATGCTGCGATGATTGAGGAATTTCATAGTTCTACATTTATTTCAGTTGATTGCATTTAGGTTCTGCTACGATGATTATTGAACCTTTATATCGTTCAGCTTTTATCCAGCTTAAATTTCATTGCGTAGATGCTTTCCAAAATGCATATAAATCTGGCTTATGCTCAATCCGTACAGGAATATATTGAATATTCATACTTTGTTCAGCAAAAGGCTTGGCAAGATCTGCATAAATCCCCGCAGTAGACAAACCAAATGCTTCTCCATCTTCATTGGAATGTGCATAGTAAACTGCTTCCACGCCTGCCATACGCATCGCAGCCATACACATTGGACATGGCTGACCACTGGCGAAAACCGAACAACCTGCTAAATTGGCAGTACCCAACTGCTGACTTGCTGCACGGACAGCCAAAAGTTCAGCATGTGCTGTAGGATCATTTGTAGTTATAATCTGATTGACACCTGTTGCAATCACATTGTCATCTTTGACCAAGACTGCCCCAAATGGACGTCCACCGACTTCACAGTTTTGATAAGCCAATTCAATCGCTTGCTTAAGAAAATTTTCTATATTTTTCACAGTTACACTCCACTTAAACTATTTTGCACCTGCATTCAACAATGCTTTTTCAATAGCAGAATAATGACGTGCTTGCGCATGTTGTAATGCAGTCACTCCCTCACGATCAGGAATATTCACATCTGCCCCTGCTTGAATTAGCAGATTGATAATATCTAAATACTTTTGGCTACCGTCCCCCAAAACCACCGCTTCCATTAAGGCAGTCCAACCAAGATTATTGATATGGTTCACATCCACGCCCGCCTGAATTAAAGTGCGTACCGTTTCCACATGCCCACGTTCAGCTGCCGGAATCAGTGCCGTACCGCCATAACGATTGGTACTTTTCAAGTCTGCGCCATGTTGCAAGGTCATTTTTAAAATTTCCAAATGACCTCGCGCGCCTGCATAGAGATAAGGACTATCCTGAATAAGATCTTTAGCATTCACATCTGCTCCTGCTTCAATCAATGCTTTTGCCACATCAACATTATTTTCATGTGTAGCAACCAATAATGCGGTTGCGCCTGATAAATCACGTGCGTCAATCGGTGCTTTTTCTGACAATAATTGTGAAATTTTTGCAACATTATTCGTTTCTGCTGCTTGATGTAAAGTTTCTGTTTGCATTGAAGCTCCTGAAGTTGCATGACCACATGCGCTCACTGCAACAGCACATAGCGTGATTATCCATGATTTATACATTGCATCATCTTCCTTATAAACAGCACTCAGCGCGCATCAAAATATTTGAATTTCAGTGAATATGACTCAGGATAGCCAAATAAATGACTATTTAGAAATTAAATTATTTAATCAAATGCATTAAGATATTAAATAGTATCTGATGCACATTTGCCTGTTTATCTTTTTATAGAATGGTGGCTTTTCATGTTTGATCCACGTCTTCTTCGCGCTTTTGTCAGCATTGTCGATGCAGGCAGTTTTACTTTGGCTGCTGAACGCCTGCACATAACCCAATCTACGATCAGTCAACAACTGGCGCGTCTTGAAGATGTTGTTGGAAAACCGTTAATTGATCGTCAATCTCGTCCCTTACAACTGACCGCATCAGGTGAACAGCTTATTCGTTATGCACGACGAATTTTGGCTCTACAGCAAGAAGCTCAACAAATTTTAGATGATCCTACAGGTACGATTCCTATTCGTATTGGTTTGCCTGAGGATATTATGAATAGTGAAATGGCGCTGATCTTAGCGAGTTTTACTGAAGTCAATCCGAATGTGCATCTTGAAGTTACATCAGGGCTAAGTCGTGAGTTAATGGAGAATTATCGTAATGGTCAGTTTGATATTGTGATTGTTAAGGAATCTGCTGCCAGTGCAGATTATCGTGCGACATTTCCAGAGCCTTTGGCATGGTTTGAAAGTATTGATCATGGCGAAAACTGGCAAAATCCCCTTGCCCTTGTGGCTTTTCCTCAAGGTGGATTGTATCGGGATGAGATGTTTGAGTTTTTGGAACGTGAACAGCAAAACTGGTACATTGCTTTTACTGGTAATAGTATCTCCAATATATTAGTTAGTGTTGAAGCAGGTTTAGGTTTATCTCTTTTACCTATTGCAACAACAAAGAATTATCGTGTCCGTCAATATACACAGTTTGGTTCTGTTAATCCCATCTCAATCTCGATTTATGCATGGGATCGTAACGGTTTGATTGACTCATTGGTTGAGCGTATGACGACTGTTTTACAACAAAGATTTAATGAGTTTAATTGCTTAAATCTATAAACATCACCTTATAAATAATGAAAAAGACAAGCATTTGCTCATCTTTCTCTTTCTAGCTTTATGTCATAAACCCAATTTATAACATCTGAATTACTGATTGTTTCACAGATATAAGAATCTTGGTTGAATATTGCTTTTTTGAAATACGTCACATGTTTGCCGTTTTTGATACAGACAAAACTGTCGCCTTGGTCTTTGACTTGAGTTCCGTTGAGGAAGCCTCCTATACAGAGGAAGCGGGATTGTTTAGACATTCAATTTGCTCAACATCCGATTCATAAAACCATCATAATTACCAATTTGATGTGTCCAAAATTTATCATTCTCAATATCATCAATAAACTTAAGTGGATCAATATTATTTACAACTCCCTCTTCATCCAATAAACCATCTACAATCGAATCCATAAAATCAACTTTTCCATTTAAGGATATAATTATTTCATCCATAGATATTTTAAGATGATTACCTAAATACTGATGATCAAATTCTAAAGTTGTATCTATAATCCAAGAGTGAATTTTTACGTCGTCTACATTTTCAAAATATTGATTTAAAAATTCATTTCTGACGTAGGCTACTTTTTTTGATAGTTGATAAGCTGCCTTATTTAAAGTGAAGTTTCTATATTCGTAAATTTCTTGAATACTGCTTTTAATGTATGTCGATTTAACCTCTGCCACAATCACATTGTTATCGTATAGCGCTATAAGATCAATCTCACCAACCTCTCTATCTTGAGGCTGATATTGGCAAAACACTTGAAATCCAGCATTTTTAAATTTATCAGCCAGATTTAATTCAATATTATCAGTTTCACTTCTAAGCTCTGAACGATTTTTATGAAGTTTACGAATATAGTTAATCATCATTGTGTTCACATTTTGAAATGCTGTTAACCAAGGAAATTGAAAAATAAAATCATCAATTTTATAGAATGGCTTTTGTTGAAAGGTAGAAATATCATTCTCATGATATAAATCACAACTCCAAAAAGTTAAGATTTGAGCCATTTTCTTTTTTTTGACAGTATTTGAACTTCCTTTTACCCAAGAAGACATTCTTTTAATTTTATCTTCACGTTTCGCAAATGTGAAAGGCATTCTGTTTTCACCTATCGCAAAACCATGCATAGTCATCTGTGCTAATGCATGCAAATTACTTTTTGCATTAGGTGAAAAACACATAAATTTTTCTATATGATCTTTTAAATAATGAGCTTGTGACAAAGTCATGGTGATCATTGTTTCATAAGCATCGAGCTTTTGATTATTAATACTGAATTGTGAGACCCCATAAACTTTAGATAACTGCTCTTGTATACCAAACGCTTTTGATAGTGCAACTGCATTAGCCTCTAAATTATCACCCGTATTTATAATGCTGTATATTGCATCAGAATTTAGTAATTTTTCAGCACCAACACTAAACCAATAGTTTATTAATAACGCATTTTTCTCTGACCAATTATCCTTATTCTCTTCTGTATTTGTATAAATCAGTTCTGAATTGTTTAGCTTGTAATTTACCTGCTTATCAAAACAAAACGACTCTAGTACATTTCTTTTATAATTAATAATCTCAATTTTAATAGCCACAAGTTTTTTATAAAGTTCATATTGCTCTTGAAGCAGTAAGGTCATACCCTCATCAATCAAAAAAGGCATTAATTTATTTTTTAAAGCTAAAGCGATTGATTGTTCAGTTAATCTTCTAGTATTTTTTTTAGATGTTTTAACAATCTCATCAAAAGCTTTCCAAACTGTTTCCGCTGAATTTTTTTCGATTATGTCAAACTGATAAGGTAAATAATCAAAATAATCTTGATTAGGTATCAAATACTCATAAGCATATAAACTGCCAAAAACCATAGCAGTGACTTGACCTATATTAAGCTTATTTTTTATATCTTCATAAATTTCTAGTCGATGCTTATATTGTGATTGTAAATATTGTACTGTCTGAAAAAAAGCATGTAGTATTTCATTTTCTATTTCTTGTTCAATTTCATTTAGAACACACCACGAATTATGATCTGATCGAAGGATTAACCCAGAATAACGCACCGATAAAATAAAACTTTGAATATTTCGTTTTAAATAATTTATACAAATATTTTTATCAGTAATGCCAAACCGTATATATTGGCTTAATGCGAGAATATAATTTTCATGCCTTACATTATCTTCTGTAAGTAAGTTTATAAAATTTGATTGCCAAAACATATCAAATTTATTTTTATAATTTTCAAATTTTGGCTGTGAACTTTTATATAAAAGCTCTTCTACAATTTTTTCTTTTGCTACCACAGAATCAAACTCAAATACGAGAGATTCAAATTTTTTTTCATAATAATTTTGCATAAAAATAAGGGCTGAATAATCAGCCCTTATTTTAACTACTTAATCAATTAAGACAATTGAGCAGCAGCAATTTTCTTAGTATCAACTTCTTTAGAAGCGTCAGTATACGTTTCCATTTTGTCGAAGCTTAAGTATTGATAGATGTCAGCAGACATGCTGTCAATTTGAGCTGCATACTGTTGATATTCTTCTGGAGTTGGTAATTTACCAAGTACAGCAGCAACAGAAGCAAGTTCAGCAGAAGCTAAGTAAACGTTCGCACCTTGACCTAAACGGTTCGGGAAGTTACGAGTAGAAGTCGACACACAAGTCGTGTTCGGAGCTACACGTGCTTGGTTACCCATACATAATGAACAACCTGGCATTTCAGTACGCGCGCCAGCTTTACCATAAATGTTATAGAAACCTTCTTCCATCAATTGACGCTCGTCCATACGAGTTGGTGGAGCCAACCATAAACGAGTAGACAATGAACCACCAGGTACTTTATCAAGTAATTTACCAGCAGCACGGAAGTGACCGATGTTAGTCATACAAGAACCAACGAATACTTCGTCAATTTTCACGCCTTGAACGTCAGATAACAATTTCGCATCATCTGGATCGTTTGGACAGCAAAGAACTGGCTCAGTGATTGTCGCAAGGTCGATTTCATACACTTTAGTGTATTCAGCATCTGCATCAGCTTTAAGAAGTGATGGATTCGCCAACCATTTTTCCATGTTCTCAACACGACGAGCCATAGTACGCGCATCGCCATAACCTTCAGAAATCATCCATTTCAACATAGTAATGTTTGATTTAAGGTATTCAGCAACTTTCTCTTCAGAAAGAGTGATAGAACAACCAGCAGCAGAACGTTCAGCAGAAGCATCAGAAAGTTCGAATGCTTGCTCAACAGTTAAGTCAGTTTCCATTTCTGTTAAGTCGATCTCAAGGATACGACCAGAGAAGATGTTTTTCTTACCTTTCTTCTCTACAGTTAAGTCACCTTGTTGGATCGCAACATAAGGGATTGCATGTACAAGGTCACGTAAAGTGATACCAGGTTGCATTTTACCCTTGAACTTAACAAGAATAGATTCAGGCATATCAAGTGGCATAACACCAGTTGCAGCAGCGAACGCTACAAGACCAGAACCTGCTGGGAATGAAATACCGATTGGGAAACGAGTATGTGAGTCACCACCAGTACCAACTGTATCTGGAAGAAGCATACGGTTTAACCAAGAGTGGATAATACCGTCACCTGGACGTAGTGATACACCACCACGGTTCATGATGAAATCAGGAAGCGAGTGTTGCATTTGAACGTCAACTGGTTTTGGATACGCAGCTGTATGACAGAAAGATTGCATAACTAAGTCAGCAGAGAAGCCTAAGCAAGCTAAGTCTTTCAATTCGTCACGAGTCATCGGACCAGTTGTATCTTGCGAACCAACAGTCGTCATTTTAGGTTCACAGTAAGTACCTGGAAGTACACCTTGACCTTCAGGAAGACCACAAGCGCGACCAACCATTTTTTGAGCTTGAGTGAAGCCTTTACCAGTTGCAGCAGGTTGAACTGGTGCACGGAATAAAGTAGAAGCAGGAAGACCTAAAGCTTCACGCGCTTTAGTTGTCAAACCACGACCAACGATCAAGTTGATACGACCACCAGCACGAACTTCGTCTAGAAGAACTGGAGTTTTAAGTTCAGCTTCAGCAATCACAGCACCATCTTTAGATGCAGTTACTTTTGCAGCAGCGTGATCAATTTTAAGAACGATTTCGTCGCCCATGTTCATGTTTTGAACGTCGATTTCAACTGGTAATGCACCAGCATCTTCCATAGTGTTGAAGAAAATCGGCGCAATTTTAGAACCTAAGCAGTAACCACCGTCTTTTTTGTTCGGAATATGCGGAATGTCATCACCGAAGAACCAAAGAACAGAGTTAGTTGCTGATTTACGGCTTGAACCTGTACCAACAACGTCACCAACGTAAGCAACTTGATTGCCTTTCGCAACAAGATCTTTAATTTGGTTAAGTGGACCAACTTCACCAGGAACTTCTGGGTTGATACCGTCACGTACGTTTTTCAACATTGCATTTGCATGTAATGGAATATCTGGACGGCTCCAAGCGTCTTGTGCAGGTGACAAGTCGTCTGTGTTTGTTTCGCCAGTTACTTTGAAAACTGTAAGTTTGATTTCTTCTGGAACATCTTTACGGCTAGTGAACCATTCAGCATCAGCCCAAGATTGCATCACTGCTTGTGCATTTGCATTGCCCGCTTTTGCTTTGTCAGCAACGTCATGGAACGCATCAAATACAAGAAGAGTTTTCTTAAGTGCTTCAGCAGCAAGTTCAGCAAGCGCAGCATCATCAAGAAGAGCAACTAAAGGCGCTACGTTATAACCACCAAGCATAGTACCTAGTAAGTAAACCGCGCGTTCTTTAGAAACTAATGGAGAAGTCGCTTCACCTTTTGCAACAGCTGTTAAAAATGCAGCTTTTACATAAGCAGCTTGGTCAACACCTGCTGGAACACGATTTTCAAGCAAGTCAACTAAGAATGCTTCTTCGCCAGCTGGTGGATTTTTTAATAATTCAACTAGTTCAGCAGTTTGAGCATCATCAAGTGGCTTCGGTGGGACTCCGAGTGCGGCACGTTCTGCAACGTGTTGGCGGTAAGCTTCTAGCACGGTGTTATTCCTCTTTTTTAAAAAATTGCTTATGAATTCCAGCTTGTCAAAAGCTTCACGAGCAATATGGACTGTCAAATTTTACTAAAAATCATGTCAAAAGTTAATGCAATGAACGTATTAATTCGTGATGACCATTATTTTGTAAATAAATAGTTAAGCACTTCTTATACGGAAAACTTGAAATTTGATCATTCAACAATCATTTCAGAGATTACTGACATTCGCATTACTTTTAACGACATTTTATAGACATAAAAATGGCAACCTAAATGTTGCCATAGTATTGTGACTAAAAGTATTACACCTTAGTGGACTGTTGTACTGTTTACGTACTTTTGAAATTCAGTACGACAACCTTCAAATTTCATTTGTACTTCGTCCTCATGCAACATCATGTGATCTGCACTGGCAAAGGATATTTTGACTAAATAGAGTTTGGCTTGTTCATCAATCATTTCTTGGAAAAAAACTTTATCACCAAGACTCAGTACATAATGGCTCCCACTAATGACAGCCACACCTTGTTCATCTTCTACGAGCAAATCCGCATTGTGTAAATATGCAACAACTTCCATGATCAGTCCTCGCGAGTTTTTATTTTCTATTTCTATATTTTATATATGCTTTTCTTTTTTTATGCTAATCATATTTTGTGACTAAATTTGACCTATTTCCATAAATGACTGATATAAAAAAACCGTTCACTTAGAACGGTTTGTAATCTGGCATTTTTTTCGGATCATGTGGTGTTTTTAAACACTGTTCATAGGCTTCTTGTTTGAACTTGGTTTGTACCGCAGTTTGATCAGTTTTCAATTCTGCATCTGGTAATGCATAAATTTTTTCAAGATATTCAAGTACAAAACCTTTCGTTGTTGGATCTGTTACTTTATTAGCATAGTCTAACGCTTCTTTATGCGTTATACCGTTTTGACGATCTAAAGTGATCGAACGCGCTGCATTGCCAATACTGGTACAGTAACCTTGCCAAATCTCTTCAGGCGTTGCAGGTTTTTTTTCAGCACAACCTACCATCAATAAAACAGTGCTTAAAGCACCTAACATCACGAACTTTTGCATTCAAAAAATCTCCAATCACGCCCTATGATACTGAATTTTTCAAAAAATTGGAGACTTATATTGAGAATCTATCTCGATTACACCTGTAATTCTATTTAAATCCCGCGCCAATCCACACGTGCATGACGTTCAGTTGCATAAATTCGTTTGATATATTGTCCCAAAGGAAGTTCCAGTAAATGCTGGCAAAACGCTGTGAATTCAACTGACTTATGCTCTGTCTGTTCTCTTTCCCATGGCGTTGAATCAAGCGTCAGTAAAGGTGCAAGCATAGAACATACCGCAATATCAGCCAATCCTAAACGATCTCCAACCATATAACGACATCCATTTTCAACTAAAACTTGATTCAGGCTTTCAATCGTCATATCGAGGCTATATTTAGACTGTTCCACACGCTCATCATCGAGCTGATAGCGTTTTGACATCAAACTTTTTAGAATTGGTTTGGAAAACTTCTCAAACTGACGTAAATAACCTTTTTCACCGATAATAATTTCAAGTGATTCATCACCTTCAGCCAGTGCATGTGCCAAGCCCCAACGACGTACATGAATCCCCAGTTCATTACAAATCCCATCTATTTCTAAGATCTTTTCACGTAGCGTCGCATCGCCACGAATCAAACGATGTTCTGGATAGACATCATCTAAATACAGTGCAATTTGGGTTGTTCCAGCTACATATTTTTCGCCATCTTTTAAAATCGGTAATTTATTTTGCCCAGTTTTTAGTTGAGCAAAAGCGCGATGTACACCTGGCGTAACATTTTGCGCAATAAAATCCAATTCCTTATGATCCAGCAACCAACGTGCTTTTTCGCAATAATGAGAGAGTGGGAATTGGTACAACGTGCGCATGAAATCTCCAAATTTATTCTTCTAATTAAAAACTTAAGGTGATCTAAAATAGATAGATGAATCCTGACTAATCTTCTGTACTTTAGACACTCATCCGCAGAATTACAATGAACATTTTGCTCAAATGCCCTGTCATTCAGCCCAATATTTAAACTGTTGTTTAAAGCGGACTTATCACTGTTTTTGCCAAGAATATGCATTTTCACTATAAAAACTTGACTGCAACCTTATATAAAAACAGTGAATATTCAACAAATTTATTATAGATCAATAAGTTAATTTATCATCAATAATCATAAATTTAGCTTGAATGATGCTTAATATTATTCATGCAGTTTATCGCAGAAAACTTCATTTACTTTTCTATCAAATATTGCTTAGCGTTTTGGTATTGATCTACAGGTGCCAACATGTCTACTTTAAATTCAACAGCCAATATTTTTATTATTGAAAATGATCAACAAGCAATTAATGCAGCCTATCAAGTTGCTGACTTTGCATTGGTAGAACGAAATATTCGTGATCAACAACGTATTCTCCCTGTTGATGTGATTGATGATTTCAGTCACAAAGGCTTGGGAGGAATTCGCATCGCCAAAAAATATGGGGGTGCGGAAGTTTCCAATAAAACTTTGGTTCAGGTTTTTCGTATCTTATCCAAAGCAGATGCAAGTGTCGGGCAAATTCCACAAAATCAGTTTGGCTTATTGAATGCGATTGAACAAATTGCCACTGAACCACAAAAACAGTTTATTTATGGCGAAATACTCAAAGGAAAACGTTTAGCCAATGGTGGTCCTGAACGTCATAGCAAAGATACAACTGCGATCACAACACGATTAGACAAAATTGAAGATCAATATCTTTTAAATGGCGAAAAATTCTATTCTACGGGTTCTTATTTTGCAGATTACTTAGCCATTCGTGCCTTACATCCTGAGGGCTATACGGTTTTAACCATTATTGATGCCAAGGCAAAAGGTGTTGAAATTTTGAATGATTGGGATGGCTTTGGGCAACGTACCACAGCGAGTGGCACAGTTCGCTTAAATAATGTGGTGGTTCATCCTGACTTAATCATGAAAGAACATGTGCTCGCAGATTTATCTAAATATCGTGGTGCATATTCACAACTGATCCAAGTGGCGATTGATGTTGGAATCGCAGAAGCAGCCTTTGCCGAAACAATTTCTACGATTCATAAAGCACGCCCTATTGTCGATGCCAATGTCGAGAAAGCCAGTTTTGAAGCCTACACCCTACAGGAAGTCGGCAAACTGAATATTTTGCTTGATGCTTCTATTTTACTGTTGGATGAAGCGGCTGAATATCTTGATCAACTTGATTCTCAAGAGATTGTTACACCTGAAGAAGCCAGTAAAGCTTCGATCATTGTGGCTGAAGCCAAAGTCTATGCCAATGATGCTGCCCTGCATATTTCTGAAAAGCTGATTGAACTTGGTGGTAGCCGTTCAAGTTTGGAGACACACAATCTCGATCAACATTGGCGCAATGCCCGCGTGCATACCCTACATGACCCTGTGCGTTGGAAATTTTATGCCATTGGTAATTTTTACCTCAATGGTGTGCAAAACCAACGCCATGCTTGGATTTAACACACAGTAAAAATCATTCATCAGGGGAATTAAGATGACCACTTTTCAAAATATTTATAAGTCTGAACACACTGAAACCGTTGCAAATCTAGGCTTTGGCAAAGCACATATAATCAAAACTGATGCAGAGGCTTTAGAGATTGCCGAAGCCTTAAGTGTGCAATTTAAAGAACGTGCGATTCAACGAGATGCTGAACGTCTTTTGCCTTTTGAGGAAATTGAAGCCTTTAGCCAATCAGGTTTATGGGCAATTACAGTACCAAAGCAATATGGTGGTGCGGAAGTTTCCAGTCTGACTGTGGCGAAAATCATTGCACTTTTGAGTGGTGTAGATGGTTCAATCGGACAAATTCCGCAGAACCATTTTTATGCTTTGGAAGTACTGCGCAATAATGGCACAGAAACGCAAAAGCAAAAGTTCTATGCCGAAGTACTCGCAGGTGCGCGTTATGGCAATGCATTGGCAGAGTTTAAGACCAAAACCGCAGCGCAAAAACATACCCAAATTGCGCAAGCTCAAAATCAGCATGGCTTTGTGGTGAATGGTGAAAAATTCTATTGCACAGGCAGCTTATTTGCACATCGTATTCCAACGCTTGTCCGTGATGCAGAGGATCGTGAATACCTTGCTTTTATTTCAGCCGATGCTCAAGGCGTTCAACGTATCAATGATTGGACAGGTTTTGGACAAAAAACGACAGGTAGCGGTACGGTTAAATTCAATCAAGTTTTTGTTGAAGCAGAAGATGTAGTGCGTTTTGATCGCGCATTTTCCGAACCCACCTTGGTCGGTCCTTTTGCGCAAATCATGCATGCTGCAATTGAAACAGGCATCGCCCGAGCTGCATTTGAAGAAACCATTCAAAGTGTGAAAAAGGCACGGGCTTGGGTCGATGCCAAAGTAGAAAGTGCAGATCAAGATCCATTAACCATTTATGAATTGGGTCGTGTAGCAGCTGATGTTCGAGCAAGTGAAGTACTCCTCAAACAAGCGGCTCAATCGATTGATCTAGCAAAGCCTCATCCAACTGCTGAGAATATTGCCAAAGCTTCAATCGATGTCGCAAAGGTTCGTGCGCACAGTACAGAAACAGCGCTCAAAGCATCATCGAAATTAATTGAACTTGCAGGAAGTCGAGGCAGTCAGCGTGTGGATGGCTTAGATCGTCATTGGCGCAATGCTCGTGTACATACCTTGCATGATGCATCTCGTTGGAAATATTACTTTATTGGAAATTATGTGCTGAACAATATTCTTCCACCACGCAGAGGGACATTGTAATGACAAATACATCTCAAAAATCAACGCAAAAAAAGCAAATTCTACTCAATGCTTTTGATATGAACAGCGTGGGTCATATCAATCATGGTTTGTGGACGCATCCTCGTGATGAATCACATCGTTTCAATGAGCTCAGTTATTGGACTGATCTTGCAAAAACCTTGGAAGCAGGATTGTTCGATGGTTTATTTATTGCCGATATTACAGGGGTCTATGATGTATATCAGAATGGTATAGATTTGACACTGAAAGAATCTATTCAATTGCCAAGCCATGATCCATCGACATTGGTTTCAGCGATGGCGAGTGTGACTCAAAACTTAGGTTTTGGAATTACAGTCAATCTAAGTTATGAAACGCCTTATCAATTTGCACGGCGCTTTGCGAGTTTAGATCATCTCACCCAAGGCCGTATCGGTTGGAACATTGTCACAGGGTATTTGGACAGTGCCGAGCGTTTAATTGGTCAAAAGGGTTTAAAAGACCATGATCTGCGCTATGAACAAGCCGAAGAGTTCTTAGAGCTTTGCTATAAATATTGGGAAGGTTCTTGGGAAAATGATGCGATTCGTAAAGATAAAGTAAATCGAATTTTCACTGATCCTCATAAAGTCCATCAGATTCAACATCAAGGTCGTTTCTATCAAAGTGAGGGGGTATTCCAAGTTTCACCCTCGCCACAACGCACGCCTGTACTGTTTCAAGCAGGTGCATCACCTCGTGGTTTGGCCTTCTCTACCCGACATGCCGAATGTGTGTTTATTGGCGGTGACCAACCTGAAAAGCTCAAACAGCAGGTTAATAAAATTCGTGAATTGGCTGTGCAACAAGGTCGCAACCCTGAGGACATTAAAATCTTTGTCGGTATTACAGTCGTCACCGCTGAAACGGATGTATTGGCACAGCAAAAACTTGAAGAATATGCAAGTTATGCAAGCCCTGAAGCAGGTTTGGCGCATTTCTCAAGTTCAGTGGGGATTAATCTCGCGCAATATGCAGATGATGAAGCGATTCCTTATCGTCAAACCAATAGCATTGCATCGGTGAATAATAAGTTTAAAGAAAACAAAATCACGCCAAATGATTTAAAAGCACAGCACAAACTTGGCGGACGTTATCCACTGATCATCGGGAGTGGTCAAACCATTGCTGAAAAACTGATTCAACTGATTGATGAAACAGGGATTGATGGTTTTAACCTGACGCGCACAGTAGCACCTGAATCACATCATGACTTTATTCAATATGTGATTCCAGAACTCCAACAACGGGGACGATTTAAGACTCAATATGCGCAAGGCTCTTTACGCCAAAAAATCTTTCAACATGGCGATCATCTTACAGCGCTACACCCTGCTTCACATTTTCGATGTCAAAACTCAAAAGATAACTCGAACACATTAAATAGCACAGATGCAATACCTAAGCAAAAGCAAAGTGCTTAAAACGACTTCATTTTAAATATTCACTATATTCGGGGCAACTTATGACTCAAACAAATACAACAGCCAAATCACAACAATCCAAAAACAAGTTTATTGTACTTGGTGTGATTATTATCGCGGTCATCGCAGGATTAATTTATTGGAATCAGCATAAAAAAGCAGGTTCAGAAGAGATTACCCTGGGGATTAGTCCACCATTTGCAAAACCTTTACAAGTTGCGGTTGATGAAGCAAAGCAAAAAGGGATTCATATAAAACTCGTCGAATTTTCAGATTGGAATACACCCAATATCACGCTGAATCATGGTGATATTGATGCCAACTATTTTCAACATCAGCCATTTTTAAGCAATGCCACCAAAGAAACAGGCTTTAAGCTCAAACCGATTGCCACAGGTGTTGCAACCCATGTTGGGCTTTATTCTAAAAAATATAATTCCTTAGATGCTGTGCCTGAAAATGCTCGTGTGGTGATTCCCAATGATCCTGTGAATCAAGGACGTGCTTTATTGCTATTACAACAAGCCAAACTCATTACGCTCAAAGATCCTGAAAATCATTTGTCGAATTTGCAAGACATTACAGAAAATCCAAAGCATTTTAATTTCATCGAAGTTGAAGGACCGCAGACTGCACGTGCAGTTGATGATGCCGATTTGGTATTTAGCTATCCACTCTATTTACGTTTAGCAAAAACAATTGATCCAAATAAAGCTTTGTTATTGGATGACAATACCAATACCCGTTATGCCATTTTATTTGTGGTGAAAGACGATTATGAGCAAACCCATCCTAAGAAAGCAGAACAGTTAAAAGAATTTATTAAAATTTATCAAACATCTGACAAAGTGAAACAAGCTTTAAATGATGATGTCGGTGAAAACCTATGGTTTGCAGGTTGGAAATAAGGAATAAATCATGTCTCAAGTTTCCAAACTCAAAAGCAAAAATCTGATCATTGGGCTTATCGTTATTCTTGTCGTAGTTGGGCTATTCAGCTATCGCTATGTCAAAAATCAACAGCAAGATAATGTCTTGACCATAGGCATCAGCCCACCTTATGCAGAGCTTTTACAAGCGGTTGCCAATGAAGTTGAAAAAGATGGTATTCACGTCAAATTGGTAGAATTTTCGGATTGGCAAGCACCGAATGTTGCAGTACAAAACCGTGACATTGATGCGAATTTTTTCCAACAAAGTGTATTTCTTAAAAATGCCATTAAACAGACCAATTACGATTTACACGCTTTTGGTACAGGCAGTGGTAGTCATGTCGGTTTATATTCAAAACAATATAAATCCTTAGGCGCATTGCCACAAAATGCGCGTGTGGTTATTCCAAGTGATCCTGTAAATTCAGCACGTGCATTGATCTTATTGCACCGTGCGGGATTAATTCAAATCAAAGATGTCAATAATGAATTGTCTACCCTTCAAGATATTGTCGCCAATCCTAAGCAATTGAAATTTTTAGAAGTTGAAGGTCCACAAACTGCTTTAGCTTATGACGATGCTGATCTGATTTTTGGTTTCCCTCATTATCTAAATATGGCGAAAAAAGCAGATCCACACAGCGCATTGTTCTTAGATCCGATTGATAAAAAGTACGCGATTCTTTTTGTTACACGCAGTGATTATCAAGACCAAAATCAAAAATTAGCAAAATTTATCCATGCTTTCCAAAACTCACAACAAGTCCGTGAAATTTTAGACAAAGATTTCGGTAAAGACATGTGGTTTGCAGGCTGGAAATAAGGAGAATAAACATGGTTAGCTTCGGCTCACAGGTCGATTTTTCAGTCCCTCATATTAAAATTCGAGATCTCAATAAATATTATGATGGGCAAAATCAACAAACTCATGCACTGAAAAACATCAACCTCGATATCCCACAAGGCAAGATTTTCGGCATCATCGGTAAAAGTGGTGCAGGAAAATCATCACTGATTCGCACCTTAAATGGTTTGGAAAGTATTTCCGAGGGCAGTATTCATATTCATCAACAGAATTTAGCGGAATTGAGTCATGCTGAATTGATTCAAACGCGTCAAAAAATTGGCATGATTTTTCAGCATTTCAATCTCATGTCAGCCAAAACTGTTTGGGAAAATGTTGCACTGCCTTTAAAAATAGCGCATGTGAATAAAGCTGAAATCGAAACACGTGTGAATGAAGCGCTCACACTGGTCGGTTTGGACAGTAAAGCCAATAACTACCCTGCTCAATTGTCTGGCGGACAAAAACAACGTGTTGGGATTGCTCGCGCTTTGGTGCATCATCCTGAGATTTTACTTTGTGATGAAGCGACTTCTGCGCTTGACCCTGAAAGCACCTCAGTGGTGCTGTCTTTATTGAAAAAAATCAATCGAGAATTAGGGATTACCATTGTTTTAATTACCCATGAAATGCAAGTTATTCGTGAAATTTGCGATCAAGTCGTGGTGATTGAACATGGTGAAATTGTTGAATCGGGGCAAGTGTGGTCGGTATTTTCACAGCCACAGCAAAAAATCACGCAGGAATTATTGAACTTAGAACAATTGGATTTACCGTTTCAAGTGAATCGTGAACTGCACAATGATTCAACACATAGCATTGTCAAACTTCGTTATGAAACTGATCCGAAACATTCACCTGATTTAACTCAAGTCTTTCAGGCATTTGATCATTCTGTGCATTTATATCAAAGCCATATTGACAGCATTCAAGGGCATTTGATTGGAACACTCATTGTTGGGACTGCTCAAACAGATCTCGACATTCAACATCTACAAGAAAAACTAAAACATTACATTGCGCAAATTGAGGTACTCGGCTATGCAAGACCAACTCATTGATTTATTACTGACAGGTACGATTGATACTTTAATCATGGTTGGCGTGTCTGCCGTAGTTGCCTTTTTAATTGGTTTACCTTTGGCTGTTATATTGGTCAATACCTCTGAGCAAGGCATTTATCCCTCCAAAAAAATTAATCATGCACTTGGTACAGTAATTAACATCACGCGTTCTGTCCCTTTTTTGATTTTAATGGTTGCGCTGATTCCGCTTACACGTTGGATTGTCGGAACAAGTTATGGAGTTTGGGCAGCAGTCGTTCCACTGACTTTAGCTGCAACGCCTTTCTTTGCACGTATCGCAGAAGTCAGTCTACGGGAAGTTGATCAAGGTCTGATTGAAGCTGCTCAAGCGATGGGTTGTAATCGCAAACAAATCATTTGGCATGTCCTTCTGCCTGAAGCTTTACCTGGAATTGTTGCTGGTTTTACTGTCACCATCGTGACCATGATTAACTCTTCTGCGATTGCCGGTGCTATTGGTGCAGGTGGCTTGGGTGATATTGCCTATCGCTACGGATACCAACGTTTTGATATGCAAATCATGTTTGCAGTGATCGTGGTTTTGGTTGCACTCGTCATGCTCGTACAAGCTTTTGGAGATAGTTTAGCGAGTCAGTTGGATAAACGAAAAATATAGAATCCAAATTGCCTAACTCGAAAGTTGGGCAATTATTTTACGTTGAAATAGTGAACAGATTAAAAACAAATGCCTCTCACTATATGCAAATTGTTCAAAACAAATTATAAAAACCATGAATAATAAAAATTGGGTATTCCGCTATGCGTGATTTCAGTCAAATTAAAGTTCTGGCATTCGATATTTTCGGTACTGTTGTTGATTGGCATTCATCCATTGTTCAAGAAATTGAAATAATGAATTTGGCAATTGATGCAAATCAATTTGCACTGGACTGGCGTGTTGGCTACCGTCCCGCTATGGATAAGGTACTTGCAGGTGAATTACCTTGGACTTCGATTGATGATTTACATCGCATGATTTTGGATAGCCTATTGATTCAATATAAAATCGATCGTTTGAGTGAAGCGCAAATCATCCATTTAAATCATGTATGGCATAGATTGGTTCCATGGCAAGATTCGGTCAAAGCTCTAGAACAACTCAAAGAAAAATATATTATTTGTACGCTTTCTAATGGAAATATTCGTCTTTTGGTTGATATGGCTAGACATGCCAAGTTACCTTGGGATTATATTTTTTCAGCAGAAAACTTTAGAGCCTACAAACCTTCACCAAAGACATATTTAGGTGTGGCTGAATTGCTTAATATCAGACCTGAACAAGTCATGATGGTTGCAGCACATCATTCCGACTTGGAAGCAGCACGTGAATGTGGCTTGCATACCGCTTATATTAAAAGACCATTAGAATTTGGTTCATCCAGAATTAAAGACGTTTCGCCGTGTGTTGATAATGATTTACATGCAACTGATCTATTAGATCTGGTGAGACTTTTAGATAACTCATTTTAATCTTAAGTCTAAGACCTGACTTTATCATCGCTTTCATGTAAAATCATCGGCAATTTTTATATAACACTTTGTGAGTTATTTCATGGGTTTTAATTGCGGTATTGTCGGCTTGCCGAACGTGGGTAAATCTACACTTTTCAATGCATTGACTAAAGCTGCTATTGCTGCGGAAAACTTCCCATTTTGTACCATTGAACCAAACACAGGCATCGTTCCAGTTCCAGATCCACGTTTAGACAAATTGACTGAGATCGTTAAACCACAACGTGTGATTCCAACAACGATGGAATTCGTTGATATTGCAGGTTTAGTAGCTGGTGCATCTAAAGGTGAAGGTTTGGGTAACCAATTCCTTGCGAATATCCGTGAAACAGATGCAATTGCACATGTGGTTCGTTGTTTTGAAGACGAAAACGTGATTCATGTAAATGGTAAAATTGATCCATTAGATGACATCGCAACCATCAATACTGAACTTGCACTTGCAGATTTGGATGCTGTTGCTAAAGCTTTGTTACGTTTAACAAAATCTGCAAAAGGTGGCGACAAAGAAGCGATTGCGGTTAAAGCAGTTTTAGAAAAAATTCAGCCACTATTGGATGAAGGTAAACCTGCACGTGCCGCTGACCTTGATGATGATGAACGCAAATTGGTTCGTGGTTTTGGTTTAATGACTTTAAAACCAACCATGTACATCGCGAACGTTGCTGAAGATGGTTTTGAAAATAACCCACATTTAGAAGCTGTGAAAAAGTTAGCTGCTGAAGAAAATGCAATTGTAGTGCCACTTTGCAACCAAATCGAAGCTGAAATTTCATTACTTGAAGATGAAGATCGTGCTGAATTCCTAGAAGCTTTGGGCATGGAAGAACCAGGTCTAAACGTGGTCATTCGTGCAGGATATGGTCTTTTGGGTCTACAAACTTACTTTACAGCTGGAGTACAAGAAGTACGTGCTTGGACTGTAAAAATTGGTGCAACTGCTCCTCAAGCGGCTGGTGTAATTCACACTGATTTTGAAAAAGGCTTTATCCGTGCTGAATGTGTAGCCTATGATGACTTTGTTCAATACAACGGTGAAAACGGCGCAAAAGAAGCTGGGAAATGGCGTCTAGAAGGTAAAACTTACGTTGTTCAAGATGGCGACGTTTTGCACTTCCGTTTTAATGTGTAATTTTCCGAATATTTAAGTTCAACAAAACCATCCTTGATCAGGGTGGTTTTTTTATTTTAAAGTCATTAAAAATCAAAATACTGTATTCGCTCACTTAAAATATTCAACGCCCGCTCAAACTAAGCAGTATCGAACTAAAGGATAAAGATTTGCATAATCATAATTTTTATTTAATAATGATTCTCATTATCAAATAAACACAGGGTTCAATTTAATGGCTTATACTCTTCCTCAACTCCCTTATGCATACGATGCACTTGAACCTAACATTGATACAAAAACAATGGAAATCCATCATACTAAGCATCATCAAACCTATATCAATAATATCAATGCTGCGATTGAAGGAACTGAGTGGGAAAAACTTTCAGTAGAAGAACTGGTAAAAAAAGTCAATGAAGTCCCTGTTGAACTTAAAAACAATGTAATCAACAATGCCGGCGGACATGCCAATCACAGTTTATTTTGGACAATCATGAGCCCTCAAGGTGGTGGACAACCTGTTGGTCAAATTTCACTGGCAATTGAGCAAGAATTAGGCGGATTTGATACTTTTAAAGATGCTTTTACCAAAGCTGCTTTAACCCGTTTTGGTAGCGGCTGGGCATGGTTGAGTATTACACCTGAAAAGAAAATCATCGTTGAAAGTAGTGCCAACCAAGATTCACCTTTAATGCATGGCAATACACCAATTCTAGCTTTGGATGTCTGGGAACATGCTTATTATTTAAAATATCAAAACCGTCGTCCTGAATATATTGGCGCATTTTTTAATGTGGTGAATTGGCAAGAAGTCAATCGTCGTTATTTAGAAGCTATACGATGAAATAGCAACCTCTAGCATGCCAAACTTTAATCATCCATTCTTAAAAAGGTTAAAATTCGCTCTCGGAATCTCAATCCTTTTCTTTGGACTAATTTTATTCTTCAAAGAATTTGTATTCTAAATAAACCGATCTATAAGTAAATGTGCATCAATAAGCCCCTTTAAATCAGTTTAAAGAGGCTTATTCAATTCAATTTTTTATTTAGCATGCACTGTGTGTAATGACTTTTCATCCATTGCACGGCGTTGCTGTCTTGCCTCTTCTAACATTTTAGCTTGTAGATCTTTACGGAAACCCAATAAAAATACAGCTTCAGCCAAAACAAATAATGGACCAATTGCTAGACCAACAAGATCATCGACAAATGCAGGCTTTTTCTTTTCATAGAAATGTCCCACGAATTGAAAAACCCAACCCACCACAAAAGTTCCTATACTGATTGTTAACCAAGCGCCCATGCCCAATTGTGCAATTTTATACGCAAATGGATAGGCAATCGCATAAATCACCAACATGAGTAAACCTAAGGCTTTATCTAGGCTAAAATAATAAATCACGCTTAAAAACAATAAAATTAAGGCGAGTGTTATTTCAAAACCTGACACCAAAAAGCCAGCTCTTGCAGTTAAGCACATGATTGAAAATACAATCATCGGAATACCAATGAAATGCGTCAGTACATTTTTATGATCTAAATGATATGCCGCATATTGGCTTAATAGTTGTTCTAGCTTGGTCATTTACTACATCCTTGTTCGATTAATGTTTTAACTATATAAAAATTTCAAGTTATAAGTTGTCGGCTAGCTGACAAATACGATATTTTAAGCCCTGAAGTAATCAAAAATTAAAAGGATGAGTTGTGCTGAATTCAAAGGATATTGAATTACTCAATAATAATTTATGGTATTCGCAACTGCCTGAATTATTTCAACAGTTTATTCAGCAACATTCTGCATATCAAAGTTATGAACGTGACCAAGCGATTTTTAGATCTGGTGATGCTTTCAATGGAATTTATGCAGTTTTAGAAGGTCGTGTTCGCTTAGGCTATATCGATATTGAGGGCAATGAATCTGTCGCTGCTATTGTTGAACCGATTATGTGGTTTGGGGAAATTTCTCTCGTCGATCAACAGCCGAGATCGCATGATGCCATTGCAGTGACAACTTGTAGAATTTTGCAAATCCCTGATCATGCCATTCAAAATATGCTCAACGACAATCCGCAGTTTTGGTTTCATATCGCTCAGCTCACCAGCCAAAAGCTACGCTTGGCATTTTTAGAATTAATTTCAATTCAGACTCAACACATTCAACAACGTTTGGCACAACGCCTTGTCTTTATTTTAAATGGCTATGGTAATCACGTACAGATCGAAAATAACACCATTCACCTATCCCAAGAGCAATTGGCACTGATGCTGAAATGTTCCAGACAAACCATTAACCAAGAGTTACATGCCCTTGAACAACAAGGCATTTTAAAAATTGCATTTAAAAAAATTGAAATTTTAAATATTGAACAGCTTTATCAGATTGCGCAACATCATGATTAAATATCTTTGGGTACAATATTTCTGTTTTACTGTAAGTGCTTATCTATCCACTCCATCTAAGCTAAACCATTATTTTAAATATAAAAATGACTGTATATCACAGCATAAATATCTTGGTATAAGTCCGTGTAAAATATAAAACAATAAATTGGTGACTTCAAAACTATTACTTAATTCAACATTAAAAGATAAAAAAAGATGCATTAATCCTATAAATTACTGCTTTAATTCACGATTACCCTCTTTTCAAATATTCTTCAAAATATTACATTCTCATTAGGCGCTAATGCCATCAAAAAACAAGTTGAAACGAATGAAAAAAATCACAACATACATCACAGCTGGATTATTTACTGTACTTAGCGCTTCTGCTTTTGCATGTCCTAAAGGTACGACATTGGTTGGCGGTACGGGGCCGAATCATAAAGGCGGAAAATGCGTTCCAGTATCTGGTGCTGCGGCAGCAACAAAAGCTAAAACAGATGCAACGACAGCTAAAGACAAAGCAACGACTGCCACTAAAGCTGTTGCTGAAAAACCAAATCAAGTCGCATCTAATGCAAAAGCTGACGCAACAGCTGCTAAAGATAAAGCAACCACGACGACTAAGGCGATTACAGAGAAACCAACTCAAGCCGTAGCAAAAGCAGATGCCGCTGCAAAAGCTAAAGCTGATGCAAAAGCCAAAGCTGATGCAAAAGCCAAAGCTGACACAGCTAAAGCCAAACTAGAAGCAGAGAAAGCAAAAACTGTAGCTGCAAAAGATAAAGCAGTTAAAACTGCGACAACGAATCCTTTAAAACCATAAGTTTTAGATTTACAGATTTTCAATTAAAAACATGCTAATACAAAAATGGCGAGTTGAATGACTCGCCATTTTGCTAATTTAATCTTAAATGCTTTACTCTTAGAAGCTAAGAACCAGTCTATTAGAAAAGATTATTATTCGCCTTTGTATTGCCAAGACTTGGATTATCAATCGCCTCTTTACACTGTGCTTTATCACGCTCGTAATTAAGTTGATTTTTCTGCATTTGCTTATCTTTTTCAAGTGTTGAGCGCGCCCATGTGTCTAAGCTGGTTAGTGCTTTTCGACATAAAGCATATTTACCTTCAGTCACTGAATCAGTCATTTTTACATTGATACGCCAATCTGTACTTAACTTGCGAACTGGTTTTCTGACATTATTTTCAATCAGATTCAATTGTTTACGATAAACAAAAGGATCGACTTCGTTAATGAGTTTCCACGCCGCATTGGCGTAGGCGGTCGCGTCATTGGTCAGTTTAGGTGCAGGTTTTACTTCATATTTAGGTTTTGCTTCGTCAGATGAATTACCACATGCTTGTAAACTCAATCCAGTGAGAATCAAAGCGATACTCAATAATAATTTCGACTGATTTGCGAACATAAAGTTACGCCTACTTAAACAATTCGGTACTATGCTAGTAAATTCAGGTAGAATACTCAATCTTGAATTTACCTTTTGTTTTATTCTGCGTTTTAGGTGTCCTGTGTCCGAGCACAATCCTCCAGTTCAAACTGCTGGCTTTTGGCAAGGTGCTAAAGATAGTCAAGCTATTATTTTTACTTACCTCCCCGTTTCTTTTGCCTTCGGCGTTTCTGCAACTCAATTTGGTTTTAGTGCTTGGGAAGCTTTATTCCTCTCTTGTTCTATGTATGCGGGTGCGAGTCAATTCCTTGTTGTTGCTTTACTCGGTAGTGGGACTTCGATCTGGATGACAGCTTTGACCGTCATCGCTTTAGATATTCGGCATGTACTCTATGGTCCAGCCTTGCAAAATCTGATTCAAGATCGTTTAAATTTAAAGAAAACTGCAATCTGGTCTTGGGGTTTGACCGATGAGGTTTTTGCCGCAGGAATGATCAAACTTTCGCAAAGACGTCAGGAATGGTCTGAATCTTGGATGCTCGGCTTAAGTCTTTTTAGTTGGTTATCTTGGGCATTGGGTTCTTTTTTAGGTGGTTTATTTGCCGACCAAGTCAGTGATTTACCTCAATTCCTACAAGCTGCTTTAGACTTCCTACTTCCTGCACTGTTCTTAAGTTTCTTACTTGCTGCCTTTGAGAAAAAGCATACTTTTGTCGTTGCAGTATCTTTGATTGTTTCTGCTTTGGCGTGCTATTTCATCAATATGTCTGCTGCGATTTTTATTGGCATTACATCAGGTATTTTAGCAGGGTTATTTAAGCATTATGTTTTAAAACAACATGATGAAGTGAGTATTTAACATGGATCTACAGATTATTTTAGTGGGGATCTTGGTCGGTATTGCAAATTTTGCATCGCGCTTTGGTCCATTTTATGTGATTCAAAAAAGCAAAAAAAACACTCAGAATCGTGGTGCGACTTGGCTAAAAATCGCTTTAGGCAGTATCGGAATCGCTGCGATCAGTTCGATGCTTGTTGTTGCAACACTTCCACCATTAATAGAAACACCGAATAAAAGTTTTGCCATGTTGGTTGGTTTTATCGTTCTGACTGGATTATATTTTAAATTTAAACGTATTGTTTTAGCGACGTTGACTGCGGCTTTGGCGTATGGTGTGGTTTATACATATATATCTTTATAAATTAATTTCATTGGTAATTTTTATAAAAGTTTACTAAATCTTTAGGATAATATACTGATTGTTGAAGCTCTTCATCAGAGTCTAATTCTAACAGTATAACAGAACATGCCGTTTCAAAACTCCAATAACCGTAATATTCCTGACCACTTTTATGTGTATCATGCCATGATGTTGCCTTAAGTTCACTGTACCATTTTTTTAAAAATTTTCTTAAAAATAAATATGAAACATCATTATCTTGTGCTGAAAATGCTTCGCACAAATTTAAATAGGGTTGAGGAACTAACACAGATTCACAATCATATCTTTCTAAATCTCCAAACGATAGAAATTCTTCGATTAACCAATCCTGTCCAGCATTCATCCGCTCTACACCATCAACTAGTGTTGCTACACGCCTAATGAGACTTTTTAAATGCAAAAGATAACATATACTAATTAACCCAATATATTCACAATATTCATTTACATTTTCTAGATCAAATACACTTCTATTATTATCTTTATGATATGTTCTTAACGCACTAGCATACTGCTCATAAAAAGAAATGACATGTTCAAAATCTTTTCTTAAATCATCAATATTCTTACCCGCCGTATATTCTAAACGCCACAATAAAAAGCTATTTTCAGCCACAATCGCTTTCGAATACAACCATCTCTCATGTAATGACTTTCCAACTCCTGTTGGCTGTATTTTAAAAAGTTCAATTGTCCCTAAAGTTTCATTTTTTAACTTGATATATTGGTTAAAGCTTAAATACCTCTGCCTACATTTTGAATTGTAAATTTCTTCATCCATTTCAATATCATTTTTTTCGTAATTATTACTTTTATTCTATCCGAGTTTCTTAGGTTTTTATCCAACAAAAAATACGATTTTATGTCAATCAAAGCGCTACACAGTCCATAGTTCTGCTATGCTTAAAACCACTAACCCAAAGCATGGAAGAAAAGCATGAGCGTTACCCTTGGCACTCCACTTCAATCATCTGCGTTTAAAGTTTTACTGTTAGGTTCAGGAGAACTTGGTAAAGAAGTGGTGATTTCACTACAACGACTTGGTGTAGAAGTTCACGCGGCAGATCGTTATGAAGATGCACCTGCCATGCAAGTTGCTCATTTCTCTTATGCCTTAAATATGGCAGATCCGACAGAATTAAAAGCACTCATCGAAAAAGTAAAACCAAATTTAATCGTTCCTGAAATTGAAGCGATTGCAACACAAGTCTTAGTCGAAATCGAACAAGAAAATATTGCGACCGTGATTCCATCTGCAAAAGCAGTCAATCTCACCATGAACCGTGAAGGCATCCGCCGTTTAGCTGCTGAAGAACTCGGCTTACCAACTTCTGCCTATCGTTTTGCCAACACTTTAGAAAGCTTCCGTGCGGCTTGTGATGACATCGGTTATCCGAACTTTGTAAAACCTGTGATGTCTTCTTCAGGTAAAGGACAATCACGTGTCAAAGAATATGCTGAAGTCGATGCAGCTTGGGAATATGCGCAAACGGGTGGTCGTGTAAATCAAGGCACTGTAATTGTTGAATCACAAATTGATTTTGACTTTGAAATTACTTTACTTACAGTCCGTTCAAAAAATCCTGAAACAGGTGTAATTGAAACTTCATACTGTGACCCAATTGGACACCGTCAAGATTCAGGTGACTATGTAGAAAGCTGGCAACCTCAAGCCATGACAGAGGCTGCTTTAGAAGAAGCAAAACGTATTGCCAATAAAGTCACTGTAGCCCTTGGTGGTTGTGGAATCTTTGGGGTGGAACTGTTTGTAAAAGGTGACAAAGTATGGTTTAGTGAGGTATCACCTCGTCCACACGATACTGGCTTAGTCACACTTGCGTCACAATTCCAAAGTGAATTTGAACTTCATGCACGTGCGATTTTAGGTTTACCAGTGAATACTGAACGTCATAGTGTTGCAGCCAGTGCGGTAATTTATGCTGGAAAGGATGCGAATAATCTTTCCTATTCTGGCTTAAATCTTGCATTACAAAATCCTGCGACAGATTTACGTCTATTCGGAAAGCCTGAAGGATTTAAACGTCGTCGTATGGGCGTAGCAACAGCGCGTGCTGAAACAACAGACAAAGCACGTGAACTTGCACAAGATACTGCTTCAAAAGTCATTGTTAATTAGTCTAAACGGACTTTCATAATTAACCTATAAATTTGCGGACAAAAGATTCATGATCAACACCTCTCCACTGTTGGAATATGTAAACGACACTCACGACATTAAGATACTCAATCAATGGCGTACCGATGTCGAGCAACAGTTAACAGAGGCGTATGATCATGGCACGTCTATACGTGAAATTGTTCGCACACGTTCAAACCTTGTCGATGAAGCTTTAACTTATTTGTGGAAGCGTTCAGGGCTTGATCAAACTGATTTGGGTTTATTTGCCGTCGGTGGTTATGGGCGACGTGAAATGTTGCCCTATTCCGATGTCGACATCATGATTTTGTCAGAAGAGGATCTCTCTGCTGAACAAGAAAAAGTTGTGACGGATTTTATCTCAACACTTTGGGATGTGGGTAATTTTAAACCCGGTATCAGTGTTCGTACCATTCGTTGTTGCTTTGAGCAAGCAACCAGTGATTTAACGGTTGCGACTTCGTTGATTGAAGCACGTTTAATCACAGGCAACTCTCATCTTTCCAAATGGCCACGTCGAGTCGTGTCACAAACGTGGACAGATAAAACCTTTTTTGATGCGAAAATGGCCGAACAAGCGCATCGTTATGCGCAACACAATAATACTGAAAGCAACTTAGAACCTGATATTAAAAATGCGCCAGGCGGAATCCGTGACATTAACCAAATCGGCTGGATTGCCAAACGTCATTTCCGTGTCAATCGTATTTATGACCTTGTCCATTTAGGTTTTATTTCAGAGTTTGAATTGGGCGTACTCGAAGAAGCTGAAAACTTCCTTTGGGAGATTCGTCATCATTTACATCGTTTAACTAAACGTGATGAAAATCGCTTATTATTTGATTATCAACGTGATATAGCTGCAAAATTCGGTTATACACGTACCGAAGAACAACACCATAATTATCCAATTGAACAATTCATGAAGCGCTATTATCGCACAGCGCAACAGGTTTCAACCTTAAATGAAATGTTATTGGCTTATTTCAATGAGTCGGTCATTACGCCACGTTTGCCTGATTATGAGCGTCAAATTGAAAATATTAACGAACATTTCAAACTGGTTGATGGCAAGCTTGCAGTTCAACATCATAAGATTTTTTCTGAAAACCCAAGTGCAATTTTAGAAATTTTCTACATCATGGCGAATCGTCCTGAAATCGAAGGAATTCGTGCGCGCACTCTACGTTTGCTCACTTTAGCTGCCAAACGTATTGATCAAAACTATAGAAATAATCCTGCGCATCAAGCTTTATTTATGGCGATTATTCGTTCTCCATACCGTTTGTATGAAACGATGGTTGCAATGAAGCGCTATGGTGTTTTAGGCAATTATATTCCTGCTTTTGGGCAAATCATGGGGCTGATGCAATATGACTTGTTCCATATCTATACCGTTGATGCACATACTTTATTGTTGATTCGAAATTTAAATCGCTTTAAAGAACCTGAATTTGCCAAAGACTACCCTGTTGTCAGTTCTGTATTCCAACGTCTTGTTCGCCGTGACATTGTATTTTTAGCTGCGATATTCCATGACATTGCCAAAGGTCGCGGGGGTGACCACAGTGAGCTTGGTGCTGTAGATGCAATCGAGTTCTGTGCCGCACATGGTTTTACTGAACGTGAATGCAATCTAGTTGCCTATCTGATTCACAACCATTTACTTATGTCGATGACGGCACAGAAAAAAGATATTTCAGATCCAGATGTAGTGAAAGAGTTTGCTGAAAAAATTGGCGATATGGAGCATTTGGATTATCTCTACACATTAACTGTAGCAGATATTAATGCGACCAACCCTAAGCTGTGGAATACGTGGCGCTCTTCACTGATGCGCCAGCTTTATACACATGCACGTGATGTAATTCGTTCTGGATTGGGTCGCCCTGTCGATTATCAAATGTTAATCGAAGACACTAAATTTGCAGCCAGTGAAAAATTAGTCGATGAGTTTCCACTGGATCAGGTCGAAAAAGTTTGGCAAGAATTGGGTGATGAATATTTCTTAAAAGAATCTGCCGATGAAATTGCATGGCACACCCGCGCCATTTTACAGCATGGTGACAACCCTGCACCATTAGTGCTCATGCGACCGCACCGAAAAGCAGCACAAGATGCTGTGCAGATCTTTATTTATACTCAAGATCAACCGAATTTATTTGCAACAACTGTGGCGATTTTAGATCGTATGAACCTCGATGTTCAGGATGCACGAATCATCACTGCGACCAAAGCTTTTAGTTTGGACACTTATGTGGTCTTGGATCGTTTTGGTACTTTAGTGACCGATCGTGAACGTGAAGAAACTGTAAAAGATGCACTTATAAAAGCCTTAAGCGAGTCTGATAAATATCCTGGTTTAATGCAACGTCGTATTCCACGTCAACTGCGTCATTTTGATATTGAAAATACTGTCGATGTAACACTAAATGATGTCTTGCAACAAAATATGGTGGAAATTTCCACCCTTGACCAACCAGGCTTATTGGCACGCATTGGTGGTCTATTTATGATGCAAGGTTTAGATATACATTCTGCTAGAATTGCAACACTTGGTGAGAAAGTAGAAGATATTTTCTTTGTCACCAAAAAAGATGGTAAACCTTTAAATGATGAAGAAGTTGAAGCCTTTAGCGCAAAATTAAAAGCTGCTTTAGATGAAGCCTCAAGTCAAATTTTTGAGCAACATTAATTTTCACCTATTTTTAATCATTCAATTTATTGTGGTAAATGTTTCATGAACTCTAGTTTGTCTTTATTACATCCTTATCCATTTGAAAAATTAACTCAACTTTTTCAAGATGTAAAACCTGCAGATTTGCCTTTGATTCCACTCTCAATCGGTGAGCCAAAGCACCCTGCACCTGAGTTTGTGAAACAAGCTATCATTGATAATTTTCAACATCTTTCAACCTATCCAAATAGCAAAGGTTTACCTGAACTGCGTCAAAGCATTGCCAATTGGTTAAGCAATCGTTTTAATTTAAATTCGATCAGCGCTGAAGATCATGTTATTCCTGTAACAGGTACACGTGAAGGTATTTTCTCTTTTGTACAAGCTTTGATTAACCGTGAAGAAACACCTTATGTGGTGATGCCAAATCCGTTTTATCAAATCTATGAAGGTGCAACACTCCTTGCTGGAGCTAAACCTTACTTCATTAACTGTACTGAAGAAAATCACTACCTCGGTGATTTTGATGCAGTCCCTGCTGAAGTATGGGAAAAAACCGCATTGCTTTTTGTCTGCACACCAGGTAATCCGACAGGTGCAGTACTATCAAAAGAGCAGTTTAAAAAATTAATTGCTCTCTCTGACCAATACAACTTTGTCATTGCATCTGATGAATGTTATTCAGAATTATGGTTTGACAAAGCACCTGTCGGTCTTTTAGAAGTCTGCGCTGAAATGAGTCGAGACGATTATAAAAATTGTATCATTTTCCACTCCCTCTCTAAGCGTTCAAATTTACCAGGTATGCGTTCAGGCTTTGTTGCGGGTGATGCGAACTTACTCAAACCTTATTTGAAATTCCGTACTTATCACGGCGCTGCAATGCCTGTTCAGCACCAACTAGCATCTATCGTGGCTTGGAATGATGAAGTGCATGTTGAAGAAAATCGTAAATTGTATCGTGCCAAATTTGAATTATTTCAAAATGAACTCGGACAACTTTTACCATTACAAAAACCAGATGCAGGTTTTTACTACTGGCTAAAAGTCGATCATGATGAAAATTTTGCGAAAATGTTGATGGAAAAAGCCCATATCAAAGTTTTACCAGGTCGTTATCTATCTCGTGAAACGGAACAAGGTAATCCTGGTGAAGGTCATGTGCGTATGGCTTTGGTTGCAGATATTGCACAATGTGAAGAAGTTATAAAACGCTTAAAAACGATTTTATAATGCCAATTTAATCGTCATTTAGCTATATAAAAAATGCCCCGATTTTTGGGGCATTTTCTTATCCGTCACGTATTAAAAATCAAAAGTCGCACCTATTTTAAATGTACGTGGGTCACCCAATGATAAATAAGAATAATCATTTACTGATGCTGAAGCCCAGTAATCTTTATCAAAAACATTACTCACTGAGAAATTTAATGTCGTTGGTACATTTTTAAATTGAGTCTTGTAGCTAGCACCCAAATCTACACGTGTCCAATCATTCAATTTTAATGTGTTGGCATTATTTGCATAAGTAGAACCTGTATAAACCACACGACCATTCACACTTACATCTTGTTCAATTGGCAATTTCCAATCTGCTTCAACGTTGGCTTGAAACTCAGGAACACCAATAACGCGATTACCATTGTATAAGCCTTGGAAAGTATCCTTCTGTTTCGTATTAATCCAAGTTGCTCCACCTAAAAGTTTCACAGAATCTGTTAATTGCCCATAAGCATTAAACTCAATACCTTGGTGAATATTGGTTGCTTGGCTCAATTGTGGAGTACCCGCAGTATTCACAGAAGCCTTTTGACGATCTGTGTAGAAATAACTTAATCCACCGCCGATATAATCATTTTCATACTTTAAGCCCAGCTCTTTCTGCTTAGAAACAAAAGGATCGGCAATAAAATTATTCCCAACACTATCCTGAATTGCATCGCCTTGGACGAGTGCTTCAATATAGTTTGCATAAACCGCCACTTCAGGTGTCAATTTATAACTTACACCTAAAGCAGGTGTAACTTTATTTTCACTGATGTTGTACTTATATGTCCCGTATGAATAAACGTCTTGATCAATTTCTTGATAACGAGCACCAAGCATGACTGTTAAACGATCATTCAATGCAGAAATATTATCACCTAAAGCTATACTTCTTAACGTGCTTAAACCTGCTTTTGGATATGTACCAGCAGCCCCTAACCATTTGTCAATTTTAGAATCTGATGTATAAATAGGGTTATAGAAATTATCATCTAAACTTGTTGCATAACCATAACTATAACGTTTATCTGCACGGTAAATTGAACTAGAAGCCACGACGTTATGCTTTAATGCACCTGTTTCAAATTTCGTCTTTACACCAATTTCAGCAGTTTGATTGGTGTCTTTACGAGGAATTGTAGAAGCAGATAATTTTGTCGCTCCAGTTGCCGTATTGCTTAGTTGCTGACTCGAATAGACACCATCTTCTTCAGTTTTTCGGAAACCATAAGCTGCATAAGCTGTTGTTGCATCGTTCAAATCATACTCAGCCCGGAAACTACCAAACAAATCTTCCTCATTAGAATATGTCCATGATTGACCATGATAATTTGCATATTGTGAGGCACTTGGAAGTGAAGTCACAGCATTGGTTAAACGTAGACTTGGGCGATTCGATTTCAAACGGTTATTGTTATACCCCAAATCACCTGAAAGACGTAATTGATCACCTTTATAATCCATTGCAATCGATGCTAATCCCAATGAATTATCTTCTTTGTCAATTTCAGTATTTCCACCACGGTATGCAGCATTAACACGGATACCGAATTTATCATCTTCACCGAAACGTCTTGCGACATCCGTAGAAAGATAACCCCCATTAAAATCTGTACCAGCACTCACACGATTGAGTGGCTCATTTCCAGCTCGCTTTGGTAAGAGGTTAATTGAACCACCAATTCCTGTCCCGCCAGGTATTGCACCATTTAAAAATGCTGAAGCACCTTTGAATACTTCAACACGTTCAAAAAGTTCAGTTGGAATATATTGACGAGGTAAAATCCCATACAATCCGTTATAAGCAGTATCATCAGATGCTAAGATAAAACCACGGATGAAATAAGCTTCTTGAAAATTACCAAAACCTTTTGCAGTTCGTACCGCTGAATCTGCTTGCAAAACATCGCCTACACTTTCTGCTTGGCGATCTTGAATATATTGATTGGTATAGCTTGTCAAACTAAATGGTGTATCTAGATTATTTTGATTTCCAAATACGCCCACCTTACCACCTGTTGCGACTTGACCACCTGCAAATTCAGGTGTTAAACCATCTGCAGATGCATCAGCACTGGCTTGAACGGTGATCGTACTCAATTGTTGTGTATGATCACTTGCAGAAGTGCTAGAGGAGTTTTCAAGTTGTTCTGCATGAACAACTGCTGTATTGGTTGCAAGTGCCATGAGCACAATCAACGGTTTAGTTTTTAACATGGGAGGTCTAAAAGATCAGAAATTTAATCGACACAATATTAAATGATAATGATTTTTATTTAAACCTTTATTATCTTTTATATGCTTATCTATACCACACTATAACCGAACTCAAGCTTATACACTTATTGCTCTAGCCAAGGTATAGACCCTGCTTTTTATTGAACAGAACTGTTAAGTGTCAACACTCCTTGATATAAGATGATTCTTTCACCCTACGCTCAAACTTTATTCCTTAAAACTTAAGTAATATCCTCTTGACCAATGATTCATCACTTAGACATACTGAGCTATCTTGATTTATTTAAAAGTTAAAAATGACTTTGCATGATCCTTTGCAGAAAAAAAGCATAAGTTCAAAAGTATGGATCACTCTTATTGTGATCATTTTAGCTTTTATTATTGCTTTAATTGCTTATAAATTTTCTAATAAAAAAGCGTCTGATACGCAGAATACTACAGCCACAGAAACAGCAAAGCCTGCTCTCACTGTGACAGTCACTCAGCCTGAAATACAAAACTGGCAACAGAGTTTAACTGCCAATGGCAATATTGCAGCGTGGCAAGAAGTCGTAATCGGAAGTGAACTTTCAGGACAACGCATTACCAAAGTCAATGTCAATATTGGCGATACTGTCAAACGTGGTCAAGTTTTAGCAGAGATCAATAATGAAAGTATTCGTGCAGATTTAGCCACTGCGAAAGCCAATTATGCAGAAGCCAAAGCGGTTCTTGCTGATGCAAGCATTAACAATCAAAGAATTCAAAAACTTAAGAACACAGGAGCAATTTCTCAACAAGAAGCGACTAAATACCTAACCTCACAAAGTACAGCACAAGCCAAATTGGATGCTGCCAAAGCGCAAATCGATAGTTATCAAATACGCTTATCTCAGACGCAAGTAATTGCCCCAGACAACGGTGTGATTTCAGCACGTGCTGCAACAGTCGGCTCTTTGGCACAAACTGGGCAAGAAATGTTTCGTATGATTCGTGACGACCGCTTGGAATGGCGTGCAGAAGTCACAGCGACTGATCTCTATAAATTAAAACAAGGCAATACAGTTCAAATTACTTCACCTGATCCAAACCGTCCAAAAGTCACAGGAACAGTCAGAATGATTGCACCTGTGATTGATCCTCAAACACGTTATGGTCTGGTCTATGTGGATATTCCAAACACAGATGCAGTTCGTATGGGGATGTTCGTGAAAGGTGAATTTGATCTTGGAGAAAAGTCTGCAATCACCGTTCCGCAAACAGCAGTATTACTTCGCGATGGTTTTTCTTATGTGTTTATAGTCGGTAAAGATCAACGTGTTACTCAACAGAAAGTAACCCTTGGTAGACGCTTAAATGATCGTGTTGAAATTTTAGATGTAGCAGAAAATGTCAAATTAGTCGCTACAGGTACGGGGTTCTTAGCCGATGGGGATTTGGTGAAAATTGGGCAAAATATTCCTGACACTCCACTCAGCAAACAACTTGTGACGACACAGGAGAAATAGGATGAATTTCTCCGCATGGTCTATTCGCAATCCAATACCATCGATTTTATTATTTATCATGCTGGGTTTGGCAGGATTACTTTGTTTTAAGTGGATGAAAGTCCAACATTTTCCAGACATTGAATTGCCAATGGTCACAGTGAGTGCAGCCCTACCAGGTGCAGCTCCACCACAACTGGAAACCGAAGTTGCGCGTAAAATTGAGAATTCAATCGCCACGATTCAAGGCTTAAAAAATCAATACGCCAGTATCAAAGATGGTGTGGTTACGATTACTGCTGAATTTCAACTGGAAAAGCCGCTACAAGAAGCCGTAGATGATGTTCGTAATGCTGTTTCTCAAGTCCGCTCTGATTTACCCGCCGATCTTCGTGATCCTATTGTCAGTAAAATCAATCTTTCAGGTTCACCCATTTTAACCTATACCATTCAATCTCCTCGAATGGATGAAGAGGCACTGTCTTGGTTTGTAGACTACGATGTGGCTCGAACCATGCTCAAAGTTAAAGGTGTAGGTGCTGTTTCACGTGTTGGCGGTGTCACACGGCAAGTTGATGTTGAACTTGACCCTGAAAAATTACTGGCTTTAAATGCAACAGCGACTGATGTCACCCGCCAACTGCGCCTAGTACAACAAGAAGCTTCTGGTGGACAAACCAAAATCGGTGGAAGTGAGCAATCCATTCGTACCATTGCGACTGTAAAAACAGCGGCTGAAATCGCGGCAATGGAAATACCACTCAGTACTGGGCAACATGTCCGTTTGGATCAAGTTGCGACTGTACGAGATGGACTTGCGGAGCGGAGATCTGTTGCGCTGTTGAATGGTCATCCGGTGATTGGGTTTGAAATCACGCGAAGTAAGGGTGAAAGTGAGGTAGACGTCGAAATAGGCGTCAAAGAAGCTTTAGATAAACTTAAAGCCACCTATCCAGATATCCAAATTACCGAAGCATTTAACTTTGTAAATCCAGTTAGCGATAACTACAAAGGCTCAATGTCGTTACTTTATGAAGGTGCGATTCTTGCGATTTTAGTGGTTTGGTTATTTTTAAGAGATTGGCGAGCCACAATCATTGCAGCTACAGCGCTTCCACTTTCAATCTTACCTGCTTTGATTGGAATGTATTATCTTGGCTTTACATTAAACACAGTTACCCTGCTCGCGATGTCACTGGTCGTGGGGATACTGGTTGATGATGCCATTGTTGAAATTGAAAATATCATACGGCATTTGCGGATGGGGAAAACACCCTATGAAGCTGCGATGGAAGCTGCCGATGAAATCGGTTTAGCCGTGATTGCAACGACATTTACACTCATTGCAGTTTTCTTACCCACCGCATTTATGAGTGGAATTGCGGGAAAGTTTTTTGTCCAATTTGGTTGGACTGCGGCTTTAGCAATTTTTACTTCACTCTTAGTTGCACGATTACTCACACCGATGATGTCTGCTTACTTTCTCAAACCGTGGATTAAACCTCACGGGGAAACAGACACGATTGAACAAACACCACAAAATGAACAAGAACATATAGTTTCAACTGATCAAGGTGAAAAGGAATTAGCTCAAGATCGAAGCAAAGATGGGCGTGTTATGCGTACCTATATGAGTATGGTGACATGGTGTATTCATCATCGCTGGATCACCTTATCTGGCGCTATTTTATTCTTTATTGGTTCTATCTTACTTATTCCACTTTTGCCGACAGGCTTTGTTCCACCTCCTGATACTGGACAAACTCAAGTTCGCGTGGAGCTTCCACCAGGATCACAGTTTGCAGATACGCTAAAAGCCGCAGAATATGCACGTAATTTAATTAAAGCAAATAGCGAAGTTAAGAGTATATACACCACTATTGGTGGTGGTTCAGCGGGTACAGATCCTTTTGCTGGTGGAGCATCAAGTGAGCCACGAAAAGCAACGCTAACGATCCAACTTACAGACCGTTCTGACCGTTCAGCAAGCTTACAAGAAATTGAAAATGATTTACGTGAACGCCTCGTTGTACTCCCAGGTGGACGTATAGAGGTAGGCATTGCGGGTAATAATAGTCAATTTCAAATTTCACTGTCTGGTGATGATTCTGATACGCTCATCGCGACAGCACGTCAACTTGAACGTGAAATTCGTACAATCCCCAATATTGGGAGTATTACATCGAGTGCTGCGCTAATTCGTCCTGAATTAGTGATTCGTCCAGATTTTGCTAAAGCTGCGGATCTTGGCGTAACCACTCAAAATATTGCGGAGACTGTTCGTGTTGCGACAGCTGGTGATTTTGATCAAAATCTTGCGAAACTCAACCTTTCTCAACGTCAAATTCCGATTGTGATTAAACTTCCTTTAGCTGCACGCCAAGATCAAGATTTGATTAAGCGCTTAATGATCAATGGTACTAAAGGACCCGTAATGTTAGGGACTATTGCGCAAGTCGAAATTGAAAGTGGTCCCTCACAAATTGATCGCTTTAACCGACTACGCAATATTAATTTCAGCATTGAGTTAAATAATCAGCCTTTGGGTGATATTGCTGCTGCTGTTGATCAGCTTCCAACCATGAAAAATTTACCACCTACAGTAAAAAGAACAGATATAGGTGATGCAGAAGTTATGGCAGAATTATTTGCCAGCTTCGGTTTAGCCATGCTCACAGGCGTACTATGTATCTATGTAGTCTTGGTATTATTATTTAAAGACTTTTTACAACCCATCACTATCTTGGTTGCATTACCCTTGTCACTCGGCGGTGCTTTCGTACTCCTTCTGTTAGCCAAAAGTAGTTTTTCAATGCCGAGCCTCATTGGTTTAATTATGTTGATGGGAATCGCCAGTAAAAACTCCATTCTTCTTGTCGATTATGCAATTCTCGCCAGAAACGAACGGCAATATTCACGTTTCAATGCCCTACTCGATGCCTGTCATAAACGAGCACGTCCTATTATTATGACAACACTGGCAATGGGTGCAGGTATGTTACCGATTGCTTTAGGAATTGGAACTGACCCGAGCTTTAGAGCACCTATGGCGATTTCTGTGATTGGTGGTTTAATCACCAGTACGTTCTTATCACTTTTGGTCATTCCAGTTGTCTATACATTTATTGATGACATTAATAATAAAATTCATAGTTTTAGAAAAACCAAACCCAAGTTACAGTCATCAACAGATTAGAACTTGACTTAAAATGAACCCCAAGAAATTAAAAAAACTCGCTTAGGCGAGTTTTTTTGTAAGGTGAAGATATAAAAATGTTTGATTCAAAAATATGTCCTCCTCTTTCACTCTAATGATAAATAAAATCCCATCCCCAAAGTTTCAATCTACTTGTTTTAATATTTTGCATATAGTAATCATCATGCTCTTAAATATTATTATAAACAACTAAAACTAATGTGTACCAGACTTTGAATCTTGTTGTAATACATCAAAAATTGAGACTTGTGTTGGGGTTTCAATATTATGATTTTGAATATAAATATGCCCGACTTTAAATGTCACCGCAGTAAAAAAACATGCAACTAGGCAAAAAATCCATAAACCGTATGGGCTTTTGATATGTTGAGAACCACATTTAGGACAAACTTTTTCAGTCGAACTAACAGCTTCATTACAGCATGCGCAGTGATATTGTAGAATCATCGTTATATCTCCTTTTTGTGCGCTATTATTGTTTTTATTTATTACAATAAGATTATATCCATTAACCAAATGTAATTTTTTACTTCATAATTTAGTGTACATGATTACTTTATTTTGACAAGTCTTATTTGTTTCAATTCATTTTTCAATAACTTCATAAACTTAACAACGCTACAAGCATCAAAGAATCACTACTTTCCTTGTAAATCAAGGTTCTACAGATAAAATTTAAACCAGAAATAAATAGAAACAAATATCACTTTTTCACGATATAATTATTCAATATATTGGCAAGCTTGGGGGTTATTGTGGTTCAACTGATAAAAAAAGGTGGTCTGAGAGAACGTGCGAATCGTAGCTCAAAATATTCTCAATCTGAAAATAATGTCAAGACTCTAGACCCGCATCGTTATAACAATCAACTTCAAGACGCCGAAAAGCAAGCTTTAGTTCCAAGCTCAAACGCTGAAAACAATCAAAATACTAAGCCAGATTAAACATTTTCAACACATCTACCCATAAGAAAATTGCGAATAATAAAAAAAAACTTCCTGACAAAATATCAATATAACTTCCTGATTTTTGGTAAATTGCCTTGATCTTTGGAATTGACATAATCAGCATCAATAAACTAAAAACGAAAAAAGTTTGAATCGGAATAATCACAGCTAACTGTGGTTTAAGGTTCATTCCTGCTGTCGAACTCAAAGCCAATGAAAATACACTACTGAAATAAATCACAATTTTGGGATTGGCTAAGTTGGTATATAAGCCCAATAAGAAATAATTTTTGGGCTTTTCTTCAATCTGACCATCAAGATTTGTACTTTGCTTCAATGATGCAATTCCGCCTTTCAACATGCCGTAGCCCATTTTTGCTAAAAAGAATCCACCAATAAGCATCAGAACTTGCTGAATCCACGGCCATTGTTCAAGTAATACGGTAAAACCCAATAGCGTTAACGCAACCCACACCACCACGCCGACAGAAATGCCTAAAATAATTTTTAGTGTATTGGCACGTGAGGTTGACGCAGCACTTTTCGCAACAAGTAGTACATCTGGACCAGGACTGAGTTGAGCAATGAAGTGTAATGCGCAAATGGTCAGTAACATTGACATAATAAATACGAATAATCTTAAATCATCAGCGCAATATTATACTGTTTGATCAAATCAATAGTGAGAATTCACGGTGTTTTAAACATAAAAAAATGCAAAAAAAAGCTGAATCATGAGATTCAGCTTTAAAATTACAACAAATATTATTTTTTATTGACATCTTTAAATTCAATTTGCTTATGTTCTGGTTCAACTTCATGCGCCTCTCCATCAATAATGGTTGACCCACGATTGTTAGGATTGCCTGACTGTTGATTTTGCATGTCTTGCATTTGACGCATTAAATCTGCAAATGGGTTTTGACCTTGAGCACCGCCCATGTCTCCCATATTGCCCATGCCACCCATCATATTGTTCATCATGGCTTGCTGTTTCTTCGCCATGAAGCTCATGCCTGCTTTTTTAATCATGTTTTGCACAGGTGGAAGTAACATTAACAATGCCAATACATCGGTAATTAAACCTGGAATCATTAAAAGAATGCCTGCAAAAGCTGTTGCCATTTTTTTGGCAATCGTAGGATCATTCCCCATCATTCCTGTCATTTGCATTTGTTGCAATTGCGGCATAATGGTTGCTGTACTTGAACGCAATAAATTTAAACCAATGAAAAATGCAATCAAGAACCAAAAGAAAACGTACCAACCACTGGTAAATTGAGCAACCCCAATCCATACAGCGATTTCAAGAATAGTACCAATCAAAATAATAGGAAAAAGTTTCATCGAAACAATGCATCTCAAAGATTAAATAAAATTTAGTATGAAAATTATATGAAAAATATAAATTTCATTGCTTTATCTTTTATATGGGCATTTCAAAACTTTTAAAGGGCTTATTTCAGTTTTTCCGCTTTTTATTGCTTTTGCCATTCGTTTTCGGTGGTTTTATAGAACAAATACAATGCGATCACGGTACCGATTGGAAATAAAAACAATAGGATTACGGCAATAAATTTGGATATATTTCGTCCTCTTGTCGAGCCTTGTGCAGATTCATTTGAAGCGACGAAATGTAAATACATCATCCAACCGAATAAAACCAGTAAGACTAAAAAGACCAACACAGCATCAAGATCGAACTTACTCAATATGCCAAAACCTAGAAAAATCAAACCTAAGCTATAGATCAAAGCAATCATTCGATGAATCCAATACACTTCTTTATTTTTAATATTCATCTCAGCCTAAATCATTTGAATCCCAATACTTTGCACGACGATTATACAATGCCTATAAATTTCTACTTACATTTTATTTTTGGAATCATATAATTGATTCAATATTTACGATAAGCAGTATTATGCCTTTAATTATTGGAATTGACCCAGGTTCACGCTTAACTGGTTATGGCATCATTGAAAAAGATGGTCAAAAACTCACATTTGTTGATGCAGGGACGATTCGCACTGAAACCACTGAAATGCCTGAGCGTTTAAAACGTATATTTGCAGGTGTAGATCGTATTGTTAAATTTCATGGACCAACTGAAGCAGCAGTAGAACAAGTGTTTATGGCGCAAAATCCCGATTCTGCATTAAAACTCGGGCAGGCACGTGGTGCTGCGATTGCGGCTTTGGTCAATTTAGACCTACAAGTAGCTGAATATACAGCCCGTCAAATCAAACAATCCGTTGTAGGTTACGGCGCTGCAGACAAAGAACAAGTGCAAATGATGGTCATGAAATTACTGAATCTTTCAATTAAACCACAACAAGATGCAGCCGATGCGCTTGCCGCTGCGATTTGTCATGCACATGCTTCGGGCAGTATGAGTAAACTTGCTGTATTAAATGCTTTGGGTGGTATGGCGCGAGGACGTAGTCGTAATAGCAGTCGTAGACGTTAGTTTTAGCAATACATCTGAAATGCCTAAACTAAATAAGCTGCACTGTCTTTTTTCACTTCACGAATGCTCGGTTGCTTTGAATAAGTTGCAATGAGCATTTTTCCAGAAGTTCGTAAATTTTTCTTCTGTTCAGGGTCGATACGAATCAATACCAATTCTTCTGGAATACGTTGATTAGCAATTTCACGAGAAATGATGAAATTTTGGTTACGTTCAACCACTTTAAAGTTAGAAAATTCTTTTTGCAGTTTTTCTTTAAAACTTAAATTTTTATCTTCTTTCTTATCACTACCAATCTGCGTATAAATAATCATCAGCACACATGCGGCAAAGACAATTCCAACCACTAGATATTTTTCTAACATTCTATTTTACTCGAATATACTTTTGCTGCGCTTCATTGTAATGGTACACATGCGTTGCATGAATAGGAACAATTTTAGCAATATCATCCTGATAAATTTGTTGAGTTCCTGAATAATGGATTTCAATATCATATAAACCATCATGTTCAGTGCTTAAAAACCGATAATCACCTTGCGTATTATATATTTTGTCGCTGCCTGTCACTTCATTGTCATTACTAATTTCAGCAACTTCAAATTTATTCATCTTCGGATTTTCATCAAATGGAGTAATAAATAATTTTGTATGAGAATAGCCTTGTCGACCATATTCTTGTTCTTCAACATAACCTTTAATTTCAGGTCCTACCTTGCGAATATTTTTAATGATGTCTTCAACAGGATATGGTTGAAAATTAAAATCACCTTTAAACCAACCATTTTCATCTAGGCTTCGACTGATTAATTCAAATTTTCCATTTTCATTTTTTCTAAAAAGATAAAACTGTGTAAATGTTGCACATACTCCACAAAATTTAAGTCGAGCATCTTCTTTATCAATTAATATTTCTGTCGTAGAGATCAAATAACGAGCTTCATTTTGTACATTTTGAAAAGTTTTAGCTGGACTAAAAACGATGACAGCATCATCATTTTCATCTATCCCTACTTCACTGGCATTTTTAATTCCAACATATTGAACTTTCTCATGCTCAAGTTCAGGAATTTTGACGTATTGAATATCTTTCTGATAAAACGCCATCATCACCGTTTTAAAATCTAAATCTTTCAAAACAATGACATTATTTTTCTTCTCGATTTGAGTTGAAATTGTTTGTGCTATTCCTGATGGGCTAACAGCACTGATCAAAATTAATACCAGTAAAATTTTATTTATCATAAATATGCATTATTCTTATCATTCGTTTTGGATTTTAACATGATTTACAACTTGATAAACTGCCTCATTCATATGTTGAGCCTGCAAACCTCGCATACCTTTTTGCGCCAAATAATCTCCTGCAAGCGCATGTAGAGTTACAATTTCATGTAGGTGAATTTCATCAGAAAACTGAGCTTTTAGACTAGCGATCATCCCTGCCAATACATCCCCCATTCCGCCTGTTCCCATGCCTGCATTACCTGCGGTACAGATCCACAATTGATCTTCGAGAGTTAAGCTTCCTGCACCTTTAAGCACCCATTGACCTGAGTATTTTTCTTGAAGCTGATGAATAGCTTGTACTCGATCATTTTCTATTTCAGCAACAGAACAATTAAGTAACTTCGCAGCCTCACCTGGATGTGGTGTTAAATAAGTTTCCGAATGTAGTTGTATTGGTTGCTCTGCCAAAAACCATAATGCATCGGCATCTAAAACAATTTGTAAATGCTGAGTCGTATGTAATGTTGTTTGAATTGGATGGAACCACTGCTCAAATTGCTGTTTTGCCCAATCATCACGACCAAGCCCCATACCAAAGCAGACTGCATCTACATGATTCAATAAAGCAGTAATGTCTGATGCATTTAATGCATTAATATCACGCAACATAATATTTGGTGAGCGTGACAAAATTGCAGTATGGTGTTTTGCATCACATGCAATCGTGACCTTCCCTGCACCTGCGCTAAAGGCAGACTCAGCTGCCATCATCACCGCACCGCCCATTTCGGCATGACCACCCACCACTAAGACATGTCCATAACTACCTTTATGACCAAAGGCTTGGCGCTGTGGTAATGTAATCTCAGTTAGAGAAAGTTGCGCAATCGGTTTTAATTCTTGGTCTTTAGGAATAGCTGAAATCACTTCAATTTGACCTGAATACTCTTTCCCTTGCCCTGTGAATAGCCCTATTTTCAAACCTAAAACTGTAAAAGTCTGATCTGCTTTAATGGCAATCGGTAAAGGCTGTCCTGTATTGGCATTCAAACCACTTGGAATATCAATAGCAATTTTCAAACCTGATTGAGCATTAAATTTTTGGATAATACCTTGCCAAGACTCATCTAAATCACGATTTAAACCAATGCCAAATAATGCATCGATATGGCAATCAAACTGTTGTGTAATATAGAAATGCTGATGTATTTTCACTTGGTTTAAATGAGCAATATGCATCGCAGACTTTAAATCAGTTGAATGTCCTGCTTCCGCCGAATAAATTTCAACCTCATAACCCGCTTGTTTTAAATAACTTGCAAGACAATAGCCATCCCCTGCATTATTTCCAGCGCCACACCAAACTGCGATTTTATCGATTGGACGTGCCGAATCTGGTGAATGATGACTTTGAAATTGCTGAATTAAACGCTGTGCAATTGACCATGCAACCTGTTGCATCAGTCCAAATGAACTATTTTGCTGTGCAAACCAACGACGTTCCCATGCTTGAATGTCATGGCTATGATAAACTTGTTGATGCATGATCTTATTCATTGTCTTATGCATAGTCCTGTCCCTTTTTCTCAAATTTTATAGCGCATTCATCTACTATGTCAGCAACTTCAACTACACCATCCATTCCATTGCAACAGCTTGATCTTCAAGAGTTAAAAACTTGGATCAAACAACAAGCTTTGCAACTTGGCTTTGCTGATTGTGTCATTGCTCGACCAGATGCTCAAGCTGAATTACCACGATTTAAAGAATATTTAAAACGTGGCTATCACGGCGACATGAAGTTTTTAGAAGAAAATTTAGAAAAGCGTGCTGATCCAACTTTATTGGTACCAGGAACTAAAAGCATTATTTGTGTGCGAATGAATTACTTGGTTGAAACACCTAAACCTCGCTATGTACCAGATGAACCCAATTCAGCGATTATTGCACGCTATGCGCGTGGGCGTGACTACCACAAAGTCATGCGTGGGCGATTAAAAACATTAGCATCGATCATTCGTGAACGGGTTGGTGAGTTTGAATCACGTCCCTTTGCAGATTCTGCACCTGTATTTGAAAAGTCTTTGGCTGAAAATGCAGGCATGGGATGGACAGGCAAACATACTTTATTGATTCATAAAAAATCAGGCTCTTTTTTTGTATTGGGTGAATTATTTACCTCACTGGAACTGCCCTTTGATGAGCCTGCAACACATCATTGTGGTTCATGTACGGCATGTATCGACATCTGCCCGACCCAAGCCATTGTCGAACCTTATATGCTCGATGCACGAAAATGTATCGCTTATCTCACCATTGAATATAAAGGCATCATTCCAGAGGAATTACGTCGTGGTATTGGTAATCGAGTCTTTGGTTGTGATGACTGCCAGCTGATTTGCCCTTGGAATAGCTTTGCCAAAAAGGCATCGATTGAAGATTTTAATCCGCGTCATGGCTTAGATGATGTAAGTCTATTAGATCTATGGCAATGGGATGAACAAACCTTTCTTGACTGTACTGAAGGCAGCCCAATACGTCGTACAGGTTTCCAAAGCTTTAAGCGGAATATTGCAATTGGACTGGGAAATGCACCATTTTCGCCACAAATTATCCAAGCATTGCAACAAAATAATCCACAGCATGATCATGTTGTGCAAGTCCATGTTGATTGGGCGATTGCAGAACAATTAGCCAAGAAGCCATAAATTCAAAACTTTGGAATGGTCATTTATAACTTATTCTTAAATTACAAGTTCATGACAAAGTTTTCAAAATTTTAAAGTTTTAATGACCAAGAGTCTGAAGTTTATCTTTTTACAAATTAAATATTGTTAGTAAATTCACATAAAATAGTGCAACTTCGCAAGTATATTCACAATTTTACTTTTCCATTCAATTAAACTTTTTTATCGTAAGATACCATTATATTTGGACATTTTTGCCCTTTGGAATTGGCATGATTTCTGTATGATAAACACATAGATCATAATTATCACGGATTTGAACCATGACTGTACGCAATGACTGGACTCGTGAAGAAATTCAAGCTTTATACGAGCAACCATTTCTTGACTTGGTATTTCAAGCGCAACAAACACATCGTCAACATTTTGATGCCAATACCATTCAGGTCAGTACACTACTCTCAATCAAAACAGGAAAATGCCCTGAAGATTGTAAATATTGTTCTCAATCTGCGCGTTATGATTCAAAACTTGAAGCTGAAAAACGTATCGCGGTTGATAAAGTAATTCGTGAAGCCAAAGAAGCTCTAGAATCAGGTTCATCACGTTTTTGTATGGGCGCTGCATGGCGTAATCCGCATGAGCGTGATATGCCTTATGTCTTAGAAATGGTACGTGAAGTTAAAGCACTTGGCTTAGAAACATGCATGACCTTAGGTATGCTCAACCAATCTCAAGCAGAACGCTTACACGAAGCCGGTTTAGATTATTACAACCATAACTTAGATACTTCTCGTGAATATTACCCAAATGTGATCAGTACACGTACTTATGATGACCGCTTAAATACACTTGATCATGTACGCAATGCAGGCATGAAAGTATGTAGTGGTGGTATTGTCGGTCTAGGTGAAAACCAGAATGATCGTATTGGCTTATTACTTGAGTTGGCGACTTTAGCCGTACATCCTGAATCTGTTCCGATCAACATGCTCGTACCCATTGAAGGCACGCCTTTGGCTGATGTTGAAAAACTTGATGTAACAGAATGGATTCGTACCATTGCTGTTGCACGTATCATTATGCCGAAAAGCTATATTCGCCTGTCTGCGGGTCGTGAATCATTGTCAGATTCTGATCAAGCTTTGGCATTTATGGCAGGGGCAAACTCATTGTTTAGTGGTGAGAAATTATTGACTACACCAAATGCTGGCGATGGACGCGATAAGCAACTCTTTAATAAATTAGGTTTAACTGTCGAAAAAGCCAAACCAACTGTTGCTGAACTTTCAATTGATGCAATGGCAAGTTGATCGCCATTTTTTAAATCTGAATTCGCTTAAACAACACCTCATCTCTCTTCAACTTAGAGATGAGGTAAATAAACCCCACGTGTATCCTCTGTATTCACTCAAACCCATCAAACAATCATCACACTATTCTTCTTCTGCATCTGATCTACGATTTCTTGTGTTTTAAATCCTAAACGCCAATATAACAACTCAAGCACATCCAATTCATCTTGAGTAATAATACGATCATTCCACAAACAAATTTCTGCAACCCCTAAAATACTTAAGCGATCACGCAATAATAATCCTGCAATATCATTCAGAATTTCACCCAGATCAATCGGTTCATCCGAAATTTCTTCGAATAAGTCCAATTCATCTTTAGACAATACACGCTCAAGAATTTGATAACGCACATCAAGTTGATTGGCACTATTAATCTGCTGTACATGCAATAAAGCATCAATCAAACGGACTATTTGCGGTTTTACCGTTTCAAGTGATGATGGCGTATGCATCGGCAATAAATGCAACTCTGCTTTTACTCGCTCAATTAACAAAGCATCTAGCAAGCCAATTTCACCATCTTCTTGGATAATTTTCGCCAATTTAGTGACAAATTGACGTGCACTGGTCGCAGGCATATTACCTAAACTCTCACATGCGTCATGGAAAATTTGAATATGCACACGACCATCCAAATGCAGTAAAGAGTCAATAATAGCGCGGCTCACTTCTGCATTTGATGGAATGAATTCACGATACTGACGAATCATCAAAATTGCGACCATCACCTCACGTGAACCGGTTGCCGTTTGCATCGCTCTTTGTATTAAATCTGGACGCTCAATTTGACGGCGTACTTCTGGATTTAAGGGCTTAATCGCATCATTTAACGCAAAACTGATTGGAGATAAGCGTAATAATGGCAAAGGTTGTGGTGACACCCACGGGTTATACACTTCACTCGTTGACTCATCCAAGGGGCGTAATAAACTAAATAAAGGTTGGCTTCGTAGTTTTTTTAGATTTTCCAATTGTAAATCTTGTAACAATGTCGGGTTCAGCTCATAGATTCGCTCTTCAATACTTGGATGTGTATTTAGCCAACTTTGTGGTCCCAATGAGTTTGCAAAACACATATGTGCAATAGATTCTGAATATTCACTATGAATTTGTGAACCTGCATGATGCACATAAATTCTTAATAAAGTTTGTACATTGGCATTATTGAGCAATAATTTTTTAGTTTTATAATCGTTATAAAAAGTACGACCACCTAAAGTAAAATATTTAATCAAGCGGTTGATTAAAATCCCCATACTTCCCAACAGCCAAATTACCCCACCGATTGCGACAAAACTTGTTTCAAAACGATGTTGCTTCCCTTTGGTTTGATATCGCTTAAATCCTTGCTTGGTGAATTTACTGCCTAATTGGCTAAATGTAATCAACCCACTAAACAAAATTTTCAGCCGAGTATTTTCACGCACTTCACCTGATAAAATTTGATTAAACTCATGTCCCAACAAACCATAAAGTTCTAATTCATCTAAATTTTGTAAAGCTCCCCACGTCAAAATAATGACCGTATCACGCGGATGAAAGCCCGCTGTTAATGCATTTACACCCACTTCATCAGGCAATACATATAAGGTCGGTGCATCAATCTCGAATGTTTCAGCAAATTTATCTGCCAATTTTAATGCAACACTTTCTTCAGGCGTGCTTTCGATTTGACTTAAACGACGAGCTTTTAACTGCTTTGCAAGGGAATGCCCACCAGAGCGAAATACATAAAATTCATATAAAATTGACCATAGAATAATGATCAAGACCAAGCCCACACAATAAGGACTAAGCACATGCCACCAAATCAGTTGGGTCGGATCAATATAGTGGACGAGCAAGCCCAATACCGTGTTTAAAATAAAAATAGTCAAAATAACCGCAAGTAAGCATGAACTTGCAGACCACAACATATTCTTGTTTTTTAATAAATAGTGACTGACATCGTTCAATGTAAATTCCCTCATTACATTGCAAAATACTGTACAAAAAATACTATAAATCAAAAGTGCATATGAAAAAAGCGGGAATTCCCCGCTTTTTCACACGAATCAAAATAGAAATTTACATTTCTTCTTTGATCCCACTCAAGTCTACAGATGAAGCATCGATATTCACATCAATATAACCATCTTTTTGCTTTTTCGCTGTATCGCTACGGCTATTTTCAAGATCGATGAGATATTGTTCATCAATATCGCCCGTCACATAAATACCATCAAACACAGAGCAATCAAACTCTTCTACCTCTGGTACTTTATGGGTTTTTACTGCCGCTTTTAAATCATCTAAGTCTTGGAAAATTAAACGGTCAGCACCGATAATTTCTTCAATTTCTTTGACACTACGATGTGATGCAATCAATTCTGCTTTGGCTGGCATATCGATACCATACACGTTTGGATATTTCACCATTGGTGCTGCTGAAGCAAAATAAACATTTTTTGCACCCGCATCGCGTGCCATCTGAATGATTTCATTACACGTTGTACCACGGACGATAGAGTCATCAACCAACAGTACATTTTTCCCTTTAAATTCAAGTTCAACAGGGTTTAACTTCTGACGTACAGATTTCTTACGTTGCTGTTGACCTGGCATAATGAAGGTACGACCGATATAACGGTTTTTCATAAAACCTTCACGGAATTTCACACCTAACACATTCGCTAACTCTAAAGCAGAAGTACGGCTGGTATCAGGGATTGGGATAACCACATCGATGTCATGCGTATCTCCCCATTCACGAAGAATTTTCTTCGCAAGGGTCTCACCCATTTTCAAACGTGCTTTATATACAGAAATTCCATCAATCGTTGCATCTGGACGTGCAAAATACACATACTCAAAAATACATGGACGATAGCGCGGATTATCAGCACATTGTTGAGAGAAGAATTCACCATTTGAATTGATAAATACCGCTTCACCAGGTGCAATATCACGCTCTACTTTAAAACCAAGTGCTGTAATCGCAACTGATTCAGAAGCAATAATATATTCTTTTTCACCATTTTCAGTTAAACGTGAACCGTAGATCAATGGACGAATACCATTTGGATCACGAAAGCCAACCAGACCATGCCCTGTGATCATCGCTACTACACCATAAGCACCTTTACAGCGCTCATGCACACGTTTTACTGTGTGGAAAATATCTTCAGGGGTCGGTGTTAAAGAAGCGCTTTTTTGCAACTCATGTGCAAAAACGTTTAACAATACTTCTGAATCTGAATCAGTATTCATATGACGTAAGTCAGTTTTGAATAAATCTTCATGAATATCTGGCGCATTGGTCAAGTTACCATTGTGCGCCAAAGTGATCCCATAAGGAGAGTTCACATAAAATGGCTGCGCTTCTGCACTGCTTGAAGAACCAGCAGTCGGGTAACGTACATGACCGATCCCATAATTACCCAAGAGCGCACGCATGTGGCGAGTATGGAATACATCACGCACCATACCGTTGTCTTTTCTTAAAAAAAGACGTCCATTATGACAAGTCACAATCCCAGCTGCATCCTGTCCACGATGTTGTAACATCGTCAACGCATCAAATAACATTTGGTTCACAGGTGATTTACCGGCTATACCAACGACTCCACACATAACTACCTCGCAGACCAGCTAGGACTAATAAAACGGATTCTTTGTTGAATGTTCTGACTTTTCATCATCTGACGCTTTAGATGATCGATCAACAGATTTCTCAGAAGCACCATCTGGACGGTCTTCTGAATGAATATGATGTAATGCTTCATTTGCGGCATCTTTTGAAATTTCAGTTGCCAAAGGTGCAAATGGTAAAAGCGTTTGAATAAATTTGGACTGTTTCCACGTTGGGGAACTTTCTACCCAAGGACCAAGTCCCTGCATAGTTATGAGGACGATGAAGAGACCTTTCAAGGTACCAAGGGCACCACCCGCTAAACGGTTCAAAGGTCCGAGTTTTAATGTCTTTAAAATTCTATTTAATAATGCTGTTGCTAACCAAGTTAAAACAATAATGACCAAGACAATAAATGCAAATGCTGCAATTTTTTGCACCACAGGATCCTGACTGAGTGCAGACATGGAAGGCGCGATGATATTGGCATATTTGGCACCCACAATCAGTGCAAAAATCCATCCTATCAAGTTCGCAAAGGCTTTAACAAATCCTTGTCGCAAACCGTTTAGCCCTCCGATGAGCAGTAAAATCAGTATAATTATGTCTAAGGTATTCATTTTAAGTCATAGCATCAACACAGTCTTTGATCAGCGTAGGACCAGTATAGATCATCCCACTATAAATTTGTACAAGGCTCGCCCCTGCTTGTTGCTTGGCAACAGCTTGCTCACCTGACAAAATCCCGCCCACACCAATTAATGGAACTTGACCTTTTAATTTCTTCGCAAAAGCAGCAAGACAGGCTGTGCTTTTTTCAAATACTGGTGCGCCAGATAAACCACCTGCTTCATCACCACATGGCAAACCTTCCACGCCTTCACGTGACAAGGTTGTATTGGTCACAATCAAACCATCAATTTTAAATTGCAATAATTGTGAAGCGATAAAATCAATATCTGAAGCCTCAAGATCTGGAGCAACCTTAAGTACTAGTGGTACATAATGCTGAAACTCTTCTGCCAATTCTAATTGACGATTTTTAAGCGTTTCGAGTAACTCTGTCAAAGCATGACCGCTTTGTAGAGAACGTAAATTTTTAGTATTTGGTGAAGAGATATTCACCGTGATATAAGATGCGTAGTTATATACTTTTTCTAAGCAAATCAGATAATCAGAAACAGCATCTTCAACAGGTGTTGACGCATTCTTACCGATATTAATCCCAAGAATACCTTTGAATTTAGATGCTTTGACATTCTCAACCAATTGATCAACGCCATCATTATTAAAACCCATACGGTTAATAATGGCTTTGGCTTGAGGAATACGGAATAAACGAGGTTTTGGATTACCTTCTTGTGGTTTTGGAGTAATCGTACCGATTTCGATAAAACCAAAGCCTAAACCTGCTAAGGCATCGATATAAGCACCATTTTTGTCGAGACCTGCGGCTAAACCGACTGGGTTTGGAAACTCAATTCCCATACAAGTGACAGGTTTTGCAGCTACAGTTTGACGCATTGCACCCAGTTTATGGGCAGATTTAAGCATGGACAATGTAACTTCATGTGCACGCTCTGGTGCTAAAGAAAACAACAAAGGGCGAGCAAGTGAATACAACATAGCTATAAAAGTCTACTGCTTTTTAAGTTGCCACATTATAGGCACAGTACGCTAAAAAGGCTATGCTTCTACTCGGTTTATTTTCACCACTACTGAACTGTCGCTGTTAATTTAATCTGACCACCGTCTTTCATCAATTCCAATTTTTCCAGACTCACGCCCATTTGTGCAATTTGCGTCAAAAAGTTTGCTAGTACCGCATAATTCTGATGCGATGCAACAATTTGAAACTGCTCACCGACCTGTTGCGAAGCGACAGAAATCCCTTGTTGTTGAGCTACTCTTTGGATTTTATCGGCTGTGGTCAGCGCCAAATCATCGGCAGGTTTCATGGTCACAACATTGCTTTGCATCCACACCACAAGATCTTTCATTTCATTGAGACGAACTTGCTGCTTTTCTGCTGCTTTATGGGTAAACCATAAAGCTGAACCAATCGCGACAACAATCAAAAAAATACTGGTAAAAATCACCATCACACGTTCACGAGTGGTCATTTTTTCTAAATTTTCAGATGCTTTCTCTGACCATGCATCCAATCGGTTTTGAAAATTTCCCATGCTTTTCATTATTGTATCTTCACCAAACCAACAACAGAGCCACCCTGTGTCTGAACATTGCCCAATTCCGCCTTAAAGCCTTGCTGATTCAATTGTGTTACTAAGGTTTGTAAAGCATCAGATGACTTCGCCACTAAGTCCATATTTAAAATAGCGGTATCATAATTGACACGATTGGCAATAATTTGATGTTGCATCAGAATAGGGCCAACACGGCTTAACAATTGCAAAGCTTGCGTATTTGCACCCTGACTCAGTGCCAATTTATTTTTAAACTGGCGCTCTACAGATTCTTCGGTAATACGCTGTTCATTTGGAAACCAATTTTTATATTGGTCTACTGCGATCAATGCCGTTTGATCTGCCAATTTTTTTAACTTAAACCAACGCAATCCATCATAGCTGAGTTGCACAATAATTAGTGCTACAAGAAGAACCGCGCACGCTTGCCAATAACGCGAAACACCCTCATTACTTTGTTTAGCTTTAGGCAACACATTATAAGGATGCTGTTTTGGCTTTTTCAGCTCAGTGAATTGATAATTAAATGACTCACGCTGATTCGTTTCTGCAATTGCAAATAAATTAGACACTTGTTCACTGGTTAAATCACTGTGTTTATATAATTTTTCACGATCTGCGAAATCTAAATATAAACCAAGATCATCTATCGAATTTCCCAACCATTCATTTTCACGAACAAGTAACTGACCATTAATATTGGCAAGAATGGTTTGCCCTGCTTCAGGCACAGGAAGCATTAAAAAGTCAGGCAATAACGAGACGATTTTTAAAGGAATCAAAGACAATGAATGCTGCATCGTGGTTACAGCATGATGATTAATCCCCAATACAGACACTTGATCAGGTTGTTGAAAATGTGAAAACACTTTCATCTGATCAATCGGCATGATCACATATTCTTCAAGTAAATATTTAAGACCATCCACACCCAATTGTTTATATTGTGCTTTGCTAAATTTTTGTTGAAGAATTTGCACTTCACGACTTGGAAAGAAAACAACGGCTTCCTCTCCTTGGTAAAGTTTAATGTCCTGTATTAATTGTTCTAGACTCGAAGAAGTCGTCCAATCCGTTCCTCGAGACCATTGCCAAACCCCATTGGCTTCAGGCATCCATAAGTACAACATTTATCGTTTTCTGCTCAGTTCTTTTAACAATGCTTTTATACAGTCGGAATAAAGGCTTTATTTTGTGTCGATAGACCATTTGCAATCACTGTTTGCTCATAAATTCGAGCTTCAGCCAAGGCAAAAGGATTGAAACTTTCATGTGTTAACTGTTCTGCGATATGCCCAACCACATTCATATGACAGACCACCACAATACGTTCAAATGGTAATTGTGACAACCATTCTATTGCAAGTTTTGCATCATCATCAGGTTTAATCTGATCACAAATCAATACTGATACATGTGGGAAATGCTTTTGGATATGTGCCAAAGTTTCTTGCGCACGTAGTAATGGACTGACAATAAAAACATCAGGATTCACATTTTCTTTTACAAACTCAGCAGTTTGTTCAGCTTGCTGATGTCCACGCTGTGTTAACGGACGTTTACTATCAATCCCATCCGTAGCAGGAGAAGCCTCACCATGACGAACTAAAGTCAGTTGCATAAATTTTCCTTTTCAATATCGCACAGATTATAACGAGGCTTTATGACAAATCCATTTTAAAATTAACAAAATATCAAAAAAATGTGGATGAATGCCTATACTTCATGATGTGGAAGAACAAACTCAACATCACTACGATGACCATTTTTCATCAAAGATACCGCAATATTTAGAGGCGGCGCACCTTCAAAAATGACTTCATACAATGCTTGAGTGATCGGCATATACACATCTAACTCTTTCGCACGTGTATTCACTTGGACAATCGTATTAATCCCTTCCGCAGTTTGCCCTAATTCTTTGGTCGCCTGATCTAAAGTTTTCCCAGAACCCAAAGCAAAGCCCACTTGGTAATTACGACTTAGTGGACTATTACAGGTTGCAAATAAATCACCTACACCAGATAACCCTAAGAAAGTTAATGGATTCGCACCTAGCTTCACCGCAAAACGACTCATTTCCGCCAAAGCACGGGTCAAAATCATACTCTTGGTATTTTCACCAACTTTATATGCTGCCGCCATACCCATTGCGACTGCATAAATATTTTTTAGCGCACCACCCAATTCAACCCCATGTACATCATCACTGCCAAACACACGGAACAAAGCACTGTGTAAAGCTTGTTGAACTGCATAACGAACCAGTTCAGAATCACTGGCAATTACAGTACCTGCGGGTTGACCTGCGACAATTTCTTTGGCTAAGTTCGGTCCAGACAATACACCATAAGGCACTTCTGGCAATTCTTCACGAATGATGTCACTCATAAAACTAAAGGTTTTTGCTTCAACACCTTTGGTTAATGATACAACTGCTTGAGCGCTAATAAATGGTTTAATCTGACGTAAAACATCACGGAAAGAATGACTTGGAATAGCGACCAGAATAATGTCACGATCACAAACAGCTTGTTCCAAATTCGAAACCGCACGCAATCCATCTTCAAGTTTAAAATCAGGTAAATAACGTTTATTCACATGAGTTGCATTGATTTCTTTGGCAATCGCTTCGTCACGAATCCAAATCATGGTATCGCAACCATTACGTACCGCTGTATTTGCCATTGCAGTACCAAAGCTTCCACCACCAAGCACGGTGACACGTAATGCTGTTTTTTTATCTATAGCAACAGGTTCAACCAAATCTTTAAACTGTAAATCTGACATTATTTTTATCCCAAAACTTTTAGCAATTTTTTAAACGAAGAATAATTAAATTTCTAACGATCTTTTGAAAAACAGTATCATCTTTTTTCACGATACTGCTATTTTCAACTTAACACGTAACAACCGCTATTTTGTCCAAAAATGAACATAGGGTTGAACATCTATTTCAGCACGTGGCGCAATGGCTTTGGCCGCTGTTCCAACATAGATCACAGCTGAAATTAAATCACGTTCAGTTAAACCAAGTGCTGATTTTAATAAATTCGATTCAACTACAGCGCCACTTCGCCACATCGTTGCAAAGCCTTGAGCTTGTAAAGACAAAAGGAAATTTTCAATCGCAGCGCCAGAGCTTAAAGTCTGTTCAAAGAAAGGAACTTTAGGATGGTCTTGGAATTTGGTTACTGCCAATACGATAATTGGTGCACGGAAAGGATGGTGTTTAACGCGCTCAATTTGCGCCGCATCCATCTCACCCAAATCTTGAACAGCTTGCGCCAATAACTCACCAAATGCCTCACGTTGCTCACCCTCCACAACGATAAATTGTGTTGGTTTTAAACGATGATGATCAGGTGCTGTTAATGCGGCATGAAAAGCAATATTCAATTGATCATGTGTAGGTGCAGGCTCAACCAAATGTCCAATAGATTGTCTTTGGTGAATATTGTCATGTACTGCTTGAAAATTTGATTCCGACATTGACCGATTATCTAATAAAGTTCATTTGTCTCAAGAGTACCACACTCTAAAAAGATTACGCTATCCTGACAAATGTTAAATTCACCTGTCCCAATTCATTCACAGTAAAACCATAAGAAAATGCAAATTTTTACAAGATTTCCTATATTTAGTCTAAACATTATGCTCAAATATTATAAATACTGTTGCATATTTAAATAGGAAACAAGATGAAAAAAATTTCAGCAATTGCATGTTTATCTAGCATCGTTTTTGTTTTAACAGCGTGTACATCAAATCCTACAAAAACACTCGCAATCCAAAATGCCAATAACCAATACGAAGTTACTGGCTTGGGTAAAAGCCAAGTGATTGCTAAAAATAATGCGATTACTGCGGCCAACAGTACCTGTGGTAAAAAAGCAGCACCGATCTTAGTCGATGAAAAGAATGAGTATAATGGTGCATTAAAAGGTGTATTTGATGAGCAAACTGGGAAAATGATCACCGCTGCGGCAGGTGTGATTGGCTCAGTAATTGGTAAGAGTAATGGTATTGAAAAAGATACAGACTACCAAACCAAGTTAACGTTTACATGTAAAGCGAATTAACTGATGTTACGCAGTAGCATTAAAAACTTATTTTGATCTCAATGAAATTTGATACGCGTTAACGTCATCCGCAATGTGTTTGAGGCAGGGCTACATCTATAAGTTAATGTTTCTGCGAGTTATCAATCAAAAGATGGTAGTTGACGAGTTTTGCGGTGAGGAGCAATGCTCCGCAAGGTGGTTTTCTTGCGAAGCTTCGCTTCTCATTTTCCGAAACAAAAGTGTGGTCGAGCCGAAGGCTTACCACTAAATCTAAACTTTGGATGTAAGACTCCGCCAAGTAAGTTTTAAAACGATTCTGTTCTTTTGAAGTGCGTAACATCAGTAATTAATACTGACAGATAAAAAATCCCCTTAGATCAAGGGGATTTTTAAATCATTTCAATAAATAATGCGTTAAATTAACAATAACCTTCCAAACGAGTTAATGGTAATTTTTGACCAATCGCTTTCTCAATGGTTGGTAAATTAAATGCATCATCTTCAGATAAGAAACTAATACTCACACCTTGAGAACCAGCACGACCTGTACGACCAATACGATGCACATAATCATCCGACTGTTCAGGCAAAGTGAAATTCACGACATGTGAAACACCATCCACATGAATACCACGACCTGCGACATCCGTTGCGATCATGATGTTATGCTTACCATTTTTAAATTGGTCGAGCATTTTAATGCGTTTATCTTGCGCAATCTCACCTGACAGCATCACCACTTTATAACCATCTGCTTTTAAATGGTCATAAAGTTTACGCACTTGGTCACGACGGTTGGCGAAAATCATGACTTTTTCAATCGGTTCATCCGCTAAGATTTCACGTAGTAGACGATATTTATCTTTTTTCTCAACCACATAAACACGCTGTTCAACATCAGCATTGGTTTTCTTTTCAGGCTCAATTTCAACCGTTACAGGTTCAAACAACCATTGTTGTGCCAGATTTAAAACATCATAACTAAATGTTGCGGAGAACATTAAAGTCTGACGTTGTTCTTTACGAGGTGAAAAACGCACAATACGTTTTACTGATGGAATAAAGCCCATGTCCAATAAACGATCGGCTTCATCAATGACTAAAAACTCAATTTGATCAAGCCAAACTTCTTTTTGTTCTGTGAAATCAATCAAACGACCTGGTGTCGCCACCAAAATATCAACAAAACCTTGATCTAATTGTTTACGTTGCTTATCAAAATCTACACCACCGACCAAGGTCACAACATTGAGGTTGCTAAACTTTACTAAATCTTTTGCATCATTTTCGATCTGGATCGCAAGTTCACGTGTCGGTGCAAGAATCAAAGCACGCGGTTCACCACGGAAACGTTGTTCTTTTACAGGGTTAGTTAACAAATCATTAATAATACTGACTAAAAAAGCGGCAGTTTTCCCCGTACCTGTTTGCGCTCGACCAATTGCATCATGACCTGCCAAAGTATATTTCAATACTTTTTGTTGAATCGGGGTCATTTCTTTAAACCCTAAAGCATCAATCGCTTGTTTAAGTTGCGGATGTAAATTAAGGGTTTCAAAACCTGATGACATAAATACGAGCTCTAACTGTAGGCACTTTAAATTGCGACCATTATAAACAAAAAACGCCCCAATTTATAAAAAATTGGAGCGCTACTTAAATTTTTAAAAATTTAAGATTAGTCTAAAGGCTGAACTTCTTCAGCTTGAAAACCTTTTTGACCTTGAACTACGCTGAATTCAACGCGTTGACCGTCACGAAGTGAACGGTGACCGTCACCTTGAATAGCACGGAAATGAACGAATACGTCATCACCGCCTGCGCGTTGGATAAAGCCGAAGCCTTTAGTGTCGTTGAACCATTTAACTACGCCTTGTTCACGAGCTGTCATAAGTTAATCCTCAGTTATAAAGAAAAAGGGACCACCCGGTGTTGCAAACAGCAGAGTAAACAAAGTTTTAAAATATTTTGTAATTTCAAAGCTTGTAATCATTCTGTAAAACTATTAACAAAATCCCGGTTACATCCATTTGTAATAGGGTTAAAAACAACAATTGTTTCTGATAAATCCTAAATACGCGATGAGCTTAACATGGGTTTATGACAATTAATAGAATTTTTTTTGATAATTATTTTCAATTTCAAGACTAATTTTTAAACAAGCGCATATATTGATTTTTATTTCGAAGGAATTCGATAAATAACTTGGGCTATATAACGAACTTTGTTAGAATTTTAGTCCTTACATTATGGTGTATGTTTGAAATACGAATGACTGAGCTTTTAGCGAATGAAATACCTGTAGAAATAGATAGTATGGGTAAACCCTGTCCGATGCCACTATTGATGTTGAAAAAGCAACTCAAGAAAAGCAATGGTAAACAGTTGTTACTTTTAAAATCCTCAGACCCACATAGTGAGATCGACATCACTCGATATTGTGAGATTCACCATATTTCATGTCAATTGACTAAAGTATCTGTGCAAGAATTCCATTACTTAATTGAATCTTAAATATTTTCGTTTAAAATTCATTTTTGCAAATTTGCATAAAAATTTACATTTAGATACCCAAATTTCCTTACTTATGTAGACTATTCGAATTAAGATGAATGCATTGGTAATACAACTAAATTCCTATAAGGAGAACTCATGAGTGACAGCAGCAATCAGTTGATGCCCCTGTCCTTGTCTGCACCTGGCGTTAACTTAGGTGCTTATATCAGCACTGTAAATCAAATTCCAATCTTGACAGCCGAGCAAGAAAAAGAGTTGGCTGATCGTTATTTCTATGATCAAGATTTAGATGCTGCAAAAATGTTGGTGATGTCTCACTTACGTTTTGTGGTACATATTGCCCGCAGTTATGCAGGTTATGGCTTGCCACAAGGTGACTTAATCCAAGAAGGCAATCTCGGATTAATGAAAGCAGTTAAACGTTTTGACCCCAATATGGGCGTGCGTTTAGTGTCTTTTGCCGTACATTGGATCAAAGCTGAGATTCATGAATATGTGATTCGCAACTGGCGTATTGTTAAAATTGCCACAACCAAAGCACAACGTAAACTGTTCTTTAATTTACGTAGTTTAAAAAAGTCGAGCAAAAAACTCACTTTAGAAGAAGCAAAATCGATTGCCAATGATTTGAATGTAACACCTGAACAAGTGTTGGAAATGGAAGGTCGTTTAACCGCTTATGATGCTGCTTTTGAAGCGCAAGGTGATGACGATGATGAAGGTTCAACCCATGTTGCGCCTGCATTATACCTTGAAGATAACCGCTACGACCCTGCACGTTTGATCGAAGAAGAAGATTACGAAGAACAAAGTACCAATGCCCTACATAGCGCAATGGAACAACTAGATGATCGTTCTCGTAATATTCTACAGCGTCGTTGGTTAGATGATGATAAGTCAACTTTGCATGAACTGGCTGCTGAATATAATGTTTCTGCTGAACGTATTCGTCAGTTAGAGAAAAATGCCATGGATAAAATAAAAGTGGCAATGTCATCAAATTAATCTGGCATACATTTTGATTCAATTTTTAATAAAGGGGCTTATGCCCTTTTATTTTGTTCAAAAATTTATAAAACACGAGTATGAAAGTTTTATTCTGTGTAGATTTAGCCTTATTGATTGAAAAAAATTATGTTATGGTTATGCGCAAATTTATGTAGATGACTGACCGATGTGGATTGCAATTTCAGCATTGAACTTAGCCTTTGCAGTAGCCTTAGGTGCTTTTGGTGCGCACGGTTTAAAAGCACGGGCAACCGAAATCCAACTTTCATGGTGGCATACTGCAACTGATTATTTCTTCTATCATGCACTTGGTCTATTGGCATTTGGAATACTCAGTAAAGTTGTTCCTCAGTTACCAATAAAACTTAGCTTTATTTTGATTCAGATTGGAATTTTCTTTTTCTGTGGTTCGCTTTATATCATGGCACTTGGCTTACCACGTTTCCTTGGTGCAATCACGCCAATTGGTGGTGCTTTGATGATCGCTGGTTGGCTCGTGCTTGCTTGGAATGCGTTTAAATACGCAAAATAAGTTGATATTTTCAATCTACAATTTGCACACTGAAATGGAATATATATGCAAATTTTCTTAAATGGTGAGCCTCAAGATACCTCTTGCCAAAACCTATTACAGCTCATTCAGGAATTGTCTTTAGAAGGCAAACGCTTTGCAGTAGAAATGAATGAAATGATCATTTCCAAAAGTAAACTCGAGCAAACGCAACTTTCTGACAAAGATCGTATTGAAATTATCCATGCTGTCGGTGGCGGCTAATTCGGCTAAAAATGGGGAAAACCATGCAAGACCTTTCCAATTCACTGAATCACCAAGACTCTCCTCTCATTATTGGTTCACGTACTTTTCAATCTCGTTTGTTGGTTGGAACGGGAAAGTACAAAGACATGCAAGAAACGGATTTAGCGATCCAAGCCAGTGGTGCTGAGATCGTGACCGTAGCGATTCGTCGTGTCAATATCGGGCAAAACCCTGATCAACCAAACTTGCTTTCTGTCATCCCACCTGAAAAATACACCATTCTTCCAAATACAGCAGGTTGTTTTGATGCCAATAGTGCTGTGCGTACGTGTATGCTCGCACGTGAACTTTTAGATGGTCATAACCTTGTAAAACTTGAAGTTTTGGGTGATGAAAAAACACTTTATCCGAATATCACTGCGACTTTAGATGCTGCACGCACATTGATTGATGATGGTTTTGAAGTCATGGTGTATACATCAGATGATCCAATTGTCGCACAAGAACTTGAAAGCATGGGTTGTGTTGCCATTATGCCTTTGGGGAGTTTGATTGGTTCTGGCTTAGGTATTTTAAATCCGCATACCATTTCGATCATTAAAGAAAATGCGAAAGTTCCTGTTTTAGTCGATGCAGGTGTCGGTACGGCTAGTGATGCTGCGATTGCAATGGAACTTGGCTGTGATGGTGTGTTGATGAACACGGCGATTGCTGCTGCGCAAAACCCTATTTTAATGGCATCTGCCATGAAAAAAGCAGTTGAAGCAGGTCGTGAAGCCTATCTTGCAGGTCGTATGCCTCGCAAACGTATGGCAAATGCAAGCTCGCCTGAAACAGGTTATTTCTTTAAGTAATCTTTTATTTGTCTTTGTAATGACACTATTTAGGCTGCTTCGGTAGCCTTTTTAATCAGTCAAGTTGAGTTTAAAATAATTCATAAATGACCGAGATCGACCATGATAAAAATAATCACAACACTATGTATCGCCAGTATTCCCTCTTTTTCAATGGCAAAACAAATCCCAACGCAATTGCAAAAATTTGTTCCTCAGCATTGGGAAATTATCACGCAGACTAATGGTGATTTAAATTCAGATGGTTTGATGGATACCGTAGTCATTATTCAACCCAAAAACCATAAGATGATGGACAGAAAATTATTGGTATTGATAAATAAAGGCAATGTTTTACAGCAAATACTCGTTAAAAAAATTCCAGAATGGACCTATCGTGATGATGAAAATTGTATTGCTGATGCACTAGATGAGTACAGTGTAAAAATTAATAAAAATCTTTTAGACATAACCTTTCATGGCATGAATAGCTGTTCAAATTGGTATGGTGATTCATGGGCATATCGCTTCAAGCTTTCCAATGAACAATTTAGACTTATTGGCTTTGAATATTGGTTTGCATATAAAACTGATGGCAAGGCAACCCGCCATAGTGGTAATTTTCTAACTCAAAAGTTAAAAACTACAGTCTATAATGAATTCGATGATCAAGTAAAACCTAAAATAACATGGAAGAAATTATCACCAATATCACCAAACACTTTAGAAAAAATTCAATTTAAAGATGATCAAAACTTTTTGAAACAAATGATAAAATGACAGGCAGATAAAGACTAAACTTATTCCCATAAAAAAAGCACCCTGAGGTGCTTTCAACTCAAATGCTGATCTTAAGGAATCAAACCTTCGTCACGCATCGCAATTTGCACCGATTGACGACCTGCAACTAAATTACGCAACGCCACAATATTTTTAAATGGTGTTAAATCATGATGAATTACATTTGACCAATTTGTGATGACGAACAAATATGCATCCGCAGGACCAAAACGATCATTGACTAAATAATCGAATTCAGACTCACCCAGATAATCATCAATATATTTCAACATTTTATCAATGGTCGCATAACCACGTACTTTTTCATCTTCAGTAATTTTAGGGTCAAAGAATACAGCATATTCATCATGCAATTCAGAATTCAAATAACCTAACCATTCCAATACTTTAGCACGCCCTAAACCTGATGGTGGAATCAAATCCTGCCCTGCATCATGTTGCGCAATAAAAGGAAGAACTGCTACGTTTTCTGTCAAAATCAAACCTGGATTGATCTCTAAAGCGGGTACATAGCCTTTAGGGTTAATTTCATAGTAATCAGCCCCTTTTTCTGTTGTATGGGTTTTTAAATCAACACGGACTAAATCAAAATCTACGTTAATTTCATTAAGCAAAATATGGGCAGCTAATGAACATGCACCTGGTGAGTAATATAACTTCATATTTAATCCTTGTTCTATGACTGTTTAAGTTGTAAATGGCTCAATTTTCAATATCTAGTGATAAAACTTAAAAATTGCAAAAGAGCGTAAATCTATAAAATTAGCTACACCTTGAATATTCAATATAATGAAGACTTTTTCAAGTTAAACTTCTTATCTTTTGACTAATAGATGTTTTAACATACCATCTTTAAAGAATGATGAAAGGTATGTCTTGTTTGGTAACAAAAGTAGCTACTCTAAACAAGCTTTGATGAAAGCAGTTTCCATCTTTTTATGCTTAGATACATTTGAAATAGGTGCTAAGTAAATCCTATATCACAACCTAAAGGCGTTTTACGATAAAAAAAAGTAGATAGAATTACAACCAATTAAAATAACTTGCATCACCGCTATATAAATAAGAGTTTTTTGTGTGTGCATGAGGATTAAAGCACTCTTTTCGTTTTAAATTTTGACTAATTAACAAGTTATATAAACATAATTCAAACTCAACAGATATACCTGAAATTTGGTATTTTTATCAGTTTAATGAAATAAATCCAAAATAATCACATTTTTATCATTGGTTGCGTAAAATATGAAACTTAATCTATGATTCATATCAGATTTAAACTCAAACGTATCTAAAAAAAATGACACTTTTAATATGCGTAAAATAAGTTTTATAGCTACCGCTATAGTGGCATCATTAAAAAAATACAAGCTCCATAGAAAAACCAGCTGGTAAACCAACTGGTTTTTAGGAGAGTTTTCTAGGTTTTAATTTTTAGCTAGATTTTACCAACCAAAACCAATACCTACACCGCCTGAAGCTTCTTCTTTAGTGAAAGCACCACCAACACTTAAGCTAACATTTTCATTCACTAAGCGTTGATAACCGATTGCTACAGCTTGTTCTGAACCTTGGAAACCAGCAGCAACCCCAATACGGTTTTGTCCTTGCAGACCTGCTGTACTTGTTGCCATATTTAACATTGCCGCGCTCATCGCACCTTGACGGTCAAAACGGTCATCCATATTTCGGAAGCTACGTTCTAAACTTTCAACTTTGCTATCTGTATAAGATTTTGCACTTGCTAGTGTATCAACATTACCTTGTTTCATTTGAGAAACATTGACTGCATCAGTATCTGCTGTACCAGCAGCCACATTAGTAATTTGACGTTGGCTTTCTGCAGAACCTACTGAAACTGTGTTATCACGAGTGTTAGTAGACTCATTACCCAAAGTTACTGAGTTTTTCGCGGAAGTTGTAATGCTATTACCGATTGCAAATGCATTATCACCACTCACATTGTTGTTATTACCCAATGCATAGCTGTTGTTGCCTGTTACAGTACTTGGGTCACCGATTGCACCAGAGTGATTTCCAGACACAGTATTTCCAGTACCGATACTAATTGATTGAACACCATATGCTCTAGCACCATCACCCAATGCGATAGATTGAACACCTGTAGATTGAGCACCATTTCCAAGTGCCATCGAAGCTGCACCTGATGCATTTGCTGCCGTTCCAGCGGCTACACTTCCGTTGCCACTTGCCGCTGCACTTGAACCATTGATGCTGATATATTGACCACGCTTATCCATTTCATCATAGACACCTTTGATTTCAGTATCTGTATGTTGATTTGAAGATGTGATTGCATCTTTCTTCGCTTGGTCTGTATAGCCATTAGCATTGCTTTCAGCTGTATTTGCTTTTGAAGTCGCATCCGCTTTTGCTTGTGCTAAAGCATCTGCAGCTTGCTGATCAGCATATTGCTTAGCACTTGTTAAGCTATCTGCAATGGATTGATCTAAACCAGAAAGCGCTTTATCTACAGCTTCAAAACTAGAACCGACATTGTCATAGCTTTGTCCACGAATGGTAAATGTAGGTGCTGTACCTGTTGCATAATTTGCTCCCCCACCAATCCACGCTTGAGTTTGTGAACTAATATTAGAAAGTTGTGCATAGTTCACAGCATCGTTAGCATTTGTACCCGCAGCCACATTGGTGATACGGCGTTGCGTAGAAGAATTACCGACAGAAACGGTATTGTCTTCATCTGCTACAGAACCAGAGCCTAATGCTACAGCATTGTTTGCAGATACAAAGTTGTTATCACCCAGTGCAACACTGTTGTTACCTATTACAAGGTTCGCATTACCAACAGCAGTACTGTATTTACCAAGTGTGATGTTACCGCCATTTTTAGCTGCCGCTTCAATTGCTGCCAAAGTATCCGCATCAACAACTTCACCATTCAACTTAGTGATGACATCGTTACTGTCTTTTTCAACTTGGACTGTATAGCCATTGATTGTAATAAACGCATCATCTGGATTGTTGACAAATGTTCCTACTTTACCTGAAGCACCTAGCGCACTACTTCCTTTTTTAACAGCAACATTGTATGCGCCGACAGCTGTTGTATTATTTCCAACTGCTGCAGAATTACCACCTAAAGCCAACTTAGTAGAGTCTAGGCGTGTATTAATAGCACCTACACCAGTTTCAACAGCAGTCACTTTTGCATTTGTTTCAAATAATTGAGCGCCAGTCACTGCATCTGAAGAAGTCGCACTAAGATCTGCTTTTGTTAAATTAGTGATTTTTGCAGTTTGAGTACCATTACCTAAAGTAATTGTATCTTTAGCACTTGAGTCGTATTTAACTGCAAGTTCTGGCAAATCGCCAAGATCATTTTGAATTTGATCTTTCAACTGTTTGACATTGACAGCATCTGTGTCTGCTTCACCCGCAGCTAGGTTAGAAATGGTTCTTTCATTTCCTGTACTACCCACAGACAATGTGTTCGCTTTATCAGCAAGAGACCCTGAACCCAATGCAATCGAATTTGCTGCATCTTTCGTTACTGAAGCAGCATTACCTATTGCAATACCATTTTTTGCACCTGTGCTTACAGATGACTGATTCCCCAATGCGATTGCATTTACAGCTTCTGCTTTACTTTCACTACCGACAGAAATTGCATTTTTTGCTGTTGCTGAACTACTCGAACCAATTGCGATTGCATTTTCTTTTGTCGCCTGACTGTTTACACCTAAAACAGTGCTGTTCTCACCAAGTGCTAAGTTATTATGCCCCAAGGCTGTACTTGCGGTGCCGATCGCTGTATTTTTACTTCCTACAGCAGTGCTATATGCACCAAATGAAACACTACCACCATTTTGAACAGCGTTTAGAAAATCTTCTCTCTGAGCAGAGGTTACGGTTACACCATTAATTGCTGTAATGCTATTAGTATCTAGACTTGAAGCAGTCACTGGAATACCATTAATCGATGTAATCTTAGTACCTGCTTTATTCAATCCAATATTTAATTGCGATGATCCTGCCGCACCACCTAGAGCTGTACTTCCTGTTTCTGCTGCATAGTTAAAAGTACCCACCGCAGCACTGAATTGACCTGAAGCTTTATTTCCTGCACCGATAGCACTACTAGCTAAGCCTGAAGCTGTATTTCCTGCACCCATAGCGCTACTTGCGTCACCAGAAGCTTCATTAAATGCACCAAATGCGCTACTTACATCACCAGAAGCTGTATTTTGAATTCCCACAGCTGTCGCAAAAACACCTTCAGCAGAATTACCACGACCAAATACCACATTGTCTGTGTAGTTATTACCTGCAAATAATGGATTAACTTGATCAATCCAATCATTGGCTTGTTTTGCATCATCCAATGCTTGTTGTGCAGTCGTTTGAACACTAAATACTTGCCCTACGTTTGCAGCATTTTTACCATCTTCTACAATATCACTTTCTGTACCCGCAACATTTTTGATTGTAGTTCCAGCTGCCCCACCAAGCACGACTTCATCTTTGGTTGAAGATGCATACTGAACTGCTTTGTCAGAGAGGATAGCTATATCACCTGTAAGTTTAGTATCTAAAGTACCGATTTCACCCGTAAGTTTGGTATCTAAAGCACCGATATCACCTGTAAGTTTGGTATCTAAAACACCAATATCACCTGTAAGTTTAGTATCTAAAGCACCGATATCACCTGTAAGTTTGGTATCTAAAGCACCGATATCACCTGTAAGTTTGGTATCTAAAGCACCGATATCATCTGTAAGTTTAGTATCTAAAGTATTAATGTCAGCTGTAAGATCTGTTTTTGCCTTGTTCAACTGTTGAACATTTACTGCATCTGTATCCGCTGTACCTTCAGCAAGATTTACAATACGACGCTGAGTTGTAGCATCCCCAACTGAAACAGTGTTAGCTTCTGTCGCCTCTGAACCTGTACCTAAAGCTATAGAACTATCAGCACCAGCAGCTACGATAGCACCGTTACCCATCGCAACAGAATTTTTCGCGTTAGCTTGAGATTTAAAACCTACAGCGACAGCATTTTCCCCATTAACCGTATTGTTTATACCGAACGCACTACCATTTGTAGCAGCACTTTGAATTGTATTTTCACGACCAAATGCAACAGAACCAACCCCACTTACTTCATTCTGGCGACCAAATGCAGATGCATTTGCAGCATGAATCGTATTGCCTTTACCTACAGCAATACTGTTTTTAGCTGTATCATCTTGGATTTTGTTATTTGTACCAACTGACATGCTTCCTTGAGCATTTGCAATATTGTTTTTACCCACAGTGAAGCTGTTTACGCCATTTGCACCATCAAAATATGATAATGCTTCATCTGCTGCTTCTTTTGCATCAACTGCAGTCTCATTTACTTTACGCACTTGAGTTAAATTTGCTGCATTAGTTCCAGATGATATCGCATCATCTGCAAGATCTGTTGCATCACCCGCCACATCAGCAATGATTAGATTACGCGCAGTGAATATGTTTTCATCACCTCTTAATCCGAGGGCGTTGTTAGCTTTTGATTGTGCTGCATCTGCTGCTTGATATGCTGCTCGAACTTGACCTAAATTTGCCGCATTTAGATCATTTGCCGGATTAACATTTTTTATTTGACCTACCGTACCCGCCACGTTTTTAATGGTAGTTCCATCAGCGCCACCTAATTTGATAACACTTTTAGTTGCATTAGTGTACTGAACTGAATTTTCTGCTAATGTTAATGCTTGCGTTGCATTAATTTCTGCTGTTCCCGCTGCAGTTTTTGCATCATTTGCTACTCCATGTACAGTACGTAATTGACCTAGATTTGCTGCATTTTGATTATCTGTAGCATCAGCAACGTATTCACTAGTTCCAGCATCTACTGCACCCGCCAAGTTTTTAATCGTAGTACCAGTACCACTATTAGCAGCTAATGTGATAGAGCCATTTCCTGCATCATACTGAACTGATGTATCTGCTTTTGCTTGTGCAGCAGCTGCTGCACTTGACGCGTTATTTGCTGTTTGTTGTGCTTCAGTTGCAATAGTATTTACTGCACGAATTTGATTTAAATTTGCTGCATTAGTTCCAGATGATGTCGCATCATCTGCAAGATCTGTTGCATCACCCGCTACACCTGAAATCGTTGTACTAGCAGTCCCACCACCTAACACGATCTGTGAATAATTAACAGAACCATCAGCAGCTATCTCATAGCATACATATCCTTGAGTGTTGTAAGTAAGAGTTACACACGAGTCTTGATCAGCCCAAGCATTGCTCCCCATTGCAGACATCACGCCTACAGCCAAAATACTTAAACTCGCACGCTTCAAACTCGACGTCTTAGACTCAGCTACACCTACTTGAGCTGAATCCTCACAAATAATACCTGTAGTGGTATTATTTTTACCTTCACTTTTAGCATTTTCAGACACAACAACCATACACCCCTGTGTCTTACTCCAAATTTTCTTAAATATCTTGTTCATAATATTATCCCCGAATAGAATTATTTAACGGCCTTCAATTAACCTTTTTTTATTTGATCATTAAAAAAAATCATTCGATATACCTGGAACTAGTGATTTTTATCAGATAATGTTAATTTTAACTTAACAAGGATATATAAAATAATATACAATGAAGAGTAGAAAAAATAAAACATCAAAATCATAATATTAAATTACAATAACTTATTTTTAATATTAAATTAAAATAAATAAAAATATAATTAAAATATTTATTTTAAAATATTAAAAAAACTATGGTTTTACCAACTGGTAAATAAAAAAACAAATACAAACTAAATCACAATAATTTTAAAAAAATATACCAAAGATATAAACACCAAAAATAATATAGATTAACTAATAAATAAATATTACTTAAATAAAAATATAGATATTATTCACAATAAACAAATCGATTAAATAACAAACAAAAACCATCTAAATGACACACGCGGAATAAAACAAAAAATTAAACATATTTTTCATGCAATTTATTTTATTTGAAAAACACAAAAAAATATATAACACACTGTATTTAAATAAATATTAAAGAATATTTCGTTTACTTTTCCATAAAAATAACATAATAAGACAACGCGTATTTAAAACAAATGTGTAAAATACCCAATTTCAGGTATAGATAAAATTTACAAATACGATCAAAATATGTTTAAAGGTAAATAATGAGAATATTTCTATGGTAAATAATGATTTAAGTTTACCCGTGCCTGTAATTGTGGTCGAGGATGAACCATTAATTCAACAAAGGTTAAATGATATTTTGCTTGCAATCGGTTACCAAGCAGAAAACCTATACTTTGCACAAGATTTATCTCAAGCCAACAAGCTTTTAGAAAAATACTCAGCTTCATTTGCATTGGTTGATTTGGGCTTACCCGATGGCAATGGCATCGAATTTATAGAAAGCTTAAAAAAGTATGATCCAACCATCACCATACTGGTGATTTCGGCATGGAGTACAGAAGATGCTATTTTGAATGCATTAAGTGCAGGTGCAACAGGTTATGTCCTAAAAGAAAGAGATGATTTAGAAGTGTCATTATCTATAAAAAGTGTACTTCGTGGAGGAGCTCCTATTGATCCATTCATTGCACAAAAAATCTTAAAACAGTTACAGCTCAATGAAAAAATTACACCCAATAAACCGAGTAATGAACAAAAAACAAATGATATTGAAGCAGTACTTTCAAAACGAGAAATGGGGATTTTAGAACTCGTCTCGCAAGGGCTGAGTAATAAAGAGATCGCAGATCAACTGAGCCTATCACGTTATACCGTTGAATCTCATATCAAACATATTTATCGGAAACTTGCGGTATGCAACAGAGCCAAAGCGATCGACACAGCACGTCATCTTGGTTTACTCGACTAAGATTTCACTGTATTGTTTTTTTCTATATTTTATTCGGGTTGATGCAAACAGCCTTTGCAGAAACTCGTCTTGAAATTGATCCTAAAAATCAAAATAACAAGTGTTCAGCTCAGATTATAAGTACACAAGTGGCTAAAGCTAAAAGTGATTTGGCTGTTGTTCCTCAAACAGGTTGGATCGATGTCAAACTTCCAGACAACTGGGAAAAACGCTGGGACAACTATACAGGTTCAGCTTGGTATAAAGTTGTTTGGCGTTTAAATTGCTCCGAAAGTATCAGCGCCCCCCCCTTTGCCTTTGTCGTCGATCGAATAAATATGGCAGGTATTGTTTATAGCAATAACGAACTAATATGGCGTGATGCCTCACTTGTAGAACCCTTATCTAGGAGTTGGAATAAGCCTCGCTATTGGTTACTTCCCTCTTCATCATTGAAGCAAGAGCACAATGAGATTTTAGTTCGTGTCGTCGGTGTCCAATCCCAAAAATCAGGACTGGGCGTTGTTAAAATTGGAGACGTAAAAAGTATTACCGATCTACATAAAGAATTAGTCTTTGAACGCAGAACTTTATTCCTCATCAATTTATTAATTACTATGGTTTTAGGAACCATAGGTTTTTTAATTTGGTTATTCAGACGTCAGGAAACTGCTTTTGGCTGGTTTAGTATAAATTCTTTGTTTTGGTCACTTTTTATTTGCAATACGCTTTTGACTGCACCATTTCCGTTTACAGATTCTTTGTTACATGCCAGATTAAATATTATATTTTTATTGGTATACGCATATACAGCATGCTTATTTGTTTGGCGATTTAGCCATGAAAAATTTAAGCATTTAGAAAAAACGTTAGCCACATTCGTACTATTATTTAGCTTGGCTCTGCTCCTCACTCCAGATGATCATTTGTCTACAGTTATGTCCATCGCTTTTTTATACAGCAGTGTAATTTATATTTTAAATTGTTTTTTTATTCAGTGGATTGCTTATAAAAAGAAAAAAATAGATATTTATCTGCTTGCGGCAGTATTTATGTTATTCATGGTGATTATGCTCCATGACCTGTCTTTGATGTCGAATAGTAATTTGGAATCCATTTATTGGACACCATTTGCAGCACCAATCACTAGCCTTGCCATATCTTTTATCCTCTCTTGGCGTATTGCACGTAATATGCGCCATATCGAGAAATTTAATCAAACACTTGAGGAAACAGTCGAAACCGTAACATTTGATCTTGAGCAATCTTTAGCTAAAAAGCATCATTTACAACTCGAAAATATGCGTTTACAAGAACGCCTAAACCTTTCACATGAGTTGCATGATGGCTTAGGTGGCTCGATTGTGCGCTCAATGATTTTGCTTGATCACGCTGAAAATGTTGAAAAAAATCAAGTCATGTCTATGTTTAAGTTACTTCGAAGTGACCTCAGACAAGTGATTGATTCTGGATCAAGTATTGGTGCAAAAACTCCTGAAAGCCCTGTGATGTGGGTTGCACCTCTTCGACATCGATTTGTACAGATTTTTGAAGAAATGGAAATTGAATCCACATGGATTTTTTCTAATCACTGGAATATTAAGCCACCACCATTATATTGCTTAACATTATCCCGTGTGACAGAAGAGGCTTTAACCAACATTGTCAAACATAGCGATGCCACAGATGTCGAAGTCTCATTGTTTGAGAATGATCAAAATGAACTGATCTTAGAAATTAAAGACAATGGTCATGGCTTTGAAGTGAATGCTGTTGAGAAAGGACTACATGTAGGACTACAAAGTATGCAAGTCAGAATTAAACGTCTGGGTGGAGAGTTAGAAATTACTTCACAATCTGGTTTAACTGTGATTCGCGCTATTTTACCGATGAAAGAATAATGTATTTTAAGGTGATTAAAAACTTAGAAATTAATATTTACTACGATACATTTTATTTAGATTCCAATAAATGTGTCTCTATTTAATTTCATTTAATCAGATATGATACGAATTAAAATTTAACACATTCAACCTAGAATTGTGTTATTCATTGGCTAGGGCTTTAGGAATGCTAGAACGTAAGAAAAGTATTAACTTGAATACATTTTATTATGCTTTCTCGTTTTTTTTATTTCTATTGTTTTTACTAAATCCGCAACTCAGTAAAGCAACTGTGCCTACAACGACACAAAACTGCCAAACAAATATTCATTCCGTCCAAATTGTTCAATCAGATGCTAATAACCCAAGTCAAATCAAAGCTCAAGCATGGGAAAATGTCAGCTCACTTCCTGATTATTGGGATAAGCGTTGGAAAGGCTATCACAGTAGTGCTTGGTATAAAGTATTGTGGACTCATAAGTGCCCTTCCAATATACAAGAACCTGTGACTCTCACTATCAGCCATATCAATATGGCTGGTGAAATTTATCTCAATGATGAGTTTCTCTGGAAAGATCAGTCCTTAGTCGAACCACTTTCTCGCAGTTGGCATAATCCACGTTATTGGATTCTGCCGAGTTCAAGCTTAAAACAAGGTCAAAATACCTTATGGATTCGTGTTGTTGGTACGCCAACTCAAAAATCAGGGTTGGGGCCAGTTCATCTGGGTGAACATACCCAAATAATGGATATTTACAAACAGGCTGTATTAGAAAAGCGTAGCCTCCCTTCTCTTAATTTATTTGTAAATTTAATTGTAGGTTTGTTTTGTTTAATCGTATGGTTATTTATCCGTAGCGAATATGCTTTTAAATGGTTTGGTTTCGTGACTATTCTATGGTTAATCTATAGTTATCTAGTGTTGCGATCTGATCCACTTCTTTCATTAACAAGTACAACTATTGATCGTTTCAGTGTCATTACTTTTTCTATTTATGCCTCTGTCGGTTGTATTGCAGCATGGCGTTTTGCAAAAAGTACATTTCCAAAAGCAGAAAAAATACTTTTGTTTTTTTGTATATTTTCAACCATTATTATTCTTTTCGTCCCAATTCAGTATCTCCCAACAACACTGAATCTTGTATTTCTTATTGGGGTGATCATCTTTATTTTAAAATGTTTAACATATCCTTATATTGCTTATAAATCAAAATTAAAAGAGGCTTATTTCCTCTCCTTGCAATATTTATTCTTCTTCCCAATTGCGATCAATGATGCAATTTATATGCTGACCCTGAAAGGGCAAATTCTTTCTCCCTATACAGCACCGATTAGTACCATTACTGTAGGCTTAGTGCTTGCGTATCGTCTGTCGAATAATGCAAAAAGCATTGCTCAGTTTAATAAAACTTTGGAGCAAAGTGTTATTCAAGCGAAAGATGAACTGTCTGTATCGTTAAATAATCAACATCAATTGGCATTAGAAAACGTAAAATTACAAGAACGCATCCATTTTTCACATGATTTGCATGATGGATTAGGAGGTTCTATTTCGCGCTCGCTTATCTTGCTTGAAAAGTATGATCATATTGAAAAAGATCAAATGCTGTCTATTTTAAAGTTATTACGTAATGATTTGCGTCAGACCATTGATTTTGGTTCAAGCCAAGAATCACAAATTCCTGATACACCTATTCTTTGGGCAGCGAATATACGGCACCGTTTTGTGATGATTTTTGAAGAAATGGAAATCAGTTCAAAATGGGACATCATGCCACAATGGCAAAGCACACCTTCAACTTTACAATGTTTGACTTTGGCACGTGTTGCGGAAGAAGCACTGAATAATATTGTCAAACATAGTCAAGCGACTGAAGTTAAAGTTTCACTTTATGAAGCGCAACAAAATCTGATTTTAGTGATTGAAGATAACGGTATTGGCTTTATTCCTCATGAAGTTGAAGCTGGACTACATGTCGGTTTGCATAGTATGCAACAACGTGTAAGCCGCTTAAATGGGCAGTTTGAAATCAACTCACAATCTGGTCAAACTATTTTAAAAGTTAGTTTGCCTTTTACCGCATAACACAAAGGTCAGTTAATCTAAACAAAAAGAACAATCGAATATCTTCGAATTGCTCTTTGTCTACCCGAAAATTATAAACTTAATTCACATTATTTCTTTCTTGAACGCATCACAACAGAACTTACAGTTAACATCATTAAACCCAGTAATGACCACAATCCTGTACTACCACCACTACTTTTACTCGTTGAAGTAGTTTCATTATTTAAATCTAAATCCACAATCACTGGATCATGATCCGAAGAACGGAAAGCATCAGCATTATAGAAGGCTGTAATTTGTTCAGATGTTTTATAATCTTCATTATAGTCTAGTGCTGTAGGTTCATCGGCGTTGATATGCCATGCAAACGCACGTTTCACCATTGGATATAGATTTACATCAGCTATCGCATGATCTAGATTCCCTGCACCACCATAACCATCCGCATCACTTGCAACGCCAAATACATAGCTATAAGCAGACTTACCCTGCCCAACTTTTTCATCATTTAAAAGCACTTTATAGTTGGCTTTCTCTAATGCCAAAATTGGATCTTCTTTGGCATAACTGTTCATATCCCCAACCAATAAATAGTTTGGCTTTTCCGCTTTGGTTGGATTAGTCGCTATCCATTGCATCAGTTTTTGCACCGCAGTTAAACGTGTTGCATTCCAACAGCCTTGCCCATCACCTTGATTGGCATCGACTGATTTAGTGTCTTCAGGACAACTGCCTTTAGACTTTAAATGATTTGGGACAACTGTAAATAATTTCCCACCATTCACACCTTGGAAAGACTGTGCCATCGTGACACGATTCTTCTGTGTTAAATCATCATAAATGACGGGTACACCCACTGGTTTTACTCGCTTACTGTTATAAATAATTGCAACTGCGATCGCATCTGTACCTAATTTCGCACTGTTTGGTGGAATCACATATTTCCAATCCGCACCCAAAGCTTTCGTTAAGTAAGCTACTGCGCTATTTTCACCATAGCCGTTATTGGCAATTTCCATTAACCCATAAACGTCAGCATCGATGGTTTTCATTGCACTGACAATCTTGGCGTGTTGCTTATCGAACTCTGCTTTAGATGATGCACCACGTTCTGTAGGAAAACCTTTTTCCAAACCATTGTCATAGTTCAGAACGTTAAAAGAAGACACACGAATTTGCTTGCTCTCTTTTGCAAGGATCGTCGCTGTTCGAGGATTTGAATCTTTCAAAATCTCGGGTAATGCTTTGCTTTGAATCGGTTGAATACGCCATGCATTGAAGCGATACTCTAAAATCCCTTCGACATTTTTAACCTGATAACCTGCGCGTAATGTATTGAGTGCGTTAAAATTTTGAGGTAACCACGGTGTTCTATTTTGATTGTTATAACCGTCATCTAAAATAATTTTGGATAATAAATTCTGTTTTGCAAGATTTACCGCTTCTGTCGATTTTGCAGGATATAAATTGGTTGGAATATATAAACGCCCCAAACTTAATGAGAGTTCACCATAGCGACCATAATTATAGTTTTCACTCACCGTTAAAGTCTGAGGAATTTTAACCAACATGCCTTGGTAGCGTTTTGGCACATTACCATTGGTATCAGTTAAACTTGTAAATGGTAATTGTAATGGCGTTGCACTCACAAGATTTGAAGCTTGATTATTACACGTTTCGATATTGCTACTGAGTTGATCGAGTTGTAATTGATTTTGATAAGAGGTTAAACGCCCTTTAAAAATCACCTCTTCACCGACTTTACCACCTGTGATGGTACTTCCTGCAGGAAGATAAACAAAGATCGCATTGGTTAAATTTGGCTTCGCTTTACTGTCTTGGGTTTGAATATAAAAACCTGAAAAACCATTGTCATAACGGTAATCCGCTGTAATGATGCCACGAACCACGTATTGCTGATTTTGGGTTGCTGATTGTAAATCAGCAATCGGTGTATCTGCTGTACTACAACTGACTGAACTTACAGGCGGTGTCGTGGTTGTAGCCCCTAAATATGTGCTAAATGCATTACGATCTGACCATTTTGTCCATTCACTGTCCAAATCAAAGTTTGCAGTCGGATCGACAGAAGTCACATTATTACTGGTTTTGATACGACTTAAACTGTTTTGATAGCTTGAAATCGTTGTACCCCAACCATTATTGGCAGGCTTCTCACCCACTTTACCAAAACGATCAACAGGTACGCCTTTATACAAAAGTACCAAGGCATCATCACCATTAAAAGCTAAACCAGCCACTTGATTAACTTTATTTCCAAGTTCAGCTTGAAGCTCAGAGCGACCAACTAAAAATTTAGCTTTGCTCGCAATACTGCCTTGTAAATTAAAGGTCACAGGCTTATCTGTTGTGCCGTTGCTTTGTTGCTGAATTTGATAATCTGCAAGATTGACTGTTGCACCATCAGGATTATAAATTTCCAGACCTTTGCGATTGGCTGTACCATCAATATATTGGCTAAACATCAATTGTGCATAGCTTGGAAATGAGCAACCTAACAGCGTTAAGCTTAAACATAGTGTATGAGGTTTTAGTATTTTCATGATTTTTATCATTTGTTGAAATTCAAATTAGGGTAATTTTTATAAATGACAAAGCAATGAATATTTTATGACATTTTATTCTGATTTAATTCACTTGGATTCTATCAAAAAATTTGACTTGACGAACTCAGGTCTTACAATACGCCTTTTAGATTTTTAATATTGTCGAATCATGTCAAACGATCAAATTGAAGCGCAAGTTGTAGACTTGGATAATTTGCAAGAACACCGTGAAATTGTGACTTTCATGCGTAGATCATCACCGCTGAATACTTCACAAACGACTGCGCTTGAACAACATCGTGAAATGATTTTGGAATATCCTGTTGGTGATTTACGTCAGCATTTTGAACATCCTGAACGTCCACTTACTGTTGAAATCGGTTTTGGTATGGGGCGTTCATTGGTACTGATGGCAAAAGCCAATCCTGAGCGTAACTTTGTCGGTATTGAGGTTCATATTCCAGGTATTGCGCAATGTGTTTATGAAGCTGGTGTTGCTAAAGTTAAGAACTTACGTGTTTTAGATGCGGATGCGATTCAAGTGCTTCGTGAAATGCCTGATAATAGTATCAATACGATACAACTTTACTTCCCTGATCCTTGGCAGAAGAAACGTCATTTTAAACGTCGTTTTGTATCACATGACCGTATGCCTTTGGTTGAGGAAAAGTTGGAAATCGGTGGTACGTTCCATTCAGCAACGGATTGGGAACCGTATGCGGAATGGATGCTGGATGTATTAGATAATCGTCCACGTTTGGAAAATCTTGCAGGCAAAGGCAATAGTTATCCACGTCCTGAATGGCGTCCACAGACTAAGTTTGAACGTCGTGGTATCGAATCAGGTCACAAAATTAACGATTTTATTTTTAAGAAAATTAGTTAATTCAACAAGATTTTTATTGCGAATATCGTAGATGACAAAGCCGTAATTTTTTACGGCTTTGTTTGTTTTTAGATCTAGAGATTTAAGCTTTCTAAACGTATGAATAACTTAAATAGCACAGGCTCTAGTCCAGTAAATTTACACGCTAAATCATTTTTAAACCATTTGATCATGCAAAAAGTTGCTGTGCATGCCGATCAAAGACTTTATTCTGCAACTGAGTCTGCATATATTCTGCATAGACGGATAATTTTTCATAAATATGCTCAGAATAAAACATATCATCCACCAAATTCTTGGCACGCTCAAAATCATATAAACCTGATAAATATAAAATTTGTGCATTTAACTCAGCATATCTACGACATAGGTCAATATGAAAATCATCTTTACGCTTAAAAAGCAGTTTTTGCATTTCCAATGGTGATTGTGATGCATCAAATGTATGATTCAATAAAAGCGCTTGTTGCGTAGGCTGAATCTGCAAAATTCTGACATGAAAAAACTTCTCTATTTCAAATAATGCTTCACTACTGATGAGACAGTCAGAAATTAGAAAAATCGTTGATACTTCAGCTTGAGTTAACGCATTGATTAATTGCATCAATACAAATTCAGCATCAGACCCATTTGAATCATGAAAATCTAAAAATAGATTTAAACTCTCTAAAACATTGTCATCTATTTTTTTGAGATTTAAAGTTTTTTCAACTTGATAATACCGTTTTAAAATATTGAGTACAGGCTCAGTCAAAGGCGTTGAATAAATTACAGTTTGATTTAAATTTGACAGAATAAATGGCGCAAACAAATATGCCAGTTTGGTGTGATCGTCTTGCCCATCATGGTTCGTAATGGCAGATTGAATAATGGCGGTATGCTTCTGTTTAGAAAACTCACGTAAAACTTTGGCTCTGAGTAAAGTGGCTTCAATATTTACAAATTTTCGATTTAAATTCTCTAAAACCGATTTTACACATCCATGATCAGTCAAAATTGTTGTCAATACATCAAGTTGCATTGTGACAAACATTGTCTAGCCTCATTCTACAGGTCAAGTTTCCCCTATTCTCTAAATAAATAGCATAAAATAATAGCCACAAAATTTTGGAAAAAATATATAACAGATTTCTTCAAAATCCTGCAATCTGTTATAGTCATTTCGATACAGATCATCCTTTTGAAGTATTTATGTATAAATCTGAACAGTTAGCACGTAGCTTAAAACTCTTGATTGAAAATGGAACATGGAAAGCCAATCAAAAGCTCCCATCCTTACGTCAGCAGGTTGAACAATCAGGTTTAAGCTTAATCACTGTGATGAATGCCTATCAGGAACTGGAAGCACAGGGCTTGATTTATTCAAAAGAAAAATCAGGTTATTTTGTTGCAGAACAACAAGCAAAAGAAACTGTACATGCCATCAATGAAAAAATTGAAATTAACTCGATTGTTTTTAAATATTTAAAATCTATTCAATCCGAAAATATTATCCCTTTAGGTTCTGCTTTTCCCAACAGTCAACTACTCTACTCCGCAAAACTGATTCAAACTTTGGGACAATTGGCACGACAACGTCGCAGCTATGAACAAACACCGAGTCTTCCGCCTGGAAATTATGAACTCAGAAAAATCATCGCTCAAAAATATGCCATGCAAGGAATTCCGACAGATCCTTCCGATATAGTGATTACTTCGGGCGGTTTAGATGCCTTAAATCTATCGCTACAAGCACTGACCCATGCTGGCGATTATATTGTATTGCAACAGACTATTTTTTACGGTGCATGGCAAGCAGCTGAACGCTTAGGTTTAAAAGTAATTACGATTCCTGAGCATCCTGTACATGGAATAGACCTCGATGCTTTTGAACAAGCCATTCTAAAATACCCCATCAAAGTTTGCATGTTGATGTTAAATAGTCAAAATCCGATTGGGTTTACGGTGTCCGATGAAATTAAATTAGAACTTGCCAAGCTATTAAATAAACACCAGATTTACCTCATTGAAGATGATGTTTATGAAGAACTACATTATGATCAGAAAAAACCCTTATCAATGAAATATTTTGATCAACAGAATTGGGTACTACATTGCTCATCATTTTCAAAAACTTTAGGTGCTGGTTTTCGAATTGGCTGGGTTTATGCAGGAAAATTTTCGGAGCATATTCAACATAGTCAACTCATGAGTACCTTGTCAGTCAATTCTTTTATTCAAAATGCTTTGGTTGAATATCTCTCTCATCGACATTATGAAAAGCACTTGAAAACACTTCGTTCAACCTTACAACGATTTAAAAAACAATATTTTAATTATCTCAAAAATCACTTACCAGACTCATGTCAAATTCATTATTATCCCTCTGGATATTTTCTATGGATTGAATTACCTGAACAGGTGAATAGTAATGTCATTTACCACACCATGCTTGAACATGGCGTAAGTATTACACCAAGCCATCTATTTAATATTACTGATCAAAATCATCATTTCATCCGTATTAATTGCTCATTTGAAATTAATGAGCGTATTCAAAATGCCTTGAATTTATTGGTAGAAATTATACAAAACCAAATGAATGGATAATATTCAATGCTATAACAGATGTCTCAATATATGACCCATCTGTTATAGTTTTTTTTAATTTTTTTGTATCTACTGCCTTGCATCATCTCGCTAGATAATCGATTCATATTAAGCAGAAAGAGATTTTGCGATGAATAATGATCAACGTCCTAAAAAACCACAATATGCAGACAGCTCTATTTCAGATAAAGCCTTTAAGCGCATGATTCTCTGGTTTTTTGTTTATTGTGCCCTGTTCTGTATTGGTGTGATCGTGACCATTGGTTGGGATCACGCAGCACTTAATTAAGTCATTGAAATTTCATTTAAATCTAGACCTGATTCTCTCCCAAACTTCAGGTTTAGATTCTTTTTAAATTCGTAAATCAAAATACTTCACGAATTTCAACACTAGGATCATATTGATCTAAGCGCTTTGCCAAAATATGCAGATGTCGTGTAGGAACAGCAGGAAATAAGTGATGTTCAACATGATAAAACATATTATAAGTTACAACGCGCTTAAGCTCATGGCGAACCGTTCTCGCCATATAAATATGATCTTCAGTATCATGATGAACCGTCCAAACTGCAAAAAAAGCGGTCATACATTGCCCAATCAACATGGCTATTACGTGATATTTAAGCAATGTAATATCTAAAACGACAAAGATGGTGATCAATACCAAAAAATTGGCAAATAACTCAGCAATCATCCACTTTTTTTGCGTATTTGTACCGACTTGAAATGCTTTTCGATGTAATAAAATTGGAAAAAATGGACCAAAGAGCAAAGCTTGCCACCACTTCATTCGGGCACTTTTGGCTTCTACATCTTCATCTTGCATACAGTGCTGATGGTGGCGTAAATGGTTAATTTGTACTGCATGCATTGAACCGAGCATGAGTATACTGAGAATAAACATTGCCCAATGTGTGCTTTGTTTACTAATGCCCAGTGCAAAATGAAAAGCATTATGAACTTGTCTTAGACCTGTCAAAAAAAACATAAATGAACAAAATAATGCAGGAATATACCATGCTAAATAAGCAAAATAGAATGATGCGACGAGCCAAGGTAAAGAAATCAGCAATTCAGAATAAATTGCTTTTTTATCCAATTGAACTAAATCTTTCCAAGCGACTTCTTTTAATAATCGTTGTTGAATATTCATTTGTACTATAATTATTTTTTGATTTAGATCAATATATAAACATCTAAAATAAGATACAAGTGATTTAAACATCTTGTATCTTAAAATTTAAAAAACAATCAAATACTAACGATTTAAAATAGATTTTACTGCTACGTAAAACTACATTACAAATCAATGCTGTCCTGTTTGAATCCCCTGACTCAGCATGTGATAGATTTTTTTCAGATCCTCTCGCTCATCAGCTTCAAGCATTTTTTCATGCATATTTAAAATATTCAAATCACCACGTATCGCAGGTCCTGTTTGCATAGCTCGCGGGTCATTCTGTGTTGCCTTGTTGGCAGTTTCCAAAATCAAAGGATAGAGTAAACTAAAGTCAACTTGTTTCGAATCGACCACCTGCTTTGCCATGTCATAACAATAATTACTAAAATTACATGCAAATACTGCAGCCAAGTGCAAACTTAAACGTTGTTCAGATGAATATTGATAAACACGATTGCTTAGGCTATTTGCCAATTGAGTTAAAATATCTTGATCATCTGCAAATGCAGCTTCGACAAATAATGGAGTATTTCCCCAAGCAATTTCACGTTCTGCACTAAACGTCTGTAAAGGATAGAACACACCTGACTTTGCATAATATTGAGTCAACACATCCAAATTGGTACTGCCAGAAGTATGTACGATTAGTACATTTTCCAAATAACGACCTACAGCTTGAATGACTTGCGAAATAGCTTGATCACTCACTGCGATGATCAACAGATCAATATCAGCTACTAATTTTTGATCATTTACAATCGCTTCCGCATTCACCAACTGCGCAAGTTTTTCAGCATGAGCTATGTTTCGACTGTAAATCTGAACAATTTGATGCTGTTTAGATAATACTTTCGCCAAATGTGTCGCCACACGACCTGAACCAATAAAACTGATACGCATATAAAATCTGATCTTTTTCAATAGAACCACAGCATGCCAAGAAAAAAGGGATGAATCAATTCATCCCTTTCCAAATCTACATTCATTTATAACATCGACTGAATACATAATCTTGCAGATGGTCATAAATCAATGAATGACTTTAATTGATAGAGGTGGTCCCACTTGTTTGAACAACTAAAAGCGTATTTATAAGTGATATTCCGCTCTAGTTAAGCCACCTTGTTTTGTTGGGGTAGCTGATCATAGTAAAACTCATTTGGTGTCATTTTGTCTAGACTCGAATGAGGTCGTTTCAAATTATAAAACTCAAAATATGCACTTAATTGCTTTTTCGCATCTGTGACACTGCTATAAGCTTTGAGATACACCTCTTCATATTTAACGCTCCGCCATAATCGTTCAACCATCACATTATCTACCCATCGACCTTTACCATCCATACTGATTTGAATGCCATTTGATTTCAATACATCAATAAATGCATCACTGGTAAACTGGCTGCCTTGGTCTGTATTAAATATTTCAGGTCGACCATATTTTTCAATCGCTTCATTTAAAGCCGAAATACAAAAATCCACCTCCATACTAATCGATACCCTATGCGCAAGTACCTTGCGGCTATGCCAATCAATCACAGCACATAAATAAACAAAGCCTTTTGCCATAGGGATATACGTTATATCCGTAGACCACACTTGATTACTGCGCTGAATAGCCAACCCTTTGAGCAGATATGGATATTTACGGTGAGCTTGATTAGCCTGGCTTAAATTTGGTTTGCAATATAACGCCTGAATACCCATTTTCTTCATTAAAGTACGTGTATGACGTCGTCCTATATGATGTCCTTGACGATTCAACAAATCACGCATCATACGACTGCCTGCAAAAGGATATTGCATATGTAATTCATCAATACATCGCATCAGCTTCAGATCTGATGCACTCACAGGTTTTGGGCGATAGTAATAACAACCACGGGAGACTTTCAGCAGCTTAGCTTGCTTAGATACTGAAATCTGAAGTGAGTCGTCGATTAACTTTTGTGGTTGAAGCGGCCCAGTTTCTTCAACACACCTTCTAAAAAATCAATTTCTAATGCCTGCTCACCGATTTTTGCATGTAGTTTTTTTAGATCGATGGGTGGTTCTGTTGGAGCTTTTGATTGATCGAAAGCTTGCGAGGAAGCTGAGATCAATTGATTTTTCCAGTCAATAATTTGGTTTTGATGAACATCAAACTCAGCACTCAATTCAGCAAGTGTTTTTTCTGCTTTAATCGCAGCAAGTGCTACCTTAGCTTTAAAATCATTTGAATGATTTCTTCTTGGTCTACGTGCCATAAAATACTCCATATATTGATGTTTATAACATCATTTGAGGAGCAGAATATCACTTATAGGAGTTGTTCAAATTTACGGATCCATCTCTGATCGAATTGTTTAAGTAAATAATTCGTTCAGCCGTACGCTGATTAAAACACTTGGTATATTGCATGTCTTGATTCTGTTGCTGCATTGCATCGTCCCAATAAGCATACTGCCGTTGATAGGTTTCACGCTCATTTTCAGCAATATCACCTACAGACTTTTGTGAAATCACCTTACAATCGACATCACGCTTTTCAAACCAATCCGCTTGATCTTGTTTTTGCTGAACTCTTTGTTCTTCGCTCAAACGATCCCAAGTTTGATTTAAACGCTCGACTTGTTTCGCATTTTCCTCATCCAATTCTTTTTTACGAATATTCATTGCTTTTTGTGCAAGTTGAGTTTGTGCCGCATTTTCTGTAGCACTCACTTCCGCCTGTTCATTCATTTTTTTATTTTGTTCCATATAGGCAGCATATTGGACAGCTTTGACAGTTACAGTCGCCACTCCTTCAATAACCGCATCTTGGTTTAACACATCCAGTGATAAACCATCTTGATCTGTTTTAACTACATTATAGTTAAACTTACCTTTTAACTGATCATTGTTTAATATCAGCTTTGATTCACCTGACTCTATCGACTCTCGTAAACTACCATAGTCTTCTTCACACTCTTCACACTGTTGCTTATATTCTTGATAAGCATTTTCAGCACGTTGTTGTAAACCTTTCGGAAATTGCACCACCAACTGACTCTCACATTCTAATTGATTGGTTTTATTAGGGTCAGTAGTAACAGTACGCACAGACTTAATTTCAAATTTAAGACCATTATTAATTTTCTGTAAAAGAGCTTGGTCTGCTTCATAATGTGAATCATTTAAGCGATTCGAGACTTCATTTAAATACTCATTTTTTAAATAATCTTGTATCTGTTTTAGATTTTCTGGATTGGTACAACTCCACTCAGAAAGACTTGCATTGCTTGCTTCTTTTTTATTTTTAAAATAATCACATCCACTCAACATCAATGTGCTTGAAACAGCTGTAATAATGAATAATGGGGTTAATAATTTTTTCATTGTTTATCCAATCGTATTTTTATGTCTGCTATTTAAGCAAATTTCAGTTTTATTTTCGAGCAAAAAATAAAAGCTTCTCGGAAGAAGCTTTTATCCGTATGGTTAAATTAAATTAATAGGCTCAATTACGGCGTAGTTGCACCAGCAACTTCAAACTCAATACGACGGTTTTTAAATTGACCTTCTTTGGTTGAGTTATCCGCAATTGGATTGTCCTGACCATGCCCTTCAGCAGTTAATTGACCTACACTTGCACCTTTTTCAACGAGATATGCCACAACTGATTTTGCACGCTTCTCAGAAAGTGCTTTGTTCGAATCAGGATTACCCACATTATCCGTAAATCCTTTCACCACCAATTTTGCATCTGGCAGTTGTTTTAACAGTCCAGCAGCTTTATCTAAAATTGCTTTATTGGCATCAGGAATACCCGCAGAACCTGTAGCAAAGTTAATCACCTGTAAATTCAATGCTGAAGCAATATCATTTACATTGGCTTTATCTGCTTGAATGCTTGAAAGTGCGGCGTCAGCTTGAGAGTTACTCGCATCGACATTTGTCGTTGCATCACCTGTATTTGCAGTGCCAGCATCCGTTGACTGACTTGCTGAAACTTGTAAATTAGGCACTAAACCTTTAAGTTCATCCGCGAGTTTCTGCGCTTGTGCAAGATCTGGAGATTGAATAGTCAATTGATTACCAATCCACGCCAATGAAACATTTGGTAGACCTTTGATTTTTGCTAAAACTTGATCTATCGCATTTTGATCAGGTAAATCTGCCGCATACGCAGGGTTTGCTGTCGCTTGTAAAGCATCAGCATTGCCGAAAACAGTTCCAATAGATGCTTTCAATTTATCAAGTAAACTTTGGCTACTTGAAGATGCTGTTACCGTTGCTAAATTACCTTGCGCATCAGTTGTAAGATTAAGTTCCGCTGCCTGTAAGTCCGCGACAGCTTGTGAAGCCCCGTCAGCAACAGCACCACCTGCTACTGGTGGTTTAGAACTACATTGTTTAAACAACAATGCAGCAATCGCGGCAAGTACCAGTAATGCAATAATCGGAAGAAGCCAATTCGATTTCTTTTCAGCCTCATTCACTACTTCATGTGCTTTATTTTGCACAGTCGATGCAGCTGAAGAAATGGTTTCTGATGACTTGTTAATTATGTTTTCGCCTGCGTCGTGAATTTTTGAAGCTGTTTCAGTGACAGTTTCTTTTACTGATGCGCCAACATTTCCAAGCGTCTCACCTACATTTCCTAATTTATCACCAACACCGCCTAGAGCCCCACCTAGTGCACCTCCAACATTTCCAAGTGTTCCACCTAAACCTAGACCAGCAACACTTAGACCTAATGTTGTAAATAAACCCGTAGCCCAAGCAGGTAAAGATCCTTGAATATTGTCCCATTGTGCTTTGATGAGATCAAATATAACTTGTTTATCATCTGTACCTGCTTGATCTGCGAGCAAGGATAATGTTGGTGCAATAGAATGGTTCAAAGTTGTTTCAATTTCTTGTGCAGGTGCATCACCACCCACAAGCCCAAGAAAATGATTCACTGTTTCAGGGTTATGACTAAATATATCCGTAAGTCGCGGGTTAAGATTTTGACGAAGTATATCAATCAGTTCTGGTTTTGACTTTAAAACTGTTAATAGAATGGGATAAAATGCGCTGAGTGCACCAATTTTTTCGTCTTGAAATTGATTATCACCCTGCAGAACTTTAGCTGTTACTTGTTGTTTTAAAAGCTCAATAATATTCATAATTCTGGACGCTCCTATTTCGTTGTTGTATGAGTCACATTAGAATCAGTTATTGATCACTTTTCATTCTATTATTAATTTTTGATTTTTATAATAGTTTTTTGTAGCTGAACTTTTCATTTCAATATGAATTAATCATAAATCTAGAATTTCTACATAATCATAAAACAAAAAAAGCCAGCCGAAGCTGACTTTCTTACTCAATTTTTAAGGGTTTAAGCAGCAAAAGTATAGATCACTTTACCCGTCATTGTATGATTAATTAGCGGCGTATTTTTACCTTGAGAAATGATACTGTCTTTACTTACAGTCCATTCTAAATCTGGATCAACCAATACCCAACCAAATTCTTTTTCCCATCGTTGTGTCATATTGGCAACACGTGCAGGTGCAAGCGTGACTTTCTCAACCCATTCTAAAGGTTCAAATAAACCCTCTTTAACCAATTGCACCCCAAAAGATACATAAGTATCGAATGCAGTAATCCCTGGTAAAGTTTCAGCAAAAGGCGCAAGTTTAGCCGAACCGCTGAGTGGTTCATGATGGGTACAGATCGCATCAATCACGCCATCTTTCACACCTTGACGTAACAATTCTTTGTCTTGTTCAGCACGTAAAGGAGGACGAACATGAGCTAGAGAATTAAAACCATCAATCAATTGCTCTGTTAAATGCAATTGATGCATCGCCACATCCGCAGTCACAGGCAAACCTTTGGCTTTGGCATTTTGAATCAATTCAACCGAAGCGCCACATGACAATAAGCCAAAGTGAGCACGTACACCTGTGACTTCAATCATCAACAAGTATTTGGCAATCGCAATGGTTTCAGCCAATGCAGGAATCATAGGTAAACCTTGACGAGAAGCAATGAATCCCTCATGCACGCAACCATCTTTGGCAATTTGATGCTCTTCAGGATAAAACACCACTGTCATGTCTAAACCAGCAGCATATTCTAAAGTGCGTAACACGACATCATCATCTTCAAATGTGGCATAGGCATTTGAAACCGATGTACAACCGCCCTTTTTCAAACCTGCCATATTTGCGGGTTGTTTACCATTTAGACCTTGGGTTTGTGCACCAATCACTTGGAGGTGGATACCACCATCCAATTTTGCTTTTTCAACCAAACCATGAATAAGCGCGCCATTATCTTGGACAATTGGTTGCGAGTCTGGTGGTGTAAACACGTGCAAAATACCATTTTCACGTGCAGCTTTACCTTCCGATTTTAATGTTCCATGCTGTTGCTGACCTGGCTCACGTAAACGTGCACACAAATCAACCATCGTTGGCATCAACCATTTGCCTTGACCATCAATATTTTCAGTGATTTGACTTTGATCAGGTTGTGAAGCAAGTAATTTACCATCTTCAAGATAGACCGTTTGAACACTATCCGTTTTATTGATTGGGTCTAAGACACGGACATTTTCAATTTTTACAATACTCATGACTTTATCCTCAACCTTAAACCGCAATCGCTTCTAACAAACCTTTTTCTTGCAACTGACCTTGCATTGACAATGCTAAAACCGCCATGCGTACTGCAATACCATTGGTCACTTGATGCAAAATCACCGATTGCTCACCATCTGCAATACTTGAATCAATTTCAACACCACGGTTCATTGGACCAGGATGCATCACGATGCAATCTGGTTTTGCCAAAGCCAAACGCTCTTTGTTTAAACCGTACATTTTGTAGAATTCAGCTTGTGATGATAATGCAGGCGAATCAATACGTTCATTTTGAATACGTAAGGTAATGATCACATCACAGTCTTTGATGCCTTCGTCCATTTTATTGAACAAACGAACTCCTTCGCCATATTCATCAAAACCGTGTGGCAATAAAGTATTTGGTGCAATCACACGAATATCTTTACAACCTAAAGTTTGTAATGCGGCAATATCAGAACGAGCAACACGTGAATGTTTAATATCACCAATGATTGCCAAGCTGATGTCTTCAAATTTTTTCTTGGTTTCACGACGAATCGTCAACATATCCAACATCGCTTGTGTTGGATGCGCATGACGTCCATCACCTGCGTTAATAATGGCAACATGTGGACAAACCGTTTCAGCGATAAAATGTGCAGCACCTGAAGATGAATGACGAACCACGAAAATATCCGCTGCCATTGCTTCTAAATTCCACAATGTATCGCGTAAAGTTTCCCCTTTTGAAGTACTTGAACGGGCAATGTCAATATTCAAAACATTTGCCGATAAACGTTTTGCTGCGGCTTCAAAGGTAGTACGCGTACGTGTTGAGTTTTCAAAAAACAAATTCATCACTGTACGACCTTCTAGGAGGTTATTCGTTACAAGTTGATTTTGATCATTGATAAAAGAATGGGCAGTATCGAGAATTTTGGTGAGGGTTGCTTTAGAAAGCCCTTCGATCGTGATGAAATGTTTGAGATTTCCATCTTTATTGAGTTGAATCTGGCTCGGTGTATGCAATGCCGCCAAGTGCATGAGAGATTCCTTAGAGGTTAAGTTAACGCATTATACAGATTTTATCTTTCCAAGGCAGATGAAGTTTTCAGCACTTAAATAAAAAACTCATTATTTATTGAATTTTAAAATAAAAATTCTTAACCGTATTTCAATAAGTTAATTTAACTCAACTTTCAATGGAGCTCTAAGATATAAAAATTGCTGAACTAAAAATATTAATCAAGGTTGCGGTTCTAAACTGAATAGAACCGCATCATCTTATCTCAATGCACCAATATAGTGATGTGAAACTTGAGCTTTATAAATTTCTTCTTCCGTTGCACCAGATTGGATGAGTTCTTCATTTTCAATTGGATATGATTCTACAGTTTCAACAACTGGTGTAGGTTGCTCTTGATCTATGAGGGACTGTAATCGCAATGCATAACGATTGAGTTCAGAATCTTTTGTCGCCAAAGACATCTCTATCACATACTGAGCATACATTTTATTTTCAACCATATACATAACATCAATCACACGCCCAGACACACGTCTTAACCGTGTAAGGATTAAAGCCCCGATTGAAAAAGCATCCCCATGTGCAGTAAATCCGGTGTTCATTACTTGTTGCATCATCATTCCCCTCACTCATCAATTTAATATTCAATTAATTTTTAAATCAAAATAACGACCAATATGGTGAATGATTAAGCAATTTGTGTACCAATTTATATACATCATCTAGCAAAATCTATTTGAAATTCAATTCATCAAGTTTTTCTTTGAATCATGATTTGACCTACACAACGAGAGCCTTCCAATAGGCTTAATATTACTCCCACCTCAACTCGGCACTCATCATCATTAAATAAAAACCACATATCAGCTTCATCGGGAGACTTTTCATTTAGTTTAAGTGCGATACTCCAAACAGATTTCTTTTGTTTTCGGACAATTTCCGTTGTGCAATAGTATATACTCTGTTTAGGAATATGATGTCGTCCACCATTTTCTGGTGAGAACCATTCAATTAGAACTTTAAAAACTTCAATATTTGTTTTAACAACATCCTTCTTCCTATTTATCATATTTTTTTCCATCAATGCTTGTCTGTTCTATTCAGATTTATTCGACTATCTCCAATCTAAACGTATTAATGAGAAAAATGCTTCCAACACATTTCCAGTGAAATCAGCATCAATGCCAATCCCATCAAAATATTAAAAATTCTCGCGCGATTTCCAACATTCAGAAAATTCGCTAATTTCTCACCTGCAATTCCCCAAATCCATAAGGATAAATAACAAACCACGAAATAAATCAAAACAAATAGAACCAAAGCATTTTCAAATTTTGATGCGGAGAATAAAGCTGTACCTGCGACTGCCGCAATCCATGCTTTAGGATTGAGCCATTGCATCAAAGCACCTTGTAAAAATGTTGGAATCTTCTCAACCTCAAATGTCTGCGTTTGAATTGATTCGCCTTTGGCCCTTAAAATATTCCACCCCATCCAAACCAATAAAGCTGTACCTGAAAGCGTAATCACATCCAAGAGAATTGGATACAATACCAAAACCTGATACAGCCCAAGACAAACAGCTATCAATAACAGAGTAAAACCAATGGTTGCACCAGAGATAAATGCAAACGTCTTTTTAACTCCATAATTCATGCTACTACTAAGAATCGCAAGATTCACTGGGCCTGGTGAAATCGACATTGATAATGAAAATGTAAATATTGAAATGATTAAACTGAGCATTATTCTTAAAATCTTAATATTTTGATGAAGATTTGATTGAGACTTATTGAATATATTTCAAGCAATAATTTTGAATAACTTAAATTATCTGCAATTATTTTCTGCTTTTTGGAAAAAATCAGTCTTTAACGTTTAATCGACAAGTTTTCGTCATCAAAATACGCTAAAATATGCGATTGCTTTATTGTCTCTGGAAATTTTCATGAATTCGAAACCACGTCTTTCTACATATTGGGTCACCTGTGCGGATGGACTAGAAACCTTATTACAAGAAGAAATTCAAGGTTTAGGGATTCAAAATATTGAAAAATTTCCAGGTCGTTTAATCTTCAAAGGTAAACTTGAAGATGCTTATCGCATTTGTATGTGGTCACGCCTTGCCTCTCGCGTATTAACACCAATTCATGTCCATGAGCTTGAATTTACGCATGATGCACGCGATGTTGCTGAAGAATTGTATGAAGGCGCAATCAATTTTGATTGGTCACTGATCTTCGCTCCACAAAGCACATTTGCTGTACGCCTGCATATTGAACGCGATATTAAAGTGAACTCTCAGTTTGCGACCCTGCGCGTGAAAGACGGTATCGTCGATTCATTTATGGAAGCCGTTGGTAAACGTCCAAGTATTGATATTAAACAACCTGAAATCACGATCTACGCGCTTGCAGGAAAAACAGAACATACCTATTGCCTGGATTTATCAGGCGATTCCTTGCATAAACGTGGCTATCGTCGTTATATGACCGATGCGCCAATCAAAGAGAACTTGGCGGCTGCGATTCTACAAAAAGCTAAACTTAAAGAACGCAATCCTGACATTATTCTTGATCCAATGTGTGGTTCAGGAACATTCATTATTGAGTCTTTAATGATTCTTACTGATCGTGCGCCTGGCCTTGTTCGTCGTTTTGGCTTCAATGGTTGGAATGGTCATGACCATGATCTATGGATGTCTATCAAAGCTGAAGCCGCTGACCGTCATAAAGCAGCATTGGAACAACCTCTTCCAAAATTCTATGCCTACGATGCAGATTGGGAAGCGGTGAAAGCGACTAAACAAAATATTATTGCTGCTGGTTTTGAATCACTGCTCGATCAAATCCAAATTGAAGAACGTACTTTGGCAGATTGGCCAGACTTCCAGGCTGAAGGTAAAACTTCATTTGTGGTGACCAATCCACCCTACGGTGAGCGTCTAGGTGAAAAAGCGTCGAATCGTGCATTGTATTTAGGTCTTTCAGCACTCCTACAGAAAAATTTCCCAAATCAATATGCCGCAGTTATTGCAGCAGCAGTTGAACAAGCCGATGTACTTGCATTTAACGATCCTCAAATTTTACGTTTGATGAATGGTAAATTACCGATTTATATTCGCTTCGGTACAATCAAACCAGCAACTGTAAGTCGTCCATTCCTGGCAGAATGGCAACCACAACAATTTGAAAAAATTGAAGGTGCTGAAGATTTTGCCAATCGTTTGCAAAAAAATATGCAAACTTTAAAGAAATGGGCTGTCAAAGAAAATATTTATTGTCTACGTCTTTATGATGCAGACATGCCAGATTTTAACGTTGCGATTGATTTGTATGGCGATCGTTTACACGTTCAAGAATATGCACCACCCAAAACCATTGATCCCGAAAAAGCTAAAAAGCGTTTCAACCTCGCTTTGGCTGTGATTCGTGCTGTAACAGGTTTAGGTCGTGATGCGATCTTTATCAAAACCCGTGCTCGCCAAGAAGGTAAAACACAATATACCAAACAAAGCACAGCATCTAAGCGTTTCATCGTTCAGGAAGGCAAAGCAAAAATTTTGGTCAATTTGACCGATTATTTGGATACAGGTTTGTTCCTGGATCATCGTCAAATGCGTCTGCGTATTGCTGCTGAAGCAAAAGGTAAACACTTCTTAAACCTGTACAGCTACACGTCTACAGCAAGTTTACATGCAGCACTAGGTGGCGCAGCAAGTACCACCAGTGTCGACCTATCCAATACCTATTTGAATTGGTCCAAAGAAAACTTTGTTTTAAATGGTTTAACCGTTGATCACCCTGATGAACAGCATCAATTCTTCTCAAGCGATTGTTTTGAATGGTTAAAAGAAGGTCATGAACAATATGACATGATCTTTATTGACCCACCGACATTCTCCAACTCTAAAAAATTCTACGGAACATTTGATGTACAACGTGATCATATCTCATTATTAAAACGTGCCATGAACCGTTTAACTACAGACGGAACTTTATATTTCTCAAATAACTATCGTGGATTTGAGATGGATGAAGAAATTGAAGCCATGTTTGATGTGCAAGAAATCACCAATGAAACCATTGGTTTAGATTTTAAACGTAATCAAAAAATTCACCGTGCATGGAAAATTAAGCACTTCCCTGTGTAATTTCCATAGACGACAATTTATTTTACAAAACCAACACCATCGACTTCGTGACCAGGCCAAAAGGTCACCGAGTCGGCTGTTGTAATTCGTACATCATGACGCTGATATGGATTATAGCGAACGTCGATCAATCTATACTTTTGGATAGGCTGTAAGTATTTATCATCTGGTTTATTAGGATCAGGATCTTTTTTCTGCCATTCAAAGTCCGTTAAAACTGTTGTATACACCAAATCTTTTTTTGCTTCATCAGCACTCTGCTGCGCAGCTTTTCCATGTAATTGATTCTGTTCATCTACTGATTGTTGTGCATCCTGTTTCACTGCCTGAATCACAATGGGTGCTAACTTAATCACCCCCACAGATTGCTCTGCAAGACTTTGATCATCCAATTTATTTGCAATGACATTTGTCGCACTAAAGGTCACCAACAAAGTACCCATTATTTTCAAATAATTAGATTTATTCTTACCCATGATCTTCATGATCGACCTTCCATTTTTTATTATTCCTGTTTAAAAATTAACAATTTTCAACATGTGTTGCAATCAATGTTTAACAAACCCGATAACAGGTAACGATATAGAGCAAATTTATTTTTCTTGTAAATGCCCAATATTTATATTTTGGAAAACGATAAACACTACATCGCTTTTCTATATTGTCGTAGAGTATAACCTGTATGTTTTTTAAAATAACGGCACATATAAGAAGTATCATTGAAATTCATCTGATCGGCAATCGTTTGAATGGATCGTGTGCTTGTCTTCAGCAACTCCTTCAATTTAAGTATCACCTGTCGATCAATTAATGTTTTAGGGCTGTCATTAAAAAACTGTTTACACAATTGCGATAAATAATAAGGCGTAATATTCAATGCCTGAGCATAGAACACAACCTCTCTTTGAGTTTGGCTGTGCTTTGCAATCATCTCCCAAAAGTGCCAACACAGTTTTTCTTTTCTGCTATGTTCATTTTGAGGAAGTTGTTGATTACGATCTACTATCTCAGCGAGGATAAGAAAAAAATTTTGTAAATGATTACATAACAAAATACGTTGATATATATTTGTGGATTGCATAATAAAATCTGTCTGATGTTCCCATATTTTAATTAAATCAAGCTGATCAATAGTCGGTGAAAACAAAGGAACTAGATTGAGATAAGCAAATAATGAGTTAGGCAAACGATATGCCACTTCAGCTGCAAAATCACGATTGAAGGCACAATAATGACAGCTAAAGTCTAGAGATTGGTTTTGCACCATGATTAACTGATCGTCAGCAAGGACTAACAAATCACCAGCTTTTAAATGATAAGGCTTAAATTGAATAGTTAAATCAGCATACCCTTGTTTGACCAAAACCAGTGTGCAATAAGCAAGAGACAAAGGTTTATTCATGTGTTCAGTAAGTTTATTTTCCGTCCAAATATAATCAACCGTATTTTGTTGTAAAAAATCCTGAATATTTTTCATTTCAACTAAAAAAAATCTATTTTACTATCAATTATACGATATTTGTTTTCAAAAGTACCTAATTTACTTTGATATGATGATAGAAGCAAATCTTGAAACTGCTTAAAGTTCTCTCCCAGTTATTTGATTTTACGAGAGTACTTAAATCATGATTTTAAAGACAGAACGCTTAATCCTTCGTCCTTGGGAAGAAAGTGATGCAGCAAGTTTATATGAATATGCAAAAGATGAACGCGTTGGACCTATTGCAGGTTGGCCAGTACATGAAAGTGAAGCACAAAGTTTAGAATATATTCAGACCATTTTTGCGAGTGAACACGTATTTGCAGTTGCTTTAAAAGCAGATAACCGTGCTATTGGCATGGTCGGTTTACTGATTGGAGCAGAAAGTAATTTTGAAATTGATGATAACGAAGCCGAAGTTGCCTACTGGATTGGTGTTCCATTTTGGGGGCAGGGTTTAATTCCCGAAGCGGTTAAAGCAGTGATGCAACATGCTTATGAAAATTTGAATATGCAGGCTTTATGGTGTGGTTATTTTGTTGATAATGAAAAATCGCATAAAGCTCAAGCCAAATGTGGCTTTAAACACCATCACACTGAACATGATAAATATAATCAATTTTTAGATGATTATCGTACTGAGCATATTAGCTACTTATCACGTTCGGATTGGGTAGATTTAAGTTAGCATTAGATTTTTCAGTGTTAAGTTATTAATGCCAATAAAAAAAACCTAGCCGAAGCTAGGTTTTTTAGGTTTTGGTCTTAATAGGAAAATGATTAACTCAATTTTAATTTCCCAAAATCAAGATGACCATCTTCAGCACTGATTAAAACCGTATCGCCCGCAGTAAAATCACCTGCCAAGATACGTTGTGCCAAAGTATTTTCAACCTGTTGCTGGATCGCACGTTTCAACGGACGCGCACCATATACAGGGTCAAAACCAGCATCAATCAGAATATCGAAAGCCTGATCATCCACTTTCAATCCAATGTCACGTTCAGCTAAACGAGCGCGTAAACGATCCAATTGAATATCGGCAATGCCACGAATCTGCGATTTCTTCAATGAATGGAATACCACCAGTTCATCAATACGGTTGATAAATTCAGGACGGAAATGTTGCGATACCGCACCCATTACCACTGCACGAACTTCTTCATCCGTAGCACCATCGCCAAGTTCACGTACATCACTTGAACCTAAGTTCGATGTCATCACAATCACGGTATTTTTAAAGTCAATCAAACGACCTTGTGAATCCGTCAAACGACCATCATCCAACACTTGTAAGAGAATATTGAATACATCAGGATGTGCTTTTTCAACCTCATCAAACAATACAATACTGTATGGTTTACGACGTACCGCTTCAGTCAGTACACCACCTTCTTCATAGCCCACATAGCCTGGAGGCGCACCCACCAAACGACTGACTGAGTGTTTTTCCATAAATTCAGACATGTCGATACGAATAATCGCATCATCACTGTCGAATAAGAAATTACTCAAGGCTTTGGTCAATTCAGTTTTACCCACACCTGTTGGTCCAAGGAATAAGAATGAACCACTTGGACGGTTCGGGTCAGATAATCCCGCACGTGAACGGCGCACTGCATTCGACACCGCAACCACAGCTTCATCCTGCCCAACCACACGGTTATGTAAGAATTCTTCCATGTGAAGAAGTTTCTCACGTTCACCTTGCAACATTTTCGAGACAGGAATCCCTGTTGCAGCACTGACCACTTCCGCAATTTCGTTTTCAGTGACTTTGGTACGAATCAGTTTTGGCTCTTCATTGGTTTCCGCAACTTCTTCTTCATTCAAGCGTTTTTGCAACTCAGGAATCACGCCATATTGCAAACGACTTGCTTCAGCCAGATCACCTTCACGCTGTGCCTTTTCAAAAGCTGTACGTGCTTTATCCAACTCAACCTGTGCCTGATTTGTACCATCAACTAAACGTTTTTCCGCAATCCACACTTCTTCAAGATCGCTATACTCTTTTTGAACTTCTTGAATCTGTTTTTCGAGATGTTCAACTTCAGCTTTAGACACAGAATCGGCATCTTTTTTCACCGCTTCCAACTGCATTTTCAACTGGATTAAGCGACGATCCAAACGGTCTAATGGCTCAGGTTTTGAGTCAATTTCCATTTTTATCCGTGAAGCAGCTTCATCAATCAAGTCAATCGCTTTATCGGGTAATTGGCGATCTGTGATGTAACGATGTGACATTTTCGCCGCAGCAATAATCGCTGAGTCCAAAATCTGCACACCGTGATGGGTCGCATATTTGTCTTTTAAACCACGCAAAATCGCAATGGTATCTTCCACACTCGGCTCATCCACCAAGACTTTCTGGAAACGACGCTCAAGTGCCGCATCTTTTTCAATGAACTGACGATATTCATCTAAAGTCGTTGCACCCACACAACGCAATTCACCACGTGCCAATGCAGGTTTGAGCATATTACCCGCATCCATTGCGCCATCACCTTTACCGGCACCCACGAGTGTATGTAACTCGTCAATGAACAGGATAATTTCACCATCGTATTTGGCTAAATCTTTCAAAACCGCTTTTAAACGTTCCTCGAACTCACCACGGTATTTTGCACCTGCAAGTAAAGAGCCTAAATCAAGTGAAAGGACTCGTTTTCCTTTCAGACTTTCAGGCACTTCACCTTTAATAATACGCTGTGCAAGACCTTCAACAATCGCAGTTTTACCCACACCCGGCTCACCAATCAACACAGGGTTATTTTTGGTACGACGTGATAAGACCTGTATAGTACGGCGAATTTCTTCATCACGACCAATCACTGGATCCAGTTTCCCATCTGTTGCACGTTCAGTCAGGTCAACGGTATATTTATTTAACGAATCACGTTGATCTTCATGATTATTCGCCATAACTTGCTCACCACCTCGTATATTTTCAATTGCTTTGCGCAGTTTGTCTGTCGTCACACCTACGCTTGTGAATAATGTTTTGGTCACACCTGTTTCAGCGAGCGCCAAAATCACCCAATCAGTCGACAAAAACTCATCGCCTGCCTTTTGTGCATAACTGTCTGCTAAGTTAAGCGCACGAACCGCTTCAGGATTAAGGTTAATATCCCCTGTAGGCGTACCGATTTTTGGTGCATCGTTGATTGCCTTTTGCAGCTTCGTTTTCAGCTCAGGAAGGTTTGCACCTGACTGTTGCAATAAACTCAGGTTCGATGGCTCTTCCAATAAAGCGGAAAGAATGTGAATACCCTCAATCGCGGTATTATCATTCCCCATCGCTAAAGATTGGGCATCTGATAAGGCTTGCTGTAGGCGGTTGGTAAATTTTTCAAATCGCATTCTTGTTATTCCTCACAACAAATTTTGTACTTGAATAATAAATGGGAACGCTTAGTCGGATTTCAATAGACAAATTAAATTATTTTATATATTTTTCAAAAACTTACTATTTTAGTCAGAATAGATTTCAGTATTAATATCTGTGCTGATTCAACTTTTTTCAAGTCAGTACTTTAGAAAAATATATGTTTTGAAATGTCCTTATATTATTGATCAACTTAGCATTTAGACTAAGCCTTATTGGACAATTTTAGAATCTGAAAAATGTTAATATTCATTAAACGTGAATTTATAAAAGGCTGAACAAATATTGCAATTTGATCAGCCTCTCTCATTCATCTTAAATTTATATACAACTACACCTGTGACTTGGTTGCAGAACTTTGCGACACCGCACTATTGGCAGGCACACTTTGGGTAATCCACACATTCCCGCCAATCACCGCACCCTGCCCAATGGTGATACGACCTAAAATCGTTGCCCCTGCATAGATCACCACATTATCCTCAACAATCGGATGACGTGCATATTCCTTTTGTAAACGCCCTGCATCATCCACCTCAAAACGTTTTGCGCCCAAGGTGACTGCTTGATAAATACGGACATTCTTACCAATCACACAGGTTTCACCAATCACTACACCTGTGCCATGATCAATGAAAAAGCCCTGATCGACCTGCGCACCGGGATGAATATCAATCCCTGTTTTAGAATGCGCAATTTCAGCAATCAAACGAGCCAATAATGGCAAATCTTTTTTATAAAACTCGTGCGCAATCCGATGATAAATAATGGCGAGTATGCCCGGATAGCACAATAAAACCTCATCTACACTTCGCGCTGCAGGGTCACCGTCATAAGCTGCAATCACATCAGTGTCCAAAATACGACGTAAACTCGGCAATTTTTGCGCAAATTCACTCACGATACTTTGAGCAAGCACCTCCGTAACTTCAATATTTTCATGATGTTTTTTATACTTATAATCATAAGTTAAATTTAGTTTCACTTGCTCAAGTAAAGCATGTAGCGTCTTTTCAAGTGTATGTGCAATGTAGAAATTTTCACTTTGCTGACGTAGATCATGAGGTCCCAAACGCATTGGAAATAAGATGCCACACAGATCATTCATGATTTTTTTAATTTCTTCTTTAGAGGGCAACTCTCGCCCACCAAAATCTTTTAGACTTTTCTGCTGTGTACGCCATTCATTACGCGCTTGCTGTAACTCAGTGACGATATTTTGAATATTCCATTGGGTCATTGGATTGCCTGCATGAGATTTCTTTTATCATTATATGAATAAAGTATTCGGTTCAATATTCTTTATTCAAATCTTGTAGAGAATATTATTTTATTTGCCAAGTTTTAGATAAACATTGTTGATATATCTTTATCGAAATTTTGCATTTAGCCACAGTTAAAGTCGATGCCATGTTTGAATGCATATCGGGAGTCCCTTCTCCCTTTGGGAGAAGGCTAGGATGAGGGAACTTTTAAATAAAAAACCTCTCCCTCTTGCGAAACGATGTTTCTCATCCTGAAAGGATGATGGAACATTCAATATTGATTCAAATCTCAATGAAAATAACTTTCGCAAGAAGTTTAATATTAGAATCATAAAAACGCTCTTTCCTAAAATAAGAATAAGTAATTCAATTTTTATTCATTTTCAGAATATAAAAAATCATTATATTTAATATCAACTTCTCTAATAGATTATTTCAAATTCTGCATAGCTTAGCTTAAAAACTGCTTTATTCAGGATTTGATTCAGGTGTGTAACATGAATAGTGCAACTAAGATTGAACTTCCAAAATTGGATGACAACAAGATTCAGCAAATCTTTGCCGATGCTAAACAACGGGTTGAAGATCATTATCTTGAATTTACTGGCACTGTTTTGCCACATGAAGCTTGGGCTTTATTTCAGGCAGGTCATGCGGTGATTGTGGATGTACGTACCAATGAAGAACGTAAATTTGTAGGCTATGTCGAAGACACCATTCACATTCCATGGGCGACAGGTACAGCGCTGAATCGGAATCCTCGTTTTGCCAAAGAACTTGAAACAAAAGTGGGTAAAGACAAAGTGATTCTACTTTTATGCCGTAGTGGTAAGCGTTCGGCTGCTGCGGCAAATGTGGCGTTTAATGCAGGCTTTGAAAATATTTACAACATTGAACAAGGCTTTGAAGGTGATTTGGATGAAGACAATCATCGCGGGGCTTTTAATGGTTGGCGTTTTCACCAATTGCCTTGGCGACAAGAATAAATCACTCGGGCGAATTACAAATTCGCCCTAAAGCTGACGCTCAATTTTAATTCAATTCTTATTTTTGACTAAAACTTCAATAACTTGGGAGAGGATCACTTTTGTCTAAAAAAACGTAAACCAACTGTAATACTTCATTTTTGAAATGTTTTCTTTAGAATTTTAGGATGTATAAAAATGGCTAAAAACCAAGAAGTAGCCCGCCAATCGTTAAGTGATCAGGCTGCCCGTCAGCTTGCCAATGCAACAAAAACCGTTCCACAGCTTTCGACGATTACGCCCCGTTGGTTAACACATTTATTGCAATGGACACCTGTAGAAGCGGGTATTTACCGTGTCAACCAAGTCAGCAATACTGATGATATTCAGGTGGCGTGTACTCAACGTGACGAAGCGACATTACCGCAAACTTTTGTGGACTATGAACTTAACCCACGTGAATATTTTCTCAATGGCGTTTCAACGGTTTTAGACATCCATACCCGTGTCTCAGATTTGTACAGTAGCCCACATGATCAAATCAAAGAACAATTACGTTTAACTATTGAAACCATTAAAGAGCGTCAGGAAAGTGAGCTGATCAATAATCCTGAATATGGTTTATTGGCAAGTGTGGCTGACAGTCAGCGTCTTTCAACCTTGACAGGTGCGCCAACGCCTGACGATTTTGATGACTTACTACGCAAAGTATGGAAAGAACCAGGCTTCTTCCTTGCTCATCCTGATGCAATTGCAGCATTTGGTCGTGAATGTACCCGTCGTGGCGTGCCACCTCCAACCGTTAGCCTATTCGGTTCTCAGTTCATCACATGGCGTGGTGTTCCACTGATTCCATCGAATAAAATTCCTGTAGAAGATGGTAAAACTAAAATCATCCTGTTACGTGTCGGTGAAAAACGTCAAGGTGTGGTCGGATTATTCCAACCGGGTCTTGCAGGTGAACAAGCGCCGGGCTTGTCTGTACGCTTCATGGGGATTAACCGCAATGCAATTGCATCTTATCTGATCTCATTATATTGCTCTTTGGCGGTACTGACTGAAGATGCTTTGGCTGTACTTGAAGATGTGGAGGTTGATAAATACCATGACTATCCAAGCACTTACAAGTAATTCATTACCGACTGATACGGCATCTGTACAAGCGGATGCACCGATCAGTGAATCTGTGCTTACACAATTGGCAGCAGAGTTTTTCTCTGCTTTGCCAAAGCAGAATGCACAAGGTTTAAACTTGGATTTACCTGAACATGCAACAGGCAATGGCATTAGCCATCCACCGCAGCCGAAAGATCCAATTGCGGCATTGAGTGGTCGTGTGCCTGCTGTGGTGCAACAAAGCAGCCTGAACCCAAGTGCGACACAACGATTCGCTGATCCAACAGCCGATCATCCTGAGCGTCGAATTTTATCTTCAGCGCCTGTGATTGGGGGTGCGCACAATCCTGATCCGTCTGCGTTATCGAATCGGATTCACTTGCCTTCTGCTACAACAGAAACACCAAGTGCATCTGCAATATCGCAACAAAATACGGCGCAGGGGCAATCTGCTTATTACTTTTTAGACATTCCAAAGCCTGATGCACTACAAGCAACAGTGCCAAGTGATGTATTGCGTAATCCTTTTGCTTTTGATGACTATCATGTTGTCGATGATCATCAACTCAAAGGCTTGCTCAAAGATCGCAATGACAAACCTGCGACTACTGAATCGGGCTATTATTTTGCTTCTGCGCCAAGTGTTGAGCAATCACAGTTTCAGCGTGAGCAAAATTTGCAAATCCCGACCACTGCACAAAATCATCAACCGATTGATATTTTGCAGATCCGTCGTGATTTTCCGATTTTGCAGGAACGTGTGAATGGTAAACCATTAATTTGGTTGGATAATGCAGCAACCACACATAAACCTAAAGCGGTGATAGATCGAATTTCATATTTTTATGAACATGAAAATTCCAACATTCACCGTGCAGCGCATGAACTTGCGGCACGTGCAAGCGATGCTTATGAACATGCTCGTGATGTGGTGGCTCGTTTTATCGGTGCACCTTCTGCACAAAATATTGTTTTTGTCCGAGGTACGACAGAAGGCATTAACCTGATTGCAAAATCGTGGGGTAAGCAAAATATTGGTGCAGGTGATGAAATCATTGTGTCCAATCTTGAGCATCATGCCAATATTGTGCCGTGGTTCCAACTCACCAAGGAAACAGGGGCAAAATTACGTGTTATTCCTGTGGATGATACGGGGCAGATTCGCATTGATGAGTTTATTAAACTGCTCAATCCGAAAACCAAATTGGTTGCCATTACCCAAGTCTCCAATGCTTTAGGCACTGTAACACCGACGCAGGAAATTATTGCCTTGGCGCATGCCGCAGGTGTCCGTGTATTGATTGATGGTGCGCAGTCTGTGTCGCACATGCCGACCAATGTCACCGCACTTGATGCAGACTTCTTTGTCTTTTCAGGGCATAAAGTTTTCGGTCCTACAGGCATCGGCGCCGTCTATGCCAAAACTGAATTGCTCGACAGCATGCCAGTTTGGGAAGGTGGCGGTAACATGATTCAGGATGTGACTTTTGACAATGTGATTTACCAACCTGCACCGAATAAATTTGAAGCAGGTACAGGAAACATCGCTGATGCAGTCGGTTTAGGTGCAGCACTGGAATATGTGGAAAGTATTGGTATTCACAATATTGCACGTTATGAACATGATCTGCTTGAGTATGGACAACACGCATTGCAAAGTGTTTCAGGCTTACGTCTTATCGGGACTGCGTTGAATAAGGCCAGTGTGATGTCTTTTACCCTTGCAGGTTATGAAACGGAAGAAGTGGGTAAAGTACTGAATCAGTATGGTATTGCAGTGCGTACAGGACATCATTGTGCGCAACCGATCTTGCGCCGTTTCGGTGTAGAACGCACAGTGCGCCCTTCTCTTGCATTTTATAATACGACTGAGGAGATTGATTTATTGGTTTCAATATTGCATCAACTGCGTCGTGCCAAGCCGTATAAATCCTAATTGAACCATTGATTGATCATAAACAACCATCACATGCTGAATTGATTCGGCATGTGATTTTTTATTTGGAAATGTATTTTACTTTGCTGAAATGCTATGAAATTTTGATAATGCGAAATCAGCTTGTGAAATAGAAAATTTATCAATCTCAATATGGCTTAGGCTATTTTATTCACAATCTTGAACTTGAGCAGATCACAACAAACACTTCATAATATCTCAAATAGAAAATGTTGAAGATCTATGCTTTCTTTCAAAAAAATATTGATGCTTTGTGGATTAATCACCACAACGCAAGTGTTTGGCTTACCGCAAGACTCTCGCCGTGCAGGCGGTATTGCAGTCATTCCTCTTGCGCAAAATGTGACTGAGGTCAAATACAACGGACTTCCTGTCCTGGTCACGCAGCCCAATTCTCAACGCTATGCGGTATTTGGTATTCCATTATCTACGCCTGTAGGCACATTGGAACTACAAACCAACAGCCAACCGATTCAAATCGAAGTGAAAGATTATAAATATGCACAACAGCGCTTAACGGTTAAAAATCAGGACTATGTCAATCCCAAACAAGAACAACTGGATCGTTATGCGCGTGAAGCCAAAGAGCAAAATGATATTTATACCTCATTTACAGCTGCACAATGGACAGATTTTCCACATTTCATCCGCCCTACAGCAGGTAAATTCAGTAATTCTTTTGGGCGTAAACGCTTTTTTAATGGTGAAGAACGTGCACCCCACTCAGGTTTAGACATTCCTGCACCTGTAGGTCAAAAAGTCGTTGCTCCTGCTTCTGGGGTCGTGGTGGGTACAGGAGATTATTTTTTTAATGGTCAGACTGTTTTGATTGATCACGGACAAGGCTTGATCAGCATGTTCTGCCATCTCAGTCAGATCAAAGTTACCAAAGGTCAAAAACTGAACCAAGGTGAAGTGTTAGGCTTAGTCGGGAAAACAGGGCGTGTTACAGGTGCACATTTACATTGGGGAATGAGTTTGAACAATGCTCGTGTTGACCCACAGTTATTTTTATCGCCTTAATTTTTTATCTCAAATAATAGGGATAATTTGAATTTTCGTTATAAAGTGAGAAATACTTACAAAAATACACATTTTGTAATAATTTATTTTTACAAATTTTGAACGTTTTGGTCATTCTCATTTTAAGTGCGATATAAAATAAAAAAGCCAATAAATTTATTGGCTTTTTTATGATTTGTATCATTATTCAGCAGCAATGATTTCATAATCATGGGTAATTTCTACCCCACTATCTGACAACATTTTGCTCGCAGAACAATACTTTTCAGCTGATAATTCAACAGCTTTAGCGACCTGCTTCTCTTTTACATCATGACCAGTTACAACAAAATGTAAGTGAATCTTTGTAAAAACAGCAGGTATTGTATCCGCACGTTCAGCTTTAAGCTGACAAACAACATCTGTCACATCTTGGCGAGATTTCTTTAATATAGTCACAATATCAAATGAAGCACAACCACCAAGTCCCATTAATATCAATTCCATAGGACGTGGGCCACGGTTTTCACCACCATATTCTGCCGAACCATCCATGACAATTTGATGTCCACTATCCGATTTTGCTTCAAAAGCAACATTCTCTAACCAATGTACGCTAGTTTGCATTGCAACTACCTAAAAAAAGCTATAAATTTACAGGGTACCTGTACACTAGCATAAAATGAGTTGATAAGGAATTTCATCTCTACTGCTTCTACGTGACGAGTTCAATTTAGGTCAAAAGATCTAGTTATTATCCAATTCGGAATTTTTAAGCATGTCTTCTAATTTTGCACAACTTAGTACAGATGCTTTGTCTCCTGGTCAATTACCTGAGTCAGTCAAAGCTTTGCTCAAAAGAGCCCACATCAATCGTTTTCCAAAACGTTCAACCATTGTTGATGCAGGTTCAGAGTCAAAATCTCTGTATTTAATTTTAAAAGGTTCAGTTTCAATTATTTTACGTGAAGATGATGAGCGTGAAATCGTTGTTGCTTATTTGAACCCTGGGGATTTTTTTGGGGAAATGGGATTATTTGAGCAAAATCCTCAACGTACTGCGGAAGTAAGAACGCGTGACGTTTGTGAAATTGCTGAAATTTCTTATGACAATTTCCACGAAATCAGCAAACAATATCCAGATTTAAGCTACGCTGTTTTTGCTCAGCTTGTTCGCCGTTTAAAGAACACAACACGTAAAGTAACTGACCTTGCATTTATCGATGTATCTGGTCGTATTGCGCGTTGTTTGATTGACCTTTCTGCTCAACCAGAAGCAATGATTCTCCCAAATGGTCGTCAAATCCGTATTACACGTCAAGAAATCGGTCGTATCGTAGGCTGTTCACGTGAAATGGTCGGTCGTGTTCTTAAAACACTTGAAGAACAAGGTATGATTGAAACTGATGGTAAAGCTATTCTAATTTTTGATGCTTCTTTAGAAGAGTCTAAATTCTCTGAAGACGATGCAGATCAAGATGACGAATAAAATTATTGATGCTGATATGAGTGCTTAGTTTCCGAATAAAATTTATTTCGAACTGATAAATATTAATATTCTCATAAAGCCTAAATAATATTTTAAAAGCAAACTTTCGAGTTTGCTTTTTTTACGCCCTGTTTTTATTTGGCTACGCTTTCTTCTAAATGCGTATTGGCACTGTTATCACTATTTGAGATTTTTATATCTTTTATTTCTAATATGAACATTATTTACATACACTTCTTCACATAATTTTAGGTTATGATCTATTGAATATGATAAATATTTTTGAAATAGTTCTAATATTTTCAAGGAAATAGAATGAAATTAAATCGTTTAGGTCGTTCCGAACTTGTTGTCCCTGAAATCTGTCTGGGTACGATGACTTTTGGTGAACAAAATAATCAACAACAAGCATTTGAACAATTGGCTTATGCACTCGATAATAATTTGAATTTCTGGGATACAGCAGAAATGTACCCTGTTCCCCCAAAGCCTGAAACTCAAGGTTCAACTGAAACGATTATTGGAAATTGGATCTCGCAAAATGGACAACGTGATCAACTCATTCTTGCAACAAAAATAGCAGGACCTGCCCAAGGTGGTAGCCAAATCCGCAATGGTCAGACGAAATTTAATGCTTCTGACATTCCCGCAGCGATTGATAGCTCTTTAAAGCGCTTACAGACGGATTACATCGACTTATACCAATTGCACTGGCCTCAACGCCCTGCCAACTTCTTTGGCCCCCTTGGATATGGCAATGAGCTTGCTAATCTTGATCAGGATATCACCCCACTTGCTGAAACTTTAGAAGCACTTTCATCAGAGGTCAAAAAGGGACGTATCCGCCATATTGGCTTATCCAATGAAACCCCATGGGGAACCTTGAAATTTCTACATTTAGCCGAGCAATTGGGTCTAGAAAAAGTGGTCAGCGTGCAAAACCCATATAGCTTACTCAATCGTACCTATGAGATTGGTATGGCTGAGATTGCCAAATATGAAGGCGTAGGGCTACTCGCATACTCACCTTTGGCTTTTGGTTACTTAACTGGAAAATATCGTCACGAAGCACGTCCTGCAGATGGGCGAATTACCCTGTATTCACGCTTTAGCCGCTATAGCAATCCGCAAAGTGACTGGGCAACTGAACAATATGCTTTAGTGGCAGAAAAGCATGGTTTAAGCCTCACACAACTTGCACTGGCTTTTATTAAACAGCAATTTTTTGTAAGTAGCACCATCATCGGAGCAACAACATTAGCGCAACTTAAAGAAAATGTTCAGGCTTTTGATGTTGATTTATCTAATGAAATTCTAATTGAAATTGAAGCTATTCATAAACTACAGCCTAATCCCGCTCCCTAAAAGACAATTAAAGCATAGCTTTAATTGTCTTTTAGAAAACGCACTGTATTTGCCATGCTTTAAAACAATTAGAAAACGCACCGTAGTTACTGAGCTTTGATACATTTAAAAAAAGCACCTTAATTTCGATGCTTCGATGGACGTAAAAAAACTCCAATCACTCATTTTTAAGCATTAAAAAAGGATGCAAAAGCATCCTTTTCTTGATTTAGCTCAATCAATAATTTAATTATTTACCGCCACGTGCGTTATAAACTGCCATCGCTTCTGGTAAATTCTTTTTCATCGCATTGATACGGTTCGCATCTGATGGGTGAGTTGAAAGCAATGCAGAGCCTTGAGCGCCACTATTTTTCGCCATTTTTTCCCATAAAGTGATCGCAGATTGTGGGTTATAACCAGCTTTCGCCATCATGATTAAACCACCTTCATCGGCACGACTTTCTAAGCTACGTGAATATGGCAGACCTACACCCACTTGGCTACCCAAATCAATTGCAGCATTACCTAGCTCACCAAGTTGTGCGCCAGCGTATGACTTACCAATACCAACAGCAAGGTTAGTTAAAGCTTGAGCGCCTACTTTTTGTTTAGAATGCTCTTCTAGTGCATGCGTCATTTCATGACCCATTACTGCAGCGACTTCAGCTTCTGATAAGTTTAATTTATTTACAATACCAGTATAGAAAACAACTTTACCACCTGGTGCAACATAAGCATTCACAGTATCTGATTTTAATACAGCCAACTGCCAATCAAATTTTTGACCTGTCTTATTCATTTGATCTGCGTACGGCTTTAAACGAATAAATGCAGAATTAATTTTCTTATACGTTGCAGAAGAAGTGTCTAAAGTATTTTTGCTACGCGCTTCTTGCACGGTTTTATTAAAACCTTGTGTAGCATTCATATTTAAAGTCGCGGAATCAGCCCCAGCCATGTCTGCAATCGTTGTACATCCTGAAATAGAAATAGCAGTGATAGTACAAAGGCTAAGTAATAATTTATTGTTCATTATAATCAACTCCATAGAGAACAAATTTAAGCATTTTAAATTATATGCAAATGTATGCTAAGCATAAATCAATACAAGTCTTAAATTCATATTAATTATGTAAATAAATCACTTAAAAAAACTGAATGATTAACCAATAGACTAAACAAATAATATTTAATCCTAAGTAAATAATTTTGAGAGGTTCTATTTTTTCTTCTAAAGTTGGACTTTTTCTTTTTGCAAATAAAAAAGCATTTTGGATTAAAATAATAGGTACCAAAATACATGCCACCATCACACTTAACCCAAGCAAAGCACTGTTGATAATTTCAGGATCATTGGTCTGCGCATGAATAATCGATAGCGCGATTGTAGGCGCCCCACCCATTGCAAAAATTAAGGAATAAAATATCGTGGCTGATATATTTTTTTGCATTCTACAAACTCAATGTGTATCTAAAGATATATTTTAACAAGCTAAATATGAAAACCTAGTCAATTTTTTGTCGACTTTAGTCTTTATTAAAAATCTTAAATTATGTATAAAAAAGCCCCGAAATTTCGAGGCTTTTAAATCACTTATAACTGCAAAAACAATTAAGCATCAAAAGGATGACGCATAACGATTGTTTCATCACGATCTGGACCAGTTGAAATGATGTCAATTGGACATTCAATCAATTGTTCAAGACGTTTTACATAGTTAATAGCATTCTGTGGCAATTGATCAATCGATTTTGCACCGAAAGTCGATTCAGACCAACCAGGCATTGTTTCATAGATTGGTTTTAAAGTTTCAAATGCAAGAGCATCAGATGAACCCACACAACCAGAATCCGCTGCTTCATAACCTACACAGATTTTAACTTCTTCTAAACCGTCTAAAACGTCAAGTTTAGTTAAGCAAATACCTGAAAGTGAGTTCACATCTACAGAACGACGTAGAATTTCAGCATCGAACCAACCGCAACGACGTTGACGACCAGTAGACGCACCAAATTCAGAACCAACAGTACCTAAGTGTTTACCAATCGCATCACCAACATCGTTAGCAGCATCGTAAACAAGCTCAGTTGGGAACGGACCAGCACCTACACGAGTTGTATATGCTTTAGTAATACCCAATACATAATCAAGGTGCAATGGACCAAGACCTGAACCTGAGCTTACGCCACCCGCAGTTGTATTTGATGAAGTTACATACGGATATGTACCGTGGTCAACATCTAGAAGTGAGCCTTGAGCCCCTTCAAACATGATGTTTTCACCATTTTTGCGGTAGTTATGCAACTCAGTAATTACATCAATTACTAGTGGTTTAATCACTTCACGCCATTGATCACACAATGCAAGTACATCTTCAACCTTAACTGCTTCAACACCGAAGAATTGAGTCAATTGGAAGTTATGGTATTCAAGAAGCTCTTCAAGTTGCACTTTAAGATGATCGCCACCACGTACTAAATCCGCAACACGGATCGCACGACGCGCAACTTTATCTTCATACGCAGGACCAATACCACGACCAGTTGTACCAATTTTGGCATTACCACGTTTTATTTCACGCGCTTGGTCAAGTGCGATATGGTGAGGAAGAATCAACGGACAGTTTGGAGAGATACGTAGACGTTCACGTACAGGCACGCCTTCTTTCTCTAAAATATCCATTTCTTTGATCAAAGCTTCTGGTGAAAGTACCACACCATTACCAATTAAGCACAGTACGTTTTCACGTAAAATACCTGATGGAATGAGGTGAAGAACTGTTTTCTTACCACCAACGACAAGCGTATGCCCTGCGTTATGTCCGCCTTGATAACGTACTACCGCTGCTGCTTGATCTGTGAGCAGGTCAACGATTTTACCTTTACCTTCGTCGCCCCATTGGGTACCGAGTACCACAACACTTTTGCCCATAATAGCCTCATTACATCATGCTGTTAAAATAGAAAACCAAATCGAATTTGATGAATATTCAATCTGATACTTAAATAGTTTCGATCTTCCACTCACCCGCAACATTCACCATTTTGTGCGTTGCATACGGTACAGAGTTTAAATCATCATTACCCAATAACTGAATTACACTTAAGCCTTGTGTACGTGCTGTTGCAATCGCATCAAGTAAAGCAGGTTCTGTTCCTTTCGGCGCAACCACTTTCTCGATTTTTTGATGCTGCCCTGCGCTTAAAGTATATAAGTCACAAGAGAAACCTGTTGCAGGACGCGCACGTCCAAAGTGTTCGCCAATACCATCATAACGCCCACCTTTGGCTAATGGCTCTGCACGATTTGGTGCATAGACTGCATACATTAACCCAGTGTGGTAGTGATATGAACGAAGCTCTACAACATCGATACCAATTTTTAGATTTGGCCAACGTGCTTGGATTTCTGTTTGTGTGGTACGAAGTGCATCAACTGCTTGTTTAAACGCAACATCCGCAAGAATTTCTGTGCTTAAGTTCGCTTGCAAAGCTTCAAAATCACTTGCATAACGACCTAAGGCATAAAAATCTGCACCAAATTTTAAATCTTGAGTAAATTCAGCAAGCTCAGGTAAAGCTTTACGTTGATAAAGATCAGACAACTGACGTTCAGTCGATTTATTTAGACCCGCATGTTTAACTAAACTTCTGAATAAGCCAACATGCCCTAAATCCAAATGAATACCGTCTTCTAAACCTGCTGTTTTAATCAAGTTCAGCATCACATCGATCAGTTCAACGTCTGCATCTATACTGTCTGAACCAAATAATTCTGCACCTAACTGTAAAGGCGCACGCGTGGTATTGAAACCTTGTGGTTTAGTATGAAGTACTGTTCCTGCATAGCAGTAACGCGCCACACCTTGTACTTGATGTACATGGGCATCGATACGAGCCACTTGCGGTGTCATATCGGCACGCACACCAAGTAAACGACCTGAAAGTTGGTCGATGACTTTAAAAGTGGCTAAGTCTAAATCTTGATTCGATTCGGAGAGAGAAGAAAGAGATTCGATGTATTCGATAAATGGCGTATACACCAGTTGATAACCTCGAGATGCGAGGAAATCTAAAGCTTTACGGCGCAATTGTTCAATGACTTGCGCTTGCTCTGGTAATACATCAGCTACACCATCAGGTAATAACCATGTCTCTGAAATGGGCATGTTGTAAACCTAAATCCTGTCTGCGCGGAACTAATCCGCATAAAAAAATCGGGAACACACCCGATTTCTCTAATTTTAGCACGATCATTGGCACTGTGCATTAGACTTTTGCAGAAAAAATGCGTTTCATACCCAATTAAATGCTTTTTGGTCTTTTACTTGATTTATAGATATTTTAAATTAACTTTTATTGTGATTCCTTGTGATCTATTTCGACTTATCAAGTGTTCATATATCAACTTGGGCTATATAGATGGTGTTTTCCAAGTCAAAAAACCAATTAATTGTAAAGGACTGGTAACAATATCAAAGGTGATTGCTAACGGATATAAAGCAATATTCTTGGCAGTTTGCGCCACTTTTGATTTTTCAATCGTTTGATAAACAACCAAATCAACAGGTTGTTTGAAGCGATGCTGTAACTGGTTTTTATTGGCAACTTGCTGTGCCAAACGTAAATCCACAGCAATGTCCAATTTACACTGCAATTCCACCTTACTCTTTACACATTCAAAATCAAACTGTTTAAGCTTTGCTTGGTCTTGTGGCTTCACATGTTGCAAAGATTTTCGATAAACGAGATAAATATTTGCATGCATATTTTTCCCTTGGGTTTCACGCTCTTTTTTCATCTCAAATAGGATGGGATTTTTAGGGTTTTCATTCCGCACCAAACCCAGTGCTAAGTTTGTGTCCCACCCTGCTTGATACAAACTTAAGTTTTGCAAATCGAACTGTTGTAAAATTTGATTCAAGTTTTGAGTTGTTATTTTCGACTTCTGATCCGAAGTCACTAAATAGCTATACTTTTCACCTGCAATGACCAATGCATCTTCATAACCTGAGATAGGCTGACTCGCACGCCCAATTGCAATCAACTGATCTCGCATCACCAATACTTTTTTTGTACTATAGTGATCTTGTTCATGAACAGCTACTGTTAAAAGGGTTGTAGCACACCCCGACAACCCGATTCCCAACAGAGACAATATCATCATTAGTCTTTGGTAATTTTTCATTATTCATACGTCCTTAATATTATCTTTTTAATGATTAAATTTTATGGCAAATTAGAAAATTTCACTGAACTCAGTAATAGCAACAATACTAATATCAAGTCAAAGGTAACACTGTCGTTAATTTTATTTTTTGCAATGGAATCTCCGTTTTTACATTCTGAATTCCTGCAATTTTATTTAAGTGATTAATCTGAAATTTACGGTAAGCTTCTAAATCAGAAACGACTATCCTTAAAAAGAAGTCACAATCCCCCGCCATCAACTGACATTCCACAATTTCAGGGATATTCATAATTGCATCAATAAATTGATTTACCGTCTTTTCATCTTGGCTTTTCAACCAAATTCGAGCAAAGACTGTAAGCCCTAAATTTACCTTCTGTGGATTGACCAATGCCACATAGCGATCAATCACCCCTTCTTCTTCAAGCTGTTTAACGCGTCTTAAACACGGCGATGGTGACAAGCCAATTTTTTCAGCAAGATCATTATTTTGTAATTTTCCATTCTGCTGTAAAGCATGCAGAATACGCTTATCCATTTGATCCATCATGCAACCCAGAATAATAAAGCTATTTAATATTAAAAATAGCACATTTTCAGCAATAAAATTTTAAATATAAAATTCAAACAAGTGAATAAAGTAAAATATAGCGTCCATAAAAGCATAAAATAATTTTCCAATCACCAGTAATGTAATTGAGTTACCACCATGTTCAAGTTCAAAAGCTCTACCAATGAGATCAATGAATCTATTGAATATAGTGAGTTTCTTCGTGGTGTGAAAATTTCAATTCCTATGCTTTTGGGGATTATTCCATTTGCCTTGGTTTTAGGCACTCAAGCAGCACAGAAAGGCTTTTCTGCGCTAGAAGTTCCCTTATTGACTGGGCTGAATTTCGCAGGCGGTTCAGAATTTGCGATTATTGAAGTGTGGACTCAACCACCTCAACTGATGTTTTTGATTTTGATCACTTTCTTAGTCAATAGTCGTCATATTTTAATGGGGGCAAGTTTAGCACCATATATTCGCCATTTACCTAATCGTAAAGCCTTACCGTTATTGTTCTTTATGTGCGATGAAAGCTGGGCTTTAAGCATTACCGATGCACACAAAAATAACCCACGAAATCCCTATGCAGGTTTTAGTGTGTTCTTCTATATCGGTTTATGTTTCGCCCTCTATGTAATGTGGGTCGTGTTTACCACTTTGGGCGTAGGAATTGGCTCATTTTTAGGCGATGTCACGAAATTTGGTTTTGACATGGCATTTCCTGCCGTGTTCTTAGTTTTATTACGTGGCATGTGGAAAGGCTTTAAACCTGCTCTTCCGTGGTTGATGAGTTTAATTGCTGCTGCACTGGCTTATCTTTATTTACCGAAAGGTTGGTATGTCTTAGTCGGTTCCGTGACTGGCATTATCGCAGCAATATTGTTTATTGGAGATGAAAAATGATCCATATTCCTACACTCATTGCCATTATTTGTGTTGCTTTAACCACCTATTCCACACGAGTTTTGGGTTACTTATTGCTTAAAAACAGAAAATTAAGCAAAAGAACGACACAGATTTTACAAGTGATTCCAGGATGTGTACTGATTTCAGTGATTGCACCGTATTTTGTTTCAGACAATCCTGCTAATTTAATTGCAATCACTATTACATTTCTTGCTGCATGCTATTTATCATTATTACCGACAGTTTTGATCAGTATCGTTGCCACAGGTCTTTTGAGATACTTTTTGGTCTAAGGTATCTCAAACACCAATTGGCTTGACTTTAAAATATTGAATTAAGATGAAGTATTTCTTTGCAATATTTTGATTAATTCAGCATTTTGAAACTCAACCTGCGTCAAACGATTTGAGGTATTGTCCAATACCTCTTGTTGCACATGCATCTTCTTGGCTAAATCTTGCATGATTTCCAAAGTTTGTTTTAAATGTTGCTCTTGAGATTGGATCTTTTGAGTTTTTATTTCTACTGCTTCAGCAAGCGCTTTATTTTCCTTGGTTAATTTCCCCATTTGCCAAATCAATAACATCATTGCCAAATAGATAATGCCCATCCCGATATAAATAAAAACCATACTTCCCCCATATCCATTTAATAAAATCGTTCTAATTTTCAAAAGTAAAAACTAATCGCTTCAATCAATGCTCAATTGTCTTTTAAATACTAAGCAATAAATGATTCACATAAGTCTAATAATCGGTTGGCATAGCCCCATTCATTGTCATACCACGCAAAAACTTTTGCCTGATGACCGACCACCATAGTTTGGGTTAAATCCACCACCAATGAATAAGGTGAATGGTTAAAGTCACTTGAAACCAATAGTTCATCCGTAACAGACATGATTTCAGCATAATCATACTTTGCAGCTTTAATCAGTGTCTGATTGATCAGATGTGCTGTAACGGGTGATTTTGAAATAAAAGTTAAATCAATCGCAGCAACATTAATGGTGGGAACACGAATCGAAAAACCATCAATCCGCCCATCCATTTTTGGCATCACTTGTTTTAAAGCACCCAAAGCGGATGATGTAGTCGGAATAATATTTTGTCCTGAAGCTCGAGCACGACGCAAATCCCGATGTGCATGATCTAAAACAGATTGATCCGCTGTCACCGCATGAATTTCGGTCATTAAAGCCGTATCAATCCCAAAAGCATCATCAATAATTTTTACCAAAGGTACTAAAGCTTGTGTGGTACATGACACACTGGAAATGATTTGATCCGTTGCTTTTACATCATGGTGATTGACACCATAGACGATTGCAGCATCAACTGTGTCAAATGGTGCAGCACCGATAATCACACGTTTAGCGCCAGCTAGAATATGTTGAGTTGCAGCTTCACGAGAACGGAAAAGACCTGTACATTCAAGCACGATGTCTACATTTAAATCTTGCCACGGCAATAATTCAGGTTTCGGCTGTCTTAAAATTTGAACACGCAGTTTGGTTTGACGTGCATCTATACATAAATAAATCTTGTTATTTTCTTCTTCAATATTTACAGCACCATCAAAACGACCATGGGTTGTATCGTATTTAAATAAGTGAACTAAGGTTTCAACATCTGCAACATCATTGATCGCTACGATTTCAAAATGGAATGGTTTTGGATTTTCAAACCAAGCTCGGAGTACATTTCGTCCAATTCGCCCAAATCCGTTAATCGCCACACGTTGCATCGTTGATCCTTAAAGTTGAAACAAGGGATTTCATGCTTATGTTATCGGATTTCTTGGCTTTAGGGAGGATATTTGTCAAAATGAATTAGAAATATTCAACTTAAAAACAATACAGCAACTTTTGATAAAATTGAGAATTTTAAAATGGTGAATTTAAAACAAGTCTTATATCTTTTCTTAGCTTCTATCATTTTCTCAAGCCCTACACTTCATGCAAAACCAATTTATATTTCTTGCGATATGCAACAAAGCTTACAGCTTATTCAAAAACTCCATCTCTTATCCGATCTAACGATAAAACATGAGGAAATTGAAAATCGCGCTGATTGCATTCAACTCAATGATTCACAAGTATTGATTGCAACAGCCAATATGATAGATGCGAAACAAGATAATTATCAGATCAATCTTGATTTAATTGATATTCACAAACATAGGCTATTGATGCGCTATAAGCATCCTCAATTTGTTTCAGAAGCAAACGGTCGATTCTCATCAATTAAATTTGATCGTGTCCCATACTCAAACTTAGCTGAACAACATGTAATTGGATTAAAAACTCATCTCTACAATATCGGTGAGCACAGCTATGACTTAGATAAATTCAATTTATTCCGCATTATTTACAGCACTTCGACTGCTAAAAACAATAAAATTCAATGGGTTTTAAAAAGCCTAAATACTCAAATCCAATCAAGTTGGCGACCTATGTATGATTGTGATGAAAGTACCAGTGATGAGATAAAAAGTATTTTTATTTTGAAAAATAATCAGAATCATCAATTAGAGGATATTTTACTCAAACAAACTAAAAAGTCTGTCGATACCGATGAAAAATGTAAAACCAAACGAGTCAATCAAACACAGCAACAATTGTTAAAATTTAATGGAGAGTCCTACCAAATCAATAAAAATTTACTTCTCATTTCTGAGGATTTGAAAGATGAATAAAATAATAAAGTGAAAATTTCTGATTTAAATTTTTTCTATTACGACAACAGAACGGATTAGCATCCGTTCTGTTACTAACAATCTGCGTAAATTCAATTTGAAGTATTAATCGACTTCCAACACCATCGCAGCACCAATACCACCCGCAGCACATGCCGTGGTTAAAGCCACACCACCGCCACGGCGTTTCAGCTCATGTACGGTCTGACCGATCACACGCCCACCCGTTGCCCCAAATGGATGACCATAAGCAACTGAACCACCATTCACATTGAGAAGATCAAAATTCACTTCGCCCACCGCATGCGAACGGTTTAATACTGTCTTGGCATAACTGTCTGAGGCTAAACCTTTAATATTACATAGAACCTGACCTGCAAAAGCCTCATGCATATCAATCAGTGTCATTTCAGCAAGTGGAATACCTGCTCGTTCCAAGGCAATTGGCGCTGCCAACACAGGTCCCATTAACAAATCTTCTTTAGGTGTTTTCGCAGCAAAAGCATAAGAACGAATATAACCAATCGGTTCAAAACCTAAAGCTTTGGCTTTTTCTTCACTCATCAGCAAAACAGCCGAAGCACCATCTGTCAGCGGGCTTGCATTACCTGCTGTCACCGTACCTTTGCCTGAAAGATCAAAAACAGGTTTTAATTTGTCATAAGCTTCACGCTTCGGATTTTGACGGACAAGGTTATCTTCTTTTAAAGTTTTGCCTGAACTTAAAGTTGCTGTCAGCACTTGCTGATCTAAATAGCCTTGTTTCCACGCATTGTCCGCATTAAAGTGTGATTTAAATGCAAGATCATCTTGCTCACTACGGCTGATGCCCCATTTTTTCACCATTTGTTCACAACTTTGCCCCATAGTTTCATGGGTAGAATATTCTGTAATCGACGGTTGTTGTGGCAAAATATCACTCGGACGTAAAGCTGACAGCAATTTCAAACGATCTTTCAGCGTTTTGGCAAAATTGACATCACGCAATGTTGCAGAAAATTTTGCAGACATGGGTAAACGCACACTACTGGTCGAGTCTGTTCCACCTGCAATGATAATGTCTGCATTACCCGCCAAGATCGTTTCAGCCGCACTGGTGATGGTTTGAAAACTGGTCGCACATGCCCGTGTAATACTATATGCATCAACATTTTCCAGTCCCGCCTGTAAAGCAATCTCACGGGCAATAAATGGCGCTTCTGGAATCATCACGGTCATACCAAAAACCAATTGGTCGATGTCATCTTTATTTAAATTATTGCGTTTGATCAGTTCATTGACCACCATTACGCCTAAATCAATCGCATTCAAATCTTTATAGTGTGTTGCAATACGGGCAAATGGAGTACGCACCGCATCCACAATGGCAATGCGTCCATGCTTATTAGATAACTCTACTTTACTGTTCACTTTTGTTCCTTAAAATTATTTTAATCAAAATGACGATAACCGAGAGTAATGGTCTGTGCGTTTATTCAACAATGGCTGAACTGACAATTCTGACTAATATTTATGTGCATAGTTGTTCTTAAATGCAAAGCTATATTTTATGATTTTGATCTTTAAACAATGTCTCTAATCTTGGCTTCAATGATTGTCATTTATAAGATATGTTATTATCTGAATTCTTAAAAATGATGAAAAGCAATACAAATTACAACACAACAATCTTGCGGGGATCTCCCCTTATTCATTCTAAATTGAGACAAACAATGCATTTAAAATTACCATTACTCCTGATGCTCGGCTTAAATGCTTTATTGTGTACTATGCAAAGCCATGCTGCAGAAACCTATCAGCGTTGTTCAGAACAACAACAAGAACAAATCATTCAAAAATTTAAATTACTGACGCATAAGTTTGACCAAACTGACGTAAAAACATATAAAAGCTGCATCAACTTAGACCAACAGCAAAAAATCCAACTGATTGCCATTAGCCAACCCATTTCATACCAAGATTATAATGATATGGAACATGACTTAAATCTTTATCTCATTGATTCATCATCAAATAAAATATTACAGCGATATAAAGATCCCAGCAGTCACATAACAGATGCAGAACGCTATGATGGTGTGAAATTGCATACCACAAAATTTTCAACACTCACCAATACGCATGTCGTTGGTGTAGAGACTGGTAGTTCACACGAAGGTGGATTTTCTTATCGCCATAACAATCTGGCTTTATTTAAAATTGATTCCAAACAGCCAATTAAAGAAATTTTTAGTGGTATAGGCACTGATGATAGCGGCTACGTCAATGCCAGCTGTGGTCAAGACAATCCATTCTCAGAAGTAAAACGCATTTTTGTTTTAAGCAATCAACTAAGTAATGGTTTACAAAATATCATTTTAAAAGAACAAAAAAATCAAATCATTGGCAATGAAAATACATGCAAAGTAAAAAGGAATACGTTCAAACAACAACAAACTTTGAAATTTAATGGCAAAGAATACAAATTACAGCATCACAATTTACTGGGTATAGATCCTTTTTAAACATAGGTTGCAATGATGATGCCATTACAATTTAAATTTACACTATTTTTGAGTGTAATCATGCTCATGATGAGTACACAAAGCTTTGCAACTGAAAAATATGCTGTGTGTTCAACCATAGAAATTAAGCAGATTAACCAACGCCATACACTTAAATTACGACCAGAAGCCCTTCAAAACACCCCAGTAAATTCATTTAACGACTATGCCTGTATAAAAACAACACCCAATCATCAATTCATCTTTGCTTATATCTCAGAGGACAGTCCAGATTCGAATGAAAATCAAGATTACAACCTTTCCATTCTTGTTTTGGATACTGATCAGAAGCTATTAAGCAGACTAGAACAAAAGAATTTTTTCCCATTTAGTGGTTTAGAGTTTGAAGGAATTCGCCTTGAAAATGTAGCATCCTCAACATTAAATAATACAACTGTATTTGGACTTACAAGTCGTGAAAGTAAATTTGGTGATCCAAGTTGGAGCAACCATGAACTCAATTTATTTAAATTGAACGTATCTGGAAAAATTCAACAAATTTTATATCATTTTCCTAGCTATACCTACTCAACGCTATCTCGCTCTCAATGCCATGATGCAACAACGGATTTGGTCGATCGAAAACTGATCCTTTCAGATCAATTACATCACGGTCTACAAGACATCATCATTAAAGAAACAAAAACGTCCCACGGCTCAGATTATAAAACCTGCAAAACGAGTAAAAATAAATATAAACGTCAACATATTATAAAGTTTAATGGCGAACGGTATATTTTTAATGAACGTAATTTTCTGCAAAGCGATAGAATTTAAAATTGTGCTTTCCACAAAACAATAGAAAAACCCATAATTCGCCTGAAAGCCATTGGTACAATGGTGTTTTTCCGTTATACTTTGGCGTTTTTAAAAATTAAGCCCGTGTGTTGACTAAGCATAAAAATCAGACTTAGATACACACTTTTAGCCAATAGAAAATTGAGGAGTGACTTGGTTGTGAGTACTCGTTTTATGACAACTGCTGAAATACGTGAAGCATTTTTGCGTTACTTTGAATCGCAAGGACATACACGTGTCGCGTCGAGTTCACTTGTACCCGCCAACGACCCTACTCTGCTGTTCACCAATGCAGGGATGAACCAATTCAAAGACTGTTTCTTAGGTCTTGAAAAACGTGACTATGTACGCGCAACCACTTCACAGAAATGTGTTCGTGCAGGTGGTAAACACAACGACTTAGACAATGTCGGTTATACCGCACGTCACCATACCTTCTTTGAAATGTTGGGTAACTTCTCTTTTGGTGATTACTTCAAACATGATGCAATCCGTTTCGCTTGGGACTTTTTGACTGGCGAAGAATGGTTAGCATTACCAAAAGATAAACTCTATGCCACTGTTTATCATACCGATGATGAAGCATTTGACATCTGGAACAAAGAAATTGGTCTAGATGCAAGCCGTATCATCCGTATTGGTGATAACAAAGGCGAAAAATACGCATCAGATAACTTCTGGGCGATGGGTGATACAGGTCCTTGTGGTCCATGTTCAGAAATTTTCTTTGACCACGGTGATCACATCTGGGGTGGCTTACCTGGCTCACCTGAAGAAGATGGCGACCGTTTCATTGAAATTTGGAACAACGTATTCATGCAGTTCAACCGTACTGCGGATGGTGTATTGCATAATCTTCCTGCACCTTCTGTTGATACAGGTATGGGCTTAGAGCGTATTTCTGCGGTTTTACAACATGTAAATTCAAACTACGAAACTGATCTGTTCCAGCACCTGTTAAAATCTGCTGCTGAAATTATCGGCGTAGATACCACAGAAGCTGTTGCAACTGCACAAGCAAACAACAGCCCTGTTGAATACCCTGCTTCACTTAAAGTCGTTGCTGACCATGCACGTTCTTGCTGCTTCCTGATTGCGGATGGTGTGAATCCGTCGAATGAAGGTCGTGGTTATGTGCTACGTCGTATTATCCGCCGTGCTGTACGTCATGGTAATAAAATGGGCGCAACAGGTACATTCTTCTACAAAATGTTGCAACCTTTAATCGACGTGATGGGCGAAGCGTATCCAGAGCTTGCTGAACGTCGTCAGGTGATTGAAACTGCATTAATCCGTGAAGAAGAACAGTTTGCAAAAACTTTAGAGCAAGGTTTGAAATTGCTTGAAGGTGAACTGGCGAACTTAAAAGGCAATGTGATTGCTGGCGAAACAGTATTTAAGCTTTATGATACCTACGGTTTCCCAACAGATTTAACCGCTGATATTGCACGTGAACGTGATTTAACCATTGACGAAGCTGGCTTTGAAGTTGAAATGGCTGCTCAACGTCAACGTGCCCGCGATGCAGGTAAATTCGCTGTTGATTACAACTCAATTGTCAAAGTGGATGGTGAAACTCAGTTTGATGGCTACGATGCAACCCAAGGTCAAGGTCAGATTGTTGCAATCTACAAAGATGGCGAACAGGTTGATGAAGTTGTTGAAGGTGATGAAGCACTCATCGTATTGAACCAGACGCCTTTCTATGCAGAAAGCGGTGGTCAGATTGGTGACACAGGTATCTTCAAAAACGATACTGGTATTTTCGAAGTTCAGGATACTAAAAAGTCAGGTGGCGCATTCGTTCATCAAGGTATCGTGACTGTAGGTAGCTTAAAAGCAACTCAAGCGGTTGAAGCGATTGTCAAAGCAGATATCCGTGAAGCAACTGCACGTAACCACTCTGCCACTCACTTGCTACATGCGGCTTTACGTCAAGTATTAGGCGAACATGTACAACAAAAAGGTTCTTTGGTTGCGTCTGACATTTTACGTTTTGACTTTGCCAATGACCAACCCGTGACATTTGCTCAAATTCAACAGATTGAACGTATTGTCAATGCTGAAGTGATTGCCAACACTGCGGTTTCAACTGAACTTTTAGACATCGACGCTGCCAAAGAAAAAGGCGCAATGATGCTGTTCGGTGAAAAGTATGGCGATGAAGTACGTGTTCTTTCTATGGGTACCACAAAAGATGAGAAAAACTTCTCGATCGAATTGTGTGGTGGTATCCATGTAAAGCGTACAGGTGATATCGGTTTATTCAAAATCACCTCAGAAGGTGGTGTTGCTGCGGGTGTACGTCGTATCGAAGCAGTAACTGGTACAAAAGCACTTGAAACTGTACAAAAAGTTGATGCAGACATTGTTCACATCAATGACTTGTTAAAAGCACAAAAAGATCAGACTGTTGAAAAAGTTGAAGCAACTGTTGAAACAGCACATCAATTGCAAAAGCAAATTGAACAATTGAATCAAAAACTGGCGAATTTCCAAGCATCTGAACTAATGAGTCAAGTTCAGGACATCGCAGGTCGCCAGACACTTATTGCCACTGTTCATGGTCAGGATGCGAAATCTGTTCGCCATCTTCATGACAGTGTCAAATCTAAATTAGACAATGCAGTGATCGTACTCGCAGGTGTTGACGCTGACAAAGTCAGCTTGATTGCATCTGTAGCGAAAGATTTCACTGCAAATCTAAAAGCGGGCGACATCATCAAACACTTAGCGACTGAGCTGGGTGGTAAAGGTGGTGGTAAACCTGACTTAGCACAAGGTGGCGCGCCACTAAACGAGAAGTTTGAACCAGTTATGGCAGATCTTACTGCCTGGCTTGCTCAAAAATAATAACTTCACCTTTTGTGTAAATGACTCTAATGCCAATTAGAGTCACTGCTTATATGGAACAAACATGGCATTAATCGTTCAAAAATATGGCGGTACCTCTATGGGTACTCCTGAGCGCATTTTAAATGTTGCTCGTCGCGTAAAGCGTTGGCATGATCACGGACACAAGGTTGTCGTAGTTGTATCAGCAATGAGTGGTGAAACCAACCGCTTATTGGCTTTAGCGAAGGCCATTACCGAAACCCCTGATCCTCGTGAACTTGACCAAATGGTGTCTACGGGTGAACAGGTAACGATTTCAATGTTAGCAATGGCACTCAATTCAATTGGTGTTGCTGCGAAGTCACTTACTGGTCGCCAAGTTGGGATTAAAACCGACAATTCATACACCAAAGCACGTATTGAATCAATCGACACAGATGTAATGACTGGGCACTTGGATGCAGGTCGTGTGATTGTCGTTGCTGGTTTCCAAGGTTTTGATGCTGAAGGAAATACCACAACCTTAGGTCGTGGTGGTTCGGATACTTCAGGTGTTGCACTTGCAGCTGCATTGAAAGCGGATGAATGTCAGATTTATACCGATGTGGACGGTGTTTATACCACTGACCCTCGTGTTGCACCAAAAGCTAAAAAAGTTGATCGCATTTCATTTGAAGAAATGCTTGAAATGGCATCGCTTGGTTCAAAAGTTCTTCAAATTCGTTCTGTAGAATTTGCAGGAAAATACCAGGTGCCTTTACGCGTATTATCAAGTTTTGATAATGACGATGATGGCGCATTCGACGAAGAATTTAAGAAAAACGTCGGAACACTAATCACCACTGAAGCGGAAGACAACATGGAAAATCCTATTATTTCAGGTATCGCATTTAACCGTGACGAAGCAAAATTAACTATTTTAGGTGTTCCTGATGAACCAGGTATTGCCTCTAAAATTTTGTCACCGATTGGTGCTGCAAATGTTGAAGTGGATATGATTATCCAAAACGTTGAAGAAGATGGTACAACCGACTTCACATTCACAGTAAATCGTGGTGAATTGAAAAAAGCTAAAGCGATTTTAGAAGAAACAGCACGTGCAATTGGTGCGCGTGAAGTTGCAACACGTGATGATATTGTTAAAGTATCAATCGTGGGTGTAGGTATGCGTTCACATGCAGGCGTTGCAAGTAAAATGTTTACTGCACTTGCTGATGAAGGCATCAATATCCTAATGATTTCAACTTCAGAGATCAAAATTTCTGTGATTATTGAAGAAAATTACTTAGAACTTGCAGTTCGTACGCTTCACACTGCTTTCGGTTTAGACCGTGAACATGGTGAATCAAGCGTTCGTGCATAATATTTGATCAAGTAACGCAATTTATTTGCTATTTTGACCAATAAAAAAACTGAGCCACTATAGTGTTTTCTATAGTGGCTCTGTTATATTAGGTTTGAGGTTTTAGAAAATTTTCGACAGAGTGATGAAAAAGTGAAAAACTTGTCACATTATTCTGTTAGAATTATTTTGCTATTTAAGGTTGTGTTTTCTAATTTTAGAAATTGTCGCAGGTTTAGCGTTTAAGCAAGGAGATAAACATGCTGATTCTGACCCGTCGTGTCGGAGAAACTTTGATGATTGGGGATCAAGTCAGTGTTACTGTGCTTGGTGTTAAAGGCAATCAAGTTCGTATTGGTGTGAATGCACCAAAAGAAGTTTCTGTACACCGCGAAGAAATTTATCAACGTATTCAACATGAACGTGCTATGCACGAACATTTGCAACATATTGATCAAGATTATCAACCTTCTTATGAAGATGATAATGCGCAGAACACGTATAACCGTTAAGGTTAAATCTTGTTTTGAAAAATAAAGCGACTCAAAAGGTCGCTTTAAATTTTTTAACTATATGTTTTTAATTGTGTTATTGAATAATTTATTCAATACCTAATGCCTTCTTTACAGGTCCATAACTACGGCGATGCTGGTCGATCACACCATGTTCAGCAATCGCTTCATAGTGTGCTTTGGTTGGATAACCCTTATGTTTAGCAAAACCAAATTGTGGATATTGCTGATCTAATTCCACCATTTCATGATCACGAGTCACTTTAGCAAGAATACTGGCAGCACTAATTTCTGCGTGTAATGCATCCCCGCCAACAACAGCATCACAGCTCATTTGTAGGCCTTTAGGTACTTTGTTTCCATCTACAAGTACATGTTCTGGGGGGATTCTTAAGCCTTCTACAGCACGACGCATAGCCAATAATGATGCTTGAAGAATATTAATTTCATCAATTTCTTGATGAGATGCTTCTGCAATTGACCATGCCAAAGCTTTTTCTTTTATTTCAACGAATAACTTTTCACGTTTTTTTTCCGTTAATTTTTTTGAATCATTTAATCCTTCAATCGGATTATTTGGATCTAAAATTACGGCAGCAGCCACAACCGAACCCACCAATGGTCCTCTACCCGCTTCATCTACACCAGCAATTAACATTTTCATTCCTATCAAAATAAAAGGCTGAACGAGTCAGCCTTTTATAATTCTAACATGGTTTCAAAGCATTTTATTTCACAGCTTCAGCGACACACGAATTAATCGTTTTAGTGACAACATTTGAAACGATCGTTGCACGTGCCTGCGGATCAAGTGCAGCCGTTGCTAAATCTACTGCAGTTACACTCTCTGGTGCTTTTTCACTGACACATCCACAAATTTCCGTTTGTACATTGGTTTTTTGTTCAGCAGTCATCACACGTGTTGCTGTTTTCCAAGCAGGTAGATTATTTAATTCAGTTGTACACTTGGCATTGATCCCAATTTTAAGTGCCGTCATACCGAGTTGTTGACCTGTTGTCTGCATTGCAGAACCACCTGTTGTTCCATCTGTCGTTGCGCAAGCTGAAAGTACAAGAGCGAATGGTGCTAGAACAGCAATTAATTTTTTCACAGTAAAGTCCTTGTTATATTACTTTGTGGCGCTATTCTGCCTAATCTTAAGCACAGAATAAACTATAAATTATCACTATTCATGTAATTGAATGGTAATCGTATATTTACTTCTCACTTTTCGACTTTAACGTTGCAAATTTAAAACATTACGTTGAATTTTTAAGGCTGATTTCATCATCTAAAATTCATATTATAGTGATTAAGTTTAATCGGAATACTTCTCATGCAACAAAAATCAAAATACTACACAAGGACGGCACAATGGCTTCATTGGTCTATGGCGATTATTTTTATTGTTGCCTATGTCATCGGTTTTTATAGTGGTAACTTCCTAAGTTATGAATCTGACGGTAGTTTTAAGGGTGATGTCATTACCCTACATAAAAATATTGCCTCTGTGATTATTTTTTTAGTGGTGATTCGTATTTTTTGGCGCTATACCCACCCTGCACCTGAGTTACCTGAAAGCATGTCACCGACCATGAAAAAAATGGCTCATTTTGGACATTTAGCATTATATTTAGTTTTGCTTGCTTTACCAATCACAGGCTGTTTATTTAGCTGGAGTGCTGGGCATCCTGTACCAGTTCTATATTTATTTGAAATTCCAAAATTGGTACAAGATAATCCTGATTTGACTGCAATCGTAAAACCTTTACATATTTATATTTCTTGGGCGGCAGGTTTACTCTTAATTGGACATATTGGCGCAGCCTTGAAGCATCACTTCATCGACAAAGACAATGTGTTAAAGAGTATGACACGTCAAAGCGATTAAGCTTCGATAGCATTTAAGCTATGATCTAAGTTCACGATTATCCATTCAAATTTATATGAAAAGCACATCGACGGATGTGCTTTTTTTACAGTTAGAATAAAAATAAAATTTGCTTAAGCTATTTTAAAACTTCCTGCACACAGCCTTTGATACTGTTTAATACCGCTTGATGAATGACTTTATTCTTTGTTTCTTCATTCACAGAAGCCATCACTAAATCTTTATTTGATATATCTTTCAATGCACTATCACTGACACAGCCACAGATTTTTTGTTGTGCATGCTGTTGTTGTGAATCACTCCAAAATATAGATGCCGCTTGCCAAATTTTTGAAGATTTCAGTTCACTCTGACACTGTTGTTCGATTAATGGCTTTAACAATTTTTGTCGCATCGCATGTGGATCTGAATCCGCACATGCTACAGTGATTGGAACAACTGCCAATAAAGTTAAAGTTGTTAAAAATCTCACAATATTTTCCTCATGAAAAAAGCAGTGATAAAACACTGCTTTTTGATAATGCATAGGATAAACCTAGAATCACGCCAATGCATCAATTTGATTGTTCCATTTTTGCTTCTGTTCGTTGGAAATAAACGAAGCTTCAAATGAATTTTTTGCTAATACTTTGATTTCATCATGGCTAAGATACAAAGCTTCTGCAATCGCAATAAAATTATCATTCATATAACCACCAAAATAGGATGGATCATCTGAATTTACTGTGACGTGCACACCTTGTTTTAATAAACGTTGAATATTATGTTGTGCCATATCATCAACCACACAGAGTTTTAAATTACTGAGTGGGCATACGGTTAAAGGCATTTTTTCATCAATTAAGCGTGCCATCAATTTCGGATCTTCTTCAGAGCGTACACCGTGATCAATACGGTTCACTTTCAATAAATCTAAAGCTTCCCACACATATTCCGCTGGACCTTCTTCACCTGCATGCGCAACCACTAAAAAGCCAGCTTCACGTGCTTTGGCAAAAACACGTTCAAATTTAGATGGAGGATGCCCGACCTCACTTGAATCTAAGCCCACACCGATAATTTGATCTTTATAAGGTAAAGCTTGTTCTAAAGTTGTAAATGCTGCTTCTTCGCTCAAATGACGTAAAAAACACATGATGAGATGCGAACTAATGCCTAATTTAGTTAAAGCATCATCACAAGCGCGTTGTAAACCATTGATCACCGTTGCAAATGCCACACCACGATCAGTATGGGTTTGTGGGTCAAAGAACATTTCAGTGTGTACAACTTTATCTTCAGCACATTTCTCAAAATATGCCCAAGCCAGATCATAAAAATCTTGCTCATGAATCAGTACAGCCGCGCCTGCATAATAAATATCTAAAAAAGATTGTAAATTATGAAAGTTATAAGCTTGTTTGACTTCTTCTACAGATTTATAAGGGATATCAATTTGATTACGTTGAGCAATGGCAAACATCAGTTCAGGCTCAAACGTTCCTTCGATATGTACATGGAGTTCTGCCTTAGGTATGGCACGAATGAGTTCTAATCTGTTCATGTTATTTCCTCAAATACGAATATCTATAAAATAAAAAAGGGTGCAGACACTTGCCTACACCCTTTCATGTAAATTTTGAATTAGCCGCCAAATGCAACAAATTTGATCACCCAAAGTACAGCAATAATCCAGACCATGTAGGGTACTGTCGCTGCTTTGCCTGTGAATAATTTCACCAATGCATAGCTGATAAAGCCCATCGCAATACCATCTGCAATTGAATATGAGAATGGCATAAATACGATAGTTAAGAATGCAGGAACTGCTTCCGTAATATCATCCCATTCAATATTGGTGATCCCTTGAATCATCAACACACCAACGAACAATAATGCTGGTGCAGTTGCAAATCCAGGCACTGACTGAGCCAATGGTGCAAAGAATAAACACGCAAGGAACAATACACCAACAACGACTGCTGTTAAACCAGTACGACCACCTGCGGCAACACCTGCAGAAGATTCAATATAAGGTGTTGTTGAAGATGTACCTAAAGCGGCACCTGCAACAATTGCACTTGAGTCAGCAAATAAAGCTTTTTTCAAACGTGGCAATTTACCGTCTTTCAGTAAGCCCGCACGATGTGATACACCAACCAATGTTCCTGTTGAGTCAAACAAATCGACAAGGAAGAAAACGAAAATTACCCCAATCAAACTTGCTGTAAATAAACCTTCAAAATTCATTTGCAAGAATGTTGGTGCTAAGGATGGAATTGCGCCAACCACACCTTGGAATTGATTTAAACCCAACGCAGTTGCAATCGCGGTAATTGCCAAAATACTGATAATAATTGCGCCACGCACTTTAAAGTGATGCATGATCACAATGAGAATAAAGCCTAATAAAGTCAGTAAAACTTTAGGATCATTCAAATTACCTAATTTCACTAAAGTCGCGTCATTGGCAACAATGATACCCGAAGTTTTTAAAGAAACCAGTGCAAGGAATAAACCAATCCCGCCACCAATCGCAAACTTCAACGACATTGGGATAGCATTGACAATTGCTTCACGTATTTTAAACATGCTGATTGCAATGAAGACTAAACCGGATACAAATACAGCAGCCAATGCGGTTTGCCATGGCACACCCATACCTTGACATACAGAGAAGGTAAAATAGGCATTTAAGCCCATACCTGGTGCAAGTGCGATCGGATAGTTCGCTACAATTCCCATTACAAAACAGCCAATTGCAGCGGCTAAACAAGTTGCAACGAAAACTGCACCATGGTCCATACCTGTTATAGAAAGTATGCCTGGATTGACAATAATGATGTAACACATCGTTAAAAATGTCGTAAAACCCGCAAGGACTTCCGTTCTAAAGGTTGTTTTGTTCTCACTTAATTTAAATAAGCGTTCGAGCAAACCCGCTGAAGGATTTGGATTCGTCATTGTTGAGCCCCTGATCAGTTTGAGCTATTCGTTGATAAAATCGAGTTCATTTAAAAATGAAACATGGCTGAGATTCAACCACAATTCAGCATCCAATAAATGTACCAAAATGACATTTCCGATAAAAAAACATTGCATAAAATGCACATCAATTAAAAAAGCTGCGCATTTGGCAGCTTTATATTGGATTTGAGCGTTTCACGCTTTTTTATCGGTGATATATTACAAATTATAACATATTGTTTAGCTAAATTTATCCATCAACTTACCTCATACATCACGAACTTTGAACGCCATAGATCAAAGTTGACTCAAATATTGCACACCAATGACTTCAATTCACGGTAAAATTTTAATAAATCAATCTACTAGATCACCTTTTCTGAACATTAATACATTCTTCATTATGAATACCACATTCATGATCAAGCAATTTTTATCATTACGATGGAGTCTTAAATTTTTGATTATACGCTAGATATGCCAAATATAAGATCGGAAAAATAAAAAATGCCACACTCCAAAAATCCAAATGCCAATAAAGGAATGCACCTAAAAAAGCCCCGATCACAAAACCAAGAATAATACTCAGGCTATTCACCATAGACACTCGATTTTCTTCTGTCGGATGACTCAAATAATTTGAAATATCAATACCCAACTGTGTGGTATTCCCTGTCATCATGGTACTTGGGCTAATATGTTTAATCAGTGTTTTACTCGATGTATTACGAATCGCCAATGCAATTAAACCTAAGCCACCTGTAATCGCAACACTCACCGCCTCAGCATGCTTAAATGGCTCAAATAGAAGCCCTGCGATCATAAATGCTGTAAGGAAAAAAGCTTCTGCTAGAAATAACGAAGCGAGAATTTTATGTTTATGATCAAATCTTTCAATTAAATATTTCGTGACAATCACGGTAAAAATAAACAGAGGTATCGCCGCAAGTTTGATCCAAACACCCTTACCACCATTGACCCAAACAGCTCCAGCTAAAACCAAGTTACCTGTCACATGCGCGGTAAAAAAACCAAATAATGCAATAAAACCGATCGTATCGATTGCACCGCCAACAATAGTCAAAATGACGGATTCGCGACAATTTTGCCAAAAAGGCACTCTTTTTTCTTGTGTATTTATAAGACTCATAATAACCCTATTTTTTAAAAGTAATTTTCTGTGAAACTGCCATTCTTTAAGCGATTAATACTTAGACTTTCCTGTTAACGCAACAACCTGATTTAAATTACATGTGATAAAACAATGCATTGGATAAATGGAAATATCAAACTACACTCACGCTTTTTTATAATTCTCTTTTTTCCAGTAGATTAAAGCCATCAATACAGGTGGAACAATAAACAACCAAAGTAAAGCAAATTTAAAAACAATCGCAGCGACTGCGCAACCTAAAGCAAAACTCAGCATCGTAGGGAAAATTGATTTAAATCGTTGTTGTATGATTTGCCTTTTCTCAGGATTGCTTTGAGAAAAAAGTTCTCCGACATCTAACATCAATTGTGTGGTTGAACCTGTCATCACTGTCGTTGGAGACTCTTTCACCCAATGTAAACGATGGATTGCATTTTGGATTGCCATTGCTGCGACCAGTAACATCCCTACAGCAAAACTTGACCACGTATCAGCAAACGGAAATGGTAAATAGAATACCGAAATCACAGCCGCCAAAATAAAAAATAGAAACATCATTTTTAATAAGGTCGGATAAGATGTTTTTGCACGTTTTATAAAAAATTGATCAAGCAATTTTACCAATAAAATTGTAATACAAAACATAGGTAAGGCAGAGAGCTTAGCCCATGCTCCTGCATGGTTATTGGAAACCAATGCAGCACCAAGGGTAACAAAGTTTCCTGTCACATGTGCTGCGAAAAGCCCATGGATTGCGAGGAAGCTTGCAGTATCCACATAACCGGCATTGAAACTTAACAATCGATTGAGATGTGCCATTTTAAAATTCTTATTCAGTCATTAGTTCATTAAATTTCGAATGACAGGAATCAGTTGTTCACCTATCACCATACCCAATAAGCCCAATAATGCAACCAAGGGCGGCGCTGGAGATTTTACATTCAACACATAATATAAAACGCCAACGAGTAAGCCTACAGCAAGGGAGAGTAAATAAATTTTCATAAGACCTCTGTGGCTCTATTTCCACAGTGGAAATAGAACCGTCTAAATAAACTAAAATATTTAAGAAAAAAGAAAGGTTTGCTTTTTAGAATGCAAAGCAAGAACAGCCGAGTGCACCCCAAAATGAACGTTTGTCTTTTGGATCAATAGGAACATCAAGCATCCATGCATGATTGTGCCCATGCATGCCACAACTACTTGAACATGCACACATTGCAGAATTTTTCTGTAAAGGTTGTAAAGACGGTGCATTACGGTTTTCAGACAAGCGCCACTGACCACCAAAACGTTTTACAGGTGACCAATCTGGAGAAGCTGGTGGAATTGGCGGATCGTCCTGTTTAAATTCAGCACCTGCATAAACCACTTTACCGTTCATGACTGTAAATACTGACTCAATCCATTGAATATCATCACCTTCTACCGCAAAGTAATCATCTGAAAGTACTGCTAAATCCGCATGTTCACCTTCGACCAAAGCACCTTTGTCCGCCTGCTCACCAGAGAACCATGCAGAACCTTTGGTCCAAAGTTTCAGTGCTGTTTGACGATCTAAAAGGTCTTTTTCATCATACAAAGGCATGCCACCTACTGTTTTACCCGTGACCAACCAACCTAAACAGACCCAAGGGTTGTATGAAGCAACACGTGTCGCATCTGTTCCCGCACCTACAGGTACGCCCATTTCCAACATTTTCTTCACTGGTGGCGTATCTTTTGCTGCGTCAGCACCATAGCGTTGTACAAAAAATTCACCTTGGAATGCCATACGATGCTGAATCGCAATACCACCACCCAGTGCTCCAATACGATCAATATTTTTATCTGAAACTGTTTCGGCATGATCAATGATGAAACGAGTCGCAAAAGGTTGACGAGAATTGACACGCTCAAAAACTGTCAATAAACGATCGATACTCTCATCATAGGTTGCATGGATACGGAATGGCCATTTCTTCTCAGCTAACAGTTCAACAATGCTCTCTAGCTCTTTTTCCATTTTTTTTGGCAAATCTGGACGAGGTTCATAGAAGTTTTCAAAATCCCCTGCAGACCAAGTCAGATTCTCACCCGCACCATTGACTTTAAATAGTGCATCACCATCGCCAGGAAAAGTCATTTCCGTCCATTTCTTATAGTCTTCAAGCTCAGAACCAGCATTTTGCGCAAATAAGTTATAAGCAATACGAACCGTCATTTGTTCATTTTTATGCAGTGATTGAATCACTTCATAATCATCTGGGTAATTTTGACCACCACCACCCGCATCAATCGCAGAAGTCAAACCTAGACGGTTTAATTCACGCATGAAATGACGTGTTGAATTAATTTGATCTTCAAGTGGTAATTTTGGTGCTTTGCCCAAAGTTGCATAAAGAATCGTCGCTGCAGGCGTTGCCAGTACTAAACCTGTCAACTCACCTTTTGCATCACGCTCAAAACGACCACCTGGTGGGTCTTGAGTATTTTTATCAAAACCTAAAGCGTGAATTGCAGCTTTATTGAGAATGGCACTCGCATATAAATGGAGGATAAACACGGGGGTATCAGGTGCAGCTTTATTAATTTCTTCAATCGTTGGCATACGACGCTCAGCGAATTGAAACTCAGTCCAACCGCCAACTACACGCACCCACTGCGGCGCAGGTGTATTATCTGCTTGTTCTTTGAGAAGGTGTAATGCATCTGCTACCGATGGAACACCCTCCCAACGTAGTTCCATATTGTAATTTAGACCACCACGAATAATGTGCAAGTGACTATCATTCAAACCAGGAATAACACGGCGACCATTTAAATCAACAACCTTTGTTGTAGATGTTGCCAACTTCATGACCTCATCTACACTACCTGTTTTAATCACTTTACCTTCTGCAATAGCGATTGCTTGAACCTCAGGTTGCTTTGGATTCAGTGTAGTAATCTTTCCGTTTTTTAAGATCATCTGAACATCAGTCATGAGTTTTCCTCTGTCTTTTATATTTCATGAGAAATTCGAATGAGTGTTATATAAGCAAATTTTAATGTAAAGTAATACGCATTATTGAACAGCAATGTGTATTCAATTTGAATACAATCAAAAATTTTACATATTTATCAAACATAAAACACTTGCTCTTAATTGCAGATGAAATATGAATTTAAGAATTATTTTAAGGATTGAGTCTTTTTATGGATAAGTTAGATTGTATAAAGACTTTCTATCATGTCGTAGAGCATCAAAATTTTAGTAAAGCTGCTCGGGCTTTAAATATCAGCCGTGATTTGGTTGCAAAACGAATTAGCTATCTTGAAACACATCTCAATGCCACACTGGTATTGCGTACGACACGTAAAATGAATCTCACTGAAACAGGCGAGAAGTTTTATCAGCACTGTAAAATTATATTAAGTGAATATGAAATCGCTCAACTTGAAATTGTTCACGATCATTTTTATCCCGAAGGTTCACTTAAAATAAATGCACCCGCCTCATTTAGTCGTCATAAACTCAATCTCATAGTTTCTGAATTTATTCTCAGTTATCCTGATATTGAAATTGAATTGGCATTATCGGATGAGGTAAAGGACATTTATGATCATCATTATGATTTGACACTCAGAATTGGAACGACATTAAATGACAATTTTGAAAATATTATCCTGCAACAATTTAATTTAAACTTTTATGCAACGCCTGAATATTATAGAAAGTATGGCATTCCTCAAAAGCAGGATGAATTAATCAATCATCATCTGTTAATGTATTTTCACAATAAACCTGAGAATAAAATTTACCTAAGCCATCAGGGTGAACCTGTCACCCTGCACTGTTTTCCTAAATTTAAGTGTAATGATGGAGACTTCCTTGTCGACCTTGCTTTGCAACACCAAGGTATTGTCTATTTGCCAGAGTTCCTCGTCACACGATATATAGAATCTAAACAATTGATTAAATGTCTTGAAGATTATAAAAGTCAGATCCGTTATTTTTATGTAGCATGCCCCAAAAACCAAAAGTTATCGCGTAGGGCTCGTTTATTTGTAGATTTTCTTTCAAAAAAATTAAATTAATTTGAGATATTTTGAAATATAAAAAGCAGAATTTATTCAATTCTGCTTTTTATTATAAAGCATTAAGCTATTTTCAATCCCATCTTTTTTAAAAACCAATTATATTGAAATAACTTATGCAGACACCGTCACCAAACGTGTATCCAGATAAGCATTGATCGCTTCACTGCCACCTTCAGTGCCATAGCCCGAATCCTTAATACCGCCAAATGGAAGTTCTGGGAAAGACAAACCGATATGATTAATTGACAACATACCGCATTCGAGGTCACGCCCAAGCTCGATACACGTTTTATTATTTTGACTAAAAGCATAAGCAGCCAAACCAAATGGCAAGCGATTGGCTTCTTCAATTGCATCTGAATAGTCATCAAAAGAATTACAAATAACAATCGGTCCAAACGGTTCACTGTTCATACACTGGGCTGTTAATGGAACATCTTTGAGTACAGTAGGCTGGAAGAAATAACCCTCGCCCTGTATTTGTTCTCCTCCACAGACCAATTTCGCACCATGATGCAATGCATCAGCAACGATTGATTTTAAATTACCATAAGCCCGACTATGAATCACGGGGCCAATATCTGTACTTTCATCTAAGCCATTTCCAACTTTTAAAGCTTTGACAAGCTGGGCAATTTTTTCAACAACTTGCTCATAAACTTCTTTTTCGATCAAAAAACGAGTCGGTGAAATACACACTTGCCCAGCATTTCTAAATTTAAAATTAATGACCTGATGAAGTGCTTTATCAATATCGGCATCTTTAAAAATCAACACAGGCGCATGACCACCTAGCTCCATGGTCACTTTTTTCATGTGCTTGCCTGCAAGTGAAGCAAGTTGTTTTCCAATCGGTGTTGATCCAGTAAACGATATTTTCTTGACCTTTGGATGTTCAATCAAATACGTCGAAATCTCTTGCGGATCACCAAAAACCAAACTAATCACACCTGATGGAAGCCCTGCATCATGAAAAGCCTGTACCAATTGCGCAGGTGATGCAGGCGTTTCTTCTGGACCTTTTACAATGATTGAGCATCCTGCTGCTAATGCGGCAGAAATTTTCCGAACGATTTGATTAATTGGGAAATTCCATGGGGTAAATGCTGCCACGATTCCTACAGGAACTTTTAATGTATAAGACAATACATCATGACTACGTGAAGGGATCACTTGACCATAACTTCTCACGGCTTCAGCAGCAAACCAATTGATAATATCGGCAGCAGATAAAACTTCAATTTTTGATTGTTTGAGTGGTTTGCCTTGCTCCAGAGTCATTGTCCGAGCAATACCCTCAACGCGTTCACGTAAAAGATCCGCAGCTTTATTTAAAATCTTTGCCCGTTCCAATGCAGGGGTCGATTTCCAGACTTTAAAACCATGTTCTGCACTTTCTACTGAAGCTTGTAGGTCGATTAATGACGCTTTCGATACTTCTCCAATAATTGACTCATTTGCAGGATTTAACACTGAAATTGCTTGATCAGTTTTTGATAATTTCCAATCACCATCAATATATAGCTTTGTATTTGTGTACATTTTCATTACATCCTAATATTAATTTTTTATTCCGAAATATTTTTTGAGATAAAACGATTTATGTTTATGAAAACTCAGTGATCACAGGTGGCTTTGCGACCTTTGATTTTATTTGTTTAATAATACCGACCATTGCAATCCCTGCCATGGTCATTGCTGTAGAACCAACCAATAAGCGATACTCTTCAATAAACAACATACCAATCAAGAATAGGATAATGAAAACAATCACAGCCCAAGTCAGCCAAGGATAAAGCCACATTTTAATTTCGAGTTCTACACCTTTGGCTTCAAGTTGTTTACGCATCTTTAACTGAGAGCATGCGATAACCAGATAAATCAGTAATCCAATTGCACCCGTTAAATTCATCAAAGTGATCAGCATATCTTTTGAAGAAAAAGCAGGGTTTAGATTGATCAGGGAAAATGTAACCGCAATGACACTTGTTGCCAGTACCGCAGCGATTGGAACACCCGTTTTCTGAGTTGTCTTCTTTAAAATTGCAGGTGCATCACCACGTAAAGCAAGTGAATAAAGCATTCTTGAACCTGCATAATGCGCAGAAATCAAGCAACTACTGAGTGATGTTAACACCACGATATTCATTAAAGTTTGAGCACCTGGAATACCAATGATTTCTAATGCTCTGCGATAAGCACCATAGCCTGATTGACCTAATAACGGATCATTCCAAGGTACGATACAGATCAAGAAGAAGATTGAACCGATATAAAAGATACAAATACGCCAAACAATGGTTTTATTGGTCTTTTTGATTTCACGCGCTGGATTTTCAGTTTCAGATGCAGCAATCGTAGCAATTTCAGCACCAACAAAGGCGAACATCACTCCCAATACAGCACCAAATACGGGAGCAATTCCATTCGGCATAAAGCCTTGAGCTGTAAAATTACTAATTCCATGTGGGGCTTCAATATTATAAATATTAAATACAACCAAGAACCCGAGTGCAATAAAACTGACAATGGCAATCACTTTGATCAACGCAAACCAAAATTCAAATTCACCATAATTTTTCACGTTAAAGAAGTTAACGACCAATAGAGCCAGTGTCACAATGAGTACAAACCAATTGGAACTGATTGCGGGGAAAAACACATTTAAAATATTCCCAGCGACAAAGGCTTCCCAAGCCATGACCGTCCCCCAAAACAACCAATACATCCAACCAATGGTAAAACCTGCCCAGCGACCAATTGATTTATCAGCATAAGTTGAAAAAGAGCCTGTGTCTGGTGTTGCGACAGCCATTTCACCCAACATACGCATGATTAATAAAAGAATTAACCCACCGAGAATATAAGCTAGAATTGCAGCTGGTCCAGCACTGTGAATTACACTCCCCGAACCAACAAAAAGTGTTCCGCCAATAACGCCAGCGATAGACATCATGGTAATATGCCGAGATTTTAACCCTGTTTTTAAATCACTCACTTTTTCTTCAATTAAACTCATTTTAACATTCCTTATTAAAATCAATAATACAATCCCTATGCGCTGATGAAATCGTTGATTTTCATGTTACGCATACGAACTGATTGAGTTACCGTTTGTGATTATTTATTCAAAAGTTTGACGCCAGTTATAGGTATCTTTAAGTGCTTTCTGCAAAAGATTGACCATTTCATCGATCTCTTCATCTGAAATGATAAGAGGTGGACATAGTGCAATTACATCTCCAATATTACGAATGATTAAGCCATGCTCATGTGCACGTGCACAGAAATAACGCCCAAGTTTTCCAGCAGTTTCAAATGGTGCTTTACTGGTTTTACAATCAACTAATTCAATGGCACCAATTAAGCCTACTCCGCGAATTTCTCCGACTAAATCATGATTTTCCAATGCTTTTAGATTGTTAAACATTCTTGAACCGACACGACGCGCTCGCTCAACCAAGCCCTCTTCCTCAATGATTTTTAAATTTTCCAATGCAACTGCAGCTGCAACTGGATGCCCGCCCCCTGTAAAGCCATGTGCAAATGCGCCATATACAGAGGTTTGTTCAGCAACATGTTGGAAAATTTCTTCATTAATCATCAACGCTGAAATAGGTTGATATGACGATGAAAGCTGCTTAGAAACCACCAACATATCGGGTTTGATATTGAATGTTTCAGACCCGAACATTTGCCCTGTACGACCAAAGCCACAAATCACTTCATCTGCAATCACAAGAATGTCGTAACGTTTACAAATTTCTTGCATTTTTTCCCAATAGCTCTTTGGTGGAACGATTACACCACCTGCACCCATCACAGGTTCGCCAATAAATGCCGCGATAGTTTCAGGACCTTCCGCAAGGATCAAGTCTTCAAACTCTTGTGCTAAACGATCAACAAACTGCTCAACAGACTCACCTTCCAATGCTTCACGATAATAATTCGGGCATGTTAGATGATGAAAACCTTTCAACGGTAAATCAAAACCTTTATGAATCGTTGGGATACCCGTCAAACTTGCTGAAACAGTGGTGATACCGTGATATGCATTTTTACGAGAAATAATTTTTTTCTTTTGAGTATTGCCTTTTGCATTTTGGTAATACCAAACCAGTTTAATCGCTGTATCATTGGCTTCAGAACCAGAGTTTGCCAAAAAGACTTTACTCATTGGCACAGGTGACATTTCAATTAATTTTTCTGAAAGTTCAATACTTGGCAAAACTGCTTTATGTGAAAACTGATGATAGAACGGCAAAGTATTTAACTGTTTCACAGCAGCATTAATTAAGCGTTGATTATTAAAACCAACTGCAACACTCCACAGCCCTGCCATACCTTCTAAATATTTTTTACCATAAATATCATAAACATAAATACCTTCACCTCTTTCAATAATAAATCCACCTTGCTCAAGGTTGGCTTTAGCATCGGTAAAAGGATGAAATTGAACTTTTTTATCCAGTTCTTCAAAATTATTTGCACGTTCATTGATTGAAATACAATTTTGTAGTTGTGAATTCATTTTTAACTCCTGATATAAAAGTCATTGTGTTATTCAATCACTTTTATAAAACATCCTTGATTTATACTGTTTCAACACTATTGCATAACTCAGATTTGACTAAATATCCAAAAAACGAACATTCGCTCAGTTAAAAATGGTATAAAAAATTAATCTTGGTCAGATTCCCTTTTGCATCATCCCCTTTCGCTAAATCGTATTTTCCACCACCGATTGAAGGATCATTTTTGCCGATAACTTGTTCCGCAGCGATCTCAAACTTATCCTTGATCAAAGACACCCCAAAAATATTTCGACTTGAATTGTTATCATTATTTTCTTTCTTATACTGACTCAACATTCCATAAATACTTACATTATCAAATACATAAAACTGACCAAATTTATAATTAACATCCAATGTATAAAAATTTCCGTCATTCGCAACAGTATATGTGTCATCAAACGAGCCCATCACTAAGCCATTTTTACCCAAACCATTTATTCTTTGCTGACCGACTGTGAGCATCACTGCTAGGTTTTTATAGCTTAAATTTCCAAATACAGCCCAAGCATTTCGATCACCATCTTGATTTGAAAAATCATCCTCGATTGTGGAAGATAAAAAAGAACCACCTAATATTAGGTTAGTATTTTCATGATTTAATTCAATTTTCCTATCCAGTGAAATACTCAGTATATTTTTCTCACTCAGATTCATTTGAACGTCATCATTTGGTTCTGACTGAACAAAGTTAGAGGTATATCGTGCTGCGTCTCTACTATGTCCAAAATAGCGACCACCATCGGAATAAAAATATCCTAAATTTAAATTATTGTTATCAAAGAAGTTCAATGAATAATTAAGCCCAAGATTATGAATATCGGCTAAACCGACTTGAGAAACAATTCCACCATAATAATTACTCTCCCAAAAACGACTAGGTCCAAATACAACAGGTTGGATACCAAATTTTAAAGAATTTTGTGAATGAAAATTGTAGCCGACATAAGCGTCAACCAAAGCAGAAAAGTCACATAAGGTTTTGAATTGATAACAACGATATTCTAAGCCACCAAAAACATCTTCTTTATTATATTTAACATTTAACTTAAGTGCATCAAATGTAAGTTTTTCATCATTGCTAGAGTAATCTTTCAGTTCGTATTTCGCACGTGCAAATCCCGAAATTTTTAAACTTTCATTCTGTGTGGCTGCTTCATCGAGATCTTGAGCAAAAGCACTTAGACTTGATATGAGTGGAAGGATGCCCATTAAAAGAATTTTATTCATTTGTATCACCTTTAAGATATTGAATTAACTTCAAAATTGAAGTCCAATATCTCTAACAGCTAATACAAAATTCCAATATCCAAATTACGAATACTCAATAAAAGCTTTATCTTCAAGGTATTTAAATCAATGCATCTACACGTGAAAATTGCATAAATCATTTCAATGATTTTGCTAAATCTCTCGCTGTTTGACTGGGATATTCTAAAAAAAGTTGCTTATATTCCGCTGAAAAGCGCCCAAAATGATTGAAATCATGATCTAAGGCGATGTCTGTTATTTTTAAATCATTCGATGTTAATAATTGCTTTCTCACTTGATTCAATTTCGCAATTTTCAACCATTTTAATGGTGAGATCCCAAGGACTTCTTTAAATGCTAACTGCAAAATTCGGACACCTACATTTGAGAACTGACATAATGATTCTAAATTCATCGAACTCACACCAGATTCCAATGCACCATAACACGCATCATTCACGATCTTTTTTCGATCCGATTTCCAGTAATTAATTTTATTCGGCTCAATAGGTGCATTTAATGATAATAAAATTTCATCTAATATTTGCCTACTTGCTTGCGAATAAAACTGCTCACCTAAATCATCACCTTTGAGTAATTGTAAGGCTGTTTCTATGCAATCTTGAGTTAAATGAATGCCTAGATTCTTTTTAGGCAAATCTATAAATCCTAATTTTTCGGCACGTTCATTTAACTTATTTTGGCAAATATCGAGAACTAGAAGATCTGAACTGAGATTGGTTAATAAGTGATATTTTGATTTAAAATTCATTAAACCTTGACCATTTTGCAAACTTTTGCGCCAATCTAAATATTCTAATTTACACTGATTGAGTGACACTGAAACCGCAAATGTATCTGGTGGTGGTGAAGTCATTTGCTGAACGGACATGTTCATTTTTTCACGGAAAATATTTAAACCTTCGACTTCAATTTCCGTAATTGAACCTTCAAATTTTCCTGATGATATTTGTACATATTTTTGATCCCATCGTCCAAGTGTATCAATATGGTCTAAGACTTGATTCGTCGATTTAACTTTTAATTGTGGCATTATTCTTCCCTCGAGTATTTCTTATATAAGCAAATATCATTCCAGAAAATTACGCTTAATGAGCATCCTAGCTTGGAAGTAAAATACAATGATTTAATGCGAAATTCAAATCTAGCGACTTAAGTCTAAATATATTTAAAATTATTAAAAATCAAATAATTACTAAAAAATAATAATCTCTATCAAATTATTAAATAGTGTAAAGCATCATTATTATTGACATGATATTGTTCGCAATAAAAAAGGGCTTTAAGTCATTGTGATAACTTAAAACCCTTATGCCATAAGGCATGAATCTTGGTAGGTTTAACCAGATTCGAACTGGTGACCTCTACGATGTCAACGTAGCGCTCTAACCAACTGAGCTATAAACCTGAAGTGCTGAGAATATTATCATTTTTTTATAATATCTCAAGGGTTATTTTCTTTGCTTTAATGCGTCAGCACATTCTTTGAGCAAAAACTTAAATTTTTGAATATCTTGCTGATTTTTAGTCGGTAAATAAACGATATTTTGGAAAATTTGATTGGCTTGTTCAAAACAATCCTGTTGCCCTGTATGTTGAGATAAACGCTTCATCCATTGTTGGAAGGTTTCAGATTGCGCTTTTTGATAATCAGGCTCTAGATTTTGATTAAAATTCAACATGATCTGTTCAAATGCTGACAATTGCTGACGATGATAAAATTTGCTTATTCCCCAATACATAGCCAATAAGCCTAAAATACCGAATATAAGCACAAGCCCATAACTATACGATGAATCTAGCCCTAATTTTTTCATCCAACTATTTTGCTTATCTGTATCATAGCCAACGACCTTACTTTGCCATTGATAGCTGGCGTAATCACTCCAAATTCTCAATGTTCTTAATACAGATAACTGTTGTAACCTTAAGTTTGAATATGTTGCATCACCAAAAATTGCAATATTGTCACGCATCATATTTTGCATGCCTTGATTCAAACGCATTGGCGCAATCATTGCCGTTGGATCAATACGATGCCATTGTCCATCTTGATACACCTCTGCCCAAGCATGTGCATCAAGCTGACGCACCTCCCAACTTTGACCATCAGGTGCCAACTCACCACCTTGATAGCCTGTGACAACACGTGCAGGAATACCCGCATAGCGCATCAACATGACAAAGCTAGATGCATAGTGTTCACAAAAACCTTGTTTAGACTGAAATAAAAATGCATCTATGCGATTGCTGCCGAGTGTTCCAGGGCTAAGTGTGTAGATAAATTGTTCTTGCTTATACCAATTTAGAATATTTTGAATATAAATATGCGGATTCGATTGACTCTGCTGAAACATTTTTAAGGCAAATTGTTGTGCTTGACGATCACTATTTTGGGGATAATTCAGATTATTTTTAAATAGAAATTGAGCAGATTTTTCATCTACAACATCACGAACTTGATCACCAATCCATTGTAATTGAATCGGTTGAGTACGCTGCACCAATCTTCTTGGTGTAATCGACCAATCTTGATGTAAATTAAAGCGTTGCTCAACAGGTATAGATTTGTCTAAACCAGTGATCCATTGCTGAGTCGGATCAGTCGCTAAATATTGGTAATGAATGCCATCTACTTGACCTTGTATATTTGTCAATGATTTAGGTTGCTTATTTGTACCATCACTTGTCCAAGTGATTCCATCATAATGATCTAGAACTAGTGCTCGCCAATAGAGTTGATCTCGTTTTGGCAACTGTTGCATATCACCAATAATACGAAATGCTAAAGCGCTCGATTGTGAAAGTTCCGCGATATCACCAGGCGACATGGTATCACTCAGACCAGTTGTCGCCTTATTATTCGGAATTGGGATTTGCCAAAGCGGTGGCAAACGTGGAAAAAACATAAACAATAAAATAAAAAACGGTAAGGCTAAACCAATAAACTTCACGATATGCAAGGAATCAGATTTCAATGACTGAAATACAGGTTGTTGAATATCGAAATGTGCTGTTTGAACACGGTATAAACCGACCAAACAACTGATCAGACAACACAGAACCAGAAGTGCCATCCAAAAAGCTTGGCTATGTAGAAATAAACATGCACTGACGAATAAAGCAAAATTAAACAGGATGATAAAATCACGTTTATTCTTCGTTTCTAATGCTTTAGCAAATAAAAATGTAGACAGTACAGCTGTCCCAGCTTCTACACCTAAAAATGTTTTTGCATCAAAGTAAATAATGACCAATGCCAAAAAAGCAAAGATAAGTTTTGGATATTTAGGAAAACCTATAAGCGCATGTTGATTATATTTATAATAATAAAATCCTAATCCAATCAGGTTGATTAAAAATAAAATGGATAATGCTATAGGTATAAATGCAATTTGAGCAAGCCAAATTAAGCTCAAAGCAAGTAAAATTGAGATTTGTATAGAACGATACATCTGCAAACCTCAAGCCTGTGCCAAAAGTATTTTGACATGATTATAGTGACTTAGACCGACGCCATTTTCAGTTTGTGCATAAGGAAGAATGACACAATATGGTGTCTGAACTTGCTCACATTGATCAACCAATTCCATCATAAAACATAGCTTTTCTTCATGATCTGCACTGGGCATTTTGGCGTAATCGATATAGACCGAATGTGCATCAACCAAATCTTCAAATTGCTTTACAAATAAACCTTGCCCACGCGATGCATGCTTCCACGAAATACTTTGCAAAGAATCTCCTAATTTAAAATTTCGAAGTTCTTTAAACTCGTCATAATCAGGTTCACCCGTATTTGAGGAATGATTAAAATTTAATGCTAGAGGTTTTGCTTCAGGTGCAATCCAATAACTTTCTGTTAAATAAATATATGTCCATGCCCGAACCAAACCCAACGGATAGGTTGAGAAAATTTGAATCGCAGGAACTTTAAATTCTCCACGTTGTTTGGGAATAAACTTTAACTCGACAATTTTCTGCTTTTCCGCAAAAAGTTCAGATTGAATTCTCTCATCGACTTTTTTAGTGTTGCTTGGCTTTGTTGCACAAAGCTATTCTTGAGGGCTTCTTTAGCAATATAATTTCCAGATGAAGAAGCCTGCACCTAAAACTTACCGTACAACCAATTGGTCCTCGTATAACCAAGCTTTAATCAAGCGAGGAAATATTTCAATCTGGTTTGATCCTAAGACGCAATGGTATGCACAACCACAAGGCAAGCAAGGACGAAATCAAACTTATTCCGATACAGCGATTCAATGCTGTTTAATGATCAAATCTCTATTCCGTCTTTCTTTACGTATGGTTACTGGCTTTGTTCAAAGCCTGATTAAACTCTGTGGCTTGAATTGGACAGCACCAGATTACTCCACCCTTTGTAGACGACAAAAGCATATTGATATTGCGATAAGCTATCAGAAAAGTCATGATGGGTTACACCTACTTGTCGACTCTACGGGTTTAAAGTTTTTAGGTGAAGGCGAATGGAAGCGTAAAAAACATCAGCCTGAATACCGTCGGCAATGGCGTAAACTGCATATTGGTATAGATGCTGAAACACTGCAAATACGTGCCGTTCAGCTTACTACAAATAATGTCAGTGATTCACAAGTACTAGGTGATTTACTGGATCAAATTCCACTAGATGAGCGAATAGATTCTGTCTATACCGATGGCGCGTACGACACGAAGTGCTGCAGAAAAGTGATTTCAGATCGTCAAGCACATGCAGTAATTCCACCCAGAAAGAATGCCAAGCCCTGGAAAGATTCTAAAATAAGTTCAATAGAACGAAATGAGTTACTTCAAACGGTTAAACATTTAGGCAGAACCCTATGGAAAAAATGGTCGGGTTATCACCGTCGTAGTTTGGTGGAAACCAAGATGCATTGCATCAAATTATTAGGAGATAAGCTGACGGCAAGACATTTTCAAAGTCAGGTCAATGAAATTCATGCGCGTGTGGCAGTTCTGAATAGATTTACGGAATTAGGTAGACCTCACACCCAAGTTGTCACTTAAATTTGAATGGATTGGGGAAAACTCAGCTTTTGAATGTTTATGCAACAAAGCCGTGTTGCTTTTAAAAGGTTTGGTTTTAGAACGATTTAAACTAACACTCGTTTCTGTTAAATCAGTTGAAATTTGCGAATCAAACTGTTCTATTTCTTTGATTTTAAAGTTGAGAAATTTCGGTGTTGCCTTTGCTTGTTGCAGAATAACTTTCACTGTAAAAGCTTCATTCACTCGCCCAACTTCATCTGCAATGACTTGTATTGTCACAGCATGTAATTGTTTAAAACTCAGGTAAAAACTGATACATAGAATCGCGCTAATTAAAAAACAGAAAGCCAAGATTAGATTATTTGCATAATTAATCCCTGCAATAAAAGTAATTAGAATCAGGACTAGATACAAAAAGCCTTGTTGGTAAATAAAAACCAAGACTTCATTTTGTTTCAGCGTACGAATACTGGTATAACGAAAACGAAGATGTAGCCATTTTTCAAAGCGTTGACGTAGCATAATGATGCTCCATTAACCCTTAACTGCAACTTTTTGCATCAACGCAAAACTTTCGGACTCACCTAAACCAATACGGTGAGATACCACAGCGACAAAGACTGCTTGTATATCATCTGCAATGACAAAGTTACGTTTTTCAATCAAGGCATAGGCTTGAGCTGCTTTCTTTAAAGCCAATACACCTCGAGTAGACAATCCATGACGACCTTTGCGAGTTTCTTCTGCTAAATCAAGGATATAATCCAAAATTAAATCATTCATCGTAATTTGATTAACATTACTTTGTAATTGCAAAATTTCTTGCTGTTCGAATATTGCTTTTAAATTTCCAATCAAATCATGACGTGAACTTTGTTGTAAGAGCTGTTTTTCTGCTGTTCGTGATGGATAACCAAGTGACAAACGCATCAGAAAGCGATCAAGTTGGGATTCAGGTAAACTGTATGTTCCACTTTGGAACAATGGGTTTTGTGTTGCGATCACCCAAAATGGCTTAGGCAATTCATAACGCGTTCCATCTACAGTGACATTCCCCTCCTCCATGGCTTCTAGAAGCGCACTTTGGGTTTTGGGGCTACAGCGGTTGATCTCATCAGCAAGTAAAATTTGCGTGAAAATAGGGCCATGTTTAAATTCAAATTGATGTTCTTTCTGATTAAACATATTGATACCGATCACATCACTTGCCAGCATGTCATTGGTAAATTGGATACGTTGAAAATCCAAACCTGCAAGATGTGACAAACTACTTGCCAATGTCGTTTTCCCCAAGCCTGGCAAATCTTCAAACAGTAAATGCCCGCCAGCTAACAGACTGCATAATGCGAGTTTAGTTTGCTGTTCTTTATCTAAAATAATTTGGTTGATTTTCGTTAAAAATTCATCAATTTTTGGGTAATAGGCAGCTAAATCTGAATATTCATTGGCATTATTTTGTTCCGACACTTTTTGCGCTGTTGTTCCCCAAATCACGTTTTTATTCCCCAATAAAAATTTTAAGCAATTTGATTAACATACACGGTTTTAAGGAATACTCAAAGCAAATACAAGGGCTATTTCTATTTTACACTTTTGATATATAGCTTAATACATTTGAGCCATAGGTTGACATTGTAGCGGTCAAAAATAAATATCTTCACTTAGGTAACAGGCTTTCCCAATATACCAATCAGTTTATCAATAACACCCAAAATAAATAAATTTCAATAAAAAAAACGGCATCCTAAAATGCCGTTTTTTGTCTATTCAAATGTCAATTAACACGGACACTTCTTCAAGCCGCCTTTCGCAGATGGATAACGTGCATCGACACAATAGCGATGAAAAGTCTTTTCATCCATCACATCAAGATCAGGATGGTTTTTTTTCATGTGTTCCAAATAGTTCTGATAATCTGGAACACCCACCATCAAACGGAAACTTTGCTGTAAACGCGTCCACAGCGTCGCAATACGCGACCAATTTTTAGGATTAAAAATCAGTTCTTTTTGCGACATGATGGTCATCTTGATGATTTTATAAATCACCGTCTTTCCACCTTTGGCGAATTTAAGATTCATCTTACTCACCTCTCAAACCGATTAATGTTTTGCTGAAGTTACAATAGTTTCTTCAGGATCTGCATAAACTGCTGGAGCTTCATTTACAGTTGGTGTAGGGCTTGCTAAAGCACGACGAATCACACCAATCGCTGCAATCACCATAATAATTGCCACAATCATAAAGAATGCACAAAGTGCGGCATTAATTTGATTGGACAAAACAATAGTTTGCATCTCTTCAAGCGTTTTCGCAGGTTTTAAAATCTCACCTTTGGCAATCGCAGCAGAGAACTTATCCGCTTGTGCAAGGAAACCAATCTTTGGATTTGAATGGAATATTTTTTGCCAGCCCGCTGTCATACAGGTAATGAATAAGAAAACCGTAGGAACAATTGTCACCCACACATATTTCTCTTTCTTCATCTTGAATAAAATGACTGTACCGAGAATCAATGCCATTGCTGCCAACATCTGGTTACCGATACCAAATAGAGGCCATAAGCTATTGATACCACCCAATGGATCAACGACACCTTGGTATACAAAGAAGCCCCAACCTGCAACAGCAACAGCCGTACCGATTAAATTACCGACAAAGTTATGCGAGTTTTTAAGCGCAGGAATAACAATACCAACAGTATCCTGAACCATGAAACGGCAAGCACGTGTACCCGCATCTACAGCAGTTAAAATGAATAATGCTTCAAATAAAATTGCAAAGTGATACCAAAATGCCATCATTGAGCGATTGTTGAAAATCTCAGTGATGATATGTGCCATACCAATTGCAAATGTTGGTGCACCACCAGTACGAGAGAGAATCGTAGATTCACCTACTTCTTTTGCAAGTAATGACAATGACTCTGGTGTTACCACAAAGCCTAAAGTACGTACTGCTTCTGCTGCACTTTCAACTGTTGTTCCTAATACTGCTGCTGGCGCATTGATTGCAAAATACACACCTGGCTCAAGTACTGTTGCACAGATCATTGCCATAATTGCAACAAATGACTCCATCAACATACCACCATAACCAATAACACGAATATTGGCTTCGTTATCTACTAGTTTTGGTGTTGTACCTGAAGATACCAATGCGTGGAAACCTGAAATCGCACCGCATGCAATGGTAATGAATAAGAATGGGAACATTGAACCTGCAAATACAGGGCCAGTACCGTCAACAAAATGAGTTACCGAAGGCATTTTGAGCATTGGCATTGCAACCATGATACCCACTGCTAGACCAACGATCACACCAATTTTCAAGAATGTCGATAAATAATCTCGTGGTGCAAGCAATAACCAAACGGGTAATACTGAAGCAACAAAACCATAAATGATCAGCGCCCAAGTCAACTCTTTACCAGTCAAAGTAAAGAATGGTCCCCAATAAGGATGTGCAGCAATATCACCACCATAAATAATGGCAGCCATCATCAGTACAAAACCGATGATTGAAACTTCAGCAATTTTTCCTGGGCGTATAAAACGCATATACACACCCATGAATAAGGCAATCGGTATTGTCGCTGCAATACTAAATACACCCCATGGACTATTGGTCAGTGCCTTAACAACAACAAGCGCTAATACAGCAAGGATAATGATCATTACCCCCAAAGCACCTAGCATTACGATGACACCGGCGAATGAACCAAGCTCTTGCTTCGCCATTTCACCTAAAGAGCGCCCATCGCGACGTGTTGAAATGAACAATACTAAAAAGTCTTGAACAGCACCTGCCAGTACAACCCCGACCAAGAGCCAAATTGTACCTGGTAAATAACCCATTTGCGCCGCAAGGATCGGACCAACTAATGGACCTGCACCTGCAATGGCTGCGAAATGGTGACCGAATAACACATATTTATTGGTGGGAACATAATCCAAACCATCTGCTAAACGATGTGCAGGTGTTAGGCGTCTTGAATTAAGCTCAAAAACTCGAGTTGCGATAAATAAACTGTAAAAGCGATATGCAATGCTATATACACAGACTGCGGCAAGCACCAGCCAAACGGCATTTACATGCTCCCCTTTACTGACCGCAAGTATCCCAAATGATACTGCGCCAATGATGGCGACAATCACCCAAACCAGTTTTGATAAGGGTGATGATTTTGATTGAATATTTTCCATTAAAACCTCACATCTTGATTACAAAAAGCAGTTCCATTGTTTTTATAAAGCGTAATGCATTTCCGTGTGACTCTTTCCCTGTGGACTCTACTCCTCATATATTTATTTTCATCTAAGACTTAAGCAGTAAAACTGGTTTGAATATGTACGTTTAACGTGACATCACAATGACCTCAGTCTGAGCATTGTATTCTTTTAATTAAATCGTTTTAATATTCAGACTATTTGACTCTACTATTATTCACCTAGCGTCGATCTACGACTTTAGTCTATAACTCTATTTTTTTTGTAAAAATTACATTTCTATAAAAATTTTCTATTTTTATTATGTTTTTATCCAAAAAAAAGGATAGCTTTCGCTATCCTTTGCATCATCATTTTATATCAAAAATGATTAAGCACGTTCTAAATAATCGCCAGTACGAGTATCTACACGAACGCTTTCTTCTTGTTGAACGAATAATGGAACACGTACAACAGCACCAGTTTCAAGTTTAGCTGGTTTACCGCCACCGCCAGAAGTATCACCACGAACACCTGGATCAGTTTCAACGATTTTTAAAACAACGAAGTTTGGTGGATTCACTGTTAATGGAACACCATTAAACAACATGATTGTACATTTTTCGTTAGAATCATCTTTTAACCATTTCGCAGCATCACCCATTGCAGTTTTATCCGCTGCAATTTGCTCGAAAGATACAGGATCCATGAAGTTCCACATTTCACCATCGTTGTAAAGGTAATCCATTTCAACTTCTACAATATCAGCAGCTTCTAAAGAATCACCTGATTTGAAAGTTTTTTCGAGAACTTTACCAGACTTAAGATTACGTAGTTTTACGCGGTTAAATGCTTGACCTTTACCTGGTTTTACATATTCGTTTTCCATGATTGAACATGGGTTACCATCCAGCATAACCTTTAGGCCAGCTTTGAAATCGTTTGTAGAATAATAGGCCATGAAAGGCTCACTCCGAACTTACTAATTTAAATCTCTACTGAGATACTGCAAAAAATCACCCGATCTATCACAATACAAAAACATCAGCGTAGAGAATGTATTTTACGTTTTTCGTATTCTAAATGAGCAATACATCGTGAAGCAATGAAAAATTACCCCGGATTGGTCAGATTGAGGGTAAAATCTCCGATTCATTGGCTTTAGTCTCAGTTAAACACGATGAATCTATAAATTAAATCAGCTTAATGACTTGATTCAGACCTGTTTAAAAATTTCTTCGTGACGAAAAGCAATTCCCATATTTTATTTTTATCATAGATGGCATGTTGAATTACCTTTATCAAGAGCAAAACTGGCAAGCTCAAATGAGTGACCTCATTACAGATCCCCTTGAACTATTAGAAGTACTCGAACTTTCAGTAGATCAGCTATTGTCAGGTGCGATTTTGGCATCGCAACAATTTAAATTACGTGTGCCACGTGCTTTTGTGAAAAAAATGGATATTGGCAATCCTTTGGATCCCCTGCTTCTGCAAGTTTTACCACATCACTTAGAACTGGAAGAACATGAAGGCTTTGTAACTGATCCTTTAGGTGAAGAGCAAGCCAATCAGATTCCAGGCGTCCTACATAAATATAAATCACGTTTTTTACTGACCTTAACAGGTGCATGTGCTGTTCATTGTCGTTATTGTTTCCGCCGTCATTTTCCTTATCAAGAAAATCTACCCAAAAGTGAAGATTGGCTTAACATCAAAAATTATTTAGAAGCACATTCTGAAATTAATGAAGTGATCCTCAGTGGTGGTGACCCTTTAACTTTATCTAATCGTAAATTAGCACTTTGGATAGAACGTCTAGAATCTCTCAAACAAATTAAAATCTTGCGAATTCATTCACGTGTTCCGATTGTCATTCCTGAAAGAATCGACGAAGAACTGGTTTCTTTATTGAAAAACAGTAGGCTACGTGTAATTCTAGTGGTACACTCAAACCATCCTGCTGAGTTAGATGATTTGACCTGTTCGAAGCTATCCTACTTAGCAAAACAAAATATTCTTGTGTTGAATCAGGCTGTTTTACTGAAAGGTGTGAATGATTCTGCACAAACTTTAGTTGATTTAAGTCAGCGACTTTTTGAAGCACAAATTTTACCTTATTATCTGCATGTTTTAGATAAAGTAAAAGGTGCACATCATTTTGATTTAGGGGCAGAAAAAATTGATCACATTTATAAGGAAGTCTTAGCGAACTTACCTGGCTATCTAGTGCCAAAACTAGTACGTGAGGTTGCGGGAGAAAATAATAAGACACCGCTATTTGGAGTCACAACCTTTTAAGAGTTGAAAATACTCATGATAAATAAAGAAATTTCTGAAATTTTTCAAAATATCACGGTTTTACAAAGAGACAAGTTGAGTTTTGCTGATAGTTCAGTAGAGTCTGTCACTGCTTGGGTTGCGACATTATCAATCATGCAACTCGGGGATACATCTCAGTCTGTCTTGCAAGCGATTTGTGAGATTAGTGAATTGAATTGCAGTGAAACTCTGCGCTTTGATCTGATTCAAATCTTACATCCAATTACAGAAAGTATTTTATCCAGCTTAGAAAAAAATATTTTAAATCAAGGACTTTCTCAGTCTGAAAGACTTGATCATATTGTTGATTTATCGTCAAGAATTCGTACTTATTTTACCAATGTTTATATCAACATTGTACAACGTAGCCACCAAGAACTTACTTCAAATAAACTTTCATTTTTTAACTTTAAGCAAAAACGTAATCTAAAAACAGCACGTACACTTGCGACTTTTTATGCCCTAGAACAACTCGGTTTGTTATTGATTCAGCAACAAATGATTTATAGCGGACGCTTAACACATCAGTGGTTAGCGACGCATCACCTTTATGAACTTGCAGTTAAAAACCAAGAACACAATATCAATATAAATCAGCTACAAGGTACACATTTTACCATTCAAAATATTCAACAAGCCTATGCGCAAGTATTGTTGTTGGATATTTTTAATACGCATCAGATTCGTCCAACAGAGACCCAAGCACTGTATCAATGTACTTTTGATTGGGTGAAATTGGTTCAAGTATTACCTCGTGAAACCATGCTTTCTCGTTATATCGTCGATGGTTCTAAAGACGTTCCTCCGATCTATAATCGCAAACAACATGTTAATTTTCATACCAGTTTATATATTTCAACCCAAAACTTACTCGAACACGTAAACTCAACTATTCATAGAGAATCTGAGTACTTATCTAAAAATGAGCAGCTTTACTTATCTGCTGCGCTTAAATTTCACGTTCAAAATGTTTTGGGAACAACCACAGAACGTCAACATGAGCGTTATGAATATTCTGCGCAACTACAAATGTGTTTCAGCATACCAACAGCGCATTTTTATTTATCAAAAGCAAAAAACTTTGCCGAAACTTTAAATTTAAATAACAATTACGGACTCCAATCTGAGTCAAATAAGCATTCATCTATTGCTTCGGGTTCTGACGTCGCTTCAAACTTTAGTGATATTAAACATTTAGACCGTGAAGCAAAGCAAATATATCAAGCACAAGTCCTTGACATCAGTATGAATGGCTATCGAATTCGTTGGGACAATGTGGCCCCTAAAAGTTTAAGAACCGGTGAGTTCATTTTAATCAATGAAAGCCTAAATAATAAATGGAAAGGTGCGATCATTCGTTGGATTAAACAATCTGTCAACAAAACGTATGAAGTTGGTTTAGAGGTATTGGCTCAAGACATTTATCCTTGCGCTGTCAAAGTACCTGCCGATCGGTCGACTGTAAATTTTCACCCCTGCCTAATGGTGATCGTACAAAATTTAAACGAATCTGATATTTCAATCATTTTGCCAAACTTACCTTTTTTCAAAGAGCAGCAAGCCATTTATTTGCGCTTAGAAACAGAAGAAATTAAGGTTTATTTAACGAAAACACTGTTAATTACTCAAAGTTTTGCTCAATATGAGTTTGAACTCATGAATGATGAACAGAATCATTTGATTGAACAATTCATTCAGAAACAATCAACCAATTTGAATAATCAAGATGTATGGGAAGCCTTGAAGTGAGAAATTTATTACTATCGAAGAAACTAAAACTCTCTGAAACTCGATTGCTCATTATTGATGACAACCAAATTCGTTATAATGAAATCATTGAGTTATTTCAAAGTAAGAATCATCAAGTCCAAGCACTCTTGCTCGATGAATTGAAAAGTTTCGAGAAGCAACTCAATACAACTTGGGATCTCATCATTTTTGGCCGTGCTTACGATATTAAAATTGAACAAGCGATCACCCTAATTCAAGCATCTTCTGAAGTTGATATTCCTGTTTTATTTTTAAAACCTGAAGATTATCAACCAGAACAGTATCTCTCATATATCCAAAAAGGCATTTATGATGTCGTAAATCTTGAATATACTGAGCGTTTTTATGTCAGCCTTATTCGAGCTTTATCTTATAGTCGAACGCAACAGACAAAGAACCACCTTTTAAATGACCTTGAAAATGCAAAAAATCAAGCCCAAGCGCTGGTTGAAGAACAACACAAAGCTGTTGCGATTATTCAAGAAGGCATCCATACCGAAGCCAATGCTGAATACTTAAAACTATTCGGCTTAAGTGATGAATCTGAACTGATTGGATTACCACTCCTAGATATTTTAAAGCCTAAAAATCTCAATGATTTCAAACAACGTTTTAGAAAAATAACTCAAGGTCAATTTGAGTTTGCACGTTTTGAAATTGACACACTAAATGAAAATGCCAAAACAGAGAATCCGCTAAAAATTGAGTTTTTACCCACAAATGAGAATGACAGCATTCAAATTGCGATTGAAACGAATACTGTAGCTCAAAAGTCGACAACTCAATCGTCTGACCTTCCAAAAAAAGGGCTATCATCAATCGCTAGTAGTTTTCAACACATCCACTATTCACTCATTAATCAACCAGCAAAATCAAATGCTTTGATTATATTTAGCTTTGCCAGTTGCCCCGATCAAGTGCTGAATGCCAATTGGCAAACTGCTTTCGAATATTTAAAAGGTTTTAAGAACTTCATCAAGGAACAAACTAATACTACAGTTCATCAAATTGATATGATGATCTATGCTGTCGTATTACAAGCAGAATCTGATGCTATTTTAGTATCTCGTATCCAAGGCTTACAAGCTTTAGAAAAGCCACAATTGCTTGAGCTTAATGGCACAACATATCCATTAAACATAAAAATTGGCTATGCAAATATTCAACAAGATACTTTTATAGAAGCAAATTTTGAAGCACTTTTAGCACAAGCTTATGACCAACGTTTAAATAAAACAAACTCCGTTTTAGACCAACAGCTGAGCGCAACATTACAAGAAACAAAAATTGAGTTAGCTGTCGTTGAGCCTAAACTTTCAATCGAACCACAGTCTGAACAAGTTCAACCGATCTCCTATGAAACCAGCTCTTTTGAACTTGAACCTAAAGCGCATGTGCAAATAGCCGATGCGCCTATTGAGTCCAATGAAAAGCCTACTCAAGCAAGCCCTATTTTCAAAACTTCACCAGTTTTAGAAAAAATTTCGCAATCACTTGAAAAAGGCGAAGTTAAATTAAAATACCAACAACTCTACGATAAAGAAGATAGTAATCTAAACACCTATGAAGTTAGCAGCGGTTTTATCTTTGAAAATCAGTGGAAAAAAGTAAGTAATCTTGTTGAATTAGATGATGATATTGAATTATCGATTAAACTAGATCGTTGGATTTTGGTTGAAGCATGTAAACAATTACATAATTTTATTACCCAATACCCAGAAGCAAAATTAATTGTGAATTTAAATCGTCATGTCTTATTCCATGATAAACAATTCCCTGAACTAATTTCTAAACTTTTAACCATAGTTGGAAGCCGCCAATCGCATCCATTGATCTTACAGTTTGATGAAGAAGATATTGCGAAGAGTGTCATTGAGTCACAAAAGCAAATTCAGGTACTCCGTAATCACGGCGCTGAAATTTCAATTCGTCGTTTTGGTGCCAGTATTTCAAGTGAGTCAATTTTAAAACAAATTGATGTAAACTTATTAACACTTGATGAATCATTTACTGAAAAGTTAAATACCGACAAAGGTATGACCGAATTCCAACACACATTGGAAAGATTCCATGCGATTAAACCCGTTGAAATGTTATTGAAAAATTTAAATGATATGGGATCTTTTGCCAATGCTTGGAATGTCGATGTCCGTTTTCTGCAAGGTGAATATTTCCAGAAAAAACTGGATCATTTAACTGACGTTCAAGACCAATAACCCACAACTATAAGTAGCACTGTGCTTAACGCAACACCCTCTTTTCAGATTTGAATCGAGGGTATTTTTTCATATTATTAAATTTCATATATTCATATAGTTATTCGAATTTCAGGTATAAAAAAACGGGCTAAAGCCCGTTCTTTTTTGTTTTGGGTATTAACGTTTAACAGAACGTGACATACCAGCAAAACGTTGTTTGAATTTATCGATACGACCGCCAGTGTCTACATTCTTTTGTTTACCAGTATAGAATGGGTGGCAAGCTGAACATACGTCTAGGTATACAGTTTCTTTACCTAAAGCTGAACGAGTTTCGATAACGTTACCACATGAACAAGTAGCAACTAAAGTTTCATATTTTGGGTGAATATCGGCGCGCATGGTCGATTCTCCTAAGTTAAGAAAGGTTTAGCTGTCATCGCAATTGATCACTCTCAAAATGAGGAAATAAGCGATTCATTTAAATCATTCATATTTAAATAAATCTGCAGATCAACACCACAACAGACCATTTCTTTTGAGCCCACCGAGACTATAAGTGTCAGAGCTAAGCACAACAAGTGGGCATTATTATACCCACTTTTTTGCAATAATGCGACTAATCTAAGACAGAATCTTCCTGAATTTTGACATTTTCATGATCTTGCTTAGACCAATAGTTTGCAATAACGCCACAGACCATCAATTGGATTTGATGGAAGATCATAATTGGCAAAACAATCATACCAATCGGCTGTCCGATAAATAAAATCTGTGCCATAGGAACACCGCTTGCCAATGTTTTCTTCGAACCACAGAAGAAAATAGCAATCTGATCAGGCTTATTAAAACCCAACCATTTCGGGATATACAATGCCAACAACATGATGATCGTCAAGAAGACTGAACACGCCAAAGTCAAGTAAATCAAAGTTGTCCAACTCACTTGATGCCATAAACCTGCAACGACTGCACCACTAAAAGCACCATAAACCACCATCAAAATCGTACCTTGGTCAAAAGTTCTGACGATACTCGGTACTTTCTGCATCAATGGAAATACATAAGGTCTTAATAACTGCCCTGCGATAAAAGGCACAAGCAACAATAAGGTAATTTCGATAATCGATGATGTCGGATCATAATCATGTTTAGATTGACCAAAAATAAACAGACTCACCATCACAGGGGTGATGAACATCCCAATTAAGTTGGAAAACGAAGCACTACACACGGCTGCTGCAACATTCCCTCGTGCAACGGATGTAAATGCGATTGAAGATTGCACTGTCGATGGCAAAAAGCACATAAACAAGAAACCCCAATAAAGCTCTTGCCCAAGCAAAGGCAATAAAACAGGTTTAGCCAACAAACCTATGATTGGAAATACCGCAAATGTAAATGCAAAAACGACTGCATGTAGTTTCCAATGCAAGACACCCTCAATGATTGCTTCACGAGATAACTTAGCACCATGTAAAAAAAACAACACTGCGATTGCAATCGTGGTTATTTTCCCAAAAATGTCAGCAGCTTGCCCATGCACAGGTAGAAATGTTGCTAAAACCACCATTACAATCAGCAAAATTGTGAAGCGATCTAAAGCAAGCATTTTTAATACATTCATATTAAGCATCCTATCTTTTGAATGAAATAAAAGCTTTTAAAAAAGCCCAACAAGATCAGTTTTACCTAAAGGTAAACTTTCATCTTACTGGGCTTATTGAGTTTAGCTACTTTTTGAGCAAAATGTTCACTATTTAATTTAAACACTTAAACTTTATATAATATGTTTTACATAAAACCTGCTTCAACCTATGTAAGCAATGAATAGATTTTAATTGTTTCGAGCATCTTGATCTTGTTGAATCAATTCGACTTTATAGCCATCTGGATCTTCAACAAAAGCAATTACAGTCACACCGCCTTTCATTGGACCGGCTTCACGTACTACATTTCCACCACGTGCTTTAATCTCTTCACAGGCTTTATATGCATCGTCAACACCAATAGCAATATGTCCATAAGCATTGCCCAACTCATAGCTGTCTGTATCCCAGTTATGAGTCAATTCTAATACTGTATGGCTTTCTTCATCACCATAACCAACAAATGCTAGAGTAAAACGTCCTTCTTCATAATCACGTTTACGAAGTAAAGTCATACCGAGCACTTCAGTATAAAACGCCAAAGAACGTTCTAAATTGCCTACGCGTAACATGGTATGTAGCATGCGCATGTCTATTTCACCTATCTATTTAAACTAATTACTTTTTAATTGATTCAACAACTTTTCAACCCATATAACCAATACTAAAATTGGGAGTCCCATTAAAAAGGTCATAAAGAAGAATGTTGAGTATCCAAAATTTGTGACTATTGTACCCGAATAACCACCGATCATTTTAGGCAAAAGCAACATTAATGAACTGAAGATTGCATATTGCATCGCAGTAAATGAAACACTGGTTAAACTCGATAAGAAAGCGATAAATACAGCACCAGCCAAACCTGAAGCCAAATTATCAAAAATAATACCCATCACGAGCCATATTTTGCTATAGGGTACAATCACTTTACCTTTGAGCTCTACATCATCAGCTTGATTGGTATTGACTGCTGATAATTCGCCCATGCTCATTCGTGAACGTGGTTGTATGTCAGAATGATTTGCAAATGCATGTTGAGTATTTAACGTGCTTTTTTGTCCTTTGAATGCTATATCAGCTTGTACAGATAGCTGTTGTTGCCCATTAAACTGCGCACCAGGAATAACCACACTCCAATTTTTCTGATCCAGTTTTGCGTCTATTGGAGGTTGATTACCAAGTTTAACTTGCAATTTCGTTAATTGGTCTTGCTCAGATAAATTCGAAACAACACCACGAACAATCACATCTTTGCTACGTTCATCTTGATACAGCTGATTGTCACCGCCAATCGCCTGAACAAAAATCTGTGGGTCTTGATTTGAATTATAATTTTGCACAGGAATGGTTAAGCTTAATGGTTGCTCATAATCATCTGGTTTTGATTGCACCTTAACTTCTTGCGCACCAGCAAATGACTTCGCAGGTACTTTCAAAGTCCAGTTTCCAACTTCATCGGGTTGTACTTGATACTGCGCTTGTCCAACATGCACATGAACATCGTTCATGGTTGAACCTGACTTAACCAAACCGACGAAAATCAGATTGGTTGTACTGGCAATAATTGCACCGACCAACATCATCTTCATAATGTTAAAGCGCTGTGCCATTAAACCACCTAGAAATCCCCCAATAATCACAAAGAAAATCGCAAAAAATTTATTGAACCAAGCGATCTCTTCTTTGTCAAAATTAAGATCCAAGTAAAATAAATTCGCGACTACACCTGCAACAATATCTGAAATACGATAAAAACCAATCAGAAGCAAAATCGCAAGTGCAACTTTTAAACCATAACGTTTGAAGAAATCTAAGATCGGAGAAAGCCATGTTTCAACAACAATATTTTGATCAATCAGTTTTGTGCGCACCAATAAAAAAACAATTAATACAGCAGAAGCGACGCTAGCAACAAAACGAAAAACTTGTACAATGAAACTTAAAAAAGCATCATCAATACTCAAAGCTGAAATCAGCCCACCAATTTGTATAAAACTAAATACAAAAACAGCTGTAGAAATAATGAATACGATAAAAAGTTGAAGATAGTCTTTTGTTTGATATTTTTTTTCTTCAACTTGCACAACAGGTTCATGAATAACTAATGTTGTAATCAATCCTACAACCATTAAAGATGCCATGAGCAAATATGTTGATCGCCAAGCCTCATAAATATAGTTACCCATTGACGTCCCAAGCGAAGCCGCAAATAATAACGCGCCGAGTTGAGTAATGATTGTAGCGATGCGATAGCCCGCATTATAAGTCGATGCCAATACCGTCTGAACATTCGGATCTTGCGTTAATTCAATACGATATGCATCTACAATGATATCTTGAGTCGCTGAAGTGAAACCTAAAAATACTGCCGAACATGCCATAAAAGTTAAACTCGAAATAGAGCCAACTTGTCCGCCATGAATACTCGGATCAGTAAATGCCATCATACAAATAGCGATCGTCACCAATATTTGCGAAAGCAATAACCATCCTCGTCTTTTTCCAAGTTTTTTCGTCAAAAAAGGTAATGGCAATTTATCAATCAACGGCGCCCAAATAAACTTAAACGCATAAGCTAAAGCCGCCCACGAAAACATGGTAATTGCGCTACGTTGAATTCCAGCTTCGCTTAACCAAAACGATAACACTGAAAAAATAAGAAAAATTGGAATCCCTGAAGAAAAACCTAAAAACAGCATGATTAAAGCACGGCGATCTAAAAATGCGGTAAAGGCAGATTTCCATCCTGAAGATTGTATTGTCATTACGTTCTTTTTTGTCTTAAAAGCAAGAATGCTATTCAACCGCTTAATGCTGAGAGTTTCAATCATTTTTATGCAACAGATGATGCCTTTTACAGATTTTTCCGCTTTTGGCGCTTGATCTTTCCCTCCATTCCTGTATACCTTTAAACTTTCAACTCACATTTAGTTTTGGATTTCACCTGTGACCCAAAGACACGATCAAATTAGCTCTACTGTTTCAAATATTTCAACTGCAACCACATTACAAAAAACCGAAAATACATTACCTTCAGCTTTTGATCAGACGGAAATTCAGAATACATTGACACAGACAGCCTTAAAATCAGAACAACTGACTCATATTCCAAACTTAGCGAAGATTCCAACATCAACAAAAAGAATCAAGCCTTTAAATAACTTCTTGGGTCAAGATCGCGCAAAAGCTTCAGTAGAAGCAGGCATTGCCCTACCTTATTCTGGTTATAATATTTTTGCCGTAGGTACAGCAGGTCTTGGTAAAAAAACCATGATCAAACGTTTACTACAGCAACATGCCAAAACCATGCAAACGCCTGATGATTGGGTTTATGTTTATAATTTCAAAAATGCACGTCAACCGATCGCATTACAATTCCCTGCAGGTCAAGGAAGCAAGTTTGAAGCACTACTCCATCAAACTTGGCAAACGATTGTGAAACAGCTAGAACGTCGTTTTAGTGCTGAAACTTATCACAATCGCATTGAACGTATTCGCCAAGTGACTGGAAATGAGCAACAACAGGCTTTAGTTGAACTGACCAAAGAAGGCGAAGAGCTAGACTTAAAACTTGTGAATCGTAATGATGAACATATTTTTGTTCCAATTCATTTCAAAGACGACAAAGTTTTAGAAATGTCGCAGGAAGATATGAATGCACTAGATAGCAAACAACGTGCAGAAATCAATTCCAATATGCGCTACATGGATAAAAAGTTAGAGCGCTTAGGTTTACAACTTGGTGATTTAGAAGATGATGCACGTGATCAAGTGTCTGAGCTGAATCGAGATATTGCTAAACAAGTCGTTATTCCACGAATGGAACAGATTTTAGCGAAATTCAAAACTGTTGTTGGGCTTGAACAATACTTAAAACTTTATGCTACAGATATTATTGACAATGTTGAAACGATTTTAGACCAAGAAGGTGAAGAATTTTCACCTGCCTTGTTTAATCGTGTCCCTGCACGTTATCAAGCCAATGTCGTCGTCAGCAATAAACCGAATTCTGGTGCGCCTGTCGTTTTTGAAGACTTCCCGACACATTACAACCTATTAGGTCATGTTGAGCAACTCACGCAAAACGGTACCATTACCACAGACTTCACTTTGATCCGTCCTGGTGTCTTACATCAAGCCAATGGCGGTTTTTTAATTTTAGAAGCTGAACAGCTTTTAGAACAACCTTATGCATGGCAAGGTCTTAAACGTGCTTTGAAATCAGGACAACTCAAACTTTCATCCTTAGAACACATGCTGACTTTAACAGGAAGCATTTCGATTGAACCTGCACCAATTCCACTGAATTTGAAAGTCGTGTTATTGGCTGAACCCGAAGTTTATTATCAAATCCTAGAAGTTGAACCTGAACTTGGCAGTGTCTTTAAAATTCGTGCAGACTTTACCGACACCTTACAACGCAATGATGACAATGAACAAGCCTATATGCAGTTGATTGCTGACTATGTACAACAGGATAAATTATTACCGTTCGACCGTTCTGCCCTTGCAGCATTACTAACAGATTCAAGTCGTCAAGCAGAAGATCAAAGTTCATTGTCATTACATGCTTTAACTTTGGGTGATTTGATTCGTGAATCACATCATCATGCTGCACAAGCCGATGAAAAATTAGTCACATCGTATCATATCAATACCGCACTCAAGCATCGTCAATATCGCTTAGGCTATTTGAGAGAGTTGTATTGGCAAGATCTTTCACGTGGTACGCAGTTGATCGAAACGCATGGTCATCGCTTAGGACAAATCAATGCCCTATCTGTAATTCAATATGCAGATGTTGAATTTGGCTTGCCTTCTCGTTTAACCGCATCAGTTTATCAAGGTGGCGGTGATATTCTCGATATTGAGCGTAGTGTAGAACTGGGCGGTTCGTTGCATGCCAAAGGCGTGTTACTGATGTCGAGTTTCTTAAAAGCACACTTTGGTCGTGAGCAAATTCTTCACTTCTCTGCGGCGCTTGCTTTTGAACAAAGTTATGGTCAAGTGGATGGTGATAGCGCAACTGTAGCTGAATTGTCTGCATTAATTTCAGCCATTAGCCAGATCCCGATTGATCAATCTTGGGCAATTACAGGTTCAATGAACCAATTGGGTCAAGTTCAGCCGATCGGTGGTGTAAATGCCAAAATTGAAGGTTTCTTTGATGCATGTAAACTGCAAGGTTTAACAAGCAAACAAGGTGTCATTATTCCGCGTCAAAACATGCAACATTTGATGTTGCGTCAAGATGTGATTGACGCAGTCAATGAAAATCAATTCCATATTCATGCGATTGATACTATTGACCAAGCTTTAGAAATTTTAATGGCTCGCTCTGTCGGTACACTCGATAAAAAAGGTCGCTACACCAAAGGTTCAATTTATGCTGCTGTGATGGCGCAATTGGAATATTGGCAAGCACTCGAAGACGGGATTCAAATCGAAGAAAAGCCGAAGAAAAAGAAAAAAGACAAGAAAGTAAAGAAGGAAAAAAGAGAGAAAGCTGATAAAGTTACTCAAGTTGATGAAAATCAACCAGAAGTTAGCGCAAAGCAAAATAAGCGGAAGTAGTCCTTCTACACAATACAAGCCCTGTTAATTCATGGCTTGTATTGATTCAAAATATTGTGATGTGATTGTATAAATCACAAACAACAAAAAAGCACCTTTCGGTGCTTTTTTACATCTTCAGCAATTAAGCTTCAGGTGCTGGGCTATATTGTTCTACTAACGGTTTTAATTCACCATTTTGGAACATTTCTAGCATAATATCACTACCACCGATCAACTCACCATTGATCCATAATTGTGGGAATGTAGGCCAGTTTGCAATTTGTGGCAACATAGAACGAATATCTTGATTTTCCAAGATATTTACATAAGCAAATGGACGACCAATTTGGCTTAATGCTTCAACTGCACGTGCAGAGAAACCACACTGTGGAAATTGTGGTGTACCTTTCATATAAAGAAGTACAGCATGTTTAGCAATTTGATCGCGAATTAACGCTTCTGTATCACGTGCTTGTTCAGTCATTGATTAAATCCTCAACTCATCTGCCCGCATTATACCTAAATCCTACACAAAGAGTATGACTTCAAGATTATTTCCAATTTTATTTGTATTTAGGCTTTATATTTTCTGAATATTTTGGTTAGATGATTGTTTATATTTTTCATTCCTGACAGATAAGAGTTCGTCATGACTAACATTACCCTCGCTCCAGTCCAAACTGATCAACCTTCTCATTTGATGCCTGTATTCAGCCGTCAACAGATCAGCTTTGTCCGAGGACGAGGTTCTTATCTGTATACCGAAGATGGTACTGAATATTTAGATGCTTTAACAGGTATTGCTGTTTGTGGTTTGGGACATGCGCATCCAGTGATTGCAGAAGCCATTGCAGAGCAAGCTGCAACGCTAATTCACACCAGTAATATTTATGAAGTGCCTTGGCAGACTGCAGCAGCACAAAAGCTTGCTGAAGTATCTGGTATGGAAGAAATTTTCTTCTCGAATAGTGGTGCAGAATCAAATGAAGGTGCGATCAAGATTGCGCGTAAATTTGGTCATCTACAAGGTGTAGCCAATCCTAAAATCATTGTTGCTGATCATTCTTTCCATGGTCGTACCCTTGCAACGCTTTCTGCGACAGGCAATAAAAAAGTGCAAGAAGGTTTTGCACCTTTGGTTGAAGGTTTTATCCGCGTACCTTTTGGTGATGTTGAAGCGATTGAAGAAGCTGCAATTAACCATCCTGACATTGTGGCAATCCTAGTTGAACCGATCCAAGGTGAAGGCGGTGTAAATACAGCACCACAAGGCTTTAGCTACTTAGAAGACATTCGTCGTATTTGTAATCAGCATAACTGGCTCATGATGCTCGATGAAGTTCAAACTGGTAATGGTCGTACAGGTAAATACTTTGCATATCAACATACCAATATCGTGCCTGATGTGATGACGACTGCAAAAGGTTTGGGGAATGGCTTCCCAATCGGTGCTGTCATGACCCAAGGTCGTGGTGTAGGAGTTTTAACTGCTGGCAATCATGGTTCTACCTATAGCGGCACACACTTAGGTTCACGTGTTGTTTATACTGTGATTGATTTGATTCAAAAAGAAAATATTGTTGAAAATGCTGCCAACATTGGTTCTTATCTGGTTGATCAATTCCGCACTCAACTTGCAGATCAAAATGTCACAGTACGTGGTTTCGGTATGATGATCGGAATCGAATTACCTAAAGACTGTGGTGAGTTGGTGAATATTGCTCGTGATGAACATCATTTAATTATCAATGTTACTTCAGGCAATGTGGTACGTTTGCTTCCAGCACTCAACATGAATCATGAACAAGCTGATGATTTGTTGAAGCGTTTAGTTCCTGCGATTAAGAAATTTCTTGCTTAATTTGAACATTATATAACATCGTTTTTAAACTAAGGGCTATTTGATATAGCCCTTAGTTTTTTTGAGTCATTATAAATGAGGTAAATTCCAGACATATAAAAGCCGCTTTAAAGCGGCTCTCATAGTAAAACTGGTTTAGATTAATTGTTATGAAGCTTCTTGGAAAATTCTGCCACCAGGTAGTTGGCTAAAATATTGTTTTAAAGCATCTAGGCAACGATGAATTTTCATTGGTTGTTGTTCACGTTTCAATGTCACAGCACTTAATGTAAATGTCGGTAACTTCCATTCTGGAAGCACTTCAACCAAGGTGCCATTCATCAATTCTTTTTGTACATCTAAATAAAGAATACGTGCAATACCGTGACCATTTTGGCACAGTGATTTTGCAACAAATACATTATTTGTTTGAATACGATGCTTCATTTCTAGATTTACAACTTCACCAGTTGCACCGTGCTGAAATGAAAAATGCTGTGAATTTTTCATAATATTGATCGGAATCAAATCATGATTCTGTAAATCTTCAGGACGAGAAATTGGCGCAGTTTGATTCAAGTAACTTGGCGATGCCACCAAGATTTGATCTACGCGTGCAAGCGGTGTACAGCTCAAGTTATTCGCATCTTCGATCTTAGACGACATACGAATCGCGATATCAATACGCTCTTGGATTAAGTCGATATATTGATTATCTGCTTCAAAATGAACCATTAAACCACGATGTGCAGACATCCAATGTGATAATGCAGGAACAACATGTGTTGCACCTATTTCTGGGGTGGTCGCTATGCGTAAATCACCGACTAAATCGTCTCTCAACTCATTAATTCTGATTTTTCCACGCTCAGCCGCAGCGAGCATTTCTTGGCAACTGTGGAAAAAAGCTTGACCAGCCTCAGTTAAGCTCAGCTTACGAGTAGAACGATGCAACAGAGTAACTTCCATTTCATTTTCTAACGATCGAATTTGCTGACTCACTGCGCTTGTTGTAATGCCAAGATCACGCGCGGCACCACTAAAAGAGCTTTTTTCAACAACACAAGCAAATACACCCATTGCTCGAAGTTGATCTAACATAAATTCCCCTCTGAAATTATGAGCTACTTCACATTTTTTATTTAAAGCAACTCATTGTATTATACGAAGAAAATTATACTTTGCATCTAATTATTTAGTTAATTGGTAAAATATTTATCGGATTGATAGGTTTACCATCTAAACGCACCTGAAACTCCAACATTGTGCTACTTGCACCAGAAGCGCCCATTTCTGCAATTTTTTGACCTGCTGTCACATTTTGTCCACTTTTGACCATCATTTTACTATTGTGCGCATAAGCAGTGATATAACCATCTATATGTTTAACAAGAACAAGATTACCATATTCTTTTAAACCATCAGCAGCATAAACGACTTGCCCATCTGCAGCAGCAAAAATTGGATCTCCGATATTCCCACCGAAACGAATACCTTTAATATTGTTTGCTAAATTATAATTTGCAATCACCGCGCCATTGGATGGTTTTACCCATTTTAATCGTGTTGATTGAACCGTGGTTGCTGCCTGCTGAGTCACTGTATTTTGTTGAACTGGTGCTGTTGTAGCATTCTGTACAGGTGGCGTGTAGGTCGATTGCTGAGTTGGTAAATTGATCGTTTGACGTTGAATCTGTGGTTCGTTATTGGCCAATGCTTTGGTTGTTGAACGTGTCGAGTTTGAACCACCTTTTTTCAAACGTAGCGATTGCCCAACATAAATCCGATATGGTGCTGCAATATCATTCATTTCAGCAACACTCAAATAACTCAATCCATAACGCATAGAAATACCACTTAACGTATCTCCTGAGCGAACTGTATAATAATCGGGTGCAACAGCATAACGTGTTGGGTTATTAATCTGAGGCTTGGATGCACAACCTGTAATGAGCACTGTAGATGTGATAACAACGACAGATAAAATTGTTCTTATCCATTGCTTAGGCATTTGAATTTGAAACTGAGACCGAGCCACAAGCATTGATTTCCCTCTCTACAATCTTAAATTTAAAATATTTTGCTAAGAGTAGCAAAAAACACACTCATTTCACTGTTTAACAGTGCTTTTTCACAAACTTATAACACTCATACATCAAAATGACTATGTGAGAGCTGAGATTGTAACGTTTCTAGAATCCCATAATTCGTTGCATCCATCTGAATCGGAGTAATACTGACATACCCATTTGCAATCGCAAAAAAATCAGATTGAATATTAACCATGTTCTTTTTAGGATCTGTTACTGCTTCACCTGCCAGCCCAATCCAATACACTTGACGGCCACGTGGATCAACTTGACTGGTAATCGGTTTTGATTGAATACGGCGACCTTGATAAGTAATTTGCGCACCTTGAATTTCAGCAACATCTGGAATATTAATATTGAGAATATGACGTGGTGGCAATTCTGGTAAACCTTTAGCAATGAACTGATACACCCAATTTGCCGCTTGAGCATAATCATTCGGGCTTTCATAAGCGCGGACATTACTTCCTGCTAAAGATACAGCGATTGCAGGTTGCTTCATCAAACGTCCCTCAAATGCAGCTCCCACAGTTCCTGAATATAAAACATCATCACCTAGATTTGCACCGCTATTGATTCCACTCACCACCAAATCGAATTCAAAATCAAATAGACCGTTCATAGACAGATAAACACAATCCGCAGGTGTGCCATTGACTGCCCACATATCTGGTGCAACTTGGATCGGGCGAAGTGGTCGATCTAAAGTTAGCGCACTGGAAAATCCACTACGTTCACTTTCTGGTGCAACAATCACTACACGACCTAAAGGACTTAATGCTTTGGCTAAAGCTTGGATACCTGGCGCAAACACACCATCATCATTGGCAATCAAAATATTCACAAAAACCTACTTACTCATTCATCGTTACAATTTAAATTAAATGACTCACGAGTTATTCAATTCAAATTTATTCAATAATTATATATAGTTACTAGCTCAATTTTAAATCTAACTTGTGACTAAAAAGATGATTACACGTTCTCTTACTCGTACAATTTCTATTGCTTTCATCACGCTTTGCACACAATCTGCATTTTCAGAAACTTTAACGCAACAAGAGTCTGATCTTTTAGCCAAAGAAGATATTGCTGCAACGCAAGTACTGACTGAAGTTTGCCCTGCTTTACTGGGTAATAATCCAATATTTCAAACTAAAATTGATGCGCTTACTCAAACATTATTAAAGGATTTATCAAAAACTACAACTTTAACCCAACTTCAACAAGACGCTGAATACCAAACTGCTTTAAAAGAAGCACGTGCCAACACAAAAGAAGTTGATCAAGCTGAACAAAAAATGGTTTGCCAAGATGTCATTGATTTAGAATCATAATACAAAAAAGTTTAAAGCATTTTAAATTTAAGCTGAGTAGTCGCTTCATTTGATCTCTCAGCTATAAATTCAAAAAAATATTAACCAATACTACAACTTCGATACATTTTCTCTATCGTTTTCACTGTTTTTCACTTTAATCTATGTCCATTCTTAAATTAACTATTGATTAGGTTCATCATGCATATGTCTTTAAAAATGCTTTCAATTAGCCTTATTTCAGCAAGTACTTTTTTGATCACGCCTGCATTTGCAGCATCAAAAAAAGCTCCAGCTCAAGAACAAAATATTGATGTATCTCAAGATCAAGCATCTTTAGAAGAAATTGCAACTGTATATAATCTTTCAAAACTATGCCCATCACTTGTGAAGGACAAAGCAACTTTTGAAAAAGCTTATGATGTAGAGTTGAAAAAAGTGTTGCCGAATGAAGCAAACCCTAAAACTTTTGTTCAAACCTTGGCGAAGCAAAAGGATTTTCAGCTGAAATTAAAAGATGTTCAAAAAGTATCAGCCAAATTCAGCAAGAAAGAGAATGCTGAAATGTGTCAAGAAGTTGCTGATTATCGCTACTGAATCTAATTGGTTACAATAAGTAAGAAATAAGCCGACTTTCCTTATAGAAGTCGGCTTTGCTTTGCCCTAAAATGCTAGCCTGTTTTGTGCTTATATAACGATTGGAACGACCTAGAATGAACCCAAAAAGCGCCATTGCTGCATTATTACTTTTGCCTTCATTTTCTTATGCAGCAACCGTCTTAACTACCCCGCCAGAATTAAATAATAAATCGTATGTCTTAATGGACTATGAGACAGGGCAAATTCTCGCGTCAAAGAGTGAAAATGAAAAACTCGCGCCTGCCTCAATGACCAAAATGATGACCAGTTACATCATTGAGCAGAAACTACTAAAAGGTGAACTGACAGAAGACGAAAAAGTTCGTATGAATGAGTCAGCTTGGTGTAAAGGGAGTAGCACAGAATCATGTATGTATGTTCCATTAAATGGTACTGCAACGGTTCTTGAAATGCTTCGTGGGATTATTATCCAATCAGGTAATGATGCGTCTAAAGCAATGGCTGAACATATTTCAGGTAATGAAGGTTCTTTTGCTTATGCAATGAACCAAGAAGCAAAACGTATCGGCATGACGAATACCAACTTCATCAATGCAACAGGTATGCCTGCTGATGGTCACTACTCAACTGCAAAAGATATGGCGCTTTTAGCGAAACATATCATCCATGACAGCTCAAAATACTACCCGATTTATTCTCAAAAAGAGTTTACTTTTAATGGAATTAAACAAGGTAACCGTAATGCCTTGCTTTATACAGATCCAAGTGTAGATGGTTTAAAAACTGGTCATACAGATGAAGCAGGTTTTTGTTTAACCACCTCTTCTAAACGTGGCCCAATGCGTTTGATCTCTGTAATCTTTGGCGCACCTTCAATGAATGAACGTGCGAACCAAACCCGTTCTCTTCTTGCTTGGGGTTATTCAAACTTTGAGACTGTGAGCGTTCAGCCTGCCAACCAAGTCCTTGCTAAAGCAAAAGTGTACTTCGGTAAAGACAATGATGTTCAAATTGGTTTAGCTGAAAACTTCAACGTGACCATGCCTAAGGGTCAAGCCAACAACATCAAAACTCAAGTGACTGTTCAACCGAATTTGAATGCACCTTTAAAACAAGGTCAAGTTGTCGGTAAATTGACTGCAACACTGGATGGTAAAGTGATTGCTGAAAAGCCTCTTGTAGCGTTAAAAGCTGTTGAAGAAGCTGGTTTCTTCTCTCGCATGATCGACCATATCAAAATGTTCTTTAGCAACTTATTTTAATTCGATGTGTTAATTCAGCATGAATTAATCGCTTCTAAAGATTAGACAAAAGCATCCATCTCAACGATTTGGGTGCTTTTTCTTTTATAATCATGAACAATTACTTTTATAGACATGGAGTGTATCAATGAAAAAGAATATTCGTCCTTATTTAGAACATCATCCAAAAATTGACTCTACATGCTACGTTGATGATTTATCAGTTGTCATTGGTGAAGTTTCTTTGGCTGAAAATGTGTCTGTTTGGCCATTTGCAGTGATTCGCGGTGATGTGAATAGCATTAAAATAGGTCGCAACTCCAATGTCCAAGATCATTGCATGCTACACGTCAGCCATAAAAATGATGCTAAACCAAATGGGTCACCGCTGATCATCGGTGAAGATGTCACGATTGGTCATCATGTCACACTACATGGCTGCACGATTGGTAATCGCGTCTTGGTGGGTATCAATAGTATTGTTCTCGATGACGTGATTATTGAAGATGATGTGATGATTGGTGCGGGTTCTTTAGTTCCACCACGTAAAGTTTTGGAAAGTGGATATTTATATGTCGGAAGCCCTATACAAAAGGTTCGTCCTTTAACCGATAAAGAAAAAGAGTTTTTACCCTATTCCGCAAGACATTATGTCAAAGTCGCGAATAATTATATGGATTAAGTGATTTGGCGTGGAGAAGCATTTTCCTCATACAAAACAGCATCACCTAAAGCCATTTAATTCAGAATTTATTGATAAAAAAAGAGCCTTTCGGCTCTTTTATTTCACACACCATTTAGATTAACCAAAACGACCTGTGATATATGCTTCTGTTAACTGATGATCAGGTTGTGTAAACACTTTCTCAGTTGAGTTCACTTCAATCAAATCGCCTAGATGGAAATAAGCCGTACGGTCAGAAACACGTGCTGCTTGTTGCATAGAGTGCGTTACGATCGCAATGGTATATTGATTAGACAGTTCAGAAATAAGCTCTTCAACTTTTGCCGTAGCGATCGGATCGAGTGCAGAACAAGGCTCATCCATCAAAATCACTTCTGGGCTTACAGCAATCGTACGTGCAATACACAAACGTTGTTGCTGACCACCTGAAAGACCTGTACCTGGTTGGTTTAAACGATCTTTCACTTCATCCCAGAGACCTGCTTTACGCAAGCTACTTTCTACAATTTCTTCTAGATCGTACTTATCTTTGGCTAAACCATGCAGCTTAGGGCCATAAGCAACATTTTCAAAAATTGATTTAGGGAATGGGTTTGGCTTTTGGAACACCATACCCACTTGAGCGCGAAGTAACACGACATCTAAGTTTGGATCGTAAATATCTTGATTATCTAATCGTACTTTACCAGTCACACGACAACTATCAATCGTATCGTTCATACGGTTTAAAGTACGTAAGAATGTAGATTTACCACAACCTGATGGCCCAATAAATGCAATCACTTCATTTTCATAAACTTGAAGATCAATACCCTTAATTGCTTCTGATTCACCATAGTAAACATGTACATCTTCTGCACTAAGCTTAACTGTTGTATTTTTTTCTTTCTTCGGTGACGACGCTTCAAACTGAGAGACAAAAGAAGTATTTGCTTGCTTTTGAGTTTGTTCAGTCGATGTAAATTGAGATTGTTCAGAATTCACGTTTATATCCTGCTTTAAGGAATTTTTAGTTTCTACAGTATTCATATATTCTGCCCTTTACCAACGAACTTCAAATTTCTTACGTAACCAAATTGCAAAGCTATTTAGTCCGACCATCAGCGCTAAGAGCACAATAATTGCAGCAGCGGTACGCCCTTCGAAGAAGTTACGTAGTTCGTTACCTTGCCATAAGTAAACTTGAACAGGTAAAGCCGTTGCTTGATCCATTGGTGATACTGGAATATTGGCAACGAAAGCACTCATCCCGATCAATAGTAACGGAGCAGTTTCACCCAATGCATGTGCGATACCAATAATTGCACCCGTCATAATTCCTGGTAAAGCCAAAGGCAATACATGGTGGAATACAGTTTGTAGACGTGATGCTCCGATACCGAGGGCTGCTTGGCGAATTGATGGTGGCACAGCTTTCAATGAAGCACGTGTAGTAATAATCACCGTTGGTAAAGTCATTAAACTGAGTACCAAACCACCCACTAGCGGTGCTGAAATTGGTAAATGCATCCATCCAATAAAGATGGCAGCACCCAGTAAACCAAATACAATCGAAGGTACTGCTGCGAGGTTATTAATGTTTACTTCAATAATATCGGTGATAAAGTTCTTTGGTGCAAACTCTTCTAGATAAATCGCACTTGCAACACCCAGTGGAATAGAGATCGCAATCACGATGAGCATCATGAATAATGACCCCATGAATGCACCTGCTAAACCGGCTGTTGCTGGTGAACTGCGTGAGTCTGGATTGCTGAACATTTGTGTATTAAACGTACGGCTAATCACACCCGAAGCTTCCATTTTATCTGCAAGTTGACGAATCTCAGGATCTAATTGTTGCTGTTCATCTGGAAGTGTACGATCAATATTTCCTGCTAGCCAAACATCAATATTGGCATCAGCAAGGAAGTTTAATTCAACTTTTTTCCCAATTAATGCTGGATCTTTAAAGACCATATCACGGATACGATACGACTCAGAACTGGTATATAAGCTAGAAAGTTCATCACGATGGCTTTCGAGTGATGGATCTTTTGCAATCAAACCATTCACGATTAATGCATCCCAATCCACCATCCCCATTTTGGTTTGCCAATCAACATAACGCTCTTGGAATACCGCAGGCGACTCACCCACTTTCTGAGTTGGTTTAGGACCTGCATCAATCACTGTTGGATCAAAGTAAACAGGAACAGTCATACTGGCTTGCCAAAATGCAGGTAAGCCTTTATACAAAATACTGCCAAATAATATTGCAACAAATGCAAGACCAGTAATAACCGCTGAAAAACCAACTATGCGAAATACTTTTTCTTTACGATGGCGTTTTGACAAAGTACTGGCAATTTTTGCCTTACGTTTTTCACGCAGTTCTGCTGCTGCTTGAGGATCAAATACATTTTGATCCATAGGAGATGTATTTGTACTCATTCGTATTGCTCACGATATTTACGCACAATATAAAGTGCGACAATGTTTAGACACAATGTAATAGTGAATAAGGTCAGACCCAATGCAAAGGCAACCAATGCCTGTGGACTCGCAAAGTCAGTATCACCCGTTAATTGTTTTACAATCGTCACGGTTACTGTCGACACTGCTTCAAGTGGATTGATATGCAGTAACGGACTGTTCCCTGCTGCAAGAACCACAATCATGGTTTCACCTACTGCACGAGAAACTGCAAGTAAAAATGCACCTGTAATACCTGGCAATGCCGCAGGTAATACCACTTGGCGAATAGTTTCAGATTTGGTCGCGCCTAAACCTAAAGAACCATCACGTAGTGAACGTGGTACTTGAGTAATAATGTCATCTGAAAGTGATGATACGAATGGGATAATCATAATCCCCATTGCAAAACCTGCTGTTAAAGCACTGGTTGCATTGACTTCGATACCCACTGCATCACCAATAGATTTGAAGATCGGGCCAATCACCATCATGGCAAATACACCATAAACGATCGTTGGAATACCCGCTAAAACTTCAATTGTTGGTTTTGCCCATGAACGGAACTTTGGCGAAGCATATTCAGCTAGATAGATTGCAATCATCAGCCCTAGAGGGACAGCAACTAATAATGCAATACCACTGACCATGAGTGTTCCCCATAGCAATGGTAATAATCCATAACTACCTTCTGCATTCCCAGAAGTACTAAAACCAGGATTCCACTCAGTACCAAAGAAGAAATCAATTGGACTCACAAATTGGAAAAAGTGCATTGCCTCACTGAACATCGACATCACGATACCGACAGTAGTGAGAATGGCAACACCAGAACAAAGAATCAAAACGATATTAATGGTTTTTTCAACTTCGTTACGCGCACGAAACTGTTGCGTAATTTTTTTACGCGCCCAGACTAAACCAAGCATTGCAATACAGACGACGACTGCAAATTTAGCAAATGCCCCAATACGTTCAAATTTTGACAACTGCTCTGCGGCTGCAACTTCATAAGCAGCTGGTGTATCCGTCACACCAAATCCTGAAGCAATCGCTTGAACACGCTCTACCAGAACATGTACCCCTGCTTCATCTAATGAAGAAGCAATATTTGCTGGAACATTTTTTAAAATAAGATGTTGTAGAACACTTGGTTCTACTAAGTTCCAAACAATCAAAATTAAAAAAGCTGGGATTCCACACCACAACGCCACCAAAGAGCCATAATAGCCTGGACGTGAATGTAAAATTGCAGTGTTATTTCCCTTACCTGCTAGGCTTCGGCTTTTACGTAGCCCGATTTGATATGCGATAGCGATTAAAGCTAATAACACGCCAATGAGTAGCAGATTCATGTATTCTCCACCGTTTTTTCAATTTTCATTATTTGAAAAAACTCTTCTTAGCAATGAAAGCCGATGGTAGTCTCCCACCATCAGCTCAATTGTTCGGTTTTATTATTTACCAGCTTTGAAACCAGCAAGTACTTTTGCACGTTCTGAGTCAGATAAAGAGATCAAACCTGCTTTATCTAGTTTAGAACCCTTACCAGAAACTTTCTTGCTCAAGAAGAATTCAGTAAATTCTTTTAAGCCTTTGATTGCTTGTAAATGTTCACCTTTTACATAGAAGTATAAAGGACGAGATACTGGGTATGTACCATTTAGAACAGTTTGTTCAGATGGAACTACATTGTTTACAGTAGCAACACGTAATTTGTCTTTGTTTTGATCATAGAAACCAAGACCAAATACACCTACTGCGCTAGGAGAAGTTTTTAAACGTGCAAGTGTTTCAGTATAATCACCTGCAATTTCAATCACTTTACCGTCTTTACGGAAGTTTGAACATGCTTTTTTCTGAGCATCTTTATCTAACTTTTTGAAGTAATCATACGCTTCACAACCTGATTCAACCATTTTCTCTTGGAAAACTTCACGTGTACCGTGGTTAGATGCAGGAACAACTAAAGTAATTGGTTCATTTGGCAATGATTTGTCAATTTGATTCCAACGCGTATATGGGTTAGGAACCAATTTACCATTTGATGGTAATTCAGCTGCTAAAGCTGCAAATACGTGTTGTGGACGTAATTTATACGCTGCTTTGTTTGAGTTAGACGCGAAAACGATACCGTCATAACCAATTTTAATTTCTTGGATTTTATTTACGCCCGCTTTTTTACAAGCTGCAACTTCAGTGTCTTTAATTTTACGAGAAGCATTTGCGATATCAATTGTGTTATCGCCCACACCTGAACAGAACTGTTTTAGACCAGCAGAACTACCGCCTGAGCCAACTACAGGTGCTTTAAATTGAGGGAAAGTATTACCAAATTCTTCTGCAACGATACTTGCAAAAGGAAGTACAGTAGAAGAACCAGCGATTTGAATTGTATCACGAGCATTTGCTGTAGTTGCTAGTGCTGCCCCTGAAACTGCTAAAGCAAGTGCGATATGATTAATGCGCATTCTTTTCTCTCTTAAAATAAGCTGCGATATTTGAAAGACGCCACTTCAGTTTTTTGTTGTGTCGTGCTTTTCCGATAACTGCATTTTGATTTTAAAATATGACAAATAAGTTACAGCTTTATTACGCTTTTGTGATAATTGATGATTTGCATTTGATTTAATTAAAAATCTTTAAAATTCAATATGTAATAAACTGTATTTAATTTTTAAAATATAAAATTTTTCAGCTTTGAATTGTAATATTTCATGTTGATGTCATAAAACTACGATTTAAAATTATGCAAACACACGTCAAGTCACGTCGTACAAACAAAATTTAAGCATCTTTTATCGGCTAAAATATACATAAAATGAGCAGTGAATATGACCAGTACAATGTCCAGAATCTCCTTACTTAGTCGCAAAGAATGGCACGAAACCTTTCTAAAAATGCTCAGTTCGACCAGTATGCTGACTTTTATTATCTGTATGAGTTGTCTGATTATTTACATTTTATTGTCTGAAGTAAGTCAATATTTTATGATTCAAAATATAGTGATTAGCTTTAGTTTCATCAGCCTTTTTATATTGATCATGCAAACTTTCCGCTCAATGTATCGGGTCTATTATTTACCTTTAATGAATAGTTGCACGCAAAGCTATCAAAAAATTATTTTCTTTTGCTGTAGTTTTTCGATGATGTTGATCATTTTAAGTTCTTTCTTACTGAGTTTTAGCAAAATGTTAAAGGATTATTACAACTAAAACCTCTTTATTGGTCATTTAGATTTTATTGTCGCCATTTCTTCATATTTCTCATATCTGCACAGCAAAAGCACAATTGAACAAAAATAAAGCAACAACCTTTATTAAAATTGCACTCTGTGTTTAAACGATTAAAATGCACCTATACCAACCCTGCGACTCCAAATTAGGTGATAAACATGCAACAAATGTGGTCAGACATCGATGCTTATATCGAATCACATTTAATTCCTGAAGATCCAATCCTGACTCAGACCTTAAAACATACGGCTGACAGAGGATTTCCAGATCACCTCGCAGTTGCAGCCAATCAAGGTATGTTGTTGCAAATGCTGATTCAAATGAACAAATGTAAACGTGTTTTAGAACTTGGTACTTTTGCAGCTTATAGCACCATGTGGCTAGCTCGTGCACTACCCGATGATGGTTATATTTTAACGATCGAAGGTCGTGATACCCATGCCGCTTTAGGGCAAGAAAATATTGATAATGCCAAACTTAAACAAACTATAGAATTAAAATGTGGTCGGGCTGCTGACATTCTTAAAGCTTTGCCAGCAGATACAGAAGCTTTTGACTTTATATTTGTCGATGCGGATAAGCAAAGCTATCCTGAATATTTGGAATTAAGCTTAAATCTTTCACACTCAGGCACAGTGATTGTATTGGACAATGTGATTCGTGCCGGAGATATTCTTGACCCTGAAAATGTTAAGCCAAGTATCGAAGGCATCCGTGATATGTATAAAGCTATGCAAAACCATCCGAAAATTTTATCTTGTACTGCATTGCAAACAGTTGGTAGTAAAGGTCATGATGGTTTTGCAATCGCAATTGTAAAATAAACCCTAAATATTTTACTTTTCAACTAAAAAAGACTGCGACTACATCGTGGTCTTTTTTATTTTTAATTTTCCTATTTTTATACCACTGAATACTTCATATATTTGAGTTATCCCCTGAACTTGTTTGTAGAATTGTGGATAACTCAGTTATAGCTTTTTAAACCAATGAATATTATGAAATTTATTTAAAAGATTATTTTTTAATCAGTTAAAATATGCAATATTTAAAAAACTATTGCTTTTGAAAAAGCAAGATTTATCCAAATTATTTTTATCATTTAAAAATATAAAAGCCGTAAATTTGTAGATTTACGGCTCTGTAAAAACAATTATTGAATTACGTAATTTACTTAACTATTCAATAATTATTAAAATAATTTACTCAAAAACAATGATGAAATAAATAACGATTGATCGTAATTTTCATCAAAACGGTCATCAAAACTTTCATCAAAAAACAGAACCCTATTTAGTCACCAATAATGGAACAGATGAATTCCTAAAAATCGTTGTTGTAACACTACCGAGGAAAAACTGATGAATCTTACTATGACTAAATGCACCTAATACAATCAGCTGGATTTGATGCTGATTTTGATAATCTAGAATATTTTCAGCGATATCACCATAACGATATTCAACAACAACATCCAAACCTGCATCTCTTAAACGTTGTGCAGGTTCATTTAATATTTCAGGATGATCTCCAACATAGACTAAATGGCATTGCAATAGCCGTAACAAGTCACTTTTCTCTACACGTTTAAGCATTTTTTGACAGGCTTCGGAAAGCTCATAGGCAAAAATAAAGCGTGTCGGTGGCTTAAAGGTTTCGCCTACAGTCAAAACCGTACTTTTTGTACCACGAATAAAGTTTTCTACATTACTTCCTAGTACTTTATTCTTTTCAGCAGATCGCTCACCAACACGACCGATCACGGCAATATCATCCACAGTGAGTTCACTAAAACTTTGTTCAAGAAAATCGCCTTTCATTTGAATTTGAGTCGGTGTGATCCCATATTTTTCTTGAATCATTTCTGAAATGTGCTTCAGTAAATTATTACTATAATCTAGTGCTAATTCACTTTGCTTCTGCTCCAACTCGGCAAGCTCTTTGAGTAACATGGCATTACTTTCAAAACCAATGACCCCACTAATTTCACCTAAATGATAACTTGCTGGGTAATAGTCCAAAACTTGTAATAAAACCAGCTCACGCCCTGTTTTCTGAGCAATCCAAGCAGCTGCTTCTGCCAATGCATTGATACACGGAGAAGAATCAATACACGCCACGACTCTATTCATTTTAACCTCGCTTTAGCTTTCCAGCTCTGGGTTTTCTTTATTTAAAATTAGCATAAGTTTTGGCAAGTTTGGACAGCTTTATGTAATCAATCCTTATTTTTATTAAGGATTTGTACAAAGCGTGAATTCACTCACGGAATCGGATAAATCGCGCAGGATTCCCTGCCACAATCTCACGTTCTTCAACATTCTTGGTTACCATACTGTTCATTCCCACGACTGCTTTAGAAGCAATTTTCACACCATCTTTGATGCCTACATGTGCGCCTAACCAGACATCTTGTCCAATTTCGATACCTTTCGATGTTACCGCTTGTTGGTAAATTGGTTGCTCTAAATCCATGCCGTGATCAAAGGCATAGAGATGACAATAAGCTGCGATACGCACTTGATCGTGCAATTTAATACCGACACGCCCACCATCTAAAATGCAGTGATGGTTAATCGCAACTTCATTGCCAATTTCCAATGGCCCATGCAAGGTACAATCCGCAGCAATAAAGGTATTGTCACCGATAATAATTTTGCGTCCAGGTTCTGCAAAGATATGTGCCAAGGGTGAAATAAAGCAATTTTCACCTATTTCAACCGTTTCCATTGCCTTAAGATAAGCTTGATACTCGTGTTGCCACTGCTCCGCCCAGACTTTATTTTTAGCTTTGAGTGAATAATACAACCACGGCATATAATTTAAACGATGTTTGTGTTGTTCACGATACTTCAGTAATGGATCTTGTTCAGTCATCGTTTTCCTCTACCACTTTGAGTTGTTCACGTCCTATGAGGCACTGCCTCGCAAGAGAGAACGTATGCACACTATTCATCTAATAATTTTAACTGTTCACGTCCTGAGAGGCACTGCCTCGCAAGAGAGGACGTATGCACACTATTCGTCTAATAATTTTAACTGTTCACGTCCTGAGAGGCACTGCCTCGCAAGAGAGGACGTATGCACACTATTCGTCTAATAATTTTAACTGTTCACGTCCTCTAGTCACATCTTGGATTTTAAGTTTTAATGCGTCAATTTGATGGATTTGTAATAAGGCATCGACCTGCACACCTTCAGCAGTATATTGTTCTGTGTATTCAATTTGTTGGGTATTCAATTCATATTGAAAGATTGCCCATTCGTTAAATTGGCATTGAAAATAAACTTTTTTCTTTTCTATTAATTCTATTTTTTCAGCGAGTAATAGGCACTGCCCTGCACATCCACCATAGGCACGGACTAAACCTCCTGTACCGAGTTTGATTCCACCATACCAACGATTGACTAAAACAATGGTATTGGTTAATTCATTACCTTCAATGGTTGCCAGTATTGGACGCCCTGCTGTGCCTGAGGGTTCACCGTCATCATTAAAACGAACATTGTGTCCTATTTTCCAAGCCCAGCATTGGTGTGTGGTGCTAATGTCGAGGTGCTTTTCTAGAAATTCTTTGACCTGCTGTTCATTTTCTACAGGTGCAGCGATCGCTTGAAAGCGACTCTTTTTAATGTCCTCTTCAAACGTCGTTTCAGTTGCTAAGGTAAAAGCCATAAGGGAAATAAAAAATTTAAACTCAATATGCTGTGATTATAGCGTGTTATTGCATAAATGACGGCTAGGAATCGTTTATTTATGGATGAATCAAAATACTTGATGCAATAAAAAACCCTAAGCGAACTTAGGGTTTCTCGAATCAATGATTAAGTCGCTTCAATTAAAATCCTAGTTGATGATTTTGAAGTAATAGTTTCAAAATATCATCTTCAGTTTTGCCATTAAATGCTGCACCCGTTTGAGCTAATCCATTCATTTGTAATAGATCCGTCTTCACTGTATATGCTGTTCCTGCACCATCTCTATCGATAGTAAGAGTTACATCATCACCATCTACTTTCACACCAAGATAATTTTTCAAATAAGCCGTAGAAGCTGTGAGATCACTAGTAATATTTGCACTGTTAAATCCAATCAGTAGTGCTGAAAGATCAACTTTATCTGCCTCAGCATCAGTTGTAACATTTCCAACGTGGAAATCTGTCCATGTGTCTTTGCCATTTCCGCCTGTTGCGTCTGTATTAGACAATAATTTGAAAATGACGGTATCGGAGCTACCTGAAGTCGAAATAGTATCATTACCCGCTGTGCTATATAGCATGTCTTGATAAATAGACCCGACAAACTTACTTCCTACATTAATCGAAAGTACAGCTTGTTCACTTGTTCCATCAGCAGCAACGATTGTATAGGTAAATTTATCTATACCATAACCCGATCCATTGGCGGTGTAGGTATAATTCCCACTTTTTTCTAAAACCAAAGTCCCATAAGAACCAGTTATAGTTAAACTCGATGAATCTTGTGTAATGGTACTATTGAGGTACATTTCTTTACCACTGATCAGTACTTTACCATGCGTTGTTACACTACCCAAATCATCATTACTAAAGATATTTCCAGTTTTAACGACAGCCGTTGTACTATCTGCTTCTATATATTTACCTGATGTAGTCGTTTTGATATTAGCATCTAAACTATAAGTCGGAACTCCAGAAGTCTGAACCAAAGTAATAACTAATTGATATTCACCTGATGATAAATTCCCTAACAAATTACTGATCGTAATACCAGTTCCAATACTTGTTGGCTCCTTAAGTATTATTACTTCATTTGTTATTTTATTAATGATTTTTGCTTCGAATGTTCCTCCACCTAAACCTGTCCGAGTCACTTTAATATTGTAATTGGTATCATGATATAAATTATCAGGATTAATCGTAAAATTATAGTTATACGTTTTAGTCTTATTCACATCACTCAGAGTAACTAAAGGACTAGCATTAACCAAATTTGCATTTACTACTATAGGATCAGCTGTATTAACTAGCTGTACAGCATCAAAATCTGCTTTTAAATTAAGTGTAGTTAAATCAATAATTAAATTCGCAGTTGAAGATAAACCAAGTTTTGCATCGTATAGCGTATAACTAAATGTATCCTTTTGGCCAACATAACCTGTAGCTGTTGGATTAATAGTATAACTATAAGTGCCATCTTGATTAATTGTAAGCGTGCCATATTTACCGTTCACAGTAATAGAAGTATCACTCCCAAATTTAACGCCATTTACTGCATATAATTTTGCATCAGTTGTCAGTTTATCAACACCATAACCTGAATTATCTGTCAGTACATTACCTTCTAAAGTTAAATTCGTTGAACCATCTAACTTAATACCATCTACGCTATTATAATCATATACCTTCTCATTAATGACATACAGCGTATAACCCGTTAATGCAGCCAGCCCACTTCCAGCATTCATTAATAAAACATAATCACCTTCAGTTAAAGTAAGTGGGGTTAAAGGTGAAACCCCTCCTAAGAATGCACCAAACCAATCAGGTTTAGCGAGATATTGTTCATAATAACCTGTTGTCACATTGAGTTTATAAACATAAAAATCCATTGTTCCAATAACAACACCACCCACATCTGCTTTGATATTTAATTCTTCGACTTTACCAGAACCGACACTCAATCTGATACCAACATTTTGATTACCCGTATTACTACTGCTTTCAAGTAACCCTAAATCAAGTACAGGACCCAAATCTAATCCAACAGTGATAAAACCAGTTTTTTTCGCAACATAACCACCAATTGTAATATCATTACCTGTTTGAGCAATATTCGTTATAGTAGGTATAATTTCTAAATGACCCACTTTAATATCAGTTGTAGCATACAGTTCTTGACCACTTGGGGTTACTGGTGTTTGATTTTGACCACGAATAGTAATTTGTAATTGAGCTGAGGAATCTTGGTTATAACCATCACTGATTGTATAGTTAATATATTCTTTTTGCCCGATCGAAACATGTGATCCATTTGCCGAATAGCTATACGTTCCATCAGTATATAAAGTAAATGTTCCATACAGACCTACAATTTCAGTTTCTGCATCTTGTGGATCAATTGTCTGAGTAGCAATAACTTGCCCACTACTGTCTAGTATTTGAATAAGTGTAACTTTCGCAGAGGCTTGATAACCTAATAGATCATCATTTTGCGGTTTATTAACTTCCTCATACAATGAACCAGTAATCGTCTTAGGTTCAAAATAATAATCCTTACCAGAAATCGTAATGTCTGTTTGCTCATAGATTGTTAATGTACTTGCAACTAATCCCGCAACAATTCCTGTTATAAAATCTGCGGCATTTAATACATTTTTTAGTATTGGCAAGTCAGTTAAAGCCTTCACCAACACATCTAACCGAACACCATTGACGGTATCTAATAAGCCTGAAACCAATCCTACAACAACTGTTGATAATAAATTACCTTGCCCTTTCGCCTCTAATAACGCTTTCAAAGTATTAATTACTAATTCTTCGTTTTCTGCACCGAGAAGCTTTTCTCCACTTGCTAATTCAGCAAGCGTTAGTTCTGTCAACACATCGGATAATACGCTTTGATCACTTGCTATTACAGCTTTGTAATCACCTTCCGGTAAATCGTCAAGGCTTACTGCAATCGTGTTTCCATCTCCAACAATACCTAATACTTGTAATAATGAGCTATCAGCAATTACACCACCATTTTGTACAGTTTTAACAGCATACTGCTCATATTCCCCTTGGTCATTTTTACGCATAATAATGACTGAAAAACCAGTAGCAACAGAAAGTAAATCTTGTTGCTGTATCGTGATCAACACATCACTTGAATAATCTATAGTGGAATCACCATTTTTTGGTAATGTAAATTCAACACCTGAGCTTTCAGTATTACTACTAAGTAGTTCAATAACTTTGGTATCATGAGCATTGATAATATCGTCCCATACAGCAACACTCTCCAATCCAAAATCAACTGTATTGAAATCATTTTTAGCTAAAAGTGGATCAAGTCCATTCAATGTATTAACAACAACTTGGAAGCTTGCACCATCTAATCCATTTACATTTTGAATTGCATTTGCATCATCGGATGAAGTTGGATCCATATAAATCAGTGAAACTATCGCGTCTTTGGGAATCGCTGGGCTGGTATGAAGCACAATACTTTCATGGGTTGTATCTGTGAAACTAATTGAATCAATTGTCACACTTTGACCATTTACAAGTAAGACAAATGAACTCGCATTTGGTAAATCTGAAGACAATGCTTGGTCAAATGTTAAAATAATTTCTCCTTCTGGTGTTGCAACACTTGATAATAAAATTGGAGGAGTTTCTGTTGTTGGTGGCACTTGTGTAGATCCATTGTCACTACCACCAATCACTTTATCAAAGCTAACAACATCATTGCCTGCCGCATCTTCAAGTACGCCATTGTCGGTAGTACCATCACTGGTATCTACGTCTTTGTAGCTCACGACAACAGTAGAACCTGCTGGAATTACGGGACTGGTCACCACTGTGACTGTATCACCTATTACCTCAACACTTTGGACGGTTACCGCTTGTCCATCGACCATCACTTTGAAATCTTCAACTGTCGCAGCTTCTCCAGCAAGTGCTTCATCAAAGGTCAAAATAATTTTTCCAGTTGGGTCGACCACTGCTGTTTTAAGTAATGGCGCTACTGTGTCTGGTGTCGTCGGGGGCTGTTGAGTTGATCCATTGTCACTACCACCAATCACTTTATCAAAGCTAACAACATCATTGCCTGCCGCATCTTCAAGTACGCCATTGTCGGTAGTACCATCACTGGTATCTACGTCTTTGTAACTCACGACAACAGTAGAACCTGCTGGAATTACGGGACTGGTCACCACTGTGACTGTATCACCTATTACCTCAACACTTTGGACGGTTACCGCTTGTCCATCGACCATCACTTTGAAATCTTCAACTGTCGCAGCTTCTCCAGCAAGTGCTTCATCAAAGGTCAAAATAATTTTTCCAGTTGGGTCGACCACTGCTGTTTTAAGTAATGGCGCTACTGTGTCTGGTGTCGTCGGGGGCTGTTGAGTTGATCCATTGTCACTACCACCAATCACTTTATCAAAGCTAACAACATCATTGCCTGCCGCATCTTCAAGTACGCCATTGTCGGTAGTACCATCACTGGTATCTACGTCTTTGTAACTCACGACAACAGTAGAACCTGCTGGAATTACGGGACTGGTCACCACTGTGACTGTATCACCTATTACCTCAACACTTTGGACGGTTACCGCTTGTCCATCGACCATCACTTTGAAATCTTCAACTGTCGCAGCTTCTCCAGCAAGTGCTTCATCAAAGGTCAAAATAATTTTTCCAGTTGGGTCGACCACTGCTGTTTTAAGTAATGGCGCTACTGTGTCTGGTGTCGTCGGGGGCTGTTGAGTTGATCCATTGTCACTACCACCAATCACTTTATCAAAGCTAACAACATCATTGCCTGCCGCATCTTCAAGTACGCCATTGTCGGTAGTACCATCACTGGTATCTACGTCTTTGTAACTCACGACAACAGTAGAACCTGCTGGAATTACGGGACTGGTCACCACTGTGACTGTATCACCTATTACCTCAACACTTTGGACGGTTACCGCTTGTCCATCGACCATCACTTTGAAATCTTCAACTGTCGCAGCTTCTCCAGCAAGTGCTTCATCAAAGGTCAAAATAATTTTTCCAGTTGGGTCGACCACTGCTGTTTTAAGTAATGGCGCTACTGTGTCTGGTGTCGTCGGGGGCTGTTGAGTTGATCCATTGTCACTACCACCAATCACTTTATCAAAGCTAACAACATCATTGCCTGCCGCATCTTCAAGTACGCCATTGTCGGTAGTACCATCACTGGTATCTACGTCTTTGTAACTCACGACAACAGTAGAACCTGCTGGAATTACGGGACTGGTCACCACTGTGACTGTATCACCTATTACCTCAACACTTTGGACGGTTACCGCTTGTCCATCGACCATCACTTTGAAATCTTCAACTGTCGCAGCTTCTCCAGCAAGTGCTTCATCAAAGGTCAAAATAATTTTTCCAGTTGGGTCGACCACTGCTGTTTTAAGTAATGGCGCTACTGTGTCTGGTGTCGTCGGGGGCTGTTGAGTTGATCCATTGTCACTACCACCAATCACTTTATCAAAGCTAACAACATCATTGCCTGCCGCATCTTCAAGTACGCCATTGTCGGTAGTACCATCACTGGTATCTACGTCTTTGTAACTCACGACAACAGTAGAACCTGCTGGAATTACGGGACTGGTCACCACTGTGACTGTATCACCTATTACCTCAACACTTTGGACGGTTACCGCTTGTCCATCGACCATCACTTTGAAATCTTCAACTGTCGCAGCTTCTCCAGCAAGTGCTTCATCAAAGGTCAAAATAATTTTTCCAGTTGGGTCGACCACTGCTGTTTTAAGTAATGGCGCTACTGTGTCTGGTGTCGTCGGGGGCTGTTGAGTTGAGTGGTTGTCCAATGGTTTTACAGTTTCGTTGAAGCTTGCTGCATCTTTACCGTCAATATCTTGAATCGCTTGGATATCATCACCAGCCGTTGGATCTTTGTAGATCACTTGTACACTTTGACCTGCATAGATTGGCGGGTCAAAAGTAAGTATTACGTCTTTACCTTCAACAGTTACTGTGCTTGGAGCCGTCAGTACACCACCGATCAGTATGGTAAAGTCAGTCGCTTGCGGTGGATTGTCCTCATCCAATGGCTCATTAAAACTAAGCACCAATTCCCCATCCACATTGACCGAGGTATTTGTCAAAATTGGAGCAGTCACATCACCCACTTTAACTGTTTCTTTCCCTTCATTTTTCGCAGCATCAGTAACCACAACTGTGACTGTTTCACCATCCACCAATGGACGAGTCAATTGAATATTATCAGGTGTATCATTTCCAGTAATCGTACCACTACCAATCACATTGCCTGCGACATCTTTAATTTCAACAGTACCAGATTCATTTGAAGTCACTTCAATATGAGTCGCATCTGTAACTTCAGTTTTAATGATTGGAGGAGTTTTATCAGTTGGATCAACAACGGTTGATTTATTTGTTAATGCCGTTTCAGGAAGATCAGCCGCATCATTTCCACGAAGATCTTGGATTGCATTGAGATCATCACCTACAGTAGCATCTTGATAACTTACCGTTACGGTTTGACCCGTGTAGATAGGCGGATTTAAAGTTAAAATCACTTGCTGATCAATAACACTCACTGTAATGTTTTCAGCTGGAATAGTTTTGCCATCAACCTTAACAACAAATTGATTAGCAGCTGGCAAATTATCTGCATCTAATTCTTCCGAATAATGAAGCTCAATTTGTCCTAAAGTATTAACGTCCGCACTTTCAAATACAGGCGGTTGTTTATCTGCACTACCGCTATTTCCACCACCAGTAAATTCATCAATGGGGACTTCTTCTGTAGTTTTATTGCCTGCTTCATCTGTTACATTGACAATAATTTTATCACCAGGATTTAATGGCTTATCAACATCAACAATAAGCTGTCCATTCTCATCAATTATACCTTCTGCAATTTTATTGCCTGCACTATCCGTAATTTCGACTTTACTACCAGGTTCATTTGAATCAATTTGAATGGTATTTTCATCAACAATATCCACACTAACTTCTGGTTTAGTAACATCACCAACATTAATTGTTTCTGGTGTTTTATTCCCTGATGTGTCTGTTGCGATAATCGTAATTGTTTCATTATCTTGAAGTGGACGGGACAAAGTAATGTCAATTTCTCCCGCTTGATTTAATTTCCCAGAACCTATGGTATTTCCATTAGCATCTTTAATCTCAATTTTGCTGGCTTCATCAGCTTTAATATTTATTTTTTATTATCAATAACATCAATAGTTAATTTAGGGCCAGTATGATCGCCACTATTCGCACCATTATCTGAATGACTAGAGCCACCACTGCCACCTGCCGCTGCGGCTATACCAATCAACCCTGCCGCTCCTGCAACCCATGCCCAAATTGGCACGACCGCAGAATCATCACCAACTAAATATTCATGAAAATCTGAAATACTCAAATAATCAATTTTTGTAGCAACACCTTCTGTATCAAATGCTAAAAAGTTTAATAAAAAATGTTGTCCATCAGCCGTTTCAATCGTAAATTCTTTCGGTTTTTCACCAACAAAGAAGTCCTCAATGACAACTTTTTCACCATTTAGTAAATATACTTCCAAATTATTATTAACTTTTATTGCCTTAGCAATATTATTTTTCTCAATATTTACTTTATAAACTGAGTGATGGCTATTAACTACATCTTGAGTTAATACTTTTGCCGTTCCTTTTTCGTAAATTGTGATATTTGTCATAATAATTCCTTATTTTATACTTCACCCATCTACAAAAAGATAATTAAATGCGACAAATTTCACAAGTAGTTAATTTTAAAATAAAAAATTCACATATTTATAAAATAAGATATTTCATAAAAACCACTAATATATTTAAAACAACCCAGAGAAATTAAATGTGCTCAACATCACACTATATTAAATTTTAAATAATTAAAATCCACTTTACCCATGTGTTTTAAATCATAAAATTTAGGTAAATTAAATTATTTTTTTATTTAAATAATAAAATATGATTATTATTAATATTTTGAATTTATAAATATTATCTAAACAAACTGAGTCTTTAGACAATGACAGATTAAGCCAAACCTCCATTCTGTCTAATTTTTAATCTGCATAAAAAACCATCTAGAACTTATGGGTATTATTTAAACTAAAAAATCACAATTGTTTATTTTTAAAGCAAATGTGTATCTAAATAATAAACTCCATGAATAAGACATCATCAGTTGCTTATACCTTAATTCTTCTCTATAAACAAAAAATCAAATAAAAAAGGCGAAGCATTTGCTTCACCTTTTTCTATTCAATCAAATCCACTTATACAGTGAAATCATCACCCAAATACACTTCTCGTACTGTTTCATTGGCTAAGACGTCTTCAGGTGTCCCTTCTGCAATGACAGCACCTTCACTAACAATATATGCGTGTTCACAAATTGCAAGAGTTTCACGTACATTATGGTCTGTAATGAGAACACCGATACCACGCCCTTTGAGCTGACGAATAATATCCTTAATATCTCCGACAGAGATCGGATCAACCCCTGCAAAAGGTTCATCCAAAAGCATAAATTTCGGATCAGCTGCCAAAGCTCGTGCAATTTCAGCACGACGTCGCTCACCACCAGAAACACTCATGCCTAAAGAGTCTTTAATATGCGAGATTTTAAAATCTTCCAAAAGCTCTTTAAGACGTTGTTGACGTTGTTGTTTATCTAGGTCTTTACGTGTTTCAAGAATTGCCATGATATTTTCAGCAATGGTCAACTTTCTAAAAATTGAGGCTTCTTGTGGTAAATAACCAATCCCTTTCCGCGCACGCTGGTGCATCGCTAAGTCTGAAATATCTTCATCATCTAAATGAATTTCACCCTTATCCATGCGAACCAAACCGACCACCATATAAAAGCTGGTGGTTTTACCCGCACCATTTGGCCCAAGTAGTCCTACAATCTGTCCACTTTGCATTGTAAAAGAAACATCTTTCACTACCCAGCGCTTACTATACACTTTAGCTAGGTGTTTGATACACAATGTCTGTACTTGATTCTCAGCTTGCATTAATCACGCACCCCAGGGAATGACTTGGTACTGTTTGGCGGAATAATGATTTGCACACGACCTTTTGGTGATCCTGTTTCATTTGAACTACCAGAAGCCTCAATATCACCTTTATTCATACTATAGCGTAAAGTATTACTACGAATACTCGCGCCATTTTGATAAAGATAAGCATTACCCACCAAGTTCAAAATACCTGTTTCAGCATTGTAAATAATTTTCTGTGCTTCACCACGGGCAATACCTTTCGCAGTATCCACTTGTTGCTGAAATTTCGCAGGTGAACCTGTAGCCGTAATCGTACTAATCTGTTTATTTTTATTGAGCTGAGCAACAATTGAAGCCGCTTGTAACTTCATTGTCCCTTGTTCGATAATGACATTACCTGAATAAGTCGTTACACCAGTACGCTCATTATACGTTGCTTTATCTGCAACCAATGAAATCGGTTGGTTACGGTCTGATGGTAGCGCAAATGACGCCACTGAAAAACACATCAAACCAACACTACAAATTGCTTTTTTTAGGAAAGAGTTTTGAATCGAAAATGGCTTAATTAGGTACATACTTTCCTCGAATATGTGCAAACTCATATTGACCTTGATTTAAATCCGCTTTTAAACCTTGGCTGATAAACTCTGCATCTGGTGCATTAACAGTCACTTGGTGATTTGTTTCGAACAGACGTTGCTTAGGATAACCCGTCAACTCATCTGTTAAAAATACCATCGTTCCGCCATCACCAATTTTAGTCGCTTTAACATCACCTGTTAAAATAACCTTTTCATTATCATTAAAGCCTCTTGCTTCTTTTGCAAAAAAAGTTGAATCAACTTGATTGTTTTGAAACATAGATGCATTTAAATGACTCAGTTGCGAAGTTTTTCTTTGTAAATCTTGTTCCAAATGATCAACATGCGCTCGCACATGCAAATTACCTTTTTCATCAGTTTGAACCAATTGGATACCTTCAGCAGAATACTTCATACTTTGAGATGAATCTACATCCAACTTTTTGCCGTTTCCACTGAAATAGTAATAGCCACCACCCATTGCCGCGATGACAACTGCTGTGACATATAAAACCTTAGTATCCATAAATTACATTCAACATTTGATCATTTGAATAAGCTATTAATGCGGTATAGCTGTATATTTTTCAAGTAGTTCTTGGTAAGTGCCTTTTGCCATCAGTAACATATCGCAAACTTCACGTACTGCACCACGCCCACCCATTGCTTGAGTGACTAAATCTGCACGTTTACGTACTTCTACATGTCCATTCGGTACTGTTACTTTCATCCCAGCAATTGCAAATGCAGACAGATCTGGCCAGTCATCACCCATATACAAACAATCTTCAGGGTCTAAATCAAATTGCGCACATGCTTCACGTAGCGCTACGCCTTTATCTTCACGACCTTGAAAAACTAAATCGACACCTAAGTCAGCCATACGTTTTTCAACAATATTGCTTTTACGACCCGTGATGATGATGACTTTAATGCCAGATTTTTGCACCAACTTCATGCCTAAACCATCACGAATATCGAATGATTTAATTTCATCACCGGTATTGGTCAAAGTTACAAAACCATCACTTAAAATACCATCTACATCTAAAACCAATGCTTCAATATGACGCGCTTGTTCCAGTAAAACATAAGAAGCCATTGATTAATTTACTCCAGCTTGAATCAGGTCATGCATGCTAATAACACCAATCACTTTATTGGCATCATCTACAACAATAAATTGGTTAATTTTTTTGTCATTCATTTTCTCTAAAGCCTCAACTGCACGTGCTTCTTTAGAAATGGTTGAAGGATTTTTTACCATCACTTCTGACACAGCTTGATTGACATCAAAACCTTGTTGTTTATCAATCAAACGACGTAAATCACCGTCGGTAAAAATACCCAATAATGTGTCATTTTCGTCCACAATCGTGGTTAAACCTAAGCGTTTATTTGATATTTCGTACAATACTTTATTCATCGGTGTATCAGGATGTACTTTTGGTAAATCATTTCCTGTATGCATCAAATGTTTTACATGCAACAACAATCGTTTACCCAAAGCACCAGCAGGATGTGACATTGCAAAATCGTCTGCGGTAAAACCACGTGCATCTAGTAATGCTACAGCCAATGCATCACCCAACGCTAAAGTCGCAGTTGTACTCGATGTTGGCGCTAATCCCAAAGGACAAGCTTCTTTGATATTTCCGAGTGTCAATGCAACATCTGCATTCTGTGGCACTGGCCCTTTATCATCACCACTAATGGTAATTAAAGGCACTTCTAAATGCTTAATCAGTGGCATCAGCATCATAATTTCATCACTCTTTCCAGAGTTTGAAATTGCGATCAATACATCACCTTTGACTAACATTCCCAAGTCACCATGCCCTGCTTCGCCAGGGTGCATAAAGAATGATGGTGTACCTGTTGATGCAAAGGTTGCTGCCATTTTGCGTCCGATATGTCCCGACTTGCCCATACCTGTAATTACAAGGCGACCTTTGCACTGCAAAATGATTTGGCATGCACGATCAAAACGCTCGTCAATCTGGGTTGCGAGAATTTCTAAAGCTTGTTCTTCAATGCGCAAGGTTTCCAAAGCTACTTTTTGGAAATCAACTTGGTTTGGCAGATTTTCAGGATTCAAAATGGACTAACCTTAACTCTAAGCAGAGTTTTGAATATCAAATGGAATATTTTCATATTTTAGCATAGCAATACAATAGACTGCTTTGTTAAATGTTTAAGTTTTCACGAATTGTACAGAATTTCTATCTTGATGGAGAAATTACAAATTAGATCTAGTCCTGTGAATTTCAAAAACAATACCTGCGCTTCAAAAATTAAAAGCGATGAATACCTTTGTTACAGAAATCAAATACGTTTGAAATATAAAACATTCGAAAACCCATCTTTATTTTGATTTTAACTTTATGAATAAAAATGCTTAGGTTAAGATAAACCACCCTTATATAGAAGCACTTAGAAGACCTATGCAACCATTCGTTCTTTATAATTCAGAACAACGTAAAAAAGTTGAATTTGTTCCACGTAAAGAAGGACATATCGACATGTATGTGTGTGGTATGACAGTTTATGACTACTGTCATATTGGTCATGCACGTACAGTGGTTGCATTTGACTACATCAACCGTTTCCTACGTAGTCAAGGTTGGAAAGTAAAATACGTCCGCAATATCACGGATATTGATGACAAAATCATTAAACGTGCCAATGAAAATGGTGAAACGATTTCTCAGCTGACTGAGCGCTTCATCGACGCAATGAATGAAGATTTTGCCAAATTAGGTTGTATCCCACCTGATGAAGCACCTCGCGCAACTGATTATATTGATCAAATGCAAAATATGATTGGCAACTTGGTGAATAAAGGCACAGCTTATCCATCTGAAAATGGTGATGTCTATTTTGAAGTTGAAAAATTCGCAAAATATGGTCGTCTTTCAGGTCGTAAACTTGAAGATATGCAAGCAGGCGCATCTGAACGTGTCGATGTAGAAGTTGAGAAAAAACATCCATTTGACTTCGTACTGTGGAAACATGCCAAAGAAAATGAACCTGCATGGGCTTCACCTTGGGGCAATGGACGTCCGGGTTGGCATATTGAATGTTCTGCAATGTCAACTTGCTGCTTAGGCAATCATTTCGATATTCACGGTGGTGGTGCAGATTTAACATTCCCACATCATGAAAATGAAATCGCACAATCAGAAGCTTCAACTGGCGAACAATATGTAAACTATTGGATGCATGCAGGTTTCATTAATGTTGATGGTGAGAAAATGTCTAAGTCTTTAGGCAACTTCTTTACCATTCGTGATGTGATTGAAAAGTTCCATCCTGAAGTAGTGCGCTATTTTATTGTGTCTTCACACTATCGTAGCCCAGTGAACTATTCAGATGTTGCATTAAAAGAAGCGAAAAATACCCTTTCTCGTTTTTATAATTCTTTTAAAACCTATCAACAAGCCTATGGTGACAAAACCGCCGAAACTTTAGATGGCGCTTTGGTTGAACGTTTTAACAATGCAATGTGTGATGACTTCAATACACCTGAAGCCATTGCTGTGTTATTTGAAGTGAATAAAGAACTCAATCGTGCGGTTAAAGAAGAAAATGCTGAGCAATCTGCGATTTACTATTCTACTTTACGTCACATGACCAATATTTTGGGCTTAGTACAACATGATGTTGAAGACTTCTTAAAATCAGATATTGGACAAGAAGCTTTGGGTTTATCTGAAGAACAAATTGCAGATTTGATTCAACAACGTGTCGATGCGAAGAAAGGCAAAGACTTTGCCAAAGCCGATGAAATTCGTCAGTCTTTACTCGATCAAGGTGTGGTGTTAGAAGATACCCGTCAAGGTACGATTTGGCGTCGTGCTGACTAAGTTTTGTAGAATAGAAATATTCTTCTAAACAGCAAAAACCTGATCTCATGATCAGGTTTTTTTATGCTCATTATAAAATCATTATGCTGACTTCATACTACCCGTTTCTTCAAACTGTGCATGCCAAGCCAACGCCTCACGTAGCACATGTGGAGTCTGACCACCCAATGCACAGGCACGATTAAAATAGCTCAACAAATCAGCCTTATAACTTGGATGTGCACATTTCTCTATAATTTTCAAAGCACGCTCACGTGGCGCAAGTCCACGCAAATCCGCCAAGCCCTGCTCTGTCACCAATACATCAATATCATGTTCAGCATGATCACAATGGCTCACCATCGGTACAACTGAAGAAATTGCACCACCTTTGGCAATGGATTTGGTCACGAAAATCGCTAAGTGCGCATGACGGGTAAAGTCACCTGAACCACCAATACCATTCATCATTTTCGTACCCGTCACATGGGTTGAATTGACATTACCATAGATGTCAAACTCAAGTGCCGTGTTTATGGCAATGATGCCTAAACGACGAATAAGTTCAGGGTTATTCGACAGTTCCTGTGGACGCATGACGATTTTGTCTTTGTATTGCTCAAAATTATTCATTACACGTTTGGCACAATCATCCGACAAGGTCATTGAACTGCCCGAAGCAAACTTCATCTTCCCTGAATCAATCAACTGGAACGTACAGTCCTGTAGCACTTCTGAGTACATTTCCAGATCATGAAAATCAGAATGTTCAAAACCTGCAAAAACAGCATTGGCAATCGAGCCTACACCTGACTGAAGTGGTCCTAAATTTTCGGGCAAACGCCCTACAGCAACTTCATTTTCAAAGAAGTGAACCAAATGTTTGGCAATCGCAAGAGTTTCATCATCTGCCTCATCCATTTTAAATGAAGTGTCAGGCAAATCATTGATCACAATCGCTGAGATTTTGCTTGGGTCTACCTGAATACCAATTGTCCCTATACGGTCACCGACCGCGGTTAATGGAATCGGATCACGGTTCGGACGCGCTTTGGGCACATAAATATCATGCACACCTTCAAGTACAGGGCTGATGGTATTATCAATTTCTACAATGACATGATCAGCCATTTCAACAAAGTTTGCAGAGTTGCCACATGAACCTGTCGGAATAATTTGTCCATCTTCTGTAATTGCAGTCGCAGCGATCACCGCAACATTAATTTTAGGGAGGTTTTTATGGCGAATATTATCGGCAAGTTCTGACAAATGCTGATCGATATACATTACCTCACCATTGTTAATGGCTTTGCGTAATGTCGGATCGGCTTGATAAGGATAACGGCGCTCCAAAGCATGCGCATCACTCAAACGCCCATCAATGCGATTGCCCAGACTCGCACCTGTCGCCAAAGTAATTTTCATCGGATGATTCTGCGCATGATCCGCCAAAGCCAGCGGAACAGTTTTCGCTTCCCCTGCACCACCAAAACCACTCATCCCCACGACATCACCGTCTTGAATGAGTTCAATTGCCTTTTCTACAGACATGACTTTGTCGTGCAAAGCTGCACAGCGAATACGCTCTAAACCGTTAATCATTTAAAAAATCTCAAAAATACTGCTAAAAACAGCTAAAAAATAGAAATACAGCATGCAACCATCCGACACCCTTGCGTACAAGGATGTTGGTCAATCTTGAGTAATTAAATTTTAAAAATAAGGGATTGAAAAATTAAACCAATTCAATCGCAATCGCAGTCGCCTCACCACCACCGATACACAATGATGCGATACCCTTTTTACCGCCTGTGCGTTTTAAAGCATGAATCAAGGTCACAATAATACGTGAACCAGATGATCCGAGTGGATGCCCGAGCGCACATGCGCCACCATTGATATTGACTTTTTCACGGTCTAAATTAAAACCATCAATTGCAAGCATCGCGACCATGGCAAAAGCTTCGTTCACTTCCCAAAGATCAACATCTTCAACAGCCCAACCTGTTTGCTTCAATACTTTTTCAATTGCACCTACAGGTGCAATCGTGAACTCAGATGGATGCTGTGAATTAGTTGCGTATGCCACAACTTTGGCTAATGGTTTTAAGCCACGTTCTGCTGCAATTTCTTCTGAAGTCACAACTAGTGCTGATGCACCATCTGAAATAGAACTGGCATTGGCAGCTGTGATTGTGCCATCTTTTTTAAATGCAGGACGTAAGGTTGGAATTTTGTCTGCTTTGGCATTTAGAGGTTGTTCATCCTGTTCAACAACCACATCACCTTTACGGGATGATACTGTTACAGGGACAATTTCCGCTTTGAAATAGCCATTATTTACTGCTTCAACCGCTTTATTTAAAGAGCTGATTGCATAAGCATCCTGCTGCTCACGGGTATAGCCTTTTTTATCTGCCATTTCCTGTGCAAGGATTCCCATCGACAAACCTGTTTCAGCATCTTCCAGACCTTCCTGAAACATGTGATCTGTGACTTTACCATGTCCCATGCGATAGCCTGCACGGGCTTTATCGAGTAAATACGGTGCATTGGACATTGACTCCATACCACCTGCGACCACGATACTTGCAGAACCTGCTTTGATTGCATCGGCTGCCTGCATCACTGCTTTCATACCCGAACCACAGATTTTATTGATCGTGGTTGCACCTGTGGTATCAGGCAAACCTGCCTGACGCATCGCCTGACGTGCAGGACCTTGCTTTAAACCCGCAGGAAGTACGCAACCAAAAATTACTTCATCAATATCGGTTGGCTGTAAGCCTGCACGTGCAACTGCTTCTTTAATTGCCACTGCACCGAGATCAGGTGCTGTACATGCCGATAATGCACCTTGAAAACCGCCCATTGCGGTACGTACTGCTTCTACAATCACGATCATTGTTATCTACCTGTTCCATCTATTTTCAATCTTGTTGTGAATTTTGAGTCAGCTGACTGACTCAAAACTTTCCATAATTCATCTTGAATCATGTTTGAATAAATTACTGAAAAGAATTATTAAATCCTCCCCAACCCTCCTTTTTCAAAGGAGGGAGTTTTTCATTACTTGAAACTTTCAAGTTACGATCTTTTCACTTTCATTAGATTCATACTCATCCCTTTTTCAAAGGTGAGGAGCACTGCTCCGCAAGGGAGGGATTATCATTAATAAAAGTGATCTAAATAAATAAAAAACTCATCAAGCCTGCGCTGTAAAATAATCCTCAGGCAACTGCATCACCAACTCCGCACCTGCCTGAATACGCTGAACACGTGTAGCCAGATCAGGAAGCACTTTCGCCACATAATACTGCGCCAGAACCAACTTATTCTGATAGAAGTTTTCAGATTTCACCTGAGCAGCCTGCGCAATACGTGCAAACATATATGTGAAGCTCAACAAACCAACAGCATGTAAATAATCTACTGCCACAGCATTTGAGAAATCAGGATTCGACTTTGCTTGTTCAATAATAAACTGCGTCAATGCTTCAACCTGATGACACACATCCAAAGTTACAGCTTTAATACTTAAAGCATCATCCATAGACGCTGCAAATTCACGAATTTCAGCAATATATTCCGCAATAAAAACACCATTGGATTTAATGGTTTTACGACCAATCAAATCAATCGCCTGAACGCCATTTGTACCTTCATAAATCTGTGAAATACGTAAGTCACGAATACACTGCTCCATGCCCCATTCACGGATATAACCATGACCACCGAAACACATTTGTGCTTCTAAAGCTGAATCCAACGCTTTATCCGTTAAATAAGCTTTGGCAATCGGTGTTAATAACGCGACACGATCATTGGCTTTACGTACCGCTTCGGCATCATTTGAGAATTTAGTAATATCCAGTTGCTGACCAACATAGACGGCAAATGCACGAGATGCCTCATTATTGGCACGTACATTCAACAACATACGGCGCACATCACCATGTACCAAGATTGAATCCGCAGGCTTTTCAGGAGATTTCACACCTGTTGCCGAACGACCCTGCAAACGATCCGTCGCATACTGTGCTGCATTTTGATACGCATATTCAGATGCGCCAATGCCCTGAATACCCATCGACAAACGTTCATAGTTCATCATGATAAACATCGCAGCCAGACCTTGATTTTCCTTACCAACAAGGAAACCTTTGGCTGCATCAAAATTCATCACACAAGTTGCAGAACCTTTAATCCCCATCTTATGCTCAATCGAACCTGCGCCTAAGGTATTACGTTCCCCCAAAGAACCATCTTCATTGACTAAAAACTTCGGTACGATGAATAAAGAAATACCACGAGAACCCGCAGGTGCATCAGGCGTTTTCGCTAAAACAAGGTGAATAATATTTTCACAAAGATCATGCTCACCACTGGTAATAAAGATTTTTGTTCCCGTGATGTCATAAGAACCATCAGCATTTGGTTCAGCTTTGGTTTTGATAATGCCTAGATCTGTACCTGAATGCGGCTCAGTCAGACACATTGTTCCTGACCATTCACCTGTATAGAATTTTGGTAAATACGTTGCCTTTTGTTCCTCTGAAGCTGCCTGATCAATCGCCATGCCTGCACCCACAGTCAAAAGTGGATACAGCATAAATGATGGATTGGTACTCCAGATCATTTCATCGGCAAGTACAGTCAGCATTTTTGGCATGCCCTGACCGCCAAAAGCTTCATTCGCCCCTAAACCAATCCAACCACCATCTGCAAACTGTTGAAATGCTTCTTTGAAACCTTTCGGTGTAGTCACCACACCTTGATTGAACTGCGCACCGCCTTCTTCATCCGCTGAACGGTTTAAATCTAGAATGACATTCTTCGAAAACTTCGCCATTTCTTCCAAAATTGCATTGGCAGTTGCCATATCCAGATGAGCTAAATTCTCAGTATTTTGCCAAAACTCATCAGCCTTAAATACATCATTGAGAATAAATTCCATGTCTTTAAGTGGCGCATTGTAAATCGGCATTCCGGCTTTCCTTGTTACTCAACTTTTCTTTTCTAGATCAACGAAAAGTGCTGTATAAATCACTCATTATTGAAATAAACACATATAAAAATTATCTATTTCAATCGCCCTCCACAATAAACCATGTGAAAAGTCATTTATTTTTAAATCAAAATCAATGTATCTATTGGCTTTTTTGCTCTTTATTCAAAGAATAATACTGAAAAGCATTGCATATCCATCAACACTATTTATATCAATAACTTGAACAAAATCACCCAAAAAAAGATTAAACACAACTTTAACTTAGAATTTATTTATTCAAAAAAATATACACATAACATAATAATTACAAGGTTAATGTAAGATTTTCAAATTTTAAAAACATGCGAAAAACAATAAATCAAATTCAAATAAAATGGAAATATATTTACATAAAATGATCTCACAGGTTCATTTTCATTGACAATAAAAAATCAACAGATTCATTTTTTGTAAAACGTTAAATTATTGGATAAGTATTTTTATTTTGAAACATTTTCTTATGGGTCATTGACTATAGTTTGATTGAAACAAATAAATAGCTGATATACTCTAAGCCAGTGCTTTCAATGGTTTGGAACAATAGGATGAGTTCAGTTCGCCAACAAAATTTTCTACTACGTAAAGAGAAAATTTTAGCCATGGCAGAGACATTATTACTAGATAATAATCAGGATATTACGTTAAGTGAGCTTGCCGCAGAACTTGATATTGCCAAAGGGACAATCTATAAACATTTTAAAAGCAAAAATCAGCTTTATCTTGAATTGATTATTTTGAATGAAAAAAGACTTTTAGATATTTCAAAAGCTTATCATCACGACATCAAAATTTATGTATCACAATACATGCTCTACAACATGCTCAATTCGAATCGAACTATTTTATTGCATGTCATAGAAGAACGTTTAACCAATAATGAGCGCAAACTCAAAGACTTATTCGAAGAACTATATACCATCCGTGAACAACGTATTTTGGAACTTAAAGACTTATTTGGTGCACATCTGAAATCGCTGAATAGTATTATGTCGATTCGTGATTATTTATCTTATATTTGGACGATCACTTACGGCGCATCATTACTACTCAATTCAACGCATTATCAAAAGTCGATCGGTTCACGTGAACGCTTAATTAAACTTTATGTTAATCAAGCACTCATGACACCAGACAAGTTGACTGAAGCTGAATTACAAGCGGAATAAGTTCAGATCAACAATGATTTAATATTTGTTTTGAATAATTTCAGACAACCAAAGTTCTAGATTATTTTCAACAGGATGTTGTAAACACTCGATAATTTTAATTTTGAGCTGTTGCTTTTGTAATGGTGATAGCTTTTCAAAATCAAAGTATAACTGTTTGAAAAAATGATAAATTCCATGAAATTGAAAAAAATTTGGTGAATCTAGAAGCTGTAAATAAATCTGAAAAATTTCGTTTGGGAATTTTTTTAGCTCCAATACATATTCTTCAATTTCATGGGCATATTGCTTACAGACTTTGCCATCTACATTTATTTCTGAATCAAGATCTTGTCTAATTTTTTGAACATTAAACATCATTCATCCGAATTAACCATCAGTGATTATTCTGCTTCATGTGTATTCAATAACTGACTCGGTAAAGGCATTGAATTGACCTGACTGAAAATTTCATAACACATATGTCTTAACCATTGATGACTGGTCTTATGATGGCAAGACATGTGCCAATACTGCTTGATCGAATAGGTTGGGAATGAAATCGGTGCAGGAAGAATCTGTAGATTGCCACGTGAAAGTAACACTTCGCTCAAATAATACGGCACTGTTGCGATCGAATCAGTGTCTTGAACCACCAATCCAACGCCCAAATAACTCGGGATGCGCATCAACACATTACGTTTTAAATCTAAATTTAACAACTCATTGGCAATATGGTAATGCCCTACGCCTGCATCAATATCAATGTGAGATTCATTTAAATATTGCTCAACCGAAATACTGTGATTATTTAAACGTGGATGATCTTTGGAAGCGATCACCACATAAAACTGTTCAAACAATTTTTGTTGATAAAAACCATTTTCCAACTGTGGTAAAAATCCAATCGCAAGATCAATTTCACCATTCGCCATTTGATAACTGGTTTCAGAAGTGATCGCACGGACATTGAGTTTTACATGCGGTGCATGTTCTTTTAAATATTGAGAAATTTTCGGCAATAAGACCAAATGCGAAACATCGGTCATTGCCACTGTAAACTGTTGTTGTGAAGCTGTTTGATCAAAATCCACACTGAAATTATTGATAATTTCAACTTTGCTTAAAGCTTCACTCACCAATGGATAAAGCTGTTTGGACAATTCGGTTGGCACCATTTCATTGCCAATACGTAAAAATAACGGATCGTTATAGTGCGAACGAATTTTATTGAGAATATTACTGACAGTAGGCTGACTCATCGCCAAATGATCTGCGGCGACGGAAACGCTTTTAAATTTATAGATATAGTAAAAAATACTGAGTAACTTACAATCCAACTCAAACACGAAATAACATCTCACACATTTTTTGTATTCAAGTGATTATCTTCCACTTTTTTTGAATTTTTTCCAATGCCTAAATGCACCGATTTTAAACAAATAAACCAATATCAGATGTAATTTTTTTTCAATTTAAATTCCCTCTTTCCTCATCGCTAGAGAATAACAAAGAAAAGAGGGACTATAATTTATTTCATTCCGAACTATTCTTTAACAAACAGATCCACCATCAACTGCTCTTCGGATTCCGCATAACGATATTCTGAGAAATCGGTTACACCTGACTCACGTAAAATCTCTTCATCAATGATTAGACGTCCTGTAATCGCACGTTTCTGACTTGTTAAAATTTCATAAGCCGCATCTGCCATGATATTCGGTTTACGTGCCTGATTAAACAATTGTTTTCCACCCAATGAAAACTCAATCGCTGCTGTCGCAATAATCGTTCTTGGCCACAAAGAATTAACACTCACACCATAATTCGAAAATTCTTGATTCATTCCGATCGTCAACATACTCATGCCATATTTGGTGATAGTGTATGGTGCATAGCTCGCAAACCATTTTTCATCTAAGTTTAGTGGAGGAGATAAGCTAAGAATGTGAGGATTTTCACTATTCTTTAAATATGGTAAAGCCGCTTGGCTACACACCAACACCGCACGAGTATTGATCTGATACATCAAATCAAAACGATTAGGATCAAGCAATTCCACACCCGACAGTTTAATTGCGCCTGCGTTATTAATGAGAATATCTATGCCACCGAAATGCTCTGCGGCTTGCTTCATGGCGATTGCAACTGCATCTTGATCACGTACATCCAGTTGAATCGCTAAAGCTTGTCCGCCCGCCTCTTCGACCTCTTTGGCAACGGTATAAATTGAACCACCGAGCTTGGGATGTTCTTCAGCCGACTTTGCCGCAATGACAATATTTGCACCATCTTTAGCTGCTTTTAATGCAATTTCACGTCCGATACCACGACTTGCACCCGTGATAAATAGTGTTTTTCCCTTTAATGACATACTGTCCTCTTTAATTTTTTGTTTTCACCATCCTAATCTACTCTAACTTTGTTTTAAGCTCATAGTACAAAATGTGCCAATTTATATACTCATGAGTACATTAATTAAAAATTAAATTCATTTGCATAGAAAACAAAAACTTGCCGAAGCAAGTTTTTGTAACTTTCAGTGAAATAATGTTTGGATGAATACAGTTACTTTCATTTAATAGCTATCAATTTTCTTAAAAAATCTATCTCAATCCAAAATCAAGCTGCACCCACTTTAGGGCTTGCCCCAATTTGCCAAACAAAAGGTAAAGGTTCACGATTGACTTCCCAATCACCAATAACTTTCTCTTTATAAATAAGCGGATTATGCGAAGAAACTACTCGTGCATTACGCCAAAAGCGATCAAGCTGTTTTGCTGTTGTACTTGCCGAAGCACCCAATGAATTAAACAATTGACTAGTCAAATCCAATACCAATTCAGAAATAACCACCTGCCCTTGAGAAGACTCAAGCTCCGCATCATTATTGGCTTGAATATTTTTAACTTCAGACTCACCAAAGTGGCTAATATAAGCACGTTGCAGCGCTTCAGCTGTACGGATAGTAATACTTTCACTTGCATAAGCCTGTGAAGATGCCTTACCAATCACTTGTAAAATTTGTGGATCATTACGTACCAAATCAGCATTACCATGACTGAAAATACGGTCACGCTTTTGCACTTCATGCACAAATGTTGCAACGGCTGCATGTGCAATACCCGCCAATGTTGCTAAATGAAACACTTGGTAAAATGCAGTTTGATATTTAAAACGCTGATCAAAAGGTAAAATATGATCACGTTCGATAGCAACATCGTTCAATGTTAATGTGCCACTGCCCGTGGTTCTTTGACCAAAACCATCCCAATCATCTAGAACTTCCACGCCTGAAGCATGACGTGAAATCGCAGCAATCACATGCTGATCAGTCGTTTCATCATAGGCGAATAAATCCACCCAATCGGCAAAGATTGTCCCTGTTGAATAATATTTTTTACCATTCACCAAGAGTTGATTGCCCTTTTGCGTCACACGGGTAATAACATCACCGATTTTCACCTGACCAATTTCAGTCCACGCATTGCCTGCTAAGTCACCTTGAACAAAGCGCTTGAACCACAGTTCTTGGCTTTCAAATTTATGCGCATTTAAACGATCTTCAACGAATGCAAAATGCCCACGCAAAGCCTGAACAATATTTGAATCTGCCTTAGCAAGCTCAATCAATAATTGAAATAATTGAGGGATAGAAACACCATCACCTCCAAACTTCACAGGTACACGTAACGCGCCAAATCCTGCTTGCTTAAGCAAATTGATTTGCTCATAAGGCAAGATTCGATTTTTTTCACGCTCTACGACACCCTCTGCAATTTTTTCAAAAATTGGACGATACTTCGCAGCAACTTTTTCATAATCCGCAGAGACTGATAAATCTTCTAAAAAGCGATTCTGAATATCTAAATTACCCATTTTAAAACTCCTCTTTTTAATTATTTATTATTCTTCTTAGCTCCACGCATGACGTGGCAAATGAACGTTATTTAAATAATAATTACCCACCAAGTTGAATTTCCAACGCACAGGATCATGTAAAGTATGGGTGCGCGCATTACGCCAATGACGATCTAAATTCAGCTCGGATAAAGTTGAACGCGTCCCTGATAATTCAAACAGTTTATTTGATGCAAGTAATGCAATTTCAGTGGTCAAAACCTTTGCTTCAGCAGTCAATAGTGCCGCTTCATTCGCCGTTTCTTCAGTTGGATTTGCAATTACACGATCAATCGCATCACCTGCTAAGTCGAGCACCGCTTCTGCTGCACGTAATTTAATTTTTAACTCACCAATATTAGCAATGGTATAAGGATCATCCGTTGCTTTCTCTAAACCTGAATCAATCCAAGGACGTGAGTGCAAACGGACATATTGAATGGTTTCTTCAATCGCACCACGTGCAATCCCCGCATCCACAGCAGCTTGAATAAATTGTGAAATTGCACCTGCCGCAGTTGGTCGCTCAAAAGCTTGATGAATTGGAACAATATATTTTTCATCAACTTGGACTTGTTTTAACAACACGGTACCACTTGCTGTAGTACGCTGACCGAAACCAGACCAATCATTGACAATTTCAAGCCCATTGGTTGTACGTGGTGTCAATGCAACTACAGGTAAACCTTGCTCATTCACTGCAACGACAGGAACCCAATGTGCCAACAATGCACCGGTTGCAAAGAATTTTTGACCATTAATTTCATAACCTTGTGCCGTTTTATGGATCTTGGTTTCTAAATCCCCAACGGTTTTACTGCCTTTTTCTGAGAATGCATTCCCTAGGCGACGACCTTTTAAAATTTCTGAGAAGAAAAATTGTTGTTGTTCTGGGCTTGCATCTAAACGTAAATGTTCAATGAACGCCCAATGGTTTTGTGCAATTTGCCCCAATGATGGATCTACACTTGAAATGGTTTTAACCACTTCTGCCAAAGTGCGATATTTTACCCCTGCGCCACCAAATGCTTTAGGAATGTTAATGCCCCACAAGCCACTTTGTGAATATTGTTGAATTTCTTCAAGTGGTAAACGACGTTCATGGTCACGTTGAGATGCTTCTTTGGCAAATTCTTTGGCTAAATTCTGTGCCACTTGAATAGCTTCTTCATCAGATTGAATCACATGCGCATCATGATTCAATTCGAAAAATTGTAAAGGTACAGCCGTCTGAGAAGAAAAATTATTTTGATTTAAATCAGTCATTACAAATACTCTTTTTTAAATAGGTATGAATTTAAACTAGCACTATTTTTTGATTATATTTATACAAATAAATGCTTTTATTATTCAGGCTGAATTTATAAATTTATCACAAAAAATGATAATTCATAAAAAACAAATAAAGCCTAAATAAAACAATGTTTATTTAGGCTTTTAATATATTTTAGACACAATCATTCTGAATAAGACGATTTAAATAATCATTAAAATGGTTAAATCTTAAATAACTTTATATATTAGACCTCTTGCGTAAATCAAAAAACAAGCAAACATTAAATCCAAATATTAATCTAAAAAGTATCAGGAGTTCCTTCTCCCTTTGGGATGAGGAGGTAACTCCGCAAGAGGATGAGGGGATTTTTTAAAGAGAACCTCTCCCTAACCCTCTCCTGCCAGGAGAGGGAACCTCCATTTTTGGCTCATTCACTTTGGAAATCACTTTCGCAAGAGGTCTATTAAACAGAAAATTCTATATAAAACGCTATATAACTAACTGGCTTCAGAAAATTTTCCTGAGTTCTCCTTATCATGAGAATGGCGGAACTGTGCACCACGATGATGCTCAGGTAAATGCGCCCCTGCACCAAACAACTTCTCTCGCAAAGTTCCCTCACGATACGCAGTTTGATAAACACCACGGCGTTGTAGCTCAGGTACAATATGCTCAACCACATCGATAAAACTTTGATGTGCAAGTATATAAGCTAAATTAAAACCATCGACATCGGTATCATCCACCCAATGTTGCAATTCATCTGCAACCGTCGAGGCTGAACCAACCAATACCGGACCATTACCTCCAACACTATTCCAATGTGCGATTTCTTCAATCGTCCACACCCGATTAGGGTCTGCATTGACATAAGCATCTAACATCGATTGAATCGCATTGGTTTTAATATATTCAACTTGATCATGCGGTTGGTACTGTGAAAAATCCACACCTGACCATCCCGAAACCAGAGTCAATGCGCCATCATAACTCCCATAAGATTGATATTCTTTGAACTTTTCTTGTGCTTTCTGATCTGTTTCATCCGTCACAATAGATAATAAGGTATAAATTTTAACAGAATATGGATCACGTCCTTCTTCACGCAATTTTTGTCGAATACTCTGAACCACTTTCTTCGCAGCGATTTTTGAAGGAGGCGCAATAAAGATACATTCAGCATTTTGACTGGCGAACTGCTGCCCACGAGATGAAGCTCCTGCTTGATACAATACTGGAGTCCGTTGAGGTGAAGGCTCACAAATATGAATACCTGGAACCTTAAAATATTTTCCTTCATGTTCAATAGGATGAACCTTACTATGATCTGCAAATATGCCTGCTTGTTTATCTCTTAAAACTGCATCATTTTCCCAAGAACCTTCCCATAATTTATATAAAACTTCTAAGTATTCATCAGCAATATCATAGCGATCATCATGATTGAGTTGCGTTTTTAAACCCAGATTCTTTGAACCACTTTCCAAATAAGACGTGACAATATTCCAACCGACTCGCCCTTTAGTCAAATGATCCAAAGTACTGATTCGACGAGCAAAAGGATAAGGATGTTCAAAAGAAATCGATGTCGTCACCCCGAAACCTAGATGCTTAGTGACGGCTGCCATCGCAGGGACAATTTGCAAAGGATCATTGACAGGTACTTGTACAGCACCTGTTAGCGCATGTTCAGCACTATGATGATAGACATCATAAATTCCAAGTACATCCGCAATAAAAATACCATCAAACAACCCTTTTTCTAAAATCTTGGCAAGATCTGTCCAATATTCAATATCTTTGTATTCTGTTGAACGATCGGCAGGATGTCGCCATAAACCAGGAGATTGATGTGCTATACAATTCATTTCAAAGGCATTAAAACTAATCTTTTTAGTCATCTCTATTCACGCGATAAATAATATTATCTTCATCCTAAGTTATTTAATGATGTTTCTTTATTCAAAATTATTTAAACATTATGAGTTTTTTATTTATCATAAATTTTAAATTTATTATCTAGAATTAATATATAACTCAATGCATGAATATGATTTTAATATTCAATGAATTTTCAATTAAAACCCTGTATTTGATTTGAACGATATGCTGATTAAATGCATTTTTAGAACAGATTGTTCTCAATTCGATACATGATTTCATCAACTATTTAACCTAATCATCGTTATACTTGATTGACATGATCCACGATAAATGAAGGAATAACATCCATGTCAGAACAAGAAAAAATAAGCAATCACGAAATCATTTATGCAATTCAACCCATCGAATTTCGACTAGATTTGAAAGATCCGTTCCTTTTTACAGCGCATCATATTGACCATTTCCCTATAGGCAATGAGCAAATGCAACCTGTCACGCCACCAACCGATGAAAAACCTTATCGTATGTACTATAGCGAAACTGGAGTGCCAGGTTTTCCAGAACACCCGCATACAGGTTTTGAAACCATTACCTTTGTTGAAAGTGGCTATGTTGATCATTTTGATTCTTTAGGCAATAGTGGTCGTTATGGTGCAGGCGATGTGCAATGGCTGAGTACAGGAAATGGTATTGAGCACTGTGAAATGTTCCCACTTTTACATACAGATAAAGAAAATCCTTTTGAATTATTTCAAATTTGGTTCAACTCATCTCCGCAAGAGAAAACCGAAGATCCAGCGTATAAAATGATGTGGCGTGAACATATTCCGCATGTCATCGAAACAGATGCACAAGGTGTAAAGACAGATATTCGTGTGGTATCTGGTGAGTTTAAATCCCAACAAGCTTTAGAACGCCCAAAAAACTCTTGGGCACATGCCAAAGAAAATAAAGTAAATATTTTCATGATTCAGCTTGATCCACATGCTGAACTGACAATTCCTGCGACTACAGCGACATCCAACCGCTTTTGCTATTTTTATAATGGACCGACTTTAGAGATTGAAGGTGAAACGATTCCATTTAAACACTTGGTTGAGTTGAAATCAGATGTGGATATTCATCTAAAAAATGGCGCAGAAATTGGACGAATCATGTGGCTGGAAGGTGAACCGATTGGCGCACCTGTCGCAATGCGTGGACCATTCGTACTGAATTCTGATGAAGAACTCAACACCGCATTTGCCCGCTATCGCCAAACACATTTTGGAAAATGGCCTTGGGAATCGACTGCACCAGTGTTTAAAAGAGATCAACCGCGTTTTGCAAGCTATAACAAAGGCGAAGAAGTTGAATACCCTGAAACAGCTTCATAACTAAATAACTGATGTTACTCAGAGAGTACATTATGGGACGCTTCTACATTTTTAATGTATGAGGGCTGATTACCATCAATGATTATTACAAAATTACTAGGGGCTGTGATTTCAAATCAGTGGTGCTATCGCGTTAGGCGACAGGGATGTCGCCGTTGGACATGAGAAGTATACTCCGAAGACAGGAGATCTTGCGAAGCCTCACTTCTCATATCCAACAAAGGATTTTGGTTACTTTGATCCTTCAAAGTGACAAACGCCTGCACAAAGTAATTCAAACTTTGCAAGGCAAATGAGGCTGTGCTAACTCAAGAATATTGTTAAATAGTAAAAATTTTGAGCACTCTCAGTTTTAGACGTAGTTTAAATGCGTAACATCTGTTAATAATCAGTCAGTCGATCAATTCTTTTATTTTGATTGAATCATTAACTTTTCATTTTATGCTCAAGCGTTCTAGAAGCTTTAAAGTCTTTATAGAAATATAAAATTAAACCAAAGATTAAAACCGCAGCACCGAAAAATACCGATACAGTCGGTTTTTCATTATTTAACATTGCTCCTAAAAACATCGCAATCATCGGAGTCATCACTGTGGTCAGTGATAGTGTCGTTGCTTTAATATTTTGTACCAATTTGAAATAGCAGAACATTGCCAATAAAGATGCCATAAACACCGTATACATCAATGCTAACAATGATTTTGTATTGGGAATATGGGTAGGCATATGTTGCCAAATAAAAGGGATAATACAAATTGCAAACAGTGTTGAAACGAGAATAGAACCCGTTGCCTGAGCCATTGGGACAACGTCTGCATTAACTTTTTTCACCCAAAAGATCGACAGTGCGTAAGTAAACACACTCATCAACATCAGTGCAATCCCAATCGGATGTACATGCTGACTTGCACCACTACTGGTACAAATAATCGCTAAACCACATACTGCAACGAGCATTCCCAACCATTGAATGCCCAATAATCGTTGACCAAAACCAAAACGACCAATCAAACCCGCCATGATTGGTGCGAGTCCAAACATCAATGCGATCATGCCTGAACTCAAATAACTGGTTGCTGCATAAGTAAATATTTGCGAACCAATAAAACTAAAAGAACCTGCTAAATAACTGTGTAGCGCAATTTTATTAAGGGGAAGCTTTACTTGAAGAATCAGTAAAAGTAAACCTGCAAGCGGTAAGGCAATAAAGAATCGTAAAACCAATGCCCACATCATATGTAAATCAGACACACTCCAGACAATCGCTAAAGGTGTACTCGCCCAGATGAAGACCAATAAAATATAGGTCATCACAAGGTTAGATTTGGTGGGCATAATGTTTCCTAATCAGTCTGTCGAATAGATAGATTGTCGGTGATTCACTGACAACTCAAAGTTTGTGAGATATTCACAAGCCTTGTTTTCCATAATAAATATTAGATATGAAATTAAATTGAAAAACACATTGAAAATTTTTCTAAGATTCAATACTGCTTTAATTAGGATTAATGCAAAAAATATTCACTGCATGTGAATAAGGTCAGTCGAAACAACACTGAAATTGATGCGGATTAAACAGCAGTTTTACGCTTTTGCTTTTGAATCGTTTGATCCAAGCTACTTGAAAACTCACGCTTATCACGTTCAGAAATAGGAGGTGGTCCCCCTGTTTGTACACCAGCACCACGTAGCGTATCCATAAAATCACGTAAATGTAAGCGTGCTTTGACATTGGCAGTTGTATACACCTCACCCCGTGGATGAATCGCCACACCACCCTTTTCAATTACTTGCGCTGCCAAAGGAATGTCTTGTGTCATGACAATATCATTTTCCTTCATACGGTCGATGATTTCTTTATCCGCTTGATCTGCGCCATGCATCACTTGAATCGAATTGATTCGTACTGAAGGCGTAATTCCGACAGATTGATTGGCAACAAAAGTGACTTCAAGTTGATAACGATCCGATGCTCGAATAATCACATCACGTAGAATTTTAGGTAATGCATCTGCATCGACCCAAAGTTTAAATGGTAGCACTACAGCTCTCGACATAAATCCATAAATTGATTCTAACAAAACCACCTAAGACTGTCTTTTCTATCTCGGATAATTTTTCGGAAATCGACTGAATTAATATCAATGGGTTGTAGAGGAATAGTATTTATTCTAAATAATCATTTCTAACTTTGCTCAAATTATACAAGTTTGAGTCATATTTATATTTAATCGCAAGTTTTTCTTATGATTTTACATTTCCAGACTTGAAATATGACAATCACCCTCGATTTAATAACATAAGCGAAGCATTGAATATTGCGAATATGAACAATCAAAACAGCCCTGAAACAATTATCATAGAAGATCAAAATTTTGGCAGCCACGTTGAACATTGGAATCTGTTAACAGAAGACCCGACCTTGGAAGTTCCAAAGTGGTTAGGTTTGGCGCTGAATGAACCTGTGATGCCCATGGGTTTATGTTCAAAAGAATGTGATATGGACGAATCAACTTGGTTGATTCAAGGTCCAAATGGTTCTGCAATTCAGCTTTGTCAAGTGATTGATGTTGAAAATAATAAGCCCAAAGCAGTTAAAACTGCATTTCCAAGTTTTGAAAGTCCTTACCAACTGAATGCTTCTATTGACCGTATTATCACTTGTAAAACCAATACTCAAGCTGTGCTCAGTTTAAAAGTGGGTAGCAACAGTGTCGTGTATGCTTTTGATAGCTTATATAGTGTCAATGGCCATCGCTATGATAAAAATCAGCAATATAAAGTACAACTCAATGCTTGGGCATACGAACTTGAAAAAGTTTCTGATCACGAGCAAATCATTGTCGATGATCCTGCATCAATCAAACACCACCGTGCGCTCAACGATATTCTTTCTCAAAATAACGGTGTTGCACCAGAGAATCTTCAAGAACTATTAGATGCTTGGGAGCCAAAGTCTGAAGATGACAAAGCGCCTGTCACTGTTGATTTTTCGAAAATGGTGGCTTACCTCTACGGCGAAACTCTTGGACAAGAAGATGAAGCATGGTTCCAAGGCAAAGTGGTCGGCAAAACTCAAATGCAGTTTATGCAACAAGACTACGCCCTTTACGATGTCACTTTAATTCTTGAAGAAAACCAACCTGCTATTCTGGTTCGTATTGCCACCAAAGATGATGCCTATAAAAGCTTTGAAATTGGACAATATATCCGTGGCAATATTTGGATTCAGGCAAATATCTATTCCATCGCATAAATTAGTTATCCCAACAATTAAAGCATGCTCAAATCAGCATGCTTTTTTTATTCCCAATGCTTTATTACATACCTTGTAACATTTTTTTATTTTTCAATATTTTTACCTTATTTATTTTGTTTTGAATTCAAAATACCAAGTTATCCACAATTTAAATTTAAAAATAGATAATCATTTTATTTAATTAATTTTTAACTATAGGATTTAAAGTAACTAATTCAGTATATAGAGAACCGTCCACAGATTTAAAATCCATCATAATATAAATTCAAAAATGAATTTAAAAACAGCTCGTTATTGGTTATTTTTAAACCAATAAATATCATGTGCTTGGCTGTCTTTTTACTCACCAAAATTTATAGATAAGATCATTTTTCTCAATATTGTCTAAAATAAAACCAACTTATCCACAATCCGCCCATAAAATCACATTTTTAAATTCATAATCAATTTAATTATTCGACTCTATTATAAGTTTTGATCGGACAATAATAATATTTAGCGCTTTATTTAACCGACCATCTATGTTAAAAATACGACGAACCAATAGGATTTAACAATAATTTAAAAATCTGGGCTCAGTGATGAAAATTATACCTGAACAATCAATTAGTCTGATTCATGAAAATAGCGGTTTTCGCTTACGCTTGGATAAAGGAGCTTGTTGCTTTTTTGTTCTGGGTATGTTTTTAGCTGCAGTGATTATTCATCTTTTAGGCATATTTCCGACTGCTTAATCTACACATTTGAATAAAAAAATCCCTCAATATATGAGGGATTTTTTTTATTCATGAATTATATTTCCCTCTCCCCTTTTATCAATATTTTTAAATATTCAAAAAAGGAAGAGGAAATAAAAATCAATTAACCATGACGTTTTGCAAAGTCATCCATGAAGTTAACCAGTGCTTGTACACCTTCTAATGGTACAGCATTGTAAATACTTGCACGCATACCACCCACTGAACGGTGACCCGCAAGATTTAACAAATGATTTGCTTCTGCTTCTTGCAAGAATAATTTATCTAAAGCTTCATCAGCCAAAGTAAATGGTACATTCATGATTGAACGGTTTTGCACTGCGATCGGGTTATTATAAAAATCGCTAGAATCAATATAACCATAAAGCAATTTAGATTTTTCTAGGTTGGTTTTGTGCATTGCTTCAACACCACCATGCTCAAGTAACCATTCAAACACTAAACCAGATAAATACCATGCATAAGTTGCTGGCGTATTGACCATCGAATCATTTTTGGCTTGTGAACCATATTTCAATAAGCTTGGGATTTCAGGTTTTGCTTGATCTAATAAGTCATCACGGACAATCACTAAAGTTAAGCCCGCAGGACCAATATTCTTTTGCGCACCTGCGTAAATCAAACCAAATTTAGATACATCTAACGGTGCAGATAAAATGCTTGATGAAAAATCAGAAACCAATGGTTTATCTGTTTCAGGGATATTGGCAAATTGAATACCGCCAATCGTTTCATTATCTGCATAATGCACATAAGCTGCATCATTCGATAAGTTCCATTGGCTTTGCTCGGTAATGGCTAATTTACCATCAATTTTTGTACCTGCTTCGATGATATTAATATCACCATAGCGTTGTGCTTCTTTAGTCGCTTTTTCTGACCAAATCCCAGTATGGATATAATCCGCTTTCGGGTTTTTACCCAACAGGTTCAAAGGAATCGCAGAAAACTGTAGTGAAGCACCGCCTTGTAAGAACAACACTTTGTAGTTCTCAGGAATGTTCATGAGTTTACGTAAGTCTGCTTCTGCTTTTTCAGCGACAGCCACATAGTCTTTGCTACGATGGCTCATTTCCATGATGGATAAGCCTTTACCACGCCAATCCAACAACTCAGCTTGAGCTTTTTCTAAAACGGCAGTAGGTAATGCAGCAGGACCAGCACAGAAATTGTACGCGCGCATGAGTTTTCCCTTTTTAAAGTGAAACGAATGAAATAGGCGCATTTAACCACAATTTGCCTGTTCTTGCAGTAGCTTTGTCAGTCAATCTTTCAATGTCTTTAAAGATTTAGAATTGATATTTCAATAAGAAAATTTGAATGTTCACTATTTTTTTGCAATGAAATAGGTGACTGCTTTGTATTTTTGTTTTTGTGTGCAATACATTGCTATACCATTTAGTGATTCTGCAATACGACAGCTCGCATGATTTTCAATCGCAACTGGATAAATAAAATGTTCAAAATCAAAGTTCGAGGATGCCCAATTTGCAATTGCTGTCACAGCGTCTTTGCCATAACCTGCACTATGACGATCTTCTCGAATCCAAATCCCCAGCTCAGGTGTTTTCGATTGAACATCATGCAAGCCACCCAACCCTAAAAACTCCTCACTTTCAGCATGGCGAATCACAAATACATACTCACTTCCTTCTGCAATGTGCTGAATCCATCCTTGCCAAATTCCATCATATACTTGACGATTTTCAGGTGGTTCCCATGACATAAAACGTGTCAATGTTGGAGTAATACAAACATAACTTTCATCAGCGTCCTGTGCAGTAAAAGGTTTTAATGTGATTCGAGATGATTGAATGACTATTTTTTCATGATCCATGTTTAATTCTGCTTTGATTTATTCGACTTGTGATGATTTGCAAAATAAACAATTATTATCCAAATATCATTTTATCTATGCGTTTGAACTTATTTGCAAATAGCTTAACTCACCATCTTTCGAGATAAATCATGGTAAATTTCCTGCAAGTACTTAAATGGATTGATTATTTTTAAGAAACTCTACAGTATTGCAAGAAAACAACCATCCAGTCTCAATATCACCTTTAATACCGTAAATCATGCAGTCCGTACCATTATCTTGTGATATTTTGCTCAACTCTTTATCTAGTAATTGTTTTGCTATTTCAAATTCAATCATTCATATCCTCATTAACATGAAAAACAAGCTTTACGATTTACTTTCCACATAGCGTTTAAAATTATCCAAAATCGCCTGCCAACCTGCTTGTTGTTGTTCAAGTGGATATTGATTTTCAGGATCAAATGTAATCGTCATCAGCACACCTTCATTTTGTTGTTGAAATAAAATTTCAGCATTCCGTTCACCAAAGGAATAGGCAATTTTTTCATGTGAAATAACCTCTGTATAGACTCCTGCAAAATCAAAACCCATACTGCCATCTTTGGCTTCCATTCGATTTGAAAATTGACCACCGACACGCAAATCATTCTGAGAATTAACTGTGTGCCAATCAGGTGAAGCGGTATTCCATTGTTGAATATCTTGTGGATTGTTATACGTATTCCAAACCACATCGATTGGCGCATAAACCCATGATTGTACTTCGATTCGAGCCATTTTTATTTTCCTTATCTTTTAGCCTAAAACTTCATTTTTAACTTAGCCCTCATTTAGTGGGGCATTCGATTATAGTAGTTGAAATGAAGATTATTTTTATGTATTTAACCAATTCAAACAACAAAATAATACAGTTCATTTTTTACATTTAAGTTATTTACTCTACATCTTTCCATGTAAACTAGTTTTAAATTTAGTCAGATGAAAAAGATGATGCTGATCAAATCACACCATTTAAAAAAACAAAAAGTATTCTTTTCTGCACTGCAAAAGTCACACTATTCATGTGGCCTCATACTTCTTTGTTTAGCAGCACCACTCAGCCATGCTGAAAATATTAGCTATGCACAAGCCGAGCAATTTTTGCTTGAAAACTCATATACAACTCAGACCAATAATGCGCTAAACCAAGCTTCCAAACTGCAAGCTGAAGCCGTTAAAAATATTGGATTACCCCGCGTTGACCTAAATGTGCGTGCTTATAAATTTCATACTGAAACAGATATTCCATTAAACAGTGTAAAAAATAATTTAGAGCAAACACTTTCACAAGGCGTCAGTGAACGTGTTGATCAATGGCAAACTGAGCAAAATATTCCTTCCGACATTACCGATCCGTTAAAGCAAGGTTTAACTCGGGGCATTCATAGTGGTATTGGACTTATTCCAGATACAGCAAATGTCATACTCGAAGATGAAGTTGTACGCCCCACTGTTTCAGTGATGATGCCTCTTTATACTGGTGGATTAACGACAACAACAAAACACATTGCCAATTTAAAAGCAGAACGCAGTCAAGTTGATGCCAAACAACAACAAGATATGCAACGCTTTGAAATCATTCAGGCATATTTCAATGTGCAATTACAACAACAACTTTTACAAGCAAGTCAAACAAACCTTTTAGCCATGCAAAACCACTATGACAATGCACTCAAAATTGAGAAGCAAGGTTTTATTAGCAAGGGGCAACGCATGCAGTTTGAAGTTGCACGAAATAATGCCGAACGCACACAACAAAGTAATTTAAGTAATTTACATAGTGCACAATTTCAACTCAAAAATTTACTCAATAAACAAAATATTGAACAATTGACCACACCACTTTTTGTCAATAAACAGCAAAGCCAATCGTTAAATCAACTTCTAGCATCTTATCCAGAAACCTCAAATCTTGTGCGTAAAATGCACATGGATACACAACTTGCTCAGCAAAATGTCAAAATGCAAAATGCAGCAAAAAAACCGACGCTATTTGCTTTTGGTGAATATAGTTTAGATCAAGATCAAAATTGGATCGTGGGCGTTGCCGCACGTTATAATTTATTTTCAGGCATTGATAAGAATAAAAATGTACAAGCTGCCGAATTACAACGTTATGCGACTGAACTTATGACTGCTCGAACACAACAGGAAATTGAGAATATTATTTATAAATCTTATAGTGAACTCAGCACGGCACAACAATCGAATCAACTCTTACAACAAAATGAACAAGCAGCATTAGAAAACTTACGCATTCAACAATTGTCATTTAAAGAAGACATGGGCACTGCGACACAAGTCATTGATGCACAAAACCAATTAAGTTTGCTCAAAACGGAAAAAGCCATCAATGCTTATAAATATGTGATGTCACTTGCAAGCTTATTACACAGTCATGGCTCAATAGATCAATTTAAAAATTATGTAAATCAGTCGAATACTGATTATATTCGTTAAGTGGAGCACGACATGAATCAAAATGAAGTTGATCAAAACAACGTAAAGCAAGATCAATCGACTCCCGATACAGATCCAACCACTGCAACGCAGAAAGATGCACAGCAAAATAGCGACAATACTGAGCAGTCCAATCCATCATCAGAGCAACCTTCACCTGAATCTTCTTTATCAGAACAACTTCATTCTACAAAAAGCGATCATGTCCAAACTGCGGAACAAACAGCGCAACAACCCACAAAAAAGAAACTAATCATTGCTGTGTCTGCAATTGTACTGATTGCCCTACTCGGCTTCATTGCTTATGGTTTATGGAAAAGTTATCAACCTAAAACTGTCGATGTACAAGGTCGTGTTGAAGCTGAAACTTTACATGTCAGCACCAAAGTCCCGAGTCGCATCGAGGGTATTTTTGTCAGTGATGGACAAAAAATAGAAAAAGGTCAGCTTCTCGTCACATTAAGTAGTCCAGAAATAGATGCAAAGAAACAACAGGCACTCGCCAGCCTTCAATCTGCCCTTGCCTTACAATCCACCGCAGATCGTGGTTCACAACAAGAAAACATTGATAGCTTATACGCCAATTGGCAGAGTTTAAAAGCTCAACAAAATCTTGCAAATACCACCTATCAGCGTGGCGCTAATTTGTATGCCCAAGGGGTCATTTCCCGCCAACGCCGTGACGAAATGCATGCAGCCGCTCAATCTGCAACTCAAATGACAGAAGCGGCTTATCAACAATATGCACGTGCTAAACGCGGTAGCACAAATGAACAAAAATCGACTGCTGATGCACAGGTTGAAATTGCCAAAGCAGCTGTCGCTGAAGCCAATGCCTTAGATGCCGAAACCAAACTCTTTTCTCCTGTTACAGGCACAGTCTCTAAAACCTATGGCAAACCTTCTGAATTGGTTGCTATGGGTGTGCCGATTGTTAGTATTATTCAAGATGAAGAAAAATGGGTGAACTTAAATGTTCGTGAAGACCAATATGCACAGGTCTATCAAAGTAAGACGATTGATGGCTATATTCCTGCACTGAATAAGACCGTTGCATTCGATATTAAAAATATTGATGCTGAAGGTGAATTTGCCACGATTAAAACCACACGTCAGACTGGTGGCTACGATATTCGTAGCTTTAAAGTCAAACTTACACCAAACCAGCCACTTGCTGATTTAAAAGTCGGTATGAGTGTTATTTTTAAATTAAAAGAGAGCCAATAAACATGTGGGCAGGCATGTTAAGAGAACTTCGTTACCTAATTCAGCATAAGTGGGACTTATGCTTAGTCACGCTTGCCCCACTTTTTGTCATCGTTTTATTTGCATGTATGTTTTATGAGGGTAAGGCTGAACATTTACCTATTGCAATTATTGATCAAGATCACAGCGAACTTAGCCATAAAATCGAGGAATATTTAAGTCATAACAGTGCAATTTCAATCCATACAATTACAGATAATCCGAATGAAGTTGAACGACTCATTAATCAGACTCAGGTTTGGGGTTATGTACATATTCCCAATGGTGCAGAACAGCGTCTAGTTCAAGCGCAGGATGCACAGATCAGTATCGCGTTTAACCAATCTTATTTTAGTATCGGTAATACAATCTCATCTGCCATGTTAATGTCTTCCGTAGAAGCCATCAGTGACTTTAGTAAAAATACATATTTAGCAAATAAAATACCTTATGTTGAGTTTCCTACAGCCAATGTAAAAATTTCTCCCTTATTCAATCCAAACCTCAGTTATGAACTTTATTTAGAACCGTTTTTAATTCCAGCAATTTTGCATCTACTCTTATGCTGTTGTGTAGCGTTCTCAGTGGGTCAAGAACTTAAATATAAAACCACTCATCAATGGGTCAATCAACAATCTGTTTTTAGCGCATTATTGGCTAAAAATTTAGTCTATGTGCTGATTTTCTGCTTTTGGACTTGGCTATGGATGTTTTGGTTGGTTGAAATACGTGGATGGTTTGTAGCAGGTAGCCTCTGGATGATTCTGATAGGACAATTTTTACTGTATTCGGCTTATGCCTTCATCAGCAGTACAGTGGTACTCGCAACACAAAATCTGTCTAAAACCTTTGGCTTTATTGCGGTCTATGGAGGATCATCTTTAAGTTTTGCAGGTGTTACGCTTCCCCTAAATAATGCACCTATTTTTACAAAGTTTTGGGCCAATATTATCCCTTATACCCCCTATGCAAAATTACAAACAGAACAATGGGTGGTGGGTAGTCCGATCATGATTTCAATGATCCCTCTAGCTATATTATTCGCTTATTGTGTTTTTTATTACTTCATTGCAAGTGTACTTCTTAAGAAGAATCTTAAAGGAGCAGCACATGGCGCATAATCATCACGAGCCTTTCTTTAAAGCACTTTTAAGAGGTTATCTGCAAACCTTTAAAAATATATTTAAAAACTCATCTATTTTTACCACGATGGTTTTATCCATTGTGCTCTATAGTTTTTTTTATCCAACCGCTTATAAAGCAGAAACTGCTGAAAATCTGCCGATAATTATTGTCGATGAAGAACAAAGTTTTCTAAGCAACACGATTATCTCCCAAGTTGCCAAAAGTCCTAATGTCAAAATTGCAGAAGTTACTGGTAATTTTGAACATGCCAAACAAATGATTCAGCAACAAAAAGCAGATGGTATTTTGTTACTGCCTGAAAATTTAAGCAATAGTGTTATGCGTGGTGAAACTGGTGGTATTGGTTTATATCTCAGTAGTGCATATTTTCTAAAAACCAAAGAAATTGGAGTTGGACTTGGTACTGCTATCGAAAATACCATTGCAGAACAGATGCAAAAATTTGGCAAAGTAAGCCATTTTCATCCAGCAATTCCGATTCATCAAATCCCATTGTTTAACACATTATCAGGTTATGGAAGCTATATTTTCCCTGCGATTGCCCCACTCATCATTCACCAAACCATTGTTTTGGGGCTGTGTATGTTGATTGCAGGTTATCGTGAGCAAAAATGGAGGGCAAAAGCCCCTGAATTTTTTGGCATATATTTAGCAGCACTGAGCATAGGTTGTATGGGCTGTTTCTATCTATTTGGTTTTACCTTTTGGCTGAATGATTATCCACGTGGTGGGAACTTTTGGGGCATGCTCTTTGCTGTACCTATCTTTATCAGTTGCGTGATTGCTATGGCAATGGTTTTAGCCAGTTATCTTGATATTTCTGAGCGTGCAGGACATTTGATCGTGTTTACCTCCATTCCGCTGTTTCTGCTGTCTGGTGCAGCTTGGCCACTCCAAACCATGCCGACATGGATGCAACATTTTTCTAGTATTTTACCTTCCACACAAGGCATTAATTTATTTATTCAACTTAATCAAATGGGTGTACCAAGCTCTACCATAGTACCTAAATTGATTTATCTGGTTTGCTTAACATTTGTTTTGATGATTTTGGCGTATTACAGATTGAGTAATACTTATAAAAAATAAGCATCAATATTCTAACTATTATTTATGTAATTAATTAAACTAAGCAATCCCATTGAATCATTAAATTAAACTGAATTATTTTTAAACAATCAAACACATTTTCGACAAAAATGTTAGTAATACGCACAAAAATAGCGTCAAAATAGACCATTTTCGAAATACTCTGAACATTCAGAATCTCCCAAATACAACTCCCACAGTACTTGTCGGGGGATTTTTTGCGTGTTTGTCATAGAGTTTTCCTTTTCGCCAAAATCTGAATTTTAAGGGCTCAGTATGAAGAAAATGAAAATTAGCCTCGCTTGGCAAATTGTTATTGCGCTCTTCTTAGGTATTCTTGTTGGTGCATTCCTGCACAACACTCCCGAACTTCGCGGTGATATTGTTGCGAATTTCTTACAACCATTGGGTAAGATTTTCATCAATCTTATTAAGATGATTGTCGTTCCGCTTGTGCTTTCCATGCTGATTTTAGGGATTGCCAATGCTGGAGATAGTAAAAGTGTCGGTAAACTTGGTTTTAAAACCATTGTTTATTTTGAGGTAATTACTACAGTTGCAATTATCGTCGGCTTAGTTGCTGCGAATGTGTTCCAGCCTGGTGCTGGTATTGATATGTCTACACTGACCACTTCTGATATTTCTCAATACGAACAGACAAATAGTGATGTCAATGAACATGCGCATGGCATTATTAATGTCATCCTTTCAGTAATTCCACCAAATATTTTTACAGCAATGAATGATGGGCACATGCTGCCAATTATTTTCTTTGCTGTGATTTTTGGTATCGGTTTAGGTTCTTTGGCTAAAGAAACTAAACAGCCTTTAATTGATGTGTTAAAAGCTGTTTCTGAAACAATGTTCAAAGTCACTCACATGATCATGATGTTTGCACCTTTTGGTGTATTCGGTTTGATCGCTGCAACTGTTGCTAACTTTGGTTTCAGCTCTCTTGTTCCACTCGTCAAACTCGCTGCTCTGGTTTATGGCGCAATCTTATTCTTTATCTTTATCGTATTAGGTTTTGTGGCTAAATTCTGTGGATTCAGTATTTTCACGCTGATCAAAATCTTAAAAGATGAATTAATCCTCGCCTACTCAACTGCGAGCTCTGAAACCGTTTTACCCCGTATGATGGAAAAAATGGAAGCTTATGGTGCACCGAAGTCAATTACTAGTTTTGTCGTACCAATCGGTTATTCGTTTAACTTAGATGGCTCTACACTCTATCAAAGCATTGCTGCGATCTTCATTGCACAGCTTTATGGTATCGACTTATCAATCGGTCAACAAATCACTTTAGTGATTACGCTTATGCTAACATCTAAAGGAATCGCTGGTGTACCAGGCGTGTCTTTCGTAGTGTTATTGGCAACTTTAGGTAGTGTCGATATTCCGCTTGAAGGGCTTGCATTTATTGCAGGTATTGACCGTATCTTAGATATGGCGCGTACTGTGTTGAATGTGATTGGTAATGCACTTGCTGTTCTTGTGATTAGTAAATGGGAAGGCAAGTTCGATACTGAAAAACAAAAATCTTATAATTTTGATGCAACGCATTAATTTTAGGATTTGAGATAAAAACCACCTTCGGGTGGTTTTTTATTAAAGTACAAAACCTAACTGTATTTTTGCCAATCCAAACAGCAAATCTATGCAAAAAAATAAGCAGTTAAAATAATAAATATTTGCAAGCTCATAATGGCACAGAACCACATCCAACCTTTTTGGCGTAATGCGACCCGATCTATACTCTGATAATTGACTGTTTTTATCATTTTAGCACCCTCATTTATTCTTCACTGAATTGATAAGATATGGAGCAAAAAATCTATCCTTATCTGAACAATTTAAATGAAGCAAAAAATAAACCAAGTTTTCAAATGTAACAATATTTATTCATTTTTTAAATTCCACGATGAAAAAAGAAAAACTGCCATAGTGCCTGCCAAGTTCACAGCTAATTCTGCATGTCTTGCAGATGGTTTAAAATTTTTCTTTCCTTGACCATGTGCATCACCTACTTTATTTCTTAGAGAACCTAATCCTTCAACTATTGAAGTACACCCTCCCAAGATTTGTTTAAAGGTTTGCTCCGTATGCTGAGATGGTGATAAATTTAATTCCTTTCCTACTAATCTATAAAGTTGATTAATATCAGGTGAATTTCCATATTCAACTTTGTATTCATCAAGAATATATTTGCATGTGGATTCTAAAAGTGTTCGTGCTAATGTGATTGCACCTTCTGGATCAGATGATCTTCTTTCTAGTGCTTTCTGCCAAATATTGTGAATATATTCTGAATCTATCTTATGAACAATATCCGTAACAAGCTGGTCAGATGGAATTAAATCATTTAATTCAAGTTTATCTAAAATGGGTTGAAACGATTTCCAAATAAACTCACGGCGTTCACCATAAGTTGCATATTCATATTTTATATATTGCCAAAATTGCTGTAAATTTCTGCAAGTCATCACATATTTTGGTAATAAACCCTTAACGTCTAATTCCTTAAGTAAATAAAATCTCAATGTTTCATACTCTGAACTGTTTTCATTACTTCCAGTAGCATGAGCAATAAGTAAGTTTTGCATACTTTCTACTTTAAGAATTTTTTCTCGGTTGTCCATATTAAATTTTTCATAAATTTTAAATAAATATATAATTTTAAAAATAAAAAAACCACCTTAAGGTGGTTTTTTTATTCGGTCAAATTCAACCAATAAACTTACGTGCATTACGGAACATACGTAACCATGCACCATCTTCAGTCCATTCCTCAGGTTTCCAAGAATGCTGAATTGCACGGAAGTTACGCTCAGGATGCGGCATCATAATCGTTGCGCGACCATCTTTCGACGTCACACCAGAAATCGCCTCAGGCGAACCATTCGGGTTCATCGGATACTGTTGAGTTGCATTACCCTGACTGTCTACATAACGTAAGATCACCTGATTACCTGCATTCAACGATGCAAAGTTCTCAGCAGTAGTATCAGCACGACCTTCACCATGTGCTACTGCGATTGGTAAAATTGAACCTTCCATACCTTCTAAAAGAATAGATGGAGATTTTTCAACTTTAACGTTCACAACACGCGCTTCAAACATTTCAGACGTATTACGACGGAAACGAGGCCAGTTATCAGCACCTGGAATCAGTGGAGCAAGCTGTGCAAGCATCTGACAACCATTACAGATACCAACAGAGAAGGTATTGTCACGGTTAAAGAATTTTTCAAACTGATCACGTAGTTTTGGATTGAACAAGACTGATTTAGCCCAACCACCACCTGCACCTAATACATCACCGTAAGAGAAACCACCACACGCCACTAAACCTTCAAAGTCATCTAAATCAATACGACCTGAGAGTAAATCGCTCATGTGAACATCGACAGTGTTAAAGCCAACTTTGTCGAATGCCGCAGCCATTTCCACATGACCGTTTACGCCTTGTTCACGTAAAATCATCATGTTCGGACGACGTTCATTGATATACGGCGCTTCTACAGGTTCATTCAAATCGAATGTTGGTAAGGCAATAATACCTTTATGGTTTTTATCAGTAATCAATGAATATTCAGAATCAGCTGTTTCAACATTATCACGTAAGCGCTGGATCTGATGAGAAACTTCAGTCCACGCCTGTTGTAATTCAGCACGTTCAAGCACTAAACCATTCACAGATAACGTGTCTGAATCATTCACTGTACCGACAACAGCAATCGCATCTTTCAAGCTTGAAGCAGCAACTTCGTCTGCCAGAGTTACCCAATCTGCTTTAGAAATCTGCAATACTGCACCAATTTCTTCTGCAAATAAGCTTTCAGTCGATTTATTTTCAAGTGCTACACCTAAGCGTGAAGCAAACATCATTTCAGCAACTGTCGCAAGTAAACCACCATCACCGATGTCATGGTACGCTTTGATCAAGCCACGGTTGTTCCAGTCCTGAACCAGTGCAAAGAATGCTTTGAAATCGTCAAAACTGTCTACGTCAGGTGTCACTGAACCGATTGCCTTATAAACCTGTGCAAGGATCGAACCACCTAAACGGAACTGACCTTTAGATAAATCAATGCGAACCAGTACTGAATCTTCATTTTTCAGTTCAGGTGTCAATGTTTTACGTACATCTAAAACAGGTGCAAATGCAGTGATCACGCCAGACATTGGAGAAGTTACAGATTTGTCTTCGCCTTCGTCATTCCAAGTGGTACGCATTGACAATGAGTCTTTACCCACTGGAATTGCGATGCCGAGTGCAGGACACATTTCCATACCGATGGCTTTTACGCCCTCGAATAATGCCTGATCTTCACCTTTCTGACCCGCAGCTGCCATCCAGTTTGCAGACAGTTTAATGTCACTGATCTGTTCGATATTGGCACACATAATGTTAGAAATAGATTCAGCAACTGATAAACGAGCTGAAGCAGCAGGATTCAACAATGCCACAGGTGGACGTTCACCCATTGCCATTGCTTCACCTGTATAGCCTTGTAAGCTAGTGGTTGTTACAGCAGCATCTGCCACTGGAACCTGCCAGCGACCCACCATCTGATCACGTGCAACCATTCCTGTAATCGAACGGTCACCAATGGTGATCAGGAATGATTTAGACGCAACCGTTGGATTTTTTAAGACACGGAAAATCGCATCTTTTAAATCAGTTACTTGAGCCGCAGTAAAATCATCGCCTTTACGTTCAATTGTTTCGTATGAACGGCTCATGCGAGGTGTACCACCAAGCATCACCTGCATTGGCATATCCACAGCTTTGTTATCAAACAATGGATCGTTAACAGTCAACTGACGTGCTTCAGTTGCTTCACCAAGAACAGCAAATGGGCAACGTTCACGCGCACAGATGGATTCAAATAATTCTAAAGATTCTGGTTTGATCGCAAGGACATAACGTTCCTGTGCTTCGTTTGACCAGATCTCCATTGGAGACATACCTGGCTCTAAGGATGGAATCTTACGAAGATCAAGGATTGCGCCTAACTCGTGATCATTAACAAGTTCAGGCATTGCATTGGAAATACCACCCGCACCCACATCATGTACAGATACGATTGGGTTGAAGTCTTCCATGCGCCAGCAGGCATCGATCACTTCCTGACAACGGCGTTCCATTTCTGGGTTTTCACGTTGAACTGAAGCAAAATCAAGATTTTCGCCTAATTTACCACTGTCTACAGAAGACGCTGCGCCACCACCTAAGCCGATGAGCATTGCAGGACCACCGAGAACGATCAGTAAGTCACCTGGTTGAATCGCATCTTTTTCAACATGGTCAGGACGGATGTTGCCGTAACCACCTGCGATCATGATCGGTTTATGGAAACCTTTCACATCACCATTTACATTCTGTTCAAATGTACGGAAATAACCATTCAACGCAGGACGACCAAATTCGTTATTAAACGCTGCACCACCTAAAGGACCATCAATCATGATCTGTAAAGGTGAAGCCATACGTGATGGTTTGCCGTAGTTGTCTTCCCAAGGCTGTTCAAAACCTGGGATATTTAAGTTAGAAACTGTGAAACCTGTTAAACCTGCTTTTGGTTTACCACCACGACCTGTTGCGCCTTCATCACGGATTTCACCGCCTGAACCTGTCGCTGCACCTGCAAATGGTGCAATCGCTGTTGGATGGTTATGGGTTTCCACTTTCATCAGAATGTGAGCGGCTTGACTCTTGTATTTATAAACGTGGTGACCTGTCGCTTCGTCTTTTTTCGGATAGAAACGTTGTGTATCAAAGCCCACGATTACAGATGCGTTGTCTTTATATGCTGACAATACGTCTGTTGGAGATTCTTTATAGGTATTTTTAATCATCTGGAACAAAGACAATGGCTGAACTTCGCCATCAATTGTCCATTCAGAACCAAAGATCTTATGGCGGCAATGTTCAGAGTTTGCCTGAGCAAACATCATCAGTTCGATGTCGTGTGGGTTACGACCCAGTTTATTAAATGCCGCAACTAAATAATCAATTTCTTCATCAGACAACGCAAAACCAAACTCAGAGTTTGCTTTCACCAGTGCATCTTTGCCCTGACCTAAAATATCAATTGAATTTAAAGGTTTTGGTGCAGTTTCAGAGAATAATGCAGCAGCGTCATCAATCTGATTGAAAACACTTTCCGTCATACGGTCATGTAAAACCTGTTTAACTTCATCAGATACGTCAGAAATACCCTTTAAAGTAAACAAAACACCGCGTTCTAGGCGGTGTACAGGCGTATTACAGTTGGCAAAAATATCAGTTGCCTTAGATGACCACGGCGAAATTGTACCGACACGAGGTGTCACTAAAATCTGGACTTCGTCACTTGCAGCTTTGCGAACTTCAAACGATGCGCCATCGTTTAAAAGCTGTAAAGCAGATTGCTGTTGTTGCTCGTTGAGCGCTTGGTCGAAAAGGTAAACCCATTGGCTTTCTATTGATTGAACAGAACTGATTGACGCAAGGCGTGCTAATAGTTGTGTTTGCTTAAAAGAAGAGTGTGCAGGTGCACCGGCAACGATAAACATGCTGTTTTTGGCTCCACGGGCAGGTCTAGACAACCTACCGCAATGTGACTTGAAGAGAGCGCATATTCTACTGTGAAAGCAAGTTTTGAGCTAGTCATCTCTGACTTAAAAAATTAAGTTTTCTTCGTTTAAAATGCTCTATTTACTTTGACTTTCAAATTCAAACATGATTCGTAACAATTGATTTACTTGACTGAATAGCTGAATTCACCTGTCTGTGCGTTTTCTTTGGCAATGATGCCACTCTTTTTATAAAACACATCACCACAAGAAATATCTTCTTCTATTCCACCGTCAATACTAAATGAAAGCTGAACATTGACATGATGTAGATCAGGATGCTTAGTTGATGAATCTATAAAAAATGCATCTAAACTTTCCGTGTTGTAACAGACATACACTTTTTCAGCTTTGCCATTTTTATTCAGGTCAATACTGTAACGATGATCTTTATTTTGAATGAGTCGATCTGATTTAAGGGCAATAAAGTTAATTAAATCTCCCTCGCGACTGATGGCATAAGCGTATTTTTGAGTTTCAGTAGCGAAACCACTTTGACAATTTTTAACTGCTTGCCCGAGTTTCACTTTTTCGACTTGAAGGTCTTCTTTACTAAACTCAGATTTACCATTGATTTCACTACTTGCTGAAATTGCCCAATAACTTTTCCCTTCTGCATGAGCATCATCCGTCCAAACACAATTTTTAGGAATAATCTGATCGCCATCGGTTTGAAATGCAAAAGTCGCTATAGGCAAATCTAGTGTTTCAGGTTTTGCAGGAATACTTTCTTCAATTTGAGAATGCTCTTTTTCAGCCTTGTTCTGTGTTTCAGCGTCTGGCTTTGAATTAAGCTGTTTTTGCTCAGATTGACTACAAGCGGATAAAAGAAGTGCGCTCATCAATACTAATTTTTTAGTCATATTACCTTTTGAATTTTCAGTGTTTTACCAAAGTCTTGTTATATTCATATATTCCTGAATTTTCAACCATTGAAATTTTCCAATAATGTGGATTTTCTAAGTTATGAATCGGTTGATAAATAAAAATTCGATGACCATATTGATCCATAAAGCTATAATCTGCTGAGCCTAAGTAGTACATTGACTCCTGAGTATCTGGGATTCGTTCCCAACCATTTTCCTTTAACTTTGAAATATAAATTTCTTCAAATTGTTGCTGTTTTAACTCAATGTCTGATATTTCAAATTGGAACAGTTTATAAGGCATTTTCTGAGGTACCCATGAGATATCATCATATTTAAACGGTGCTAACTTTTCAGCAAAAATGAGTTGTGCTTGATCATTGAAATAACTAAAAATTTTAGGTGAATTGCGAAGTCGTTCCTCCACAGTCACATCTGCATATTTCAAACGAGTTTTAGGTTCAAACAGTGATAAAAACTGAATAAAACCATAGAGAAATAAACCGACAACAATCCAAATTCCATAAGCGAAGAAATGTGCTTTTATTTCTAACTTGTAATCAAATTTTTCTTCTTGATCTTGATTGTTATTTTCCTGCAAATTTTTCTCCAATTTTGCTTTTACATGGTTTTAATTTACTTATGTGAACATCAGCTTAGACTATTTTTAAATCACTAATTTATCTTATTTTAAACCCATATATTAAAATTAATAGACTAATTAATAATCATATTTTCCTTAAATATTCATTTTTATAACACTTTTATTTCATTTAGACATACAATAAACCCATATTATATTTATGTGTTTTAATTCACATCAAGAGCGTTGCTATATGTCAGACACAATATCATCTACTTTGGACGAAACTTCAACATTAACGCTTGAGCGTTGTACGACTTGCAAAGAACTTGTAAATGCAAACGAACTTGACCCAAATTATGATGGCCCTTTAGCCACATATTCAGACCAAAGCTATTGTACTCTGAAATGTATGCTCGAATCTGAAACAGTCCAAACATCAATAAATGAATCATAAGCGACTGTTTTATTGTCAATAAGCAAGATTTAAACACCGATTGATTTAAATTTTGCTTATTATTTATTTTCAAATCTTCATTTTTAAAATTGAACCATCATTCCAAACACATGATTTAATTCGTCAACTTATGTCGCCCTACTCTAGTACATTCTCAATTAATTTGGCATGATGCAAATAAGTAATAGGTGAATAACGATAAATGACACAAATGCGTTGGTTAGAACTGCTCTCCACAGTTCGTTTAGGCAGTAAAAAGCAAAGTACAGAACAGGCACGTAGCCCATTTCATAAAGATTATGACCGTATTATATTTTCACAAAGTTTTCGTCAACTAAATCGTAAAACGCAAGTTCATCCGCTCACACAACATGATGGTATTCACACCCGTTTAACCCATTCCCTCGAAGTGTCTTGTATTGGGCGTTCGCTCGGGATGCTTGCTGCTGAAAAAATCAAAGATGAACTCCCGATGTGGATTTCCCCTGCCGATGTTGGGGCAATTATTCAAGCCGCTTGTTTGGCGCATGATATTGGAAATCCACCCTTTGGACATGCAGGTGAATATGCGATTCGAGAATGGTTTGACGATGCCTCACATACTGATTTTTTAAAAGATTTGAGTGCAGAACAACAAGCCGATGTCCGCCAATTTGAAGGCAATGCGCAAGGTCTAAGACTACTCACCAAAATTGATTATCATCCCAATGATGGCGGAATGCGCCTTACTTACGCAACGTTAGGGGCTTACTTAAAGTACCCATGGTTATCAAAAACCATCGAATCCCAAGGTGATACGCCAGCAAGTAAACGTGCCAAGTTTGGTTGCTATCAAGCGGAAAAAGATATTCTTCGACAAATTGCCACTCAATTAGGGTTAATTCAGTTAGGCGAAGATCATTGGTGTCGTCACCCTTTGACTTATTTACTCGAAGCAGCAGATGATATTTGTTATGCGCTAATCGATCTTGAAGATGGCATTATTTTAAATATGCTGACTTATGAAGAAGTTGAACCGATTTTCCTAGATTTACTAGGTGATTTTGGTATTCCTGCTGAACTGAATATGCCTTATACCACGTGGCAACAAAAAATTGCGGCTTTGCGTGGGCGTGTAATGAAACGCCTTGTAGATGAGGTCACCACCGCATTTGCCAAACAGCATTTTCAAATTTTATCAGGTCAACTCAAAGGTTCGTTACTGCAATATTGCTCAGAAGATATTGAGATTGGTATCGATCGTGCGAAAAACCTAGCACGTGAAAAAATCTTTGAGCATCCGCAAAAGTCAGGTTTGGAAATTATCGCCCATCAAAGTTTACAACATATTTTAGATGCTTTTATTCCATTGACTACACCGAATAAAACCCTAAGCTTTAAAGATGGTCGTTTAATGTCGATTTTGGAGCGTTTTGGAGCACGTTTTAGTGATGATCATTATGACAATATTATGCAAGTCTTAGATATTGTCAGTAAATTTTCAGATCATCAAGCCTATAACTTGGCGCAAGAGTTACAGGGTAATAAGGTTGGTTTTTTCTGATGAATAAACGTCATTTAGATCATGGAATAACAAACTATGAGTACTATTTATCAAATCAGGATGTTATTTGCCCTCAATGTAAATTACCAAGTGTCCTTTCGTACAGCCCCTGTGACGGTCAAACTCAATATTTTACAGAGGGTCATTTCAGTTTTACATGTAAGAATTGCTTATATACTTTGAATGGCTCAAAGCAAAATACTGAAAATGGATATTACTACGCTAGAGCTGATGGTCGTTGTCGTAAATGTGGTGGACAATGGCTTTATCCAAAAGAAAAACTAGTAAATTCTGGTTCTCTTCCTAAATATATTGAGCAACAATGTACATATTGTCATCACTTCACACAATTTGAAGAATATACAATTCATTTTGAGTATGACAAACAATTAGGATACACAAAATTTGGCTTAGATTTATATTTAAAAACACCAACACGTTGGGGTGACTTATTTGTCTATAATCAAAAGCAATTAACAGATTTAAAGGCTTTTGTAGAAGCCAATTTAAGAGAACGCACACAAAATACAGGCAATTCAAGTTATTACTCTCGCCTCCCTGCTTGGATAAAATCCGCACGAAATCGCAAAGAAATCCTCAAAGCACTTTTGCGTTTAGAGCAAATGGCAACTACTATTAAACCATGAACAAAATAAGTGAACACATGCAATGATCGGATGTCTAATTGGTGAAGTCTTAGCTTTGGAAGCACCGACTGTACTTTTAAATGTAAATGGTGTGGGCTATGAAATTGACACCCCGCTTTCAACTTTTTGCCAACTGCAAAAAGGTCAAAAAGTTACACTTTGGACGCATTTAGCCGTTCGTGAAGATGCTCAACTCCTGTATGGTTTTTTAAATCAACAAGAAAAAATCATTTTCCGCACTTTGCTTAAAGTGAATGGCGTTGGTCCTAAAATGGCTTTAGGCATTCTTTCAACCTTAAGCGTGGAAATGTTGGTACATACTGTTGAAAATGGTGATGTAAAAACACTGGTTAAAGTACCGGGTGTAGGTGCAAAAACTGCGGAACGCCTGATGATTGAACTACGTGATCGTTTTAAAGCCTTCACAGTGGGTGGAACATCTTCAACATCAACCACGACACAAATTCAATTTGCTGGGAATTCAGCGGTTGCCGAAGCAGAAGCCGCATTGCAATCATTAGGTTATAAACCACAAGAAGCACAGAAATTGGTCAATGCAGCCAAAGGTGATTTCACTGAAGCAAGTGATATTATCCGTGCAGCACTTAAATCGATGAATAAGTAGTTTTAATTACAAACTTCTAGCAAATATTTGATACGCGTAAAAGTCATCCGCAACTGTCTGAGGCAGGACTACTTTTGAAATAATATGTTTCTGCGATATAGTTGAAATAGTCCAGTAGTTGACGAGTTTTGCGGATGACAATGCTTTTGCTTACTTTTGGCGAAACAAAAGTAAGGCGAACCGCAGGTTTAACCTAAAATTTAAACTTGATCGATAAGACTCCGCAGTAATGACCATTATCAAAATCCATAATGGCATTATTATCAAAACAATTTCGGAAATTAGATTTATAAACGCTATGCAAGACCGTTTAATCAGTGGTTCTGAAAAACCCGAAGATCATTTTGATCGTGCCATTCGCCCAACTTCACTCGATGACTACATTGGTCAGCCTGTGGTACGAGAGCAAATGGAAATCTTTATTGGTGCGGCACGAGGACGTGGTGAAGCACTCGACCACACTTTAATCTTTGGTCCACCAGGCTTAGGTAAAACGACGCTTGCGAATATCATCGCACGTGAAATGGGTGGCAATCTCAAATCCACGTCTGGTCCTGTACTGGAACGTGCAGGTGATTTGGCGGCAATGCTGACCAATCTTGAAGAAGGTGATGTACTCTTTATTGATGAAATTCATCGTCTTTCTCCTGTGATTGAAGAGATTCTCTACCCTGCAATGGAAGATTATCAACTCGATATTATGATTGGTGAAGGCCCTGCTGCTCGTTCGATCAAGTTGGATTTACCGCCATTTACACTGGTTGCCGCAACCACACGTGCGGGTCTACTCACCTCACCTTTGCGTGATCGTTTTGGGATCGTGCAACGTCTTGAATTTTATTCTGTAGAAGATTTAACCCATATTGTGACTCGTTCAGCCAATCTTATGGATGTACCAATTACCCATGAAGGTTCAGTTGAAGTTGCACGACGCTCACGTGGTACACCGCGTATTGCCAACCGCCTGTTACGACGTGTGCGTGACTATGCTCAAGTCAAAGGGACTGGTGAAGTGACCCAAGAGATGGCGCAACGTGCTTTAGATATGTTGAATGTCGATAAAGATGGTCTAGACACACTAGATCGTCGTTATTTATCCATGCTGTTAGAACGCTTCGATGGCGGTCCTGCGGGCGTAGAAGCCTTGGCTGCGGCAATGGCGGAAGATTCAGGGACATTGGAAGATGTGATTGAACCTTATTTGATTCAGCAAGGTTATGCGATGCGTACTGCACGTGGGCGAATTGCCACCAATCAAGCTTATTTACAGTTTGGGATGACACCGCCTGAACCGAAAAATTAGTATCAAAGGGAGATTATTCTCCCTGATCTAACTCGACATTCAAATTCACGATTTAAAAAACTCAAAGATAATAAGATGAATGAAACACAAATCATTAAAAAAATTGAATTAGATTATTTGGCACAATTTTCTGCTGATCTTATTAATCTCACGATCCCGCGTCATATTCCTTTAGATCAACTCAATCATGCGCAAATGAATTATCTAGAAGAATTGCTCAATATTGAAAATAACGTCCACCTTGATATTTTTGTGAAAAATATCAAAACAAAAGAAATATTTGAAATTGAAATACAGGATTTTGAGAAAATAGCGCGATCTTCCTCAGACTATATCATTGAAAATATTAAATTTAACCTTACCTCAGCCATTATATTTATCGGAGTGTATTATCAAGAAGATATAGAACATTTAGCTAAAGACAAAGCATCCCCTGCAAAAATTAATAGGTTGTATATATGTATTGCCGTAATAACAATGATCTTCAGCATTTACCTCATCTTTAATATCAATGATCAATATGGGAAAATTTTTGAATTTATTGTATTTTCAGTCGGATTCCTTGCAATCGCATATATTTATGAAACTTTCAAATCTCTATTACCAAAACGAAAAAAATTAAGAGAAAAAGAGCATCAGTATTTAATTGCTGAATATTTAGGCTTACATCTCGAACAAACAGCAGTCAACATCTTAAAGTTAGACATTTGAGATTTGATTATCAATGATTAAATCTCCAGACTCCATGAGTCATAAATTATATCAATGATAAGATTTGAAACCTTGTGCCATTGGACAATTAAATCAGAATGCTAAACTGCAAACCGTTAAAGAGCATAGATTTGAGCAATTTTACAGCTCACAACTCCCTTCCATGCTCAAAAAATATAACACCTTGTAAATGTGCAAACTGGTAAATGATTATGGCGAATAAATTCGAGTTTCAAATCCGTGTATATATTGAAGATACCGATGCAGGTGGTATCGTTTATCATGCCAATCATATTCGCTTTATGGAGCGAGCACGTACAGAATGGCTTCGCGCATCTGGCATAGATCATTATTGGCATCAAAAAGATTATAATTTTGTTGTACATAAAATTGCTTTGAAATATTCTCGTCCTATACTTATGGATGATCTTATTACTGTTACCGCACGTGTAGTTTCATGTAAAGCTTCGTCATTTGTGTTGCAACAGAATATATATCGTGGTGAAATCATGCTAGCTTCAGGCGAGGTTGAATTGGCATGTTTAAGTACAGACATGAAACCTCGTCGAATTCCTGATGAAATCCGTGACTTAATTCTTAGAGAATTAGCCCACGAATAAAAATATTTTTGGCACATGTAACTATGGCAACACAACTAGAATCTTCTCTACATATCTCTGATTTAATTTTACAAGCGAGCCCCGTGGTTCAATTGGTCATGCTAATCCTTGTATTAGCTTCAATTTTTAGTTGGTTTCTGATTGCCAAGTTACATATGGGCTATAAAAAAGCCCGCCAAGGCGATGAACACTTTCAAAAAATCTTTTGGTCAGGTGCTGAACTCAATACTTTATATAACAATGCTCAACTCAATTCTAAACGAGACGGTTTAGAAGATATTTTCTATCAAGGTTTAAGTGAATTTCTAAAGCTTAAAAAGCGTCATGCAGATACTGCACCGATGATCGAAGGCACTGAGCGTATTTTACGCGTCGGTTTAAGTCGTGACCAAGGTCGTTTAGAACAAGGTCTAAGCTCACTTGCAAGTATCGGTTCTGTTGCACCTTATATTGGTTTATTTGGTACAGTTTGGGGCATCATGAGTGCTTTCATTGGTTTAGCTCAAGTTGAACAAGTGACTTTAGCCACTGTTGCACCGGGTATTGCAGAAGCACTTATTGCAACAGCAATTGGTTTATTTGCTGCGATCCCTGCGGTATTGGCATTTAACCATTACACGGCGAAAGGCGAAGAAATTTATTCTGATCGAGCTTTATTCTCGGAAGAAATGGTGGCGCTATTACAACGTCAATCTGTGGGTACTACACAGGAAGTTGAATAATGGCAATCCGACGCTCTGGCAGTTTTGACCGTATCAAAAAACCGTTAAAAAGTGATATGAATGTCGTACCGTATATCGACGTCATGTTGGTTTTATTGGTGATTTTTATGGTCACTGCACCGATGATCACCACTGGGGTAAAAGTAGACCTACCACAGGCGAATAATAATCCGCCAATTCAATCGGAAGATCGTCCTGCGATTGTCACGCTTGAAGCGGATGGTTCAATCAAACTCGAAGATAAAACACATAATAATGATGTACTAACACTCGATGAATTAAAAACCATACTGACAGAAAATCAAAAACAAGCACATGCGAATCAAAAGCAATTGTCTGTTTTGATCAATGGTAGCCAATCGCGTCCTTATGGTGAAGTCATGCAACTCATGTCTGCTCTTCAAGATGCAGGTTTAAACCAAGTAGGTTTATTGACCGAGTCTGTTAAAAAGTAAGTTATGAAAAATAATCAAAAGCCACAATCTAAAGAAACAGCGATTGCACTTGGATTTACGATTGGAATCCATGTGGTGGCACTGACTGGCTTACTTTTTCTCGGCTTAAGTAAACCACCTGAACCACCTAAACAGATTAAAACAGTATTAATCAAACCTGAAGACTTACCTCCTCCAGAGCCAAAACCTGTAGTGGATTCAGATTCAGTAGAAACTGCGGATACCCAAGTTGCAGAAAAGATTCAACAAACTGCTGAACCTGTTCAAGATGCACCGAATATTCCGACTGAGCAAAAACCTGATACTACAACCATTGATCAGCAAAAGGCTGCTGATGAAGCCAAAGCTGCCGCTTTAGAACAACAAGCCGCGCTTGCAGCTGCGAAAATAGCGCAAGATAAAGCAGCAAAACTGGCTCAGGCTAAAGCAGATGCAGCTGAAAAGGCGAAACAAGAAGCGGCTGAAAAAGTGAAGCAAGCCAAGAATGCTGCTGACAAGGCTAAAGCTGTTGCAGATGCTCAAGCCAAAGCTGAGGCAGCGGAAAAAGCGAAGCAACTTGCAAGAGCTGAAGCGAATGAAAGAGCTCGTCAAGCCAAATTAGCCGCAGATGCTAAACGTAAAGCGGAAGCGGCTGAGAAAGTTAGAAAAGATGCCGCTGATAAAGCACAACAAGTGAAAGCTGATGCTGCAGCAAAAGCTAAAGCTAAAGCAGAAGCTGCTGAAAAATCCCGTAAAGAAGCGGCAAATAAAGCCCAACAAGCAAAAGCTGATGCAGTAGCAAAAGCCAAAACGGAAGCTGCTGAAAAAGCACGTAAAGATGCTGCGGAGAAAGCGCAACAAGCAAAAGCTGATGCTAAAGCCAAGGCGGATGCGGACGCCAGAGCAAAGGCTAATGCGAAGGCAAAAGCCGATGCGGATGCCAAAGCTAAGGCTAATGCTAAGATAAAAGCGGATGCAGAAGCTAAACGTAAAGCAGATGCCGATGCAAAAGCCAAAGCAGATGCCAAACGTAAAGCTGATCTTGCCCGTGAATTAGACGATGAAAAAGCGTCTGCTGCTGAGCAAGCCAAAAACGCGGCTGCTAATAAAAAGGCTGAAGCACGTAAAGTTGCCTCTTCTGCAAAGCGTGATTTTGAAAATAAAGTTCGAAATGCTTGGCGTATGCCTGCAGGTTCTTCTGGGCAGAAAGCAACTGCACGGGTAACTTTGACAGACAGTGGCTCAGTCGCTTCAGTGATTGTGAATTCAAGCGATCCTGATGTAAAAGCCAGTGTAGAACAAGCTGTACGCGCTGCTGCACCTTATCCGATGCCATCTGATCCAGATGCACGTCGTGAGGCGCGTAGTTTTAGTGCTAATTTCACAGTTAAATAAAATGTTGATTCACCCTACTTCGGTAGGGTGAATTTTTACATGATCAATTATCAATATGGTTTACTTATGAAACTATTACCATGTCTCGTTTTATCATTATTTTGTAGCTATACATTTGCAAATACCGAGCTCAACCCAAATACAATCAACATTCCTTCTGTTGAAAAGAATATTCCAGTTGTAGAAAAAACTACGGAAGTCAAAAGGCGAGCTGATGCTCCACTGAATAAAAATACTGAAGCATTAAAAATTGCATCCTCGGCTAAACGAGACTTTGAAAATAAAGTTAAAAGGGCTTGGCAAGTACCAATAAATTCATCAGGACAACAAGCAACAGCACGAGTTAGTTTGAGTGAAAACGGTTCAGTAGCTTCTGTCAGTATAAATGCTTCTGATCCTGAAGTAAAATCCAGTATAGAACGCGCTATTCGAGCTGCTGCACCTTATCCAATGCCATCCGATCCTGATGCACGACGCCAAGCTCGAAGCTTTAGTGCTTCTTTTAAGGTTGAATAGTCTATGTATTCTTACTTCAGAATGACTCAACAGAATGACTCAACTAAAACGATATAAGTGAATACAACTAACTCAATAATCATCACATCAATGTAAGATTTTAAGCACAACTATTTATAGTATGAATATAACTTTTCGCTTAAGTAATCTTTTGTTCATAATTACATGCTTTATATAGATTAAAATCATGTCTTTATGCTACAAAGCTAACACAGTTAAAAAAACCAATATTTGAGTTAATGACGCCCCATGAAAATCATCCCTAAACATCTCTTAGGATTAGCAATTTTTGCTGCATTTAGTCCTGCACTGATTACGACAAGCTATGCACAGCTCCAACTCGAAATTGCCAAAGCACCTGAATCTGCACCGAAAATTGCAATCATCCCTTTTAGCAATGATCAAGCAATCTATCCGATTGTGGAACAAGATTTAAACCGTTCAGGTCGTTTTACCAGTGCTTCGAAAAACCTACCAGCAACAGCAAGTTTAAATAATGTCAATGCTGAAGCATGGAAAGCAGCTGGTGTCCCTTATGTAGTATTAGGTGAATCAAAAACCAATGCAGATGGCTCATTGGCGATTCATTACCAACTATATGACGTTGAAAAACAAAAATTCTTATTGAATGAATTACTCACTGTCCCAAAATCACGAGTACGTTCAGCTGCACACATGATCAGTGACGCAATTTACCAAGCACTTACAGGTATTCAAGGTGACTTCACTGGACGTATTGCTTATGTATTACGTAACCCAGCAACACCTGAACAGCGCTACACCTTGCAAATTGCAGATACAGATGGCGAACAACCAAAAACCATTTTAAGCTCACGCGACCCAATCCTTTCCCCTGCTTGGACACCTGATGCGAAAAAAATTGCATACGTTTCTTTTGAAACCAAACGCCCAGCAATTTATGTTCAAGACTTGGCAACAGGTACACGTGAAAAACTGGCTGGATTCCGTGGTTTAAATGGTGCGCCAAGCTTCTCACCTGATGGTAAATCAATGCTATTTACCGCTTCAATGCATGGTAATCCTGAAGTTTATCAAATGGATTTAGACTCACGCCAAGTCAAACGCATTACCAACGATAGCGCAATCGATACAGAAGCACGTTATTCACCAGATGGAAAATCATTTATTTTCACTTCTGACCGTGGTGGATCTGCACAGATTTATCGTTATAACTTTGCTGATGGTACGACTAAACGTTTAACTTTCCGTGGTGCATTCAACGCACGTGGTACTTTAAGTGCGGATGGTAAATATGTTGCATTGGTACATCGTCCATCGGGTAGTAACTATAAAGTTGCGATTCAAGAAATTTCGACAGGAATCACCAATATTCTCACCCCAACCAGTTTAGATGAATCACCAAGTTTCTCTCCAAATGGACAAATGGTGGTTTATGCAACACGTGAAGGTAATCGAGGTTTATTGGCGATCATGTCAACCGATGGTCGCTTCCGTATGAATTTACCAAGTGAGCAAGGTGAAGTCCGTGAACCTGCTTGGGCACCCAAATAATCGTTTGTTTTAAAATTTGTAAATGTTTCGTTAATTTAATATTCAATCAATTCAAAATTGAAGTACTGGAGATCAAGATGAAATCAATTCAATATCTAGCTTTACCCTTATTAGCAGTTAGCCTCGTGATGACAGGTTGTGCAAGCCGTAAACCTGCTGCAACAATTGAATCAGGCACAAATCCAAGTGGCTCAACGACTGTAAATACCGAAGGTCTAAGTGAAGATGCTGCTTTAAATGCTCAAAACTTAATTGGTGCATCGTCTAAAGGTGTAACTGAAGCGAATAAAGCATTCTTAGCGAAACGTGTTGTACATTTTGATTATGACAGCAGTGATTTGTCGAATGAAGACTATCAAACACTTCAAGCGCATGCACAATTCTTGATTGCCAATGCAAACTCTAAAGTGGCTTTAACGGGTCACACAGATGAGCGTGGTACACGTGAATACAACATGGCTTTGGGTGAACGCCGTGCAAAAGCAGTTGAAAGCTATTTAATTACCAATGGTGTCAAAGCAAATCAGCTTGAAGCAGTCAGCTACGGTAAAGAAATGCCGATCAAAACAGGACATGATGAAACTTCATGGAAAGAAAACCGCCGCGTAGAAATTAACTACGAAGCTGTTCCACCGCTTTTGAAATAATTTCTAAATCATGAATAGATTTTAAGTTCTTAAATCGTTATAGAGAATGCTCAATAAATTGGGCATTTTTTTATTTCTCACTTTACCTAGTTATTATCCAGTCCAATAAAAAGCGTCCATTTAAAAATGAACGCTCTTTTACAAATTAAGCCTTGGACTGCTCTGGCTTGGGGCTTTGCATGGATTCAATCATGTCATGTTTATTGAATTTTTTAAACTCAGGTTTCGCTTCATAATCCTTCCATGCATCTTTCACACTTTCAGTACTGATTTCTTTTAAATCAATACCTTCACCTTGTGTCGGAGTCGCTTCAAACTTTGCTGTTGTCATCTCAGTGCTCCCTCTTTCCATATCGTTATAGCTTCAACATAACACTTTATAAAATACTTGCAAGGGCAATTTCACGACAAATAACACAGGATCATTTCTATTTTTGTCTGAACTCATCTAAAATAGGCAGATTGTTTAATTTGATCGACTATTTTGCTTTTGGAGCACCCCTGATATGTCATATCGCACTCTATCCCAATATTTAGAACAACAACAAGGGAACCTTACACCTGAACTCGCAAATGTTATTGAAACAATTGCCACGACTTGTAAAGCAATTGATCAACTTCTTCAAAAAGGTGCTTTGGCAGGTGTATTGGGTAGTGCACAACATGAAAACGTGCAGGGTGAAGAACAAAAGAAACTTGACGTTATTTCAAATGACTACTTAATTGATGCATTAAAAATCAATAAAAATGTCGGTGGTTTAGCATCTGAAGAATTAGATGAATTCACCCCTGCACAAGAAAATGGTAAATATTTAGTTTTATTTGATCCATTAGACGGTTCAAGCAACATCGACATTAATATGTGTGTTGGTACAATTTTCTCTATTTTAAATGCAAAAAATGCAGTCACTCAAGCTGAAGACTTTATGCAAGCGGGTAAAGACCAAGCTGCTGCGGGTTATGTACTTTATGGTCCATCTACCATGATGGCATTGACTGTCGGCGCTGGCACAGTATTCTTCACTTTTGATCCTGAATCTAAAGAATTTTTACTGACTTCTGAAAGCATTCAAGTGGCTGCAGATACCAAAGAATATGCAATTAATGCATCAAACCAACGCCATTGGGAAGCACCTGTAAAACGTTATATTGATGAGTTACAAGCGGGTAAAACTTCAGTACGTGAAAAAGACTTCAACATGCGTTGGGTCGCATGTATGGTAGGTGACATTCACCGTATCCTATGCCGTAGTGGTATTTTCCTTTACCCATACGATACCAAAGATCCTCAAAAAGCAGGTCGCTTACGTTTAATGTATGAAGCAAACCCGATGAGTATGCTCATGGAACAAGCAGGTGGTGCATCAACCACTGGTCGTGTCCGCATTTTAGATATTCAACCGACAGAATTACACCAACGTGTTCCTGTGGTGATTGGTTCGAAAAATGAAGTTGAGCTTGTAACAAGCTACCACAACTAAGTTTTTAAAATTTTTTACTCTCTGCTTCAGGGAGTAAGTCCATTCAGGGGTTGTTGCAGATGCACAACCCCGATTTACATTTTTTGGATGCACTCCCATGCCTACCATATTTTTAGAATCACGTGATAACCCCAAAATTAAACACTTACGTGGCTTAATTGAACAAAATACCTATCGTAAAAAACAAGGACAAACCGTTCTTGAGGGAACACATCTAACACTCGCTTGGCTTGAAAAAAACCGCCAAATCAAGTCGATCTTTACTACCGAACATGCACTTGAACACCCTGATTTTGATGAAATTTTTTCTCAATACACAGGTGTCGTTTTTGTCTTAAGCGAAGCGTTATATAAAGATCTCAGCACTTTAGGCACATCTATCGCCTGCCTAGCAATTGTAGACCTACCCTCATCACGTGAAGCTTTGAATTTTACAGAAGACACCTTAATTCTTGAAAATATTCAAGATCCTGGAAATGTAGGTACACTACTACGTTCAGCAGCAGCGGCAGGAATTGAACAAATCGTCTGTACCAAAGGCTCTGCATCACTTTGGTCACCACGTGTCCTCCGTGCAGGTATGGGCGCACATTTTTCACTACAAACTTATGAAAATGTTGTACTCGAAGACATACTCAAACAATTTAAAATTCCAGTTTATGTCACTAGCTCACATAACGCAGAAAGCCTTTATTCAAAACAATTGCGAAAACAGTGTGTGTGGATCTTAGGTAATGAGGGTCAAGGCGTATCAGACTTCGCATTACAACATGCAGAAGCCGTAAGCATTCCACAACCAGGTGGTCAAGAGTCTCTCAACGTTGCTGTTGCTGGGTCAATTTGCTTCTTTGAAATGGTCAGACAGCGCCTATAATCGTTAATTTATTTTAAATTATGCCCGTTATTGTCAAAAATCATTTAAACTAAAAAAATAATTGATTTCATGTCAACCCATCACTGATTTTAAACGTTATATGGATACGAATTTAAAATATGTATGGTGGGTACCCAATGACGGGATTTTCCATCTCTATGGACTTAGCACCGAAGAAGTCACAGTCTGAATTAGCCAGTACTCAAGCGAGTACAGCTGAACAGCGTCTGCGTTTTTTTATGCAGGATGTGACAGGTCGTGCCTTAGTGATGATGGAAAATGCGACCCAAGGTCATAATGGGATTGCAATGGATTTGGTACAGGAAGCGTTTATTTCCCTGTATAAATCCTATGCTGACAAGTCCACAGAAGAATGGTATCCCCTGTTCTACACAATTTTAAATAATAAGTTACAAGACTGGCGTCGCAAAGAAGCGCGACGTGCTTCCCCATTCTCTTTATTTCGTAAAATTGATCTAGATTCTGACGAAGAAGAAGTGATGGAAATTGTAGATGAATCTACACCAAACCCACTTCAATTCTTAGATCAAGATGTCACTGTAGAAGAGATTCAAGAAGCCATCAGTCGCCTCCCTGTACGTCAACAACAAGCATTTATGTTACGTGCTTGGGAAGGTTTTGATACACAAACAACAGCTTCAATTATGAACTGTACTGAAGGTAGCGTGAAAACCCATTATCACAGGGCGATTCAAGGATTGAGAGCCACGCTATCACATCTAAATCCGTATGGAGGTTCATCACATGAATAATGATGATTTTACCAAACAAGTGACCACCAAATTGGATGGAATTGCTCGCAATCACCGTAATAAGGCAGTTGTGATCAATAACGTACTTGACCATATTGAGCATAAGCAAACATCACGTTTTGCACATTGGAAAATGACAGGATTTGCACTTGCAGCTGCAATCACTGGTTTTGTGGTTATTCCAAATGCTTTTGACTTATCAAAAGATGCTCAAACACCGCAACAAGTGGTGGTTAGCCCTAAACTCTCACCTCAAATGATGGAAGATTTAGACATGCTTTCTGTATTTGGCGAGGATAAAAATTCCCATGGCAGCTAGAAAATTAGTTTTGGCATTTTGTGCTATTGGTTTTCTACAAACAAGTTTTGCTGGATTTGAGCGTTTTTGGATTTTTTCTAAAGATGCAAATACTCAAGTCAACGAAACATGGGATGGGCTTTCTGAAGAAGAACAGAAAGCACTAATTAAGCGCTATCAAAATCTAAAAGAGATCCCAACCAATCAAAGCGTAGCTTTACAACAGCGCATGGACTGGTTCACCCAGCTGCCTGAACAAGAAAAGCAAAAAATGCGTGAAGTCTGGCAACAAATGAGCAGTAGTGAACGCAATGAAATGCGTCAAAAAATGCAAAAAGCAACAACAGCTGAACAACGCAATGATATTCGCGAAGAATATATGCAAAAATATCAATTAAACACAGTTGCCACTCATTAAATTTTTTTAGAAATTACAGCCAGTGAATGTCCTCACTGGCTTTTTTTGATTCAATCACTTGCCCTGCAATTCTTATCAATCACAGATTTAGTCCATCATCACATTGCTATGTTAGACATTATCCGTCTTAGCTATCACTTCAAACTTACCTTGAGGTGTTTTAATCAACACAAGTCCTTCACTACTAATGTAAAAACTCTTTGGGTAATCAAAAGCCAAAGCCAATTCTGGATTTCTCAACTCAACAAATTCAGCTTGCTTATATCCTTCAATTGTTCGTCCAATTTCAAGATATGTCACTTCAGAAAAATTTAATTTAAATCCTTTTTCATGATCTTGTGGATCAATCCAAGGAAAAAATCCAGTGTGTTTTTTTCGTGGTTTTGCCATAACAATTTAAATCATTCATTGATATTTTTATATTTTAACGCATTCAATAAAAAACCTGCATCGAGTGCAGGTTTTTTTATTGCTTAAATTCGTGAACGAATTACAAGCTGTAGTACATATCAAATTCAACTGGGTGAGTAGTCGTGTTAAGACGACGTACATCTTCAGTTTTAAGCTCAATATAAGCATCAAGCATATCTTTAGTGAACACGCCACCTTTTAACAAGAAGTCATGATCAGCTTTCAACGCCTCAATTGCCATATCTAAGCTATGTGCAACTGTAGGGATTTTAGCTTCTTCTTCTGGAGGAAGATCATATAAGTTTTTATCAGCTGCTTCACCTGGGTGAATCTTGTTTTGAATACCGTCAAGACCAGCCATTAACAATGCAGCAAAACCTAAGTACGGGTTCATCATTGGATCAGGGAAACGCGCTTCGATACGTTTACCTTTAGGGCTTGAAACGTAAGGAATACGGATAGAAGCAGAACGGTTACGCGCAGAATAAGCCAACATGATTGGTGCTTCATAATGCGGAACAAGACGCTTATATGAGTTTGTTGAAGGGTTTGTGATTGCATTCAACGCACGAGCATGCTTGATGATACCACCAATGAAATACAACGCCATTTCAGAAAGACCAGCGTATTCATCACCAGCAAACAAGTTCTTGCCATCTTTAGAGATAGACATATGAACGTGCATACCAGAACCATTATCACCAACCATTGGTTTAGGCATGAAAGTCGCAGTTTTAGCATATTGGTGAGCAACGTTCCAAACTGCATATTTAAACTGTTGAACTTCATCAGCTTTACGAACCATCGTGTTGAAACTTACACCAATTTCTAATTGGCAAGATGCAACTTCGTGGTGATGAACTTCTACACGACCAGGGCCCATGATGTCTTCAATACGAGCACACATTTCAGCACGCATGTCTTGTGAAGAATCTACAGGAGGAACTGGGAAGTAACCACCTTTTACACGAGGACGGTGACCAGAGTTACCTGATTCATAAGAATTGCCTGTAGACCAAGCTGCTTCTTCAGCGATCAATGTATGACGAGCACCAGACATGTCGATGTCCCATTTCACTTCGTCAAATACAAAGAATTCTGGTTCAGGACCAAAAAATGCAGTATCACCAATACCTGTAGATTTTAGGTATTCTTCTGCACGGCGAGCAATCGAACGTGGATCACGGTCATAACCTTGACCAGTTGAAGGTTCAATAACGTCACAAGTGATCACGACAGTCGCTTCAGCAAAAAACGGATCAAGGAAAGCTGTTTCTGGATCTGGACGTAAGATCATGTCAGATGCTTCAATGCCTTTCCAACCCGCGATTGAAGAACCATCAAACATCTTACCATCTTCGAAAGTATCTTCGTCGATCGTATCAGATGGGTAACTTACGTGTTGCTCTTTACCCTTAGTATCAGTAAAGCGAAAATCGACCCATTTTGCGCCACTTTCTTGTATGAGTTGAAGGACCTTGTTCGCCATGCTCATTTGCTCCAATGAATTTTTGTTGCACTTGTGAAGTGCGTGTTAGTAGTTGGTATTTATATAGCAATTTGCGTACCAACTTTTAAAATAATTGCTAATATGTTGAATTTCATATTAGAAAATAAGCTTAGCAACTATTAAATTTCATCTATTATACTTAGAGAATTTAGAATTGCACCATATTCACACACACTTCTCATTTTTAAATTATAAAGCACAACTTTGATGCACTATTTTTGTGCAATTATTCTGAACTGGATTAAATTGGTGCTTATTTTTTGCTAAAAAGACTGACCTCACAAAAAGCCAATCTGCGTTCCTAAGATAAAAAAAGCGTAAATATAAAATTTACGCTTAAAAAGTATTACTATTATTCATGATGAAAAAATTTTAAATCGTCGATAATGATCACTTTTATTGTGTGATCAACTAAATTCAACTTCCGCTCGAGCAATCAAAGATTCAACCATTAACAATACATCATCTTTTTTTCGTGCATCAACAGCAAAAATTGGCATGGTGTATTCATTTAAATGCATCCAATCTTTATATTGCTTCAAAAGATTTTGTGGATCTTCATCCACATGTGTTACACCAACAACAATGTTGTTTAAATATTCTTTAAATGTCTGAAAATAAAATTTTAGATCTTCAAGTGCATCTTTTTGAGAATGATCAATCAAGACTACAGCTCCGATCGCTCCTTTACAAATCACCGACCATACGAAATCAAAACGATCCTGTCCTGGCGTACCGTATAAGCCAATAACTACACCATCATCCAATCGAATTTCACCATAATCGATTCCAACGGTTGTTAATGCTTTGCTATGTGCATCTTCATCGGTATTTTGTGCTTCTGTAGATAATACTGAAATTTCTGATAATGATTTTATCGCTTGGGTTTTCCCCGCCCCCATTTTACCGCCAAAAACAATTTTATATTTATGTAAGATCACGTATTCATCCTTCAATTTTTACATTTAAATCTATTAAATTTCATCAGTTTTTCTTTAACTTTTAGATCAAGTACTCATATGATTAATTAGCATTTGTACCTATCTATCTAAAAAGCTAAAGTCCCAATTTTTTCCGTAATTTACCAAAGAAACCACGCAAGACACCTGATGATTGCTCTACTTTTTCAACCAATTTTGTTTCATCTGCTGAAATTTTTTTCAATACTTGGCTCAATAAACCAACTGAAACAAATCTATTAATTTCCGCTTCACTATAATCAGTTTTTTGAGCCACTTGCTGAATACTCGCACCACGTTCAAAGCATGCTGCAATCTTAAAAATCATTTGTCTTTCATTCTGATGAATAGGTTGCGGCCAATCTAGCAATTTATAACAATTTGATGAATTGTGTTTCTCATTGACTACATCTGAATACCACAATAGATCCCAAAGCCACGACGTTAAATCTACACCCTGCTGAACACTTACAGCCTGTGCCATTTGCATCGTTGCATAAGTATAATTTAAAGAAGCATCTGTACCTTGTATTTTTCTTGATACATCTGGCCACACTTGCTGAGTACGAATACTCGCCAAAGCAATATTACCTTTACCATCAAAAATCTGTACATTGCCATTTCTTTCATTAAACAGCTCTGGAATCACTTTCGTAATATCCACATTTTTTGAAATCTGGTTAACAATATTTACAGCTTTAATGCTGACAGGCACATCAAGATAGCGGTCTTTAAACCAGTTTCGGATCTCATCTGTGGCAATAAAAGGTAAATACAGTTTATCCCCTTCAATTTGCCCTGATTTTTCATTTTTATTCACCAGTCGTAAATAGGGAACTTTTTTAGCACCAACTAAATTCTGTATGGTTGGAGAACTAAAGAACATATCATTAACAAGTAAAATATCTAAATGAGGGTCAGCTATATTTGCCCAACTCACATCCAATGAGTCATCATACATTAAACGAACTTTTTGCTTAATTGTATCGAGTACATTTAAACTCAAACCAAATATGGCAATTTTTATTTCTTCTCTCATTTAGTCCCACGCCTTGCAAATATTGTGACTATGGTATCACTTTTATATAAGAAATATAATATACATCACTACAAATAAAATCAAAAAAAATATACAAGCTAAAAAACACTTTTAACTCTATAAAATACGATAATATAATAATATATATTAAAAAAATAGATTAATAACTTCAATAAAATATATTAAATTAAAAAATAATATCCTGCATTAAACAAATCATTAATTTTAATTATTAAATCGAAATTAAAAATAAAACTATAATAAATTTACTTATTCTTTATAAACACACTTATTATTTAAATTAAATAAACACATTTAACTTATTAAACAAAATTAATTAAAAAGTAATCAAAATTAAATCTGTGTCACTATTCCCTGCTTTGCGATAAAAACACTAATATGAATCAGATGCTGTGTAAAATCTTAGTCTTTGAATTTTTGCTATTCCAACCTCATCTATCTAACTTCACTTGCGTATAGTTTTTGAACCAAAGTTTCCCCTTAACCGTATTGAAATACGCACACAGCAGGACTTAGTTTTGCTATGATAATGCGGTATTTACTATTTCATCCGGCTCATGATCGTAAAATCTGAGAAAACCCGCGTGGAATAGTCAATTATTATCTGACAATTAAGCACAATTTAGTGCGTACATTTCTATAGGTTAATGAGCTCATGCTTCTGATGATCGACAATTACGATAGCTTTACTTATAACATCGTCCAATATTTTGGCGAGTTAAATCAAGAAGTGAAAGTTGTTCGCAATGATGCCGTGACTTTAGAGGATATTGAGCGATGGCAACCAAAGTATTTAGTGATTGGTCCTGGTCCTTGCTCACCGTCTGAAGCGGGTATTTCTATTCCTGCAATTCAGCATTTTGCTGGAAAGATTCCAACGCTAGGTGTCTGTTTAGGACATCAGGCAATTGGACAAGCTTTTGGTGGCGATATTATTCGTGCCAAAACTGTGATGCATGGGCGTTTGTCTGATATGTATCATAGTAACACAGGCATTTTCAGTAACTTACCTTCTCCATTTTCAGCAACACGCTATCATTCATTGGTGATTGATCAAGCGACTGTACCTGAATCTTTGGAGGTGACTTGCTGGACCAATCAAGCCGATGGTTCTATGGAAGAAATCATGGGTGTTAAACATAAGACATTGCCTGTCGAAGGCGTGCAGTTTCATCCTGAATCAATCTTGAGCCAACATGGTCACCAAATCTTTAAAAACTTCTTAGAAATTTATGCGTAGTTAAAAAATGAATATTCAACAAGCTTTAAATAATGTCACTAAAAATATTGAACTCACTCAACCGCAGATGGAAGAAGTGATGCGTACCATCATGAGTGGTGAAGCGACAGATGCCCAAATCGGTGCATTGATGATGGGTTTACGTTTAAAAGGTGAAAGTATTGACGAGATCACAGCCGCTGCACGCGTGATGCGTGAGTTTGCGATTAAAATTGATGTCAGTGATATTCCTTATTTGATTGATATTGTCGGTACAGGCGGTGATGGTCAAAACCTGTTTAACGTTTCTACTGCATCTTCTTTTGTGATTGCTGCCGCAGGTGCAACCATTGCCAAACATGGTAATCGTGGTGTGTCTTCTAAATCAGGTTCTTCTGATCTATTAGAACAAGCGGGTATTAATCTTGATCTAAATATGCAACAAACCGAACGTTGTATCCGTGAAATGGGCGTGGGTTTCCTATTTGCACCCAATCATCATAAAGCCATGAAATATGCTGCGGGCCCACGTAAGGAATTGGGTTTCCGTAGCATTTTCAATTTACTTGGCCCGCTTACGAATCCGGCTGGGGTGAAACGTTTTGTGATTGGTGTGTTTTCAACTGAACTTTGCCGCCCAATGGCTGAAGTGTTAAAACAACTCGGTGCTGAACATGTAATGGTGGTTCATTCACGTGATGGTTTAGATGAAATTAGTCTTGCATCTGCGACTTATGTGGCTGAACTGAAAGATGGCGAAGTCACTGAATGGATGATTCAGCCTGAAGATGTCGATATTGAATCGCAAACATTAACAGGTTTAGCCGTAGATAGCGCTGCTGAAAGCTTGGCATTAATTAAAGATGCTTTGGGTAAGAAAAAATCACCGAAAGGCGAAAAAGCAGCAAGTATGATCGCACTCAATGCGGGCGCAGGCATCTATGTTTCAGGTTTAACCAATACCTACAAACAAGGTGTAGCTTTGGCACATGACATTATCTATGGCGGTCAAGCCTTAGAAAAAATGGGCGTGTTGTCTGAATTTACCAAAACATTAAAAGAATACGAAGCTTAAGCACTTCGAAGCCGAATTAAGGAAATTATTATGGTGGATATTGCCAATACTATGCTTGGTAAAATCGTTGATCGTAAATATGAAGAGTTTGCTTCACGTTTAAAGCAACGCAGTTTGAAAGATATTGAAGAACTTGCTCAGGCGGCAACACCTGTACGTGGTTTTGCGCAGTCTTTGTACAGTAAACGTCCTGCGGTGATTGCTGAAATTAAGAAAGCATCGCCATCTAAAGGGATTATTCGTGAAAACTTTAATCCTGCGGAAATTGCACAGCAATATGAAAATGCGGGCGCTGCTTGCTTGTCGGTTTTGACAGATATCGATTTTTTTCAAGGTGCAGATGAAAATATTGAAATTGCACGCAGTCATTGTTCACTGCCTGCCCTACGTAAAGACTTTTTGATTAACCCTTATGGGGTGATCGAAGCACGTGCTTTGCATGCAGATTGTGTTTTATTGATTGTTGCGAGTTTGTCTGATCAGCAACTTGAAGAAATGTCTAAAACTGCTTTTGAGCAAAATCTAGATGTTTTGGTTGAAGTTCATGATGAAGATGAACTTGAACGTGCATTGAAATTGTCTGATCGTTGTTTATTGGGCGTGAATAATCGTAATTTAAAAACCTTTGATGTGGATTTAAACAATTCATTCCGTTTGAAAAAATTACTCGATCCATCTCGCTTACTGATCACTGAAAGTGGTATTGCCACACCTGATGATGTACGCAAAATGCAGGAACATGATATTCATGCCTTTTTGGTCGGGGAAAGTTTTATGAAACAGCCTCGCCCTGATCTTGCATTTACTGAATTGTTTGGTGTGCCTGAGAAGGTTTAAATTAGATTAGACCAAATTAATATATTCACGATGGACAAGTTTACTTGCCCATCTGAATTAAATTAAAAAAATCATCTAGCATCATTCACAATAATTATTTTTTCTCTAAACTCTCTAATTGTTCAAGGGCTTGTTTAGCCTCTAAATAACCATTTTCATAAGCTCTTTGATACCAATATTTCGCTTGAATATGATTTTCATATGTATTTAAATACAAATGAGCAAGATTATTTTGCGCATAAACAAAATTTTGATTTGCAGCCAAAGTATATAAATCTAGTGCTTTTTTTTCATCCACAACACCTGCTCTACCATCCAAATAGATATTCGCCAAATTAAATTGAGCATCTGGCAAATTTTGCTCTACTGCCTTTTGATAATATTCAATCGCTTTTTGGGTATCTTGGACTACTCCATTTCCCTTCAAATAAGCGTTTCCCAAATTATATTGAGCTCTAGCAAAACCATTATTAGCGGACAAATGGTATAATTTTACGGCTTCATTCCTATTTTTCTTAACCAATTCCCCCTTATCATAAATAATAGCTAAATTGTACTGGGCTGCTGGGAAATTTTGCTTAACAGCTTCATTTAACCAATATAAAGTCAGTTTAGGATTCTTTTCTACGCCGACTCCCTCAGAATACATACTAGCCAAATCATTTTGAGCTTTTGGAAAACCAAGTTTTGCTGACTTTTCCATATATTCAAAAGCTTTTTTTTCATCTTTCCCCCCATCTTCTCCCGAATAATATTTCACAGCTTTGTAATAAGCATCTACAGCAATTTGATCATCTTTCTTTATGCATCCTACTAAGACAAAAGAAAAAAAGATGAAAGAAATAATAAGGGCGATAGTACTTTTGAATTCCATAAATTACCTACACTCATTTTAATTTTTATCACTAGAATATCGCATTCTAATTGTGCAAATCTTCTCATTGAATACAATACTAAACCATGTATGTATTTCAGTTCAATTTTCCTTAAATTCAGACTATAATTCATAGTAAATTTGGTCATTTACTGTTTTTGCAAATATGAGTAATTCAGATTCACCTTTCTCAAAATCACAGCTCGATTTATTAAAACAATTCAAAAAACAAATCACTCATCCACATTCTTCCAAAGTGGCATCACAGCCTGAGCCGAAGAAAAAACAAGAAGTCGCACCTGAAGAAATCAGCGATGCCGATTTATTTAAAACGGCGTTAGGCGGTGTGAAGAAAATTGACAATAGTAATATTGCCAAAATTGAACGGACAAATATTCGTAAAAAACCTGATGCCAAAACTTTAGCTAAACGTGCTGCCGCTGAAGGTGCATTTGAAACTGATGATGCAGAACTCTCTGATACTCAAGCAGTTTTAAACCCTGTCGCAAGTCAGGCAGCCTTGAGCTATCGCATTGCGACTTTACAGCACAAAGTTTTTGAAGATTTAAAAGCGGGTAATCTCCGTTGGTTCGAAGCGGTGGACTTGCATGGTTGTACGGTTGAAGATGCGCGTTCTGCTGTCTTACAAATCATTCAGATCGCGAAAGAAGAGAACCAAAACGTAATTAAAATCGTACATGGCAAAGGACCTGATGCGATTCTCAAAACCTATGTCAATGGTTGGTTACGTCAGCATCGTGATGTATTGGCATTTGTCAGTGCGCCTGAAAAACAAGGTGGTACAGGTGCGGTTTTAGTGCTTCTAAAACGTGCTGAAAAAAATCCAAAATTTAATTCAACACCTTAACCATTTATTTTCAAAGCTAATCACTCTCCTAAGTGACGGTTTATCTTATAGATAGCAAAAAATATGGTTTTTTCTGCTACAATGCCGTCCTTGTTCGAACCGTTATAAGTGAACACGTTTTATGTCTATGCAGCAATCCTACGCAAATATTTTAACTGCCGTTGGTGAAGACCTCGATCGTCCAGGTCTAAAAGATACGCCTATGCGTGCGGCTAAAGCTTTTTCGTACTTGACGTCTGGCTATAGCAAAACACTTGAAGAAGTGACCAATAATGCGGTCTTCCCTTCTGACAATGACGAAATGGTGTTAGTAAAAAATATCGAATTTTATTCGTTATGTGAGCACCATTTATTGCCATTTCATGGTCGTGTGCATATTGCCTATTTACCATCAGGTAATGTTTTAGGTCTGTCTAAATTTGCCCGTATCACTGAAATGTTTGCTCGTCGTTTGCAAATTCAAGAACAACTCACCAAGCAAATTGCCGATGCAGTTGCAGAAGTGACTAATGCTCGCGGTGTTGCCGTAGTGATTGATTCTGCACACATGTGTATGATGATGCGCGGTGTAAGTAAACAAGAATCCACAACCCGTACTGTGTCTTTTGTTGGTGATTTTAAAACGGATAAAGAAGCACGTCGTGAATTTTTATCGGCTGTACCTGAAGCACACTAAGATTTAGCAATACTGTTCGAAGCCTCAATTTTATTGGGGCTTTGTTTTATCAGTGCAATAAAAAAATATAGCAATCAGGATCATGTAATGACAAATTTATATTTAGCAGGTCAAGGTTTAGCACACAGTGAAACGACTGTAGATTACCCACGTCCTGATCGTTTGGTAAATGGCAATCCAAAACGCTTAACCCAAAGTTTATATGAACACCCCAATATGAATTGTGGAATTTGGCAATGTGAAGTTGGTGCTTGGAATATTGTATTTGCAAACAATAAGCAGGAGTTTTTCAATATTATTGAAGGTATTGTCCGTATTCATGATGCAGAAAATAATACGTTTATTGAGGTCAAAGCAGGTGAAGCAGGCGTAATTCCGCCCTCATTTAAAGGCACTTTTGAAGTGGTTGAAGCGGTGAAAAAATATTTTGTTGTGGTCGATGCTTAAGTTTAACAATACTTCAAATCAGTTATTCATAAATTCCTTTCGTCACTAAATAGTTTTGAGATAGCTCTATTTCTTCACGATAGGAGTTTGCCAATCCTAAGCTTTCATTTTCAAGAAATGAATTGATAAAATATATCCAATCATCATCATTTAAATCAATCGCATGATGAATCACCCGATTTAATGCAGGTTTTAGAATACGAATATCCAATTGCGGTAAATAAGCATAAAGCACTCGACTCCCCAACCAATTCAAATCCATAAAACCTTCAAGCAAATGATCAATATTTTCTTCAATCATTTCAAGTGGAAGATAAGGTAGCATCATCGCTATATTTTCCCATTGCTTTCCACCATTGGGATCAATCAAACTTTTAAATTCTAAAGGATTCTTTCTCAATAAGTCTGCAATTTCGATTAAATGATAAATATCCAAGACTTGTTCATTGAGTTGTTGTTTTATTTCAATATTCATACATTTATCATTCATCTTTTCATGCACTCTTTTTCGTAGATCATATAATTAACCTAGCCGATCAGACAGTATAATTTTCTATGAAAAAAATCATTTTAAGTCTACTCCTTCTCAGTAGTCATGCTGCTTTTGCAGATAATCTTAACTCGACTGAACAAAAAGAAATTCAAGACATCATCAATCTGTTTAAGAAAAACGATCAAAATGCAATTGCAAACAGTATTCGTTATCCCTTGATTCGTGAAGAACCGATTCCAAGTATTGATAATAAAGCACAGATGAAACAACGCTTTAACCAAGTCTTTGATCAGAAGTTAGTGAAGAATATCGCCAACTCAAAACTCTCACAATGGCAAAGTGTCGGTTGGCGTGGCATCATGCTAGATAGCGGTACTGTTTGGATCAGTGACAAACAAATCACTGCAGTAAATTATAGTAGCGATGCTGAACAACGTTATAAAAATCAAATTATTGCCAAACAAAAAAATAATTTACATCCATCACTCAAAACATTTAAAGCACCTGAATTACAATTTAAAACTTCAAAATTCCAAGTTCGAATTGATCAAATGAACAATGGAAAATATCGTTATGCGTCATGGGGACGTAACCAAGCTCAAATTCAAAAGCCTGACTTGATTTTAAATAATGGACAAATTGTTATGGATGGTTCAGGTGGCAATCATAACTTTATTTTTAAAAGCGGTGCTTATCAATACATCGTCTATAGAAATATTTTAGGAACAGATGAAACACCTGATGTCACATTAGAAGTAACAAAGAATGGGAAAAACGTTTTGTCACACGCAGGGACATTATTCAAATAACTCAACATTTTCCAATAAAAAACACAGGCTATTTAGACCTGTGTTTTTCAATCATTTTTCAATCATTTTTCAATCATTTTTCAATCATTGGAGATTAAGATACTTTTTTATGTTTAGCCGCTGTTGCATCAGCCAATTGATAAATTAAATCTTGTAAAGCCATCATTTTTTCACGGTTATCGTGATCCCAAGGATGATAATTCGGGCGGAAATAATCAATATAATTGCCCAATTGCCTACGCAATGCACCCACTTCACCAAAGGTATATTTATACGCTTTTTTCCAACTTGGAAGATCTGTCAATTTTTTCTCATCAATTACGATTTTGGTAAATACAGGCAGTACAAAACCCCAAAACACGATAGTTGCAGCGACTAAACCAAAGCTACGCAATAAATAAGCATAGATCCCCTGACCCATTGCTGTATTCCAAACATCATAAGCTACAGCTTTATGTTCAGTTTCCTCAAAAGCATGCCAACGCCAAATGTTGGCATAATGTTCTTCTGCACCATCAAATAATTCAGGAATTTGCAACACAGAGTCTGCGAGCAACGCTGTAAAATGTTCAAGTGCAATGGTTGCACTAAGCGAATATGATGCAGGTAAATGCTTTTTCATTAAACCAAATACACCAAGTACAAAGCTTTCAAACTTCGGCGCAATCGGATTTCGTGCAAACAAAGCACTGTTATAGTCTTCATGCTCACGACCATGCATGGCTTCTTGACCAATAAATGCAGTCACCGCTTTTTTAAGTTCAGGGTCTTCAACCAAATCACGATGCGCACGTACTGCATCAATAAAGAATCGCTCACCAATTGGCAAAACAATGGAGAAAGTATTCAATAATGCAGTAAAAATCGGTCCCGCTTCTGTATGCCAATCTGCGATACGATCTGCAGGTAAGTCAAAACGGATATCACGGCGAATTGGTAATGGCTCATGATAAACCGTAGATTTAATAAATTTCTGTAGAATACCCATAGCTGAATCCTGTCTATATTTATTTGAATTGACGTGATGTCCTTAACAAAATTGTACCCGTATGGGTACAATTCGCTATGTCATTTCAACTCATTTCCATGTCATGAAAATCCATTTTGCTGAATTTGATGCAGTTTTAATCACGGCGATACATGGTAATGACACACGCTCCACCCAAGCCGAGGTTATGTTGTAAAGCGATTCGGGCATTTTGAACTTGACGCTGATCGGCTGTACCACGTAATTGCCACACCAATTCAGTACATTGCGCCAAGCCTGTTGCACCCAATGGATGCCCTTTAGACAATAAGCCACCTGATGGGTTGGTGACATATTTACCACCATAGGTATTGTCTGCATCCCAAATGAATTTTTCAGCTTCACCCTCAGGACAAAGCCCCAAAGCCTCGTAGGTGAGCAATTCATTAGCCGTAAAACAGTCATGTAATTCAATTACATCGACATCTTCTGCACCGATGCCCGCCGCTTCATAGACTTGATTTGCAGCTTGTTTGGTCATGTCATAGCCAACCATTTTTATCATGCTTTGTTCTTCAAAACTCGAGGCATAATCGGTGGTCATTGACTGCGCTGCGATATAAACAGGATTGGAAATACCATGCTTTTTGGCAAATTCGTCAGAACATAAAATGACTGCACCTGCACCACAAGTTGGCGGACAACATTGAAAACGGGTCAATGGATCGAAGACATTGTCCGATGCCATGATTTCCTCTAATGACAGCACTTGACCAAATAAGGCATAAGGATTGTTACTCGCATGTTTACGGGCTTTGACTGCAATCTGTCCAAAGGTTTCTTTTTTCGTGCCGTATTTCCAACGGTACTCACGCCCTGCGCCACCAAACATTTGTGCCGCAGGCGGTGCAGAATTGAAACCTTATACATTTAACATCACTTGCGCATGTTGACCCATCGGTGGTTCACGGTCATTGAATTTTGCACCCAATGCGCCCTTTTCCATCTTCTCAAAACCGAGTGCGAGTACACATTCAGCCAATCCACCTTCTATGGCTTGACGGGCAAGAAATAAAGCACTTGAACCTGTAGAGCAGTTATTATTCACATTGACAATCGGCACACCTGTTAATCCAAGTTCATAAGCTGCACGCTGTCCACAGGTCGAATCACCATACACATAGCCTGCAAAAACTTGTTCGATTTCATTGTATTGAATATTGGCATCCTGTAAGGCTTTTTGCCCTGCTTCCTTTGCCATTTCATAATATTCAGCACTTGCACCTGGTTTGGCGAATTTGGTCATGCCGACACCAATTACATTGACACGTCTTTTCATTTTTATACCCTGATTTGATTTATTTTTTATTCCATTATCAATTAATATTTATTTAACTTTGATAATGGAATGTCCATTCGATAATTTTTTTGGTGACTCATTTAGAACTTATGAATCAACAATCCTTTTAATTTAAATACTCATATTGAAGTCGCGTTAGGCGACATGGATGTCGCCGTTGGGTGTGAGGAGTAAAACTCCGCAAGAGGACGTACCTCTCACCCAACAATAGATTTTTGTTACTTTTCATCTTTGAAAAGTAAGGCATCGCCTACGCAAATCAATTTAAACTTTGTACAGCTCATTGTGGCAGTGCTTTCAACTCAATAATCATCAAGCCAAATTCTGCAAAAACTGCATCTGATGCACCAAACGAATATCACCATCCACCACTACATCACCATGCTGATACAAGTCACGAATCTCACGCTGACTTGAAACCAACTCTGCCAAATGATGATCAGACAAGGTCAAAGTCACATCAGCATTGGCATCGCTACCCTGTTGCACACTGCCATTGGCTAAATTCACTGTCCATGACTCATTCGGTTCAGTAATGTTAAATTGATAAGAGTGGTTAGCATTACTTTCACCTTGCAAACGATTTTGCAGAGCCGTGAAAATCTCAGGTGCTTTTGCCACTTTGGCTGTACTTGTCGGTGCTGCCGCAGCCTGTGTTGTATCACCCGAAGCCACACGTGTATCACGAGCCTGATCAATCAACTTTTTGTCCATATCTTGTAGAACGATCAATTTATTGGATGCCATCACATTGCCACCAATTTTTAGCTGACCACCAAAGAACAACTTTTGTACATCGGCAAGTGAGCCATTAAACACGGTTGGCACATGCTCTTCATCCATTTCAAGGCTTACATCAGGATTGGCAACTTCACCAGCACCTGCACTGCCTGCACCATTTTTCAGGTCGATAAACCACAATGACTCAGGATTTTTCAGTTTGAATTGGAATGAAGTTTTGGTTTTATCAACAATCCCTGCTGTATTTATAATATGTTGATTTACCGCAGTAAAGACATCGGCAAGCGTGATCTCCGTATTTACTGTAGATGCAGAATCCGTTGAACTATCGGATGATCCTGCATTACTGCCATTGGCAATACGTTGATTTTTCGCCTCAGCAAATAATTTAGAATCAATCTCTTGCAATACAATCAGCTTATTGGAAGCCATGACATTGCCGCCAATTTTCAACTGACCGCCAAAGAACAATTTTTGTACATCTGCCAATGAACTTGTCACCACCGTTTCAAGATGTTCCTCATCCATTTCAAGTGTCACATCAGCATTGGCAATTTCACCTTGCGTACATGAACCTGCGCCATTTTTCAGATCAAGCGTCCACATTGAATCAGGATTTTTGAGTTTGAATAAGAATGAAGTCTTGGTTTTATCCACCAATTCAGGATGATGTGCAACATATTCTGCAATCACTTTAAACACATCTTTAGCAATTAAACGATCAGGCTCATTAGAAGTCTGTACTGCCTGAACAGATGCTTGCTCAGTTTTTGCTTTGGCTTTTGCCTTAGGAATTTCTGTATATAATTCAATGGCAGCATTCTTAATCACCACTTCATTACGTTCTTTCACCCACGTTTCAAAAATGATTTTGGTATCCGATTCTTTCCACATTTTGGTGACAAGGGTATCGCCCGGATAGACACTCTTGGCAAAACGGACTTTGATACTTTTGAAATAACGTCCATCATTATTGCTAAAGGCTTTAATCACATGGCGACCACTAAAACCAAAAGTACATAAGCCATGTAAAATTGGACGATCAAAACCAAAAGCTTTGGCAAATGCAGGATCTGCGTGCAAAGGATTCCAATCGCCTGATAAACGATACAACAGCGTTTGATTGACATCGGTTTTTTCTTCAATCACAGCATCAGGTTCGCGCTCAGGTGCAACATTGATTTCTGTTGAATCACCACGATCACCGCCCCAACCACCTGCGCCTCGGACAAATGCGGTCATTTCGTTGTAAATGAGTTCTTCACCATTTTCATCTTTAGACGAAATTGCAAAAGTCACCACTGCATTTGGATCTTTGTCATAGGCACTTTTTAGGGTAAATGTATGCTGTAACTTGGCATGTGGCGGTAAAGGTCGTTTAATTTCAGTATATTGCTCACCATGTAGCACACGGTCGAAGCCATAATTCATACCCGGAAGTGAAACGCCCTGTTTTGCCATTTGCAACATGGCATTCATTTGTGGCATCACGCCATAAGTTGGAAAGGCTTGGAATTCACTGCCCAACTCATAGACATAAGCAAGTTCTGAACTGTCCAATGGATTTTGTGCCGCACCAATGCCCAATGCATAAAGCGATAAATCACGTTCATCATAAGACGATTCGATCTCAAGCTTGGCTTTGGATGCAACATCTAAGTCAATGAATTCATTACCACCCAAGTTTGGATGGTTGATGCCTTCCAAAATCGGCGTGAATGATTCTGTGGTTGAGTTTGGATGAGTTGATTCTGTGAAATCGGTAATTTTATCCCAATGACGTGCTACATCATCGACATTGAATGGGCGTTTGTTCGGAAACATATAGCCCTCTGTTCGCTCCCAACGCAGTTTGGCAACAAAGCCTGCACCGACTTCAAATAAGCCTTTATTTTCCTTACAGTCTTCATGGGCAAGCCAAGCCACCAAAGGACTCACCGCTTCAGGCTTCAGTAAAGCCAATAGATCAGGTGGCATCACCGTTTCAGTCAAACGTGACGCTGCCAAAGGGGCAATGGTATTGACGAAAATGTTTTTGCTACGACCTTCTTCGGCTAAACAGTTGGCTAATCCAAGAATACCCAATTTCGCTGCGCAATAATTGGCTTGCCCGAAGTTTCCATAAATCCCTGCTGCCGACGTGGTCATAATAATACGACCATAGCCTTTTTCACGCATGATTGGCCAAGCTGCATGTGAGACACTTTTCGAACCATTCAAATGCACACGCATGATCAGATCCCAATCCTGCTCAGTCATTTTGGCAAAACTGACATCCCGTAAAATCCCTGCATTATTAATGACAATATCTACTGTACCAAAATGATCTAATGCAGTTTGAACAATGGCTTCACCATTTTCCACCGAGTCATAATTGGCAACCGCTTCACCGCCTGCGGCACGAATTTCTTCCACGACTTGATCCGCCGCCGAAGATGACTGACCTGAACCATGTGCGCCACCACCCAAGTCATTGACCACCACTTTACAGCCTCGTGCAGCAAGGGTGAGTGCATGTTGTCGTCCTAAACCACCACCTGCACCTGTGACAATGGCTACACGTCCATCAAAACGTAATTCTGACATTTTTATTCCTTTCTTAATTATTCTCATTTAGGTTTCATGAAACAACTTATGATACACGGAGATGTCATTCGCAACTGTTTGAGGCAGGACTACACCTGTTCTATCCTGTTTCTGCGATGTATATATTCGAGATAGTTTCTGCCGAGTTTTGCCGAAACAAAAGTAGGTCGAACCAAAGGTCTATCTGAAATCTGCCAATGAAATAGTACGACTCCGTCACGATGACCTATCACTATTTAAATCGTCCGTGAAATCAACTCTTTCATGATTTCATTGGTACCACCATAAATACGATTTGGACGCATATCCAAATACGCACGGGCAATTGGATATTCCATCATATAACCATAGCCACCATGCAATTGCAGACACTCATCGACCACTTTACAGGCAAGATCAGATACCCAATATTTCGCTGTACATGCGGCTTCAATTGACAATTCATTCTTCAAAACAAGCTGCATACACTGATCAACAAACGTCCGTGCAATTTGAACTTCAGAACGCATTTCCGCCAATTTAAAACGAGTATTTTGGAATGCAGAAACAGGTTTTCCAAACGCTTTACGCTGTTTGACATACTCTACTGTACTTGCCAAAGCAAACTCTGCGCCTGCTGCACAAATGATACCAATCATCATCCGTTCCCATGCTAACTCTTTCATTAACATGATAAAGCCCATGCCTTCCATACCCAGTAAATTACTTTTTGGAATACGCACATTATCAAAGAACAATTCGCACGTATCCTGACCATGCAAACCCACTTTCTTCAATGGTTTCCCTTTGGTAAATCCTGCACGGGATGCTTCGATTATCACCAAAGATACATTCTGTGCTTCGCTCTCGCCCTTACCTGTTTTGACCGCAACCACAGCCATATCGCACAAATAACCATTGGTAATGAAAATCTTAGAACCATTGATAATATAATCATCACCATCTTCAACTGCTGTCGTACGCAAAGCTTGTAAATCAGAACCTGTCCCCGGCTCAGTCATCGCAATCGCACCCACCACCTCACCTGTTGCCATTTTCGGCAACCAATCTTGCTTTTGTTGCTCATTTCCAAAGTTGTTAATGTAATTTGCCACAATATCCGAATGTAGCGAAAAGCCTGATGCGGAATCCCCGACGCGTGCCTGTTCTTCCATCAAAATCATTGAATACAAACGATCTACACCTGAGCCACCATATTCTTCAGGCATCGTGCAACATAGCAAGCCTAATTCACCTGCCCGATTCCATAAATTACGGTCTAAATGCTGCTGCGCTGCCCATTTTTCATTGTGTGGTGCAATTTCAGTTTCAAAGAAACGCCGTGCAGTTTGACGGAATTGTTCATGTTCAGCACTGAATAAAGTGCGAGGAATCATCGGTGCGACAAGTTGTGGAATATTTAAAGCGGACATTACATTTCCTTTGAATTGGTTTTATTTTTATTCACACACCACAACTTTTTGATCATACATTGTGCTGTAGCTAACTTATGTTTTAAATTTTGTAAGCTTTTTGGTCAATTGTCAGAAGCATTGATCTTATTTTTATCGCTGGTGCATTATGCCAATCATTGGCTAAACCTGATCAACAATAGGCAAAAAATCATCAATTATTTCAATATGTAAAAATCATGCAAACTCAATAGACATGATTGCAAATTTTCAAAATGTATAAGGCATCGACTTAAAGTCTTTAAATAAAGTAGGGGCAATTTGGTAGACAGCACATAAGCCAAGCACTTCAAAACTCCATTGACCCAGTACGCTTAATTTATGAAATCGTTTCTTTTCAAAATATCGACCACTTTCTTGATCTTGAGCAATTTTGGTTAAATAGGTCGAAATTGTCTTTTCATCAACAGTGGTATTTAAAATTGAATCTAACTGTTGGTAAGGATAAGTGATCTGATAATCCTCACTGATTGAAGGATTTTCAAAATATGGATAACTCAGAATATCCAATAAACGATCATTTTGATAATGCAATAATCCATCAACGATTTTTACAACACTCTCGCCTTGATCTAACACAATAGCGCAATTGAGCAGTAATAGTGCAAAGCTATAATCAACATCTAAATTTAATGCTATCGTGCTATAGGTTTCATCTTCGGACTGGATAAATAGCAATAGATCTGCATAGGCAAACCAAAGATCTAAAATCGTATGGTAGAGTTCAGCTCTAAGCTCACGATCTACACCTAAATCATAACTCAGACGTAATAGATAAGTCATTTCAAGGCAAAAGTCTTTAAGTAGCATTGCCTGTTCAATAAAGCTATAAACATCATATTCACTAAAATCATGTTCCGTATCGAACCAAGACACTTCTGATTCTAATGTATCTTCGATCTGGCTAATAATATCTTGCCAATGTTGCATAGAACCATTTGTGGAAATATTCCACGTGCTAGGGTCTGCAATTTCGATTTGTTTAAGCTGTTGATATAATTGTTCTAAAGTCTGCTGAAAATCGATGTGATACATATTTAACTCTTAGATTCTTTAAAAATAATGCACAAAACCTAAACCAATTTTTTGCCAATCCAAATGGTTTTGTTGCTGATATTCCCAATTGATATTTAAAGAATTTTGCTTATTTAATGAATATTGCAAAGTGCTATTGAGTCTTAAATTCCACTGACTTGAATCCTGCCAATAGGGCAATTCAACTTGCACAATACTATTCAAACGATCTATCCAAAGATTTTGACAACCCACTGTCGGACCTACGCCGACTCTCCATCCTTTATCTAGAGAGCTTCCTGCTTGTAGCTGTGTCTGCAATTCTGCATAGCACAAGTGTTTTCGATCATCATCTGCAATGGTATAACCTGATTGCACTTTGCTGCTCACGACACCATGTTGCTGATGTTCACTAAATTGACCATTTTGAAGCGCTTCTTGTTGCCAACCTAATGTAAAGCCCCACGTAATCGGAGTTTTAAACGGTGTAATTGGATTGTATGAATTAACCGTAAGTAAATTCAATTCTTCAAGTTTGAGTTGATCATCACGCCATTGTGCTGTGCCATCTAAAAATAACAACTGCGTCCCTGTACGTAAGCCACCTTGAGGGTCTTTGAGTTCGTGATAAGCTTGGCGATGACCAATCTCGATATACTTTTCACCCTGCACCTCCCCCACTTCAACTGACCACTTACGTGAATCATGACTATCCACTGGATCAACTTGAGGACGCTGAGGTTCTTGGCGTTGTTTTCCAATTTGAATTTGGCTACGTAAACCCAATAACTGCCTAAAACGTGGCTGCGTAAATGTGCTATCCACTTGACGTGCAACAAATTGTAAGTACAAGTCGTCATACGCCATTTCTAAAATTTTGGCACGATCAGCTTCCGTATAACTGGCTATCGCCGATTGCATTGCACTGGGTTCTAACATCGCAACTTGATGGGCTTTTTTTGCTAAGGCATGACCATGTTGCTTTGCTTGAGAATTGAGTTGCGTTTCTAAAGCAGGACGATATACCGTTTCTTTAATCAGACCCTCTTGATCAATGGCTTTAATTGTTTGAATTGGGATTGCGGCATAAGTAAATTGTTTACGTAAATTTGAGCTTGGACGAACCAAATCAATTAAACCCAATAAACGATAGGCACAATTATCACTGACAAAATAGTATGGAAAACTGACCTTTTGCATTTCCCACATATGTTTAACCAAAAATGCTGTTTCTTCAGGATTTAAATTGAGTTCATATTCCCAGAGATCACGACTTTCAAAATCACCATATTCTTTGACTTTACGATAATATGGCATCAACGAATATTCGCCTGGATATTTACCAATCAGCCCTTTCCATGCGTAAGACCAATTGTCTTCGCTATTCACAGTAGCCGCATAATTGACCGCATAAGAAACCAAATTCAGTTCTTTTTGGTCTTTGGGATCTATACGTAATAATGTATGACCGAACATAGAGCTTGGATTACCCATAAAATCCGTGGCATAAATCAATGTAGCTTTATGGGGTTTGATTTGACTATACCATTGATCAAATTCAGGGCATTCAACTTTAGGTAATTGCGACTCGGGAATATTGAGTTGTTGCATCAGCCACTGGCTACGTGCGGGTAATCGACAACGAATCGATTGGTTTGGTTCTGCATTTTGAAATAAAGCCGCGATGTCAACATTCAGTTCATGTTGAATATTTTGTCGCCCATCTTGTGCGAGAAAATAACCAGAATAACTCACTTCACTCTGTGGTGAATCTTCTGCATAGAGTAAACGCTTCCATGTAATTTGCTGATCTATTTTTTTTTCTTTAGCAATATTTAAATAATTCTCAATGGTCTGTGGAGCTACAGCCACAGATTCCGCATAAGCATGAATGGTAGAAAACGTACTGATTACAGCTAAACTCAATGCTAAATATTTCATTCAATCGTCAATTTTTCGTTGTTATATCATGTTGATATTGGATGAATATAAATCCATTTTAAATATAATTCTCATGTTTATATTGAAAGATTCAGTATCCAATACCGTTTGTTTCATAAAATTTGGGCAAGAAAAACCCTGCAACAAGGCAGGGTTGATTCTATATTAAACGTAAGCTTTTAATACTTGATCTTGAGCCATTACTTGTTGAAGTGCTGCAAGAACTTGTTGAGAATTTTGATTTTGAGCTGAATAAATACTAGAGAAGTTTGATTTAGCGACAGCATTGAAATGCGCTTTATCTGCATCTTTGATGTTTAATAAAGAAGCCAGAACATTCAAGCTTTCACCCTGACCTACAGCCATATCACGAGCAAGTGCTTCAGAGTTTTCATTGGTAAACGTTACAGCTTGTGCAGTCACTTTACCATTGCCATTACAACCCAAAGTACCGAATGTAATACCGAGTAATTGGTTAGTAAAAATACCATTGGTCGTCGCAGCTAAAATTTTAGGAATTTTACCAGATTGACCTGCCCACACTTGTGAACCCACACCACAACCCACATCTGGATCAGCCATTGCAACACTAGAACCAGCAGCCAATACAGCAGCTAAAGCGATTTTTTTTAACATATAATTCTCCAGAATTTTCATATGTATTATTTTTAAACTCAACATATGTAAATTGTTATTTTCAATTTTGTGTAAACACTATTACACCTGTTTAGATTTATCACATAAATTTAGATAAGCAAATCAAAATATGACAATTCAAAGACTATTTATTGTACTTATTTAGTGACCAATCACCACCTTTCGTACGTATACCAAGAATCTTGAGCACTAAAACGAGACTTAACAGTAGCAATAAGTACCAAGAACCTAGTTTTCCCCACCCGACCATGTGCCAAGCATCGACTTGACTTGGGTATAACCAAATTTTATAAAAGGTACTAATATTCTCTGCAATCCATATCAAGAATGCCAAAATAAGAAGCACTGGAAGCATCGGTAATTGAAATTGGTGTTGTTGTAATTCAAAGCGAATTTTGGTTTTCCAAAAAATCACAACGCTCCATAAAAAAAGTAAATTTCGAAAATCTGGAATAAAAAACTTGCTCATAAAATTGATATAGGACAACACTGCCAAACTGAGCATATTGGCAAAACTAGGTAGTTTTGAAAATGAAACTTGATAGAGTCGTAAGGATCGTGCAAAAAAACTACCCACTGCTGAATACATAAATCCAGCAAATAAAGGGACTGTTAATAATTTGAAAACCGCAGGTTGAGGATATTGCCAAGATGCAATTTGTGGGTGCGTAAGAAAGATCTCCATCCCCATTGCCATGATATGAAATAAAGCAATGACTTTGGCTTCTGACCATGATTCAAGTTTTAAATAGAGCAAACACACTTGAATGATCAGGGCATAAAATAGTAAATAGTCATAGCGAAAGAAACCATAAAACTCATGGCTTTCCATATGCGCTGTCAACACAAAAGCTATGAGCAATAAAATACCAAATAAGGCAGCCGATGCTGCCTTATAAAGGAATTCAAATAATGATTTGAAATAGATCATGAAAATATCAACATAGGTCTTTTAGATATTCCATTAACCTAAATATTTCGCGCTATATTCATGTACAGTATCGATAAACGCTTTCGGACGTTCAGGATCAACCCATTGCGTAATCCCATGACCTAAGTTCGCCACATAACCTGTTTTTTCGCCATTGGCATACGCATCGTCTAACATTGCTTTGGTGGCTTTTTCAATTGTTGCAGCCGATCCATATAATGTTGCAGGGTCTAAGTTCCCTTGTAGCGCCGCACGACCATTGACTGTTTGACGCGCCACATTCAATGGTGTCGTCCAATCTAAACCAAAAGCATCCGCCCCTGTGGCAACCATTGGTTCTAACCATTGACCACCGCCTTTGGTGAATAAAATCACAGGCACTTTACGCCCTTCATTTTCACGTTTTAAGCCTGCAACGATTTTCTGCATGTATTTCAAAGAAAATTCTAAATATTCACGATGTGCTAATGCACCACCCCAACTATCAAAAATTTGTACTGCTTGTGCACCTGCATCAATTTGAGCATTTAAATAGTCAATGACAGCGTCTGCTAAACGATCTAACAAAGCATGGAGAACTTCTGGCTGGGCATACATCATTTGTTTGGTAAAGCGGAAATCTTTACTTGAACCGCCCTCAATCATATAAGTCGCCAATGTCCAAGGGCTGCCTGAGAAACCAATCAAAGGAACTTGACCACCCAGCGCTGAGCGAATCGTTGTTACAGCATTCATTACATAATCAAGATCAGACTTGGCATTGAATTTCGGTAAATTCGCCACATCTTGTTCGGTACGCACTGTTTTGTGAAATTTAGGACCTTCACCTGTTTCAAAATAAAGCCCTAAACCCAATGCATCTGGAACTGTTAAAATGTCAGAAAATAGAATTGCAGCATCAAGATCGTAACGGCGCAAAGGTTGCAAAGTCACTTCACAAGCAAAATCATTATTTTTACAAAGGGAAAGAAAGTCACCTGCTGTCGCACGTGTTGCACGATATTCTGGTAAATAACGTCCCGCTTGTCGCATCATCCATACTGGTGTTGTATCTACAGGCTCACGCAATAAGGCACGTAGAAAGCGATCATTTTTTAAGGTCGTCATTTACTTTCCCAATCTAAAAATTAAATTCTCCCCATCATAGCAAAAAGGCTTGTGATTTAATCATTTCTACGCACTATTTATTGATAAAGTTTATGGATTATTTGATTGATTTAAATTGTAAATGCATATACGAAAATAAAACAAAACCATCTTTGAGTTAAAATTTCTATAGGAAAAAATGATCAACACAAAACAAATACTGCAACACCTTCTAAATTCTGTAATACTTGCTAGGATTTTTTGTTATACATTATGAATAATTCTTAAGGTTGATTTACATGTTCGTTCGCTCAATTCTTGCTTTGAGTTTAAGCTGTTTATTAACAGGTACAGCTTTTGCTGCATCTACGGCGGAGCAACCTCTCACACCTAAAAAAGTTGCAGCTCCTGTAGAGGATCCAATTGATCCACTTGCTATTGATAATTCAGCATCAAGTGTTGAGGCTCAGATTAGCCCGCAAGAGCAACAAGATTTAAATAAAGCAGCAGATACACTGCAAAATTTAGAACAAACAGAGTCTAAGAACTCAGAAACAGCTCAAGCACCAACGGCTACCACTACGACAGCTCCTGCTACTGCAAAAACAGCCAGCAATCCAAATGCACCTAAAGCCTCTTGGACTTTAGATGGTATGAACAACGCGTCATGGTATGAAAATATCGGTAAAGGACAGTTCCCTGTCTATGCGCGCGCGCATGTAATGTTAAATAACTCACATGCTTCGCCAGGTGCAATTGATGGCTCTAGCGGTATGAATACTTTAAAGGCAATTGCTTCATTCCAACAAATGAACGGAATTAAACCGACTGGTGAACTCACCAAAGAAACATGGGATGCTTTAATTGCTAAACAAGGTAATAAACCTGCTTTTGTTGAATACACATTGACAGATGCTGACCTAAAAGGTCCATATGCAGCCTCAATCCCACGTGATTACGCATTACAAGCCAAAATGAAAGGGTTGTATTACACTCGTGTCACAGAAATGTTGGGTGAAAAGTTCCATATGGATGAGGATTTCTTAAAGAAATTAAATCCTAAAGCAACTTTCAAAAAAGCGGGTGAAAAAATCATTGTCACCAATATCCGTAATGACTTACCTGAAAATATTCATTTAATTGTTGCCCATAAAGGTGCTAAACAACTTTATTTGTTTAATGCACAAAATCAGATGGTTGGATCATTCCCAGCAACAATTGGTAGCTCAGACACACCTTCTCCGACAGGTACATATAAAGTTACAGGTGTAGCTCCAAATCCATGGTATGGATATTCACCAAGTAACTTCTTACAAGGCAATAACCGTAAACCATTGTCATTACCACCTGGTCCAAATGGTCCTGTAGGTAATATCTGGATTGGTTTAAGCAAAAAGTCATTTGGTATTCACGGTACACCGAACCCTTCAGCAATTTCAAAAACTGCTTCTCATGGTTGTATTCGTTTAACCAACTGGGATGCCAATGATTTAGGTCGAAAAGTTAAGTCTGGTGTTACTGTTAAATTCTTAGAATAATTTTTGATTTACAGTACATATCAAAAAACCAGTGTTAAGGCACTGGTTTTTTATTGGGTTGCCCGAATTGATCGCAAGTTCATAATTTTTATTAAAATAAGCCAAAATAAAATCTATCAAAAGCCTTAACTAAAAAGGCTGATTCAATACAATCTTTGATCATTTCAGAATCAGAACGATACGTTGTATTTTTAAGGTTTTATCCCAATTATATAAAGCATAAACTGAGCTCAAGTTAAAAAATAAAGAATTGGAGATTTGAAATGAATACATTCTTACATCACAGTGAAAATCGTGGTCATGCCCAAATTGGTTGGTTAGACAGCAAACATAGTTTTTCGTTTGGGAGTTGGTACGATCCTAAATACATGGGTGTTGGTTCATTGCGCGTGATTAATGATGACACCATCGCTGCACATAATGGCTTTGGTACTCATCCACATGACAATATGGAAATCTTGACCTGTGTACTCAAAGGTACAATTTCTCATAAAGACACCATGGGTAATGAGCGCCATATCAATGCGGGTGAATGGCAGTTGATGAGCGCAGGTACAGGTGTACAACATAGTGAAATGAATCAGGGAGATGAAGCTGTACATATGCTTCAAATCTGGGTGATTCCAAATGTACGTGATGCTGAACCGGATTATCAACAAATTGAACGTGATCCTAAAAAATCACCGAATGAATGGCAATTGATTGCAGGACCGAATGATAATGCACCTATGCATATACGCCAAAATGCTGAAATCAAAGCAGCGTATTTGGAAAATGGTCATTCACTTGAAGTCAAAGCAACTCAAAAGTTCAACTATGTACATGTGATTGAAGGTGAAATTGATATTGCAGGTCAAATCGTAAAACCAGGTGATGCTTATCTATTTGATGAGGATGCTACCATTGTTGCTAAAGAAAATAGCCAATTCATTTGGTTTGATCTCAACAACTAATCATCATTGGTAAAGAAAAACCTCCATATACCAATATGGAGGTTTTTTATGTTCTGGGAATTAGGGTCTGTTGACAATTCGTCTATGTTTGCGACTTTGTGTATTTTTTAGCTGATACTAGGCGTGAAATACGAAACTTAGTTATTCTAAGTGAGTAGTTCACAACGAAGTAGCAGCAAAAAATACACTAGTCCCGAAGGGTTGTGGCTAAAATTATCGCAAACTTCGTTATGAAGTTTAAAAATGGAACCACCATTCTTTGCACTTCATGCCTCGTCTGCTCAATTTTAGCCGACAACGCAAGCTATTTATGAAATGTCAACAGACCCTAACGAAGTTCTGAAAAATGAATCAAGAACAATAATCTTTCTTTTGATCTTTAATGAGTGATAAAGCTGCATTCCAAGCAGCATGAATAATAGGTTCCGCAGCATCACTTTCAAATTGTTTTAGCGTATATTCACACACTTCTTTATTTGGGTAATGCAATTTAGTACTACTCATTGCTTTGATTTGAATCTGGCAAGCTCGCTCCAAAAAATAAATCTCATGAAATGCTCGTGCGATTGAGTCCCCTGTCGCCAACAACCCGTGATTACGCAAAATCATACAACGATGTGTGCCTAAATCATTCACCAATCGCTCACGTTCTTCGGTAGAAAATGCAATCCCCTCATACTCATGGTACGCGATATTATTATAAAACTTGAGCGCATGTTGTGATAAAGGGAGTAAACCTTTCTCCTGAGCAGAAACTGCAATCCCATCTGCGGTATGAGTATGTATTACACAGTGAATATTTTCGCTCGCATGATGCAATGCAGAATGAATCACAAAACCTGCGACATTGACCATTTTCCCTTGATCATAGTCAGCAACGATCTTTCCTTCGTGATCGATTTTAACCAAATCTGATGCTGTCATCTGATCAAAAGTTACACCATAACGATTAATCAAAAAATGATTGGGTTCATCCGGAACACGCAGACTAATGTGTGTATCAATTAAATCCGTCATTTTATAATAAGCAATCAAACGATACAGTGCAGCCAACTGACAACGCGCTTTCCATTCCGATTTGTGAATATGCTTTGGTCTTTTCACTCTAAATCCTTTTATTTTTGAATTTTATCAATCTATATTTAACGTGAGATTAGGAAATAAACAAGCAATTGCTACTTAAAGCGCATTTAAAAAACGATCTATAATGATGTTTAGAGGTGGTCCCACTTGTTTGAACAACTAAAAGCGTATTTATAAGTGATATTCCGCTCTAGTTAAGCCACCTTGTTTTGTTGGGGTAGCTGATCATAGTAAAACTCATTTGGTGTCATTTTGTCTAGACTCGAATGAGGTCGTTTCAAATTATAAAACTCAAAATATGCACTTAATTGCTTTTTCGCATCTGTGACACTGCTATAAGCTTTGAGATACACCTCTTCATATTTAACGCTCCGCCATAATCGTTCAACCATCACATTATCTACCCATCGACCTTTACCATCCATACTGATTTGAATGCCATTTGATTTCAATACATCAATAAATGCATCACTGGTAAACTGGCTGCCTTGGTCTGTATTAAATATTTCAGGTCGACCATATTTTTCAATCGCTTCATTTAAAGCCGAAATACAAAAATCCACCTCCATACTAATCGATACCCTATGCGCAAGTACCTTGCGGCTATGCCAATCAATCACAGCACATAAATAAACAAAGCCTTTTGCCATAGGGATATACGTTATATCCGTAGACCACACTTGATTACTGCGCTGAATAGCCAACCCTTTGAGCAGATATGGATATTTACGGTGAGCTTGATTAGCCTGGCTTAAATTTGGTTTGCAATATAACGCCTGAATACCCATTTTCTTCATTAAAGTACGTGTATGACGTCGTCCTATATGATGTCCTTGACGATTCAACAAATCACGCATCATACGACTGCCTGCAAAAGGATATTGCATATGTAATTCATCAATACATCGCATCAGCTTCAGATCTGATGCACTCACAGGTTTTGGGCGATAGTAATAACAACCACGGGAGACTTTCAGCAGCTTAGCTTGCTTAGATACTGAAATCTGAAGTGAGTCGTCGATTAACTTTTGTGGTTGAAGCGGCCCAGTTTCTTCAACACACCTTCTAAAAAATCAATTTCTAATGCCTGCTCACCGATTTTTGCATGTAGTTTTTTTAGATCGATGGGTGGTTCTGTTGGAGCTTTTGATTGATCGAAAGCTTGCGAGGAAGCTGAGATCAATTGATTTTTCCAGTCAATAATTTGGTTTTGATGAACATCAAACTCAGCACTCAATTCAGCAAGTGTTTTTTCTGCTTTAATCGCAGCAAGTGCTACCTTAGCTTTAAAATCATTTGAATGATTTCTTCTTGGTCTACGTGCCATAAAATACTCCATATATTGATGTTTATAACATCATTTGAGGAGCAGAATATCACTTATAGGAGTTGTTCAAATTTACGGATCCATCTCTGTTTGATTGATTTAAATAAAAATCCAAATCAATTGATCAAAATTGATTTGGATCAAATAAAGCATTTTTGTTATTTCAAACCGACTTAATTCATTAGTATCTTCACTTAACCTTATGATAAAAAATAAATTTTATGTTTTAAAAAAAATTCAATCAATTAAATACTTAGCTGGTATAAAAGTTTCTTACCCTTAAAAGTTATATCTTTAATAAAAACAGTATCCTTATTATCTAAATAAGAAATTGCATCATCAATTTCAATATAGTTTTCGTCAATTAGCCATGAAATATCTAAATCATTTAAATCTACCATGCCAATTAAAAAAATGGCTTGATTCTTATTTTGTCGATTTTGAATATTTTTTAAAGTTTCGCGTATCGTATTTAAATCTTTCATTCTTAGATCTCATCGTGTTTATAGTATCTATTATATTTAAGATAGAGATGAATACTAGGCTGAAAAACACCCAATACGACAAATAATGACGTACTAGGCACAGTTAATCAGCACATAAAACTAAAAAAGTGACTACAAAAAATATAATCAACGTGAATCATCAAAGAATAATATTAAGATAAAACCATGAAATAGAAATATTTAGCGCATCGGTTTTAAGTTGTAGGTCACAACGCCCCAAATCTCAAACTCTTGTCCTTCTTCTATATAAATATTTTTAAAATCAGGATTTTCAGCTTTGAGCCAGACTTTTGGTGGATCAAACTGTTTATCGATCATCAAACGTTTCACCGTAAAATCATTGTCTATTCGTGCAATGATAATATCGCCAGATTTCGCAGAAAGACTCCGATCAACAACCAAAGGATCCTCAATATCAATGCCTACATCTAGCATAGACAAAGAATTGGCTTTGACAATAAATGTTGAGTTTTCATTGCGAATTAAATATTCATTCATGTCCAAAGACTGTTCTATCGTATCTTGAACAGCAACTGGCATCCCTGCTGCAACACGCTCTGTTGCTAAGGGAATTTGATAAATTTTATCATTCTTTGCTTGTACAGTTTGAATATTCAATGAGGTAGACAAGTCACTCTGTTGCGCATTTTTGAAATTTTTGAGTAACCAATTTTTGATAAAATCAGCTTGAGATTCAGGTACACGGATAACTTTTGTCGGCTCATTGAACTGCGCCTTTCGCCCTGCATTTGCCCTAGCACCTCCATGCTCAAACTCCACTTTTTTAGTCATTTTTTATCCTGTATGCTATATAAAACCAGTAAAATCAATATAACTCGAAAAAGTTACAAATTCAAGTTGACGTAAATTTATTTTTGCATAACAATAACGCTATCGATCAGTTTTGAACCATCTTGTTTTACATGGAAGTCTGAAGATATTCAATATACTTATCATAAATCAATAACTTAGAATGAAATATTCAACTAAAATTTTCTACTAATGTATTGATCTCTATGAATAAGTTCTCTGATCACAATATGCACTTAATTGAATGATTTTCTATGTGGAGACATAAAAATGGCGACTCAACGTGATGCAATTCTTGGTTATGCAGATGAACAACATGCGTACTATATCCGCCTGATCGAAAACAATAACGTCCTAGGCAGTCAGTATGGTTTGTTCTGTGAAAATACCAACAGCGACGATGCTGAAAGTATTATGACTACCTTGTTTTTAAAGAAATCTTTTTGGCTAAATGGCTCTGAATTTAACGATATCGTAAAAGGCTTAGAACCATTAGCACTTTAATTTAATGAATGAATTTTGTGTCAAAATAGAAGTTAACATGTCTATCTTCAATAGCTAAACTCAAATGAATACCTACAAATGTCGTTGCGTAACTTACAACACAACGACTATTTGAGTATGAAAAAATAAGTTGATATAGCCTTAGAAGTCTTGCCTAGTAGAATCATTCATAGACTATTGTTTAAACAATATTGCAAAAAATAAAAAAATACCTATTATTACAAAGTGTTTTTTATATCACTTTATTATAACCTTGGATTACACATGAAAATTAAAGCACTTTCGTTCGCAATTTTATCATCACTATTACTCACGGCATGTGGCGGTGGCGATTCTGATTCTTCAAAAACGAATTCTAATGAAACCGTGAATAATAATAATAGTGAATGGGCTATGTATTATGTTGGAACATCTACATCAGATCCTTATCTTTTTACCAAGATAAAATACTCAATTTCAAATAAAGAAGCATACATCAATGTTGAATATACAGCGGATAATAACTTAAGCAACATTGATATTTCTGAATATATGCAATCATATTTAGCCAATGATGGTTTCTATGATCCAGCAAAGACCAAGTCCGAACTTGGTTATAATTTTGGTAAGTTTACTTCATACACTGATACCGTATGGACTTATACACCACAGTCAAATAGTGGAAATACAGCACTACAGCTGACTGAGAAATTTGAAAAAGTAAATCTAGCTGGTAAGTCAATTAGTGAATACCTAAGTGGTTTCGAACATTATGCAGGTCTCAATAATGCATTGAAATCAGAAGTAGGAAGCTATCCTGCTTATTATGTACAAAAGCTACAAGGGAAAACCTTTCCTGAGGGTTCGACTTGTTTAAGATCAGTATCTTCATCAAGTAATAATGATTTTGCCTATGTTGACTTAACATATGACTCATCAATATATGAGCCAAATTCATATTTTGATGGTGGATATAAAACAATCTCTATGGGGAATTATCCTTTATATTTAGCTACAGATTTAGACTACTACCTAGAATCTGAAGCTACAACGAAAATTGGCGCTAATTATTATTCTGCCGAATTTAATAAAAAAGGCACTTACTATACTCTAGCCGAGCATATTGCTGAGTATGAAAGAGATTTAGCTTATGCAGTTCAAAAGTTTGGAAAAAATAGTACCGAGGCTCAAGTTCAAGACGCTTATTTAAACGGACTAAAAACTGAATGTGCCTTATTTAACAAAACAGCGAGTGTCGCAATTGATGCCGTTCGTTAATTAAAATCCAATGCCTACTAATCTCGTATTTATTAGTAGGCATTAACTTCACTGATAGAATAATATTAGTCATTAGTTTTATAGTAAAATTCTATAGTAACATAATTTTACAAAATCAAATTCACTCATAATTCCGTGTTTAAATTTAGATAAACTTAACAACAATAAACTTTAAATAGAAAAAAATTAATGGAAATGAAAAAATCTTCCTTATTCTTTATTTTTTCTTTATTTTAGCTAAAACAAAATAATGTGACACCCATCACATTAATATTGTGTTCTCAAAATTCTAGTGTATTTTTTATTATGGGAATTACATCACACTATTAAAATAATTGGTGACACCATGAATGTTAAAATATTATCTTCCATCATCGTATCTTGTTTAACACTTACAGCTTGTGGCGGTGGTGGAGGTTCAGGATCCAACAATCCAAACAATGATAATCAAAACTTAGCTGCTAACCAAGCGCAAGCTCCTATAGAACCGCAACAAGCACCTGTGAATACAACTCCACAAAACAATAATGGAACATGGAGCAACTATACAGCGACTGGTTTTGATAGTGTTAGTTTTCAAAAAGAAACTTTGACCATTGAAAATGGAAACGTATATAACCAAATAATAAATACAGCTGAATCATTATACAAACCATTAGATCCATTATATTTTAGCCCAATGGGTATTTATCATAACAATCAAACTTCGACAAAATATGGCACTCAAATTGGCAATATTTTAAAGAAATCTGATACAGAAATTTCGTATACACCATATACAACCCAGTTAAATACAGCTGATTTAATTTTCACAAAAAAGATTAAAACCATAGATATATCAGGACAAAAAGTACTCAATAATGTATTTAATGAACAGTTCAATATCATGACCAGTTATCAAGATTGGAAATGGGTCAATAGTATAGTTGGTACAGCCATGTACAATTGGTTCAAAAGGCAAAATGAAACCATCTTTCCAGCTGGATCGAAGTGTTTTAGCGTCATTACTGAAGAATCTAATATTCCATTTATTCGCACAGATATTAGTTTGCTAAGCCAAACATCTACACATGAATATGATATTGAAAGTTGGAGTGAATTAAAAAACTCACCAACATCTTTCATCGTGAATATGTTCAATATCACAGGCTTTTTTGAAAAAGATAATAACTATATATCAGACTACGGTATTATTGAATATAACGGCGTTCGCCGCTTTGTTGAGTATTTTAGAGGTGGAATCTATTATAATATTAATGACAAAATTAATAGCCTTGAGAGCATTGTTGAATCTTTTGATGAAGATGAAAAAGTAAAATTCAAAAAAGATCTAGAGCATTTAAAATACAATAATTGTGAATTTTATAATGAGGTTGCTTCAGAAACAATCGAAAGCAATTATTTGAAATTTTAAACACACAGTGTAAAGGTCAGATTAAATTTATCAATCTGACCTTTTTAATATCACACTTGCCAGCTAAATCTGCCTGTTTATTCACAGCAATTTTACCGATATTTCCCAAAAACTTTCCAAACCTCATTATCCGCAAGTGGATCACTATAACTATCATTGCGTTGTTTACGTGGCTTATCTCGTGCATCAACCAATTCAAAATCTTTTTCTGTACTTAAAATCAAACCATTCACATAAAAACGAGTACGGGTATATTCACTTGCACCATGTTGAAAAATATAAGTTCTTAAATCGATAAATTCACGATGCGCAACCAATGCAGCTGTATCATCACTATTCAGCCAATGGGTCATTTTCAAAATTTGTTCAGGTTTAAATTGACCACACTTTTCAATCAGTGATGCAATTCCACGAAACGTTTTCGACTCTTTTGCCCGTGTTTTATTGATACGAATACGATCTACATGAAAAAAGAACAATGGTAAATTTAAATGGCTCGGTAGCTGAATCGCATCCAAGACTTCGTCTTCCATAAAAGGTTGAAACAATTCTTGTGCCCTTTCAATCAGACCTATCCATTGTCGATAATAAGTATCCACCTCTGATTTTGAACCATAATAAATCGGTAAACCTTCAACATGGGCTAAATTTGCAGGCGGCCAAATATTTTGTCGTAATAAAGCAATATCACTTTTTAGACTTTGTATGGCAATCGCATCCTGCATGATTTACTCCTTAAGTAATTATAATGCTTAGGCTATTTTGAGTATGCTATAGTCAACGTATTGAAACAACATCTCTTTAAGGAAATATGATGTCTAATAATGATGATTTATATGAAGATAGTGAAAATGCTGAAGCTGAAGATCAATTTTTCGAGCGTGCGGATGAATTCATTGCTGTAGCAAATAACTTTGCCGATTCTACTCATCAAGTAACACATTTGACTGCTGAACCTGGGAAAGTAAGTGCATCATTCATGTTTGCAAATGCACGTTATAGTGTCTGGAATGCAGCGTGTTCATATCGTGAAGCTTCAGATTTCATCAAAGATCGCCAAGTCATTTTAGATTATTACATGGAACAATTTAAAAGCATGCTGGAAAATAATCTGGATGAATATGCAGATAATTTTGAAACGTATTTCCCAAAAACGGAAGATGATGAGGACGTAAAGCAGTCTTTTAGTTAATGGATTGTCAGGCATAGATTGCCTATAATACCCAACCAATGAAATACGCTATGTGGAAAAGTCATGTCTCAAAAAATCGATGCTACTGATATCACCGAAGAAGAAGCTTTAAATGCTGTTTTTTTTGAGCGTGCTGATGAATTTATCAAACAAGCCAACGAATTTTGCCGTCCACCAAAAGGGCAACAGCCAAACCCTGAAGAATTACGTGGTCAAGTCAGTGCCGCGATGTTATTTGCAACTGCACGTTTTAATACTTGGGTTGCAGCCAATACCTTTAAAGATGGCGATGAAATGCGTGATGCCAAAGAACAAGTGATGTCTTATGTATTACAGCAATTTCAAATGATGCTTGAAGATAACTACGACGAATATTGTGAACAGTTTGAAAACTATTTACGTTTCCGTAAAAATGAAGATTTCCATACTCACAAGCATGATCACGATGACCATAAACACTGATTGATTTAAATCAAAGTCATGGTTTTAAAATACGCGCGGTCTGAATAAGATCGCGCGTATTTTTATTTCTATAACTGATGTTGCGTAGTCATATCAAAATTGTAGATTGTACCTAGATACAAAGTGGATACGCGATAACGTCATCCGCATTTGTCTGAGGCAAGACTACTTCTGACTATAAATGTTTCTGCGATATATTCAATATTTTGACGTGAGTTGGCGAGTTCTGCGGATGACAATGGTTTTGCCTACTTTTTCCGAAAAAAAAGTAGGGCGAGCCGCAGGCTAACCCTGAAATTAAAACTTTCGATGTGCGACTCCGCCGAGTGTGCCCTAAAACAATTTGAAAGGTGCTTTGTTTTTTAAAGTGCGTAACATCAATCAATAAAAAGATAATGCATAAAATTTAACAACTCACTACATTCACAATTTACAAAAATAAGGTATTGTATTTATTTGATAAGAAATAACAATTTGGACGTTATATGCAAAAAATAGACTTCGCCATTATTGACCCACATATTCATCAATGGGATCCCTACAATACCCCACATGCAGCTGCACTTGCGGTCAAACTTTTAGGTAAACGTCCATATCTATTGGATAAAATGGTTCGTTTAGTCAAATCTAAAGATTTGATTGATACCATTGGGTTGACCTCGCATATTACTCGTCCTTATTTACCTCAAGATTATAAAAATGATCTTGGACAATATCATGTGGAACAAGTGGTTCATATCGAAGCCAGTTGGGCAAAACACAAAGGTAAAGGTGTTGTAGGCGAAACAGAATTTATTGAATCACTTCCGTTTGGTGAAGACACTGTAAAGCTCGGTGGGATTGTTGCAACAGCTGATCCTTGTGACAGTAATTTTAAAAAGATCCTCAAATTACATCAAAAAGCCTCGCCGCATTTGCGTGGTATACGTCGGATGGCTTCATATCATGAAGATAAAGGCATTCACAATTGGACAGAAAACCCTAGCTTATATACCGATAAAAAATTTCTAAAAGGTTTTGAGCAACTCGCGCAACACAATCTCAGTTTTGATGCATGGGTTTATTCACAACAAATTCCAGATGTGATTGCGCTGGCAAAAAGATTTCCTGAAACATCCATTGTGTTAGATCATTTAGGTACGCCAGCAGGATTATTTGGAAAAGTTGGGCAAAATACAGGGCTCACTCAAACGGCGCGTGAAAATATTTTTTACCAATGGCAAGACTATATTGCTGAATTATCGACATGTCCGAATGTCTATACGAAAATGTCAGGCTTATTTATGCCAGTTTTGGGGCATCAATTTTATAAAAAGAAGCAATTGGCTTCAAAGCAGCAAATTATTGACCTTGTTTCTCCTTTGATTCTGCATGCATTGGAAAGTTTTGGGACATATCGTGTGATGTTTGCTTCAAATTTTCCGATGGATCGAGTCAATACCAGTCTGGTCAATATCATTGATGCCTTTAGTGATATTGTGCAGCAATATGATGAAACGGCTTTAGAAAAAGTATTCCATCACAATGCCAAACAGTTCTATCGCTTATAATTTATTTTCAATAAGTTAAGCGCACAAAACTTAACTTATTGTATTTTATATAAGTGCTATTTATAAAATTCTAAATATTTAGGTTAATAAAAAACACTGAATAAAATTTCATAAATAATCTCAGCCTCATTGATATGCCTAAGCCAATGTGTGTAGTCATCAAGACTATCTAAGTCAGGTACACATAAACCTGTTTCAAGGGTTAATATCCATTGTGTTAACAGCTTTTTAAAATGGTAAAAAATACTTAGTAATTTGACTGTTTTAAGTTCAAAACTTTATTCATTTGTTCTTTTTGCTCTTTCGTTGCATCAGGATATGAATAAAACCGATCATAATCTTTTCTAAATTGGCTACTTTCAATTTGCTTAGCCAATTGTTGAATAAAATCTTTTCCTCGTGATTTGTAAGCCTGCTTGGCATCTTCATCTAGAACAACAGTCTTTTCATAAGTTGCTATTCTTAAGTTAATAATCACATTCAAATATAGGCTTTCGTTATCCCTATACAATTCCCAATGATAAGGTTTTCTTTCTAATAATTGCATATTCGATCTATCCACTTTTAATCAACTTGCTTTAAAAACTTATCAATCGAAAATTGAGCAATCTCTGCATCCTGAAAAGATTTCACACCTGAAACGCCAATAGCACCAACCAATTGTCCGTCATACAAAATCGGTTCACCACCTTCCAGCATTCCAGAAAAGGAATTCATGGTCAGAAAACCCATTTGACCATTTTTAATCAAATTTTCAAACACAGCTGATGGACGACGACTGATCGCAGAACATCTGGCTTTTTCTACAGCCAAATTTGCAGTCATGGGCTAAGCCCCATCCATACGCTTCATCGCTAATAAATTGCCTGTTTCATCGACAATACAAATACTGACTTTAAATGCATGTTCCACTGCATATTGATGCGCCTGATTTAACAAAAATTCAGCATCAGATAGTACTAAATAATGTCTAGTTTTCATTCTCAAAATCCTATTTGAAATAAAAAAGCCCGTAGCGAACTACGAGCTTATTTTAAATAGAGTGATGATCAAAATCAGTAGACTTTTATTTCATTTCCGCAAAAACTTCTTTTGCCATATCAATGGTGAACTGAATATCTTCATCACTATGCGCAGCCGAAATAAAGCCTGCTTCAAATGCTGATGGTGCAAGGTTTACACCACGTTGCAACATACCGTGGAAGAATTTACGGAATGCGTCAACATCACATTTTAAGATATGGTCAAAACTGGTAATTTCAGTTTGATCTGTAAAATAAATACCAAACAAACCACCTGCTTGTTGCGTGAAGAATGGAATGCCTGCTTCATCTGCAGCTGCTTGTAAACCTTTCAACAATTTATCCAATGTTGCTGATAAATCTGTATAGAAGTTAGGTTGACGCAGGGTTTCAAACATTTTGATCCCTGCACGCATTGCCAATGGATTACCCGACAAAGTCCCTGCTTGATACACACCACCTAAAGGTGCAATACATTCCATAATTTCACGTTTACCACCAAATGCACCGACTGGAAGCCCTGCACCGATGATTTTACCTAATGTAGTCAAATCAGGTTTTACATTGTAATACGCTTGCGCACCACCCAATGCCACACGGAAACCTGTCATCACTTCATCGATAATAAAGACTGATTTATATTGATCACATTGCTCACGAATCGTTTCCAAGAAACCTTTGATCGGTTTTACAAGATTCATATTGCCAGCAACAGGTTCAACAATCACACCTGCAATTTCATTACCAAACTTGGCAAAACATGCTTTTACGGCTTCAATATCATTATATGGGAGAGTTAATGTATGCTTCGCAAAATCCGCAGGTACACCTTTAGAGGTCGGCTCGCCCATGGTCAACATGCCTGAACCTGCTTTGACTAAAAGTGAATCTGAATGACCGTGATAACAGCCTTCAAATTTCACGATCATGTCACGACCAGTATAACCACGTGCCAAACGAATTGCAGTCATAGTGGCTTCTGTACCTGAGTTGGTCATACGAACCAATTCAATCGAAGGTACAATTTCACAGATAATGTCCGCTAAAGTTGTTTCATGCACTGTTGGCGCACCAAAACTCAAGCCATCCACTGCTGCTTCTTGAACTGCTTTGATAATTTCAGGATGTGCATGCCCCAAAATCATGGGACCCCAAGAACCGACATAATCGACATAGCGTTTACCATCGACATCGTATAAATAAGCCCCTTTGGCTTTTTCGATAAATACTGGCGTACCACCCACACCATTAAACGCACGTACAGGTGAATTCACACCACCTGGAATATGTTTGCTGGCTTGTTTAAACAATTGCTCTTGCTTTGGAGATAAGCTCATAAATTTACCCTTTCTAAAATTCAACCAAAAACTTTAATACTATTACGATAATACCCAATACATATTTATGCTGTAGTATCAAAAAGCGCAGACCATTCATCCAAACGTTCAGGAATGGCATTCATCGGACGACCTAATATATCACTAATCACAGCACAATAATCTGCACCTGACTCAATCACAATTTTTGAATTTTCAACAGTTAAGCCACCAATTGCACAAATCGGTACGTTAAGTTGAGCTTTAGCTTGTTTTAAAGTTTCTAAACCAATATTCCCTGCTTCTGGTTTAGTATCTGTTGCATAGATTGCACCAAACGCCACGTAATTTGCACCATCTGCAATCGCTTGTTCAGCCAATTCCAAAGAATTATTACAACTACGTCCAATCAAAACATTATTTGGTAATTGTGCTACAGCTTCAACAATAGAGCCATCACCTTGTCCTAAATGTACGCCAACACCGTATTTGACTGCCATTTCAAGATCATCGTTAATTACGAATGGCACGCCATATTCTGCACACATGGCTTTCATATATTCCACTTCGTAAAATTGATCTTCTTTTGCGACTTTTTTACGACGATATTGCAACACAGCGATGCCACCATTTGCCATTGCCCCTTCCAATTTTGCCAGTAATAATTCTAAAGGGTCATCGTTGGTGATGAGGTAAAGACCGCGCATGGTATCATCCAAAAATTTTAATGTGGATTGATTATAGCTGAGAATCGTAGCGACTTTTTAGAATCTTAGCTGTGTATTTGAGCTGTACTATGATGAACTTGGAATAGTAACCTACATCGACGTCCAAATCTGTCAGCGAAATTCAAAAATCTAATCTAATATCACGTGTGACCTGCTTATCAATGAATTAGCCGATTAAAGAAAGATTTCTTTTCGCATGTTCTTCCAACAAATCTCTAAAATATTCAGTTTGATACAAAGGCTTCATCTGATAAAAATGCTTTAAAACCTCTGCCCTTTTTATCTTATACATTTCAGGCTCAACCCATGAATATTCTTGTTGAATCTGCTGTTCATATTCAGCAAAACGTTGTGGTGAACTACCTAAAATTGCGAGGTCTATATCCAGTAAATAATTTAAATCATGATCTTTTGAGGGTTGATGTTTCTTTGTGGCAATAATCCATTGTGCAACTTTTTCCAGCTTTTCTTTTTTAAGTATACCCACGCAATGCTTTTGCATGAGCTTTGCACTTTGTTCTTCATTGTCTGAGGCTTGGGGATTGTAAACCACATCATGAAACCAAATTGCCAATTCAATAGCGATTGGATCTTCTAATCGGTCTTTAATTTGGTGAAATAATTCAAGACATTCAATAATATGCTGATGTGTATGATAATAATTCTGTGAATAAGAGAATGAAAGTATCGACAATAATGATTCAGACTGGTTCTTAGGAATATTTAATTCAGCTGAGAATTGCGCCCAATATTGCAGAAATTGATCGGTAAAATTTTGCATTGGACACAATCCTTATTCATTTTAATTCATTTAGTTAAGCCACTTGCTCATCACGTTTAAACACCAACTCACCTTGAATTGAGCTTTCCGCATCAAAATAATAACCATCGGTATTAAACGACTTTAAATCATCTAACTTTTCCAATTTATTTTGAATGATGTAACGCGCCATTAAACCACGGGCTTTTTTGGCATAAAAACTGATAACTTTATATTTGCCATTTTTCTGATCCAAGAATACAGGTTTGATAATTTCTGCATTAATTTTGGCTTCTTTGACTGACTTATAATATTCATCAGACGCAATATTCACCAGTACTTTTGAACCCGCTTGTTCTAAATCTTGGTTAATTAAATTGGTAATTCGATCTTCCCAAAAATCATAAAGATTTGTACCACGATCATTTTTCAGACGAATACCCATTTCCAAACGATACGGCATCATCAAATCTAATGGACGTAATAAACCATACAATCCTGACAAACTACGCAAATGATTTTGGGCGAATTGCAAATCATCTTCAGACAGACTATACGCATCTAAACCCGTATAAACATCGCCTTTAAAGGCAAAAATCGCCTGACGTGCATTGGCAAAACTAAAATCAGCATTCCAGTCACGGAAACGCGCTACATTCAGATTGGCGATTTTTTCACTCACCGTCATCAATTTTGCAATTTCTGACGCTGAAAGTTTACGACTTAGGTCTATAAGCTGTTGAGATTGGTCGAGTAGTCTTGGTAAAGTATGTATATCAGTCGGAAGTGCAGTTTCGTAATCGAGCGTCTTAGCAGGGGAAATTAAGGCGAGCATGGTTTTCCTGATCAAAAAATAACTAATCAAACTATAACAGTCGGATTATTTTAAATCCAATTCGTGTTTTCTGTGAACAAAATCGCTAAACTATACCACTTCCCTGCTCTGATCGTTTAAATTATGTCCGAACAAATGTTCATTCAAGGCGTGGTCGGCAAAATCGAAGTATTTGTTGATTATCCTGTAGGCGAAGTAAAAGGATTTGCTGTCGTTAGTCACCCCCATCCATTACAAGGTGGTACTCCTCAACATAAAGTTCCAGCTTTACTCGCACAAATCCTGAATGAACAGGGTTGTATCGTTTATCGTCCAAGTTTCCGTGGCTCAGGTCAAAGTGAAGGTGTTCACGATGAAGGCTTTGGCGAAACTGACGATATTTTAGCTGTCATCAAACATGTTCGGCAATTACACAAAAGTCTACCTTTCTATGTCGGTGGATTCAGTTTTGGCGCGCATGTCATGGCAAAAGCCTATTATCACCTGCCTGATGAAATTAAACCGAAACAAGTGATCTTATGTGGCTTACCTACAGCGACTGTCGATGGTGTTCGTCACTATGAAACCCCTGCGATTAAAGGGGATATTTTGTTTGTACATGGCGAAGCTGATCCAACGACTAAACTGTGTGATGTGTTGGAATGGGCGAAACCACAACGTCATATCATCACAGTGTTACCAGGTGCAAATCACTTCTTTACGGGTTATTTGAAACAATTGCGTATCGCAATCTCTCGTTTTCTTTTGGTACCTTAAATTCAAGGCTTAACCAATATCCGCCCACGTTAAACCAAACTTCGCCAGATACTTTTTGACCCGATCTGAGTCATTGGTACTTTGGCGTTGTTCACGGGAAATGGCAAATAAACGTCTGCCTGCATCTGCCATTGATTTTGACTGCTGACAGATATTAATCACCCCTTCAAGCTGAATCCGATCAAATTCATCAATTTCCGCCAACTGTTCTGTACTGAATAATGTGGTTAAATTGGAGACTTTTTCAGGTTCAGTCTGCAATTGCCATAAGCGTTGTAGCCTTTTGATTTCCGCCTCAACTTCAAGTAAACCAATTCGCTCACCATTCGCCAAAGTCGCCATTCGGGTTACACTTGCGGTTAAATCACGAAAATTACCCTGCCATGTCGCTTCAGAAGATTGCGAAAATTTTAAATATTTTTCCAAAGCATCACTATGAAAACGTAACTGACGCTGTTGTTGCATAGCAAAACGCTGTAATTCAAACTCAATATTCGGTGCAATATCTTCACGGCGATGTTTTAAATCAGGCAAAAAGAAAGTCCAAGTATTTAAACGTGCCCACAAATCTTCCCGAAAACGTCCCGCCTGCACTTCTGTTCGTAAATCCTTATTTGTTCCTGCAATCAATTGAAAATCTGCCTGAACTTCTTTGTCTGCACCAACAGGAAAAAAGGATTTATCCTCCAAAGCCTTGAGTAACATGGCTTGTTCATCGAGTCCCAATTCACCAATTTCATCTAAAAATAAAATCCCCCCATCGGCACTTTTTAAATAGCCTGTACGGGCGTTGGCTGCACCTGTAAATGAACCTTTGATATGTCCAAACAACGCTGACATTGCGCCATCACCGCATAAAGTCGCACAATTCACATCGACCAAACGTCCTTCTAAATGAAATTTCTCTTTTTTCAGTTGATAGATTTGTTTAGCTAAATGCGATTTACCCACCCCTGTCGCCCCCATAATTAAAATGGGCGCTGTGGAACGTGTTGCAACCAATTCAACTTCTTGAATCAGTTGATTAAAGTCTTTATTTTTCGTAGCAATATTGGCTTTGAGTTGTTGCCAATTGGCAGATTGTTCATTTTCAAAACGCTGTGTTAAAGCCGCATAACGTGATAAATCCAAATCAATAATGCGATATTCACCTTCGGGCTGTTGCTTGCCTGTCGGTGAGCTTTGAATGAGTTTTGCAGGTAAATAATGTGCATCTATGAGTAAATACCAACAGATTTGTGCAACATGAGTACCTGTGGTGATATGTAGAAAGTAATTATTCTTTTCTGTATCAAATGGATAGGATTTTACAAAGTCATACAATGCGCCATACATATCGGAAAAATCCCACGGATCACGGATATTGACCTGTTGTCCTGTGATCTGCGTAGAGGGTGAAATTTGCATAGCATCTTTTTTTAGATGCTCAATTAAACTTACACTACGGCGGTCATGCAAAAGTACCAATTCATCAACCAATAAATCTTCATGCATCAGCAAACTCATGGTTGGACGCCAACGCTGCCAGCGTTCTTCTTTTTTGCCTTGATCTAAAGTCGACCCCACAAAACCGATAACCACTGTTTTTTTAGACTTTTCCATATTTTCTATAAAATTTTATAATTTCAATGGGTTTAATATAGCGAATATCTAATATTTAAACTATGCATATAAATAAGACCTTTTGCGTAAGTGATAAAATGTTCAAATTTTAGAGTCAAAACATATCTAAAAAATATTGGAAGTCCCTTCTCTTGCGCCATATATGGCTCAGGGATGAGGAAGCAATTCCGCAAGAGGATGAGGGATCTTAAGAAAAACATCCCCCTAGCTTTCACTGGTGCTTTATTTTAAAACAGTGCTTTAAAACTTGCTTAGAAAAGGGAATATTCAAAATTGATCTAAATCAATCTGAAACAAACTACCGCAAGAAGTCCATACGACTAAGCAATACTGAATAAATAACGTGTTATAATCACTCCGCACAAAACTGCCCTTCCTTTTTCGCCATCACCGTCTGCAATGACATTTCTTGATGGATTCTTCTTCGGTTTTTTGCCAAAAAATATTGATTTTATACGCTTATTTAGAAAAATTAGGTTTTATTTCCTATGCTACAGTTTACATTTTTAGGGACATCTTCAGGTGTACCCTCGCTGACCCGCAACGTGTCAGGTCTAGCCGTACGACACAGCAAAAATAAAGATTGGATCTTGATTGATGCAGGTGAAGGCACACAGCACCGCATTCAGCAGACAAATCTGACTTTGCAAAATTTAAAAGCGATTTGCATCACCCATGTACACGGCGATCATTGCTATGGTTTACTTGGTCTACTCGCAAGCGCAGGGATGAATGGACGGAAAGATGCGCTAACACTGATTGCCCCGAAAGAAATTCAGGCTTGGCTTGCAAGTTCAATGCAACTGACTGAGCTTTATTTACCGTATGAAATCCATTTTATTGATGTCGCAACGATAAATGCACCGATTCAGATTAATTCTGAACTCACCATTTCAGCCTATGCTTTGCATCATCGGGTGGCGAGCTATGCTTTTGCCATTGAAGTCATGCAACAACAGAAAAAGCTGAATGTCGATGCTTTAAATGCTTTGTCTATTCCTAAAGGTAGACTGTGGGGCGATTTACAACAAGGCAAAAATATCGAATGGAATGGTGAAACTTTACAAGCGCAGGATTTTGTTGAAATCACCACACAAGAGGTCAAAGCCATTGTTTCAGGGGATAATGATCAACCTGAATTATTACATCAAGCTTGTGAAAATGCAGCGCTGCTCATCCACGAAAGTACCTATACGCAGGAAACTTTAGAAAAAGTTGGTGCAAGCCCGATGCACAGTTCAGCAAAAATGGTGGCGGAATTTGCTGAATCAGTAAACTTACCGAACCTAATTCTAACGCACTTTAGCCCACGTTATCATGATGCAAAAGGGATTGCCTTGTTGGAACAGGAAGCTAAGCAATTTTATACAGGGCAACTGTTTATGGCGGAAGATTTGATTGCATTTGAACTAGATGCCACTGGTACACTCAAACAGGTTTAACTCGATCCCTTGGGAGAAGCCATTCTCCCAATCTCAAATCATCGCTATACTTAATTCTACTAAACACATAAAGAACTATAAAAAAATGCGTATTTGGCTTGGATTTTTGCTTTTACCTTTGATCCTTTTTACAATTATATTTTTCAGTTCCGTTGTGATCGGGCTGTCCATCGCTTTAGGTTGCGGATTTACACCAAATCCAAGATCTTGTGCAAATATGTATTATTATCTGCTTGCGATCGTAGTTTTATCCACCATCGGGCTTGGCTATCTCACCACAAAACTTGCTCCCATTAAAGGTAAGTATTTACTGAGCGGGATTTACAACTTTTTATTTTCAAGCATGCTCTTCCTATATTTCCAATCATCTAAAGTTCCACTCCTGTACGCCATTGGCTTTAGTTGTCTTTTCTGTCTAATTGTATGCCTAGGATCTTGGTTGTTTTATTTTAAATATAAAAAAACATAATTTAATATCTTTTTATATATTTATTTCAATTTAAGAAATTGTATAAAAAATTAAAAAACTAATTGCAATTCTTTAAATTTCAATAAATATCAAATATTTAAAAAATATTTTTAATTAAAAATCAAACTTGGCACACTCTCTGCATTATAAGAATCATACATCATGGGATGTATAACAACATCACCTGCCTGCAACCGCTTGGCAGGCAGGTTTAGAAAAAGGATAAAGCAATGACAATGTCAGTAATTGAACAAATCGAAAAACAAGCATCGAATGAACGTGCTTATAATATTATTCAAGATGCTAAAGGCGTTCCAATTAAGATGTGGACCAAAGGCGTCCCTGTCGATGAGAAATCGAAAGATCAATTATTAAAAACAGCGCAAATGCCGTTTATTTATAAATGGATGGCGGTAATGCCTGACGTGCATGTAGGAATCGGTGCAACGATTGGTAGCGTCATCCCAACCAAAGGCGCGATTATTCCTGCTGCAGTCGGTGTAGATATCGGTTGTGGAATGATGGCAGCACGTACTTCATTAACCGCTTCTGATTTACCTGATAATTTACATGGATTGCGTACTGAACTTGAGCGTTTAATCCCACATGGAATGACCAAAGGACGTGGACGTCGTGACCGAGGTTCTTGGGAAAATGCACCTGAACGTGTAGATCAAGTTTGGGCCGAATTGGTGACAGATTTTGAATATATTTGTGCCAAGCATCCACGTTTAAAGAATACCAATAACCGTAAACAATTGGGAACTTTGGGAACTGGAAATCACTTTATTGAAATCTGTTTAGATGAACATCAACAGGTTTGGATTATGTTGCATTCAGGTTCTCGTGGTGTTGGAAATGCGATCGGAAATCATTTTATCGAGCTTGCACGACAAGATATGCAAAAGCATTTCATTAACCTACCTGATAAAGATTTAGCCTATTTGGTTGAAGGAACTGAACATTTTGATGATTATTGGTTTGCTGTGGGTTGGGCGCAGCGTTTTGCCATGAAAAACCGTGAGTTAATGATGGAAGCAGCAGTGCAAGCTTTACGGATTATTATTAATAAACCGTTTAATGCCAAAGTTGAAGCGGTGAATTGTCATCATAATTATGTGGATAAAGAAGAACATTTCGGTCAGGAAGTTCTAGTGACGCGTAAAGGTGCTGTACGTGCGCGTTTGGGTGAGTATGGGATTATTCCGGGTTCAATGGGTGCGAAGTCTTTTATTGTCAAAGGTAAAGGAAATCAGGAATCTTTCTGTTCATGTTCGCATGGTGCAGGTCGTGTACATAGCCGTACTGCTGCCAAGAAGTTGTTTACTGTGCAAGATCAGATTGAGCAAACTCAAGGCGTGGAATGTCGTAAGGATGAAGCGGTGATTGATGAGATTCCTTCTGCCTATAAACCGATTGAAGATGTGATGAAAGCGCAAAGTGATTTGGTGGAAGTGGTTTATACACTGAATCAGGTTGTGTGTGTGAAAGGTTAAAACATGAATACTAGCCATTCTAAAATTAATATTTTGTCTTTTGAATTAATGGTCAATCAAGAGATTCTCTGTGATTTACCGCAAACACCATACATTTTGGTGATTGCGATTCATAGTCAAAATGTAGAGAAAGAATGGCGTTATGCAATTTGTGATTGGATTGTAAAAATGCGCAGTGTTATCACGCTATGACATGGGGTTTTGACTGTTCACAATGGGAATTGGATTTAGATTTAAGCTTTATTGAACAGTTTAATTATGATCCACCTGATGATGTAATGTTTCTGACTACTTGGCATGAAAATGAAAGTTTTAAGGAAATGATTGAACATGCAAAATTTTGTACAGGCTATTCACCCGATGAATATGTTCAACAAGTTGTAATTTTAAATATTCGCTAAAAGAATGAAATGAGGAAAGTAAAATGAATGATGTAACTGAATTAAAAGCCTTAATTGAAGAAGCGTATTCATTATTTTCCTCTTATAAAATTGGTTCAAAAATCGAAGCCTGTTGTGGGCATTGTATGGCAATGGAAGATTGTGAGTTACTGCTTACTCTACCATTAGAACAGCTTGATCATCGTTTGATTTACCAATATTTAAATGCGGCTGAAACAAATGATCAATATGCAATATCACAACAAATGAAGTATTTATTACCTAAAATTTTGGACTTTTTAGCACAAGATTTAAAAATTTGTCACAGCAATGAAATCAATCTCAGAAACTGCCATATACAACTGAAAAATGCATGGTTAGCTGAAGAAATTGAATTTATGCAACGTTTTGCACAATGCTATTTTCAAATGCAGTTAATGAAATTTGAAGAAATGGAACCTATAGATCAATTCATCATTATGTTTGATTTGGCAGAATTGGATATTCGACCTTTATTAAAAACATGGGAACAACACTTCAATCATCCAACAGCATTGCTTAATTTGATTCAAATGCTTCATTACGATTTTTCAGACAATAGTTATGATCAAGCTTTTGCAAATGAAAAATTAATTTCAACAATGAATCAATGGCTTAAAGAGTTAAGAACAAATGAAATTCTGATCAATGCACTAACCAAAACAGTTGAACGCAATGATATTCCACCTGAATATCAATATATGTATGACTCGGCATTTGATCAATTACAAATTTTAAATTAAAAGGAAAATAGAATGAAACTTGCAGAAGCATTACTCTTACGAAGCGATCAACAAAAGAAACTCGCTTCACTCAAACAACGTATCAATGCAAACGTATTGGTACAAGATGGTGATGAGCCATCAGAAGATCCAAATGAGCTATTAAAGCAAGTATTTGCTTTAACGCAAGAATCACAAAAGTTGGTTTTGGCGATTCATCAAACCAATGCCTTGGCAAAATTAGCTGATGGACGCTCGTTGCTTGCGTTATTAACACAACGTGATGAACTTGTGGAACGTCATAAAATTTTGACTTCTGCGATCAGCAATACACACCGTGAGCCTGATCGTTATAGTACCCGTGAGATCAAATGGCATAAAGTGATTCCAGTATCATCCTTGCAAAAACAAGCCGATGATATCAGTGCCAAATTACGAGATTTAAATGTATTGATTCAAGCGACCAACTGGCAAGTAGATTTACTTGAGCTTTAAATTAATACATGCAAAGTTTTGACATAGTTCGCTATGTCAAATCCGAAATATATTGGGCGAGTACTAGATCTAATGCCAAATAGATTGAAATAAAAGAAGGCAACATTTTTGGGTAATGAGCTAAGTGGATTTATGGCGCAATCGCACCAATCAATCCATCACTATTCATCCATTAAATCTTTGTGAATCAAAGTCATTATTCACATTGCATCACCAAGTGCTGACAATATATTTCACTTTTTCTAAAGCAATTTTATGTTTTAGAATAAACCAGAACATACTGAGCGAGTGCAAGATCCCCTACCTCCACAACACAGGATTGAAAATAATGTGTAGCGGCTTGCAGAGCGAGTGGGTCAGCTTAAAAAATTAAGCACACATCAACCCATCACAATGTACAAGGAAAACCTTTGCGAAAGCAAAGTTACAACTCACTCAACACTACCATGTACTGACAGTATGTTCACCTTAATTATTTATAAAGAAAAAATATGAATGCAAGAGTAAAAAACAAAACCATCAGAATCGATGGCTCACAAGGCGAAGGCGGTGGACAAATCCTCCGCACTGCCCTTTCATTATCCATGCTCACTGGCATTCCTTTTGAATTAGTGAATATCCGTGCAGGAAGAAAAAAACCAGGCTTGATGCGCCAACATCTGGTTTGTGTACAAGCCTCACAACGTATCAGCAATGCAACCGTTGAGGGTGCTGAACTGCATTCGCAACGCTTGTATTTTCAGCCACAACAGGTTCAAGCAGGACACTACAATTTTCAAATTGGTTCCGCAGGTAGCACTATTTTAGTTTTACAAACTTTACTGCCTGTGCTGATGATGCAAGACAAAACCAGTCAAATCAGCATCCACGGCGGAACACATAACCCAATGGCGCCAACTGCTGATTTTATTGAACAATGCTTTTTGCCAACCATTCAGCGCTTAGAAATTTATATTGATTTTGAGTGCGAACGTGCGGGTTTTTTCCCAATTGGAGCAGGTCAGATCAATGCAACAATTCATCCTTGGGCAAAACAGACCAAATATACAGCTTTAGATCGTGGTAAATTGATTGAAATAAATGGCTATGCATCGGCTTTAAATATTCCAAGTAATATTGCAGATCGAGAACTTGAAGTTTTGCATAATAAATTGGATTTAAACAATCGTAAGCGATTAAATTTCCAAGGTATTAGTCAGGGAAATACGGCTTTCGTGGTGCTTAACTATGAACACCACCAACAAGTCTTTTCAGCCTTAGGTGAAATGAAGAAAAGTGCAGAGAAAGTTGCGCATGATTTAGCCAAAGAAGTAAAAGCTTATTTAGCAACTGAAGCAATTGCAGATGAATATCTAGCTGACCAACTCCTTCTACCAATGGCTTTAGGTCAAGGTGGTGAATTTACAGCTCAAATCATTAGTGAACATACCAAAACCCAAGCAGAGATGATTCAAAAATTTATCAATTGTGAAATAAAATTCGAGAATTTAAATAATATTTTCAAAGTGAGTGTTTGTGTATAGCACTCACTTTAATTTAGCTTATCAATCATAATTAGAAATGTTTAAAAGGCTTTTCTTTATTGTCTAAAATCTCAAGCATTACTTTCTATTTCAATTGATTATTCATTCATTATTGGCGTTTTATGCGAATAAAATTATCCACCTTTAGTTATATAATCAATATCTTAACTATTTTTAATGCAATTAAAATACTTTAACTAAGGTGTAGGGAATAATGAAAACTCTTATTGGGACATTGGCAATCGTATGTATCAGTTCAATTGCATATGCAGACGATATCACAGGGACATGGCGCTACATTGATGATAAAACAGGTGAAGCCAAAGGTCTGGTGAAAATCGAAAAGCAAAGTAATGGTACATTTTCTGGCACAGCACTGAAATCCACACCACGTCCAGGCTATACCCCAAAAGAATTTTGTACCAACTGTCCTGCACCTTATACCAATAAACCCATCATTGGGATGCAAGTCATTTCAGGTTTAAAAACAACGGATCTAGTGAATTATACAGATGGACGAATCATCGACCCTGTTTCAGGTAAAATTTACCGCCTCAAAGGTCGTGTAAGCCCAAATGGGAAGAAGCTATTTTTACGCGGTTATTTAGGAGTTTCTGCTGTTGGTCGTAGTCAGACGTGGTTAAAAGTAGAATAATTTTAAAGCGTATTGATTAATTTTATATGTGAATGGAATGGCAAATTTAAGTTGCCATTCCAAAACTAATTTTGTCTAAACTTTCCATTCAAAGCCGCTAAATGCTTCATCTTTTTTTAAAGTATTCTCTACTGCGTTTGCTAATTGTTTGATCATACTTTGTGTCGCAATCTTTTTAAACCATACTTGTTCTTCATCAGCATGTGCTGAAATTTGACAAGTCAAAAGTCCATCATCATTTAAACGACAATTCACACCTAAACCAATCGGATGATTTTCCACACTTACTGCTAAGTTTTCTTCTGAACTTGTTGATTCAGCTTTAAAACCATATTCAGCAAGTTGTGTCGATAATAAGTCTGTCACATAGGCTTGAGTGACATGACATGCATTGCCCTGAGCATCATTTTTAATATGATTTTCACAGTTTGCAGTAAATTGTAATGTTCTCATTGCTTCATCCAAAAGGCTTTATAGTTGTATGGTTTTAGAATAAGCAATAAAAACAAAACAGCCAAGCAAAAGCTTGGCTGTTGTCGAACAAATATACAAAAATTAGACTATTTACTCAGTCAGCTGTTATTCATCCACTTGAATGTTTAAACCTGCTTGCGTTGCAAGTTGAGTAAATGTCGGGAAACTTGTTGCTACTGTTTCAGTACCGACAATTTTAATTTCCTCAGAATTACGCAGACCTGCCATTGAGAAGCTCATGGCAATACGGTGATCATGATGTGACTCAATTTCACCACCTGTGAAGATTGTACCCCATTCACCTGATTTACCTTTACCTTCGATGATAATGCCATCATCAGTTGGTGTGCAATCGATGCCCATAGTTTTTAAGCCATCAGCCATCACTTGGATACGGTCAGATTCTTTGACACGTAGTTCAGCAGCACCTGTCAAAATGGTTTGACCTTCGGCACATGCCGCAGCAATAAACAATGCAGGAAATTCATCAATCGCTAAAGGCACTTGGTCTTCAGGCATGTGAATACCTTTCAATGTACGGCTACCACGAATACGAATATCTGCAATCGGTTCACCGCCTGCAATGCGTTCATTTTCAACCGTTAAATCTGCACCCATTTGCTTTAGGATTTCAATCACACCTGTACGCGTTGGGTTAATTCCTACCGCTTCAAGTGTTACATCTGAACCCTCAGTAATTGCTGCACCCACCATAAAGAACGCTGCTGATGAAATATCAGAGGGTACCTGAATCTCAGTACCGACTAATTTTCCACCACCTTGCAGTGAAATACGGTTACCTTCAGTTTTGACATCATAACCAAATGCACGAAGCATACGTTCAGTATGGTCACGAGTTGGTTCAGGTTCAGTTACAGACGTTTCACCCGCAGCCCAAAGACCCGCAAGTAAAATGCCTGATTTCACCTGAGCAGATGCCATTGGCAAATCATAATGAATGCCTTTCAGCGCTTGTGCACCTGTGATCGAAATTGGTGGTGTACCACGTTCACCTGTGCTTTGAATTTGTGCACCCATTTCACGTAAAGGCTTGGCAATACGTTCCATCGGACGTTTAGACAATGACGCATCACCTGTCATCACAGAATCAAAATCTTGTGCAGACAACATGCCTGAAAGCAGACGCATGGATGTACCTGAGTTGCCCATATACAGCGCAGTTTTCGGTGCTTTTAAACCATTGATACCCACACCATGAATGGTCACTTCGCCATTTTTCGGGCCTTCAATGCTTACACCCATATCACGGAATGCCTGTAAAGTTGCTAAAGCATCTTCACCTTCAAGGAAACCTGTCACATGCGTTGTACCTTCCGCAATCGCCCCAAACATGATGGAACGATGTGACACTGATTTGTCACCTGGCACGGTAAATTTACCTTTAAATGTCTTCTCACCTGGCAAAATGGTAAATTGTTGTGTCACCTTATTTTTCTCCATCAAAGGTTTATTGGCGAGCATGTGATTGAAATGCTGACGTGCGGCTTGCGCATGTCCAAGCAGTCCCATCAATGCTTGTGAATCTTCATTTTCAATGAGTTGGCGTAATGTTGCGAGCTGAGCTTCAAAACCATCTACAGCATTTAGAATGGCTTTTTTATTGGCGAAGAAAATATCGTGCCACATCTGTGGATCACTGGCAGCAATCCGAGAGAAATCACGAAAACCGCCTGCGGCATAACGGAAAATATCGAGATTATCTTCACGATTGGCAAGTTGCTCAACCAAGTTAAACGCCATTAGATGCGGTAAATGACTGGTATGTGCAAGCACTTCATCATGCTTATCGACATCCATACAGATCACTTCCGCTTTAGCGGTTTGCCACAGTTGAATCAGTTTTTCGACTGCCCAATCTGCACTGCTTGGTAATGGCGTTAAAATCACTTTATGATTGGCAAATAAGTCCACTTTACCTGCATGTACGCCTGTATGTTCAGCGCCTGCAATCGGATGTCCTGGAACAAAACCTACGGGTAAGTTTTCACCAAATACTGCTTTGGCTGCATCGACGACATTACCTTTAGTACTCCCCACATCGGTAATGATGACATTTTCAGACAAATACGGTTTGATACTTTCCAAAGCCTTTTGCGTCGCACGTACAGGCAATGCCAATACCACTAAATCTGCATCTTTCACCGCTTCAGCAGGATCACTAAAACCCTCAGAAATAATGCCCAAAGCTTTGGCATCTTCCAAAGTTTTTTTAGAACGTGTAGATGCGACAATATTTTCAGCTAAATGTTCGGCAATCATGACACGTGCCAAACTTGAGCCAATTAAGCCCAAGCCGATAAATGCCACTTTTTTAAACAACTTTTGATCTTTTAAAACAGGTTGTGACATGATGAGTTCTATATTCCTCTATTTCACAACGACTTAAAGTACAGCAGCAGGATAAGAACCTAAAACACGCACTTCTTTGACTAACGGACGAATTTCTTCAATCGCCGCTTTGACATTGTCCTGTTCCACATGCCCTTCAAGGTCGATGAAGAACACATAAGCCCATTTCTCAGGCAATGCAGGACGAGTTTCAATACTGGTTAAACTGATTTGGTGTTTTGCAAATGGTGCAAGAATTTCCAATAACGCCCCTGCACGATCATGCGCAGAAATAAGCAATGAAGTCTTGTCATTACCACTTTGTGGAATTTTCTCACGACCAATTACAAGGAAACGTGTGGTATTTTCAGGATTGTCTTCGATGTTACCGTGTAAAATTTCTAAATCATAAATGCTTGCCGCAACATCCGATGCGATCGCAGCAGAATGCCATTCATTGCGGATACGGCGCGCCGCTTCAGCATTTGAGCTAAGTGCAACACGCTCAACACCTGGATAATGTGCATCGAGCCATTTACGGCATTGCGCAAGCGTTTGTTGATGCGCATAAATCTGTTTAATGCTGTCTTTACGGGTATTTGAAGAAATCAGGAATTGGTGATGAATACGCAATTCAACTTCACCAATCACATTTAAATGCGATGCCTTAAAGCAGTCCAAAGTATGGTTGACCACACCTTCAGATGAATTTTCGACAGGCACTAAACCATAGTGCGCACTGCCCGCTTCCACTTCACGGAACACTTCGTCAATCGTTGGCAATGGACGAACCACAGCATCTTGACCAAAATGTTTAAGCACTGCTGAATGGGTATAAGTTCCAACTGGACCTAAGAACGCAATGCTTTGTGGTGCTTCGAGTGCCAAACATGCAGACATAATTTCACGGAACAAACGTGCCATCGTGGTATCTGACAATGGACCTTCATTACGCTCCATCACATTACGTAACACCTGTGCTTCGCGTTCAGGACGATAAAACAACGGGTTCTCTTCTGCGGCAAATTTTGCTTTTGCAACTGCTTCAGCCAAACGCGCACGGCGGTTGATCAGTTGTTGAAGTTGCTGATCTACTGAGTCAATATCTTCACGGATTTGAGCAAGATCGAGAGAAGTCGTGTTTTGATCATCGTTGATCATTGTTATATCGCCCTTTTAAAAGTCTGGAATCACAAGTGGTTTAAATTTTAAACCGTCCACAGTATAACAATAGTTCAGGCGAATTTGTTGTACAATACTGCTTTTATCTTGCTTTTAAGCAGCTCTACTCTTCATCTGAAAATAATGTTTAAAGTAATGTCACCCACAAGATAAAGCAGTTTACAAAGCCCCTATAGAAAATTATTCATTGAGATTTATGATAAATAGAATAACGTGCAGATCGAGTCATAAAATATGAATAAAAGAATCGCTGTTCTCATCACCCATGACTTCGAAGATGCCGAATATCATCATCCCGTCGAAGCCTTTCGGGCGGCAAGTCATTCTGTACGTAATATCGAAAAACAAGCAGGCAATATTGTTTATAGCCAACAGCGTAAATCTTCGGTCAGTATTGATTTAGGTATCGATGATATTTCAGTCAAAGATTTTGATGCGCTGATGATTCCAGGTGGTCAATCCCCTTACCACCTAAAAAAAGATGAACGTTTTATTGATTATTTACGTTGTTTCGCCAATGCACAAAAACCGATCTTTCTTTCCTGCTATAGTCCACATTTGCTGATTGATGCGCAAATTGCCATTGGGCGCAGACTGACGTCTATTGAAACCATGATTCAAGAATTAAAAAATGCAGGTGCGGTTATATTTGATCATGATGTAGTGAATGACAATAACTTGTATATTTCTTCACGCTCTACCCAAGAATTACCTATTTTTATTCGTGAATGTTTAACGGTTTTAAGGGCTTAGAAGTAGCGTTCTTTATCAAAGCTTGAACTTTAAGTGAATATAAATAAACAAAAAATCAGTATTGAAAGTCCCTTCTCCCTTTGGGAGAAGGTTAGGATGAGGGGGATTAAAAATAACTTCTATCCATTTCTTTCAATCAACGCCCTAAAACACCACGTGCAACAATCTCTTTCATAATTTCATTTGTTCCGCCATAAATACGCTGAATACGAGCATCGACAAAGAAACGTGAAATTGGATATTCAGTCATATAGCCATAGCCACCGAATAGCTGAAGTAAGCTATCAATCACTTTCATTTGCATATCTGAACTGAAGCTCTTTAATGCTGCCGCAGTTTCTACATCCAATTTGCCTTCTTTATATAAAGCTAAGTTTTGGTTATAGAATGCAGCCGTTGCCAATTCGTCAATTTTCGCTTGTGCCATGACAAAACGAGTATTTTGGAATGAACTCACTTTTTGACCAAAAGCTTGACGCTCTTGTACATATTGTGTTGTTACGTCAATCGCGCCACGAATCGCACCCAAAGCTGTTGCAGCGATTGCAGTGCGCTCACGTGGTAATTCTTGCATCAAATAAGCAAAGCCTTGACCTGCATTACCCAATAATTGATTGGCTGGTACTTTGACATTATCAAAGAACAACTCTGAAGTATCTTGAGAATGTAAACCAATCTTGTCTAAGTTCGTACCCTTTTTAAAGCCTTCCAAATGTGTATCTACAAGTAGAAGTGAAACACCTTTAGCACGTGCCTGTGGATCAGTTTTTGCTGCCAAAACAACCAAGTCTGCATGTTGACCATTTGAAATAAAGGTTTTAGAACCATTAAGTAGATAATGATCGCCATTCAAAATTGCCGATGAACGCATACCTTGTAAATCAGAACCCGCACCCGGTTCAGTCATGCCAATCGCACCAACAACTTCACCTGCGACCATTTTTGGCAACCAATACTGTTTTTGCTCTTCATTGGCGATATGTAGAATATAGGGTGCTGCAATTTCAGAGTGGCAAGAAATCGCGGTAGATAAAGCGCCATAGCCTGCACGTGCTGATTCTTCGATCAACATTAAAGAATATTCTGTAGGTACACCATAACCGCCATATTCTTCAGGTACGTCTACACAAAGGAAACCATTTTCACCCAATTGCGTCCAGACTGAACGTGGCATCAAGCCTTCTTTTTCCCATTGCTCATAATGTGGTGCAATGTTTTCGCTCATAAAGCGTTTAAAGTTATCTCTGAATAATTCTAAATCTGCATCATATGCCAACATATTCTATATTCCTTTGTATCCGAGTTTTTGATTTTATGATCACAAGCATGCTAATCATTTTTTTAACACTTGTCATGACCGCATAAGGTCAGTTTTTTCGGGCAATTTTGTCAATAAGGTGTTTTGAAGTGAAGACATTTACATAAAAAAAGAGTAGGCAACGAACCTACTCTTTTATTTGCGATCAATTTCTCAATCAATCATCAAAATTTATTGTCTTTAAACATCGGCAATGATGAATTTAACTTCGTCACTTCATTCATTAACTTATTCACCACAGATGGAATCAAAGCATCTGCCATTTGAGCGGCTTGAAGTCCTAACTTTTCACCTAAAGTCGGTTTACGACGAGTTTGAATCACATACACATCATGTTGTGGCAATAGACTCAATAAATACTCATCTGAAGTTTGTAATTTATCAACAAGGTTTAACTCACGCGCATCTTCACCATACCAGTGCTCACCTGTTGCTACTTTTTCAACATTCAATTGCGGACGATATTTTTCCACAAAATGTTTGAAGAGCTGATGGGTTTGTTGCAATTCTTCTTCAAATTTGGCTTTACCTTCTTCTGTATTTTCACCAAACATGGTCACTGTGCGCTTGAATTGACCTGCTGTATAAAGCTCAAAATCAACATGATGTTCTTTCAGTAAGCGATTGAAATTCGGTAGCTGTGCAACCACACCAATAGAACCTACGACAGCAAAGGGTGCTGAAACGATTTCATTGGCGATACACGCCATCATATAACCGCCACTGGCAGCCACTTTATCTACGCAAATCGTAAGGTTAAACCCTGCATCACGTAAACGTACCAATTGTGCTGCTGCCAAGCCATAACCATGCACCATACCGCCTGGACTTTCTAAACGTACCACAACACGATCACGCCCTGCTTTTGCAGTCGCTAAAATCAGCGTGATTTCTTCACGTAAATTTTCAACAGCAGAAGCTTGAACATCACCTTTAAAATCTAGGATATAAATTTTTTGATTGTTCTTTTTACGCGCGCGTGCTTCTTTAACAAGCTGTTGCGTGAGTTGCAAAAGCTCTAACTTAGATGCAGTAGTCTGCGCGATTCTTTTTCTTTGCTCATTGATTCGGGCATTTAAATGACTGATACGAATCTCAGCAGGCGCTTTAGGTAAATGAAATAACATAGAATTTGTATTCTCTTAAATATTGACTAAATGCTTTTTTATTAAGATGCGGATTGATTGACCAAATTTCAATATAATTTTTGAAATAATCTACTATTTTTAATGATTCACCCCAAAGCCAACATAATTAAAATCATGCAACATGAATGCTTGAACAAAAAAAGACTTAAGCTTCAAAACATTAAGATATATTAAAAATTGTATAAACAGACGAACTATTTTTATTTTAGGTGGTGTGCAATTCCATTACATACAATGAAATTGCACACTTAAACATGATCAAATGACTTGATCTTGCTCAATTTATCATTTCGAAACTTTATAATATTTGCTTAACTCTTCAAATACAGGAGCTTTCACATTATCTTTCAATAAGTATCGCGTAATTACGCCTTGATCGGTATGAATCTCCATAAATACACTTTGAGAGCCTCTAAAATCAGCCATCACATTCACTGGCACTAATACACTATTACGTGAACGATTCGCCTTGAACGCAAAATCAATTTCAGTGGGTCCAATTGCATTAAATGAATGGCTTTTCACACCATCACTAAATACAACTTTTTCAATATTATATTTCGTATAAGCACTATTTAAACTCAGCTTCACTTTTAAAATATCTTTGTGCGCTTCGTTCCAAACCACAGTAACGATTGGACAAATTTCATTCGGCTGACAAATTAACAGCCCTTGAGTACCCAAATTTGATGTGTTGTTAACCGAATTTGATGCACAACCTGTGATAAGCAGCGCAGCTAGCGGAATATACCAAAGTTTATTGATCATGTTGATGCCCTATTGGATGCCCAAAAACTTAAAGGGTTGAGTCACTTTAAACGAAGAGTTTGCCTTACCCGCATAGACTTTCGCTTGATCGACACCTAACTCCAGTTTTTTGGTTTTACCATCTTTAAAATCTATATCTTTTAAGTCTACCCAAAATACGTTTGGTGATACAGCAGATTCAAAGAAATATAAACCGCGCTTATGGTCAACCACAGTACGCCAACGAGTTGAAGAAATATTCGGTTCCTCTTCAGTATTTAATCCAAACGGTACTGAGGTATTACGTATCACACTGAATACACTCGCTAAAGAGTGTTCTGGTGTTGCATCTTTTGGAATAGCATTAATATAGAATGATGCTCTTGCAAAGCGATCCGCTGCACGATTAGTCCCAGGCAACATGGTTGTACCACCAATTTGTTTCCAATAGGTATTCAATGCCAATTGCTGATCAAAAGTTGGAGAGTTCGTCATCACTTGATATTTTTTGTTGTGATGAATCACTTGTTGTCCATTAACATATTCAATAATTGCACTATCACCAGTTGAATCAGAAATAGATAGATGCAAGGTCGCTAAACGCTTTTCACCAGGCACTTGATCGGTCACAACCATAAAAGGTTCTTTCTCAAGTGCTGCAATCGCTTCATTCACAGTTGCATAATTGTCCAAGACATATTGTGCCCATAATGAAATACTTAAAGGTGGTTTTTTATTCTTATTTACATCTGGATATTCAGACTCGACCAACCACAATAAGTTTGCAACTAAACCTTTCTCATTGACACCATCTGTTGTGGAAATGTCGTAGCCTGTTGCAATAACACTACCGTACTTAGACGTCCATTGGATGGAATGTGGTCCTGCCATACCTGTACGCTTTACGTTGCTTGGCAAAATCCATAGATTTGTTCCGACATCGCTCTTCCAATCCATAGAACGTGCTGTCATTACATCATTATTGCCCAAATAGACAACGCGTGTACAAGCCGTCGCGACTTCTGCTGCAACCATAAGCCCTGCTGCAAACAATACTTTTTTTAGCGCATTATTCATACTTCAGTCCCTCTCAGAAAATAGGTAAATTTATACCGATGACTGGTCCATGTTGACGAATGTCCCAATGAAAATGATCCGATTTATAGTCTTGTTCAAAATAACGATAGCCCGCTCTGAGATTTAAATCGCGGCTTAAAACTGGAATTCGATACCCGATATAAGCTTGTGCAGAAATGGTATTTTCACTACCAAAAGTCACTTCTGAAGCTAAATTCCACGATGAGTCAAAATTATATTTAAAGCGTGAACCCCAAAAGAACTCATCCCAAGTTGCATGAACATCAATCCCTTGATTGAGAACAGCGAGTGTTGCTTCTGCTTTTGTTCTATGTGTACCCACTGTAGGTTCAACAATAAGTTTTGCTTGGTTTTTTGCTGTCTTTTCAGGTGAAATATAAGCTTGATAGTAAATGCCATAACTGCGCTGATCTAATTTCGTCCCCAATGCTATAGGAATATGCATGACACTTTTTTCTTGTGATGTTTCTACTTTTTGTAGATCTGCATAAATTCCCCATTTGCCTTTGCTTAGATCCACATGTCCCATAAAAGAACGATCTAAATCTTTTAAAGTTTCTTTAAAAGGCTGATCTACATCATAATTCACTTTACCTTTACTGATCTTTCCATCTACATCCGCAGCAAACGCATATAGATTGACATTCAGTTTCGGTGAACCTTGTAACGATTCTGATAACTCACCCGAAAAAGTCACTTGGCTTAAAAGAATACCCAGTGAAAAACATAAATATCTATTAATTTTCATAAAATACTCCAGTATGAGTATTTTTTATCACACGTTAAACTACAAGTATATGAATTATTTAAATTTTTAATTTAATTAATCTAATATAAAATTTAATAAAAACTAAACCAAATTCTTTAATAACTGATTTATATTGTGATTTAAAAATATACTGATCAATGTGAATAGGAAATATCCACCATAGCCACCACGCCTAAAATTTTGTAGAATATCGCTTTATTCCCCACGGTGCTGGTTATGACCACTTGGACACCTCATGTTACTGTCGCGACTGTTGTCGAAAAAGACGGAAAGTTTCTTTTTGTGGAAGAACATACCGAAGGCGTGACACACACAGTGTTCAATCAACCTGCTGGGCATGTGGAATGTGGTGAATCTATTATCCAAGCAGCAATTCGTGAAACAATGGAAGAAACTGGACATGCAGTAGAGGTCGATTCATTACTCGGAATCTATACCTATACCCCGCCGATGTTTCCAGATCGTACCTATTTTAGATTTTGCTTTTTAGCCCATGTACTTGAGTATTTTCCAGAGGCAGAACTGGATACAGGGATTATTGGTCCGAAGTGGATGACGCTTGAAGAATTAGTAGAATCTGCACGCGCACGCAGTCCATTGGTGATTAAAGCTGTACAAGATGCACTTTCTGGGCAAAAATACCCGCTTTCGCTCGTTTATGAGCACCAAAATTCTCCTTTAATTTCAAATTTGGATGCCTAGTCCTATGCAACAACGTGTCATCGTCGGTATGTCTGGTGGTGTAGATTCATCTGTTTCTGCAGCACTACTTCTTCAACAAGGTTATCTAGTTGAAGGGCTTTTCATGAAAAACTGGGAAGAAGATGACGGCACAGAATACTGTACGGCAATGGAAGATCTTGCGGATGCGCAAGCGGTTTGCGACAAAATTGGCATCAAACTCCATACAGCAAACTTTGCGATGGAATATTGGGATCGTGTCTTTGAGCATTTCCTTGCTGAATATGCAGCAGGTCGTACACCGAATCCAGATATTCTCTGTAATAAAGAAATCAAATTCCGTGCATTCCTCGATCATGCTGTAAACTTAGGTGCTGACTTTATCGCAACTGGACATTATTGCCGTCGTGGTGAAACTGCAACCAATTCACGTGGTGAGGAATATGCGCCATTGCTTCGTGGTGTAGATAATAATAAAGACCAAACCTATTTCCTGCATGCCGTGCATGGTCGTGAAATTAACAAAACCTTGTTCCCTGTCGGTGAAATTGAAAAACCTGAAGTTCGTAAAATTGCGGAAGAATTAGGTTTAATCACAGCCAAGAAAAAAGATTCAACAGGAATCTGTTTTATCGGTGAACGTCGCTTTAATGACTTCTTGAAGCAATATTTACCTGCTCAACCTGGAAAAATTGTCCTAGATACAGGAAAAGAGGTTGGTGAACATCATGGCTTAATGTACTATACGCTCGGTCAACGTGGCGGTATCGGCTTAGGTGGACTTAAAGGTGCTGAAGAAGGTGCTTGGTTTGTTCTACATAAGGATATTGAAAATAATCGCCTCGTGATTGGTCAAGGTCATGAGCATCCATTGATGCAAAGTACCGTGTTATGGTCAGAAGCGATTGACTGGGTTGCAGGCGAGCAAGCGATTCCTGAAACAGGTTTCCGATGCACGGCTAAAACTCGTTACCGTCAACCTGATCAAGCATGTACAATTTATAAAGATACAGATACACCAAATGGTGTTCGTGTTGAATTTGATGAACCACAACGTGCTGTTACACCTGGACAAAGTGTTGTGTTCTATGTCGATGAAGCTTGTTTAGGTGGCGGGGTGATTCATCATACCAATGCACCAAAACCTGATTTTATTGAATGAGTTTATTAAATAGCTTTATTGAATAAAGACGTGTTAATCATTGCAATTTATTTAAAGGAATTTAGGCATGGTTGAGTTGCCCTTTCAACAGCCTCAAACTTTGAATCAACGCCAAAACAAAGCTTTGGCGTTAGCAGCTGTGTTCCAAGCAACACAGCTGACGCACATGACTGCAATGACAGGTCGTCAAAGTATTGGTGAAAGTGGTAATTTCTATTTTGAACAACTCATCAAAGCCAGCTTAAATATTCGCCCTTCCGATAATAAATCAGCACAAACATTAGATTTTTTTCATCAACTTGCTGATATTTCACTGGGTTTAAAAACCTTAGAAAGTAGCATTACCCAACCTTTTTCAACATCACCAAAATCTCGAATTCCTAAACTTGCCAATGCAAAATTACCTATGTCTTATGCCATGTCACTTTTGGCTTTAGAAAAAAAGGTGTATAGCAATCCGAAATTTGTAGAAATCATTGAGCAATCCCAACAAAAAATATTAAAGCAATTGTCATTTTTTGATCATAATTATTTACATCCAAGTATTATTGCCAATTTAGCACAGACCTATGTAGATACTGCAGGTCAAATCAATCCTCGAATTTTAGTACGTGGTAATGCAGAAGCATTTAAAGACTCGTCACATACCAATCGCATTCGTGCCAGCTTATTTACAGGTTTACAAATGGCGCATCTTTGGCGTCAGCTTGGTGGAAGTTCATGGAACATGATCTTTAGCAAGCGTAAACTTCTTCAAGATATTCAAGATCTTGCTCGACTTCAATATCAGGTTGTATAACTGATGTTCAATACAGTTTTTTCAGTTTTACGTTTAATTCCAAAGTTTAGGGAATCTTTATGAACGCTTTAACCGCACTTTCTCCATTAGATGGGCGCTATGCTAGCAAATGTGATGCACTCCGTCCTTTCCTCTCTGAGTTTGGTTTAATCCATGCTCGTGTGACAGTTGAAGTGCGTTGGTTACAAGCGCTTGCTAACCGTCCTGAAATCACTGAAGTTCCTGCATTTTCAACAGAAACCAATGCTGCTTTAGATGCAATTGTTGCAAACTTCTCAGAAGACAATGCCAACCGCATTAAAGAAATTGAACGCACGACTAACCATGATGTAAAAGCAGTTGAATACTTCTTGAAAGAACAAATTGCTGATATCGCAGAACTTAAAAATGCGGGGGAATTCATTCACTTTGCATGTACTTCTGAAGACATCAACAACCTTTCACATGCTTTAATGTTGAAAAATGGTCGTGCTGTTCTGGTTGAATCTATGCAACAAATCGTGGATGCGATTGCTGCTTTGGCTGAAACTCATGCAGAACAACCAATGTTGTCTCGTACACATGGTCAAACTGCAAGCCCAACAACTTTGGGTAAAGAAATGGCGAACGTGGCTTACCGTTTAGCTCGCCAAATCAAACAATTCAACCAAGTTGAATTATTGGGTAAAATCAACGGTGCAGTCGGTAACTACAATGCGCACTACTCTGCTTACCCAGAAATCAACTGGCCTGCGCACTCGCAAGCTTTTGTTGAATCTTTAGGTTTAACGTTCAACCCTTACACCACGCAAATCGAGCCTCACGATTATATCGCTGAAATGTTCGATGCTTTACGTCGTTTCAACACTGTATTGATCGACTTTAACCGTGACGTTTGGGGTTATATCTCTTTAGGTTTCTTCAAACAACGTTTGAAAGAAGGTGAAGTTGGTTCTTCAACAATGCCGCACAAAGTAAATCCAATCGACTTCGAAAACTCTGAAGGTAACTTAGGTATTGCGAATGCTGTACTTGCGCACTTAGGTGAAAAATTACCAATTTCTCGTTGGCAACGTGACTTAACTGACTCTACTGTTCTTCGTAACATGGGTGTTGGTTTGGCACAAAGCTTAATCGCTTTTGAAGCGTGCTTAAAAGGCATTGGTAAACTTGAATTGAATGCTGCTCGTATTCTTGAAGATCTGGATCATGCTCAAGAAGTTTTAGCTGAACCAATTCAAACTGTTATGCGTCGTTATAACGTTGAAAAACCATACGAAAAATTAAAAGCATTAACACGTGGTCAAGCAATGACACGTGACATGATGGTTGATTTCGTCAATGGTAATGAACTTTCAGCTGTCCCTGCTGCGGATCGTGCTCGTTTAGCCGAAATGACACCTGCTACATATACAGGTAATGCTGCTGAACAAGCAAAACAAATCAAAGATTTAATTTCTAAAATCTAATTTTTAAACCCGTTTAAAATAAAAAACGAAGCTTCGGCTTCGTTTTTTTATTGGATTTTAAAAGATGCGATGGATTATTCTTAATACCAATCTTTAAATTCATTTAATATCCTATGAGGTAATGTATTTTTAGAATTTCAATATATAAAATAAATAATCTCAACTCATAAGCTTTCAATATCAGCGGTGCTATCTCGTAAGGCGACATGGATGTCGCCGTTGAGCAAGGGGACAAGGAAGTCCCCTTTGCTCAACAAAGGATTTTTGTCACTTTTGATCCTTCAAAAGTGAGGCAACGCCTACGCGAATCAGTCTAAATGTTACACAAAAGATGAGGCTGTGCTGATCCACAAATATATTTACTTTTATAAAAATAAAACTAAGCTAATGGACAATAACGCATCCAATCCGCTTTCATTTTTTCGAGCTCTTCACCCGTTAAAATATCACTGAAATAAATATAATACGTCGCATTAGGATATTTGATTTCATGGCGATACAACATGCCACGTAAAGACACAGAAAGCTCTTCAGGAAAATCATCTGTCAATTGATACAACTCTTCAAAATCATAATTAAAATAACAATTTTGTTTTGCCTCAAATGCTTCAATCAAAGCCACGCCTAATCCCTAACTTCAAAAAAAATACAGTGTAATAGATTCGATTGCTAAAAACTTAGATTGGTTGCTAAAAGTGGTTAAACCACATACAAAATAAGTTTGTAATAACCTATTTAGAATATTTAACACTCGAAATATAAGGTTTAAAATTTCGCATTTTGTTTATATTTTGATTACAATGCTGACAATAAATTTAAGAAAAAATACTTAATGATTTACCATTCTCTTACTCAAAAGCATTGGATAGTGCTTGCTGTACTCGCAATTGCCATTATTTTAGCGAGTATCAATCCTTTAGAATTTCCATCCTATATGTTGCATCAAATTGGTACAGTATTGATGCTCATAGCCCTATTCTACTGCTTAAAAAAAATCGGGCTGAATTTTTCTTCATTTGCACTTTATATTGGTTTTTTAATTATTCACGTGATTGCAGCGCATTATCTCTATTCCTATGTGCCTTATAATGATTGGGCAATCAAATATTTAGGTTTTGATTTAAATCAGGCTATGGGTTGGACACGGAATATGTTCGACCGTTTTGTGCATTTTTTCTATGGATTATTCCTTTATCCATTTTTCTATCGCCTTTTCCAAGTTTGGTTACCAAGTTTAAAACCAAAAATTCTGTTTTTATTGGTGATTCAATTTGTCATGGCAACCAGTTTATTTTATGAATGGATAGAATGGTGGATCGCAATCGGCTTATCACCAGAAGAAGCTGAAAACTATAATGGTCAGCAAGGCGACATTTGGGATGCACATAAAGATATGTTCTTGGCGACGATTGGTGCAATCATCACAGGTTTAATGTATTTAAAATCAAAGCCTAAACTTAACACTAAGTAATTAACATTTAGGAATAAATATAACTCCTGTAATTTGCATTACAGTAAATTGTATATTGCAATGATATTGATTAAGTATTTGCCCTAACAATGATTTTCAGATGGTAATATCATTCCATTTAGCATCTAGGGCTTTTATTAAGCACGCATAGCTTATGACTGACTAATTTAAGCCATCATGAATCATTTAAAGCTTAAATTTTCAAACAGCTTATTTGGCTAGTCTTTGCTTATTTTCTAAAATATCAGGCAAACTACGTTCAATCCATCCGATTAAATAGTTTAACTTTTCAGCAGCTTGCGCACCCAAAATCGTAAGCTGATACTCTACTCTAGGTGGAACTTCGGGATAAACTGTACGTAAAACAAAGCCATCTTGCTCTAACACTTTTAAGGTCTGAGCCAACATTTTCTCACTCACACCCTCAATACGATTACGCAACTCACTAAAACGTAGCACACCATCACTCAAACAACGCAAAACCAGCACTGACCATTTACTGGTAAGGTGTTCCAATATCTCTCGTGAAGGACATTCACTGGATAAAACTTGTCCAATTAAATGACTTGAAGCATAGATGCTCATCAATTCTCTCCGCTCAGTTATAAGCTTACTTTTAGGTATGTACTTACATTTTGTAAGTTTAATAATTAAGATAATAGCATCAAGTTTAAAAAACATCCAATTTTAATATGGATAAAGGTGAAATGATGAAAATTGCAATCACAGGTGCTACAGGTCAACTCGGACATTTGGTTATTCAAGAATTACTTAAACAAGTTGAAGCAAATAATATTATCGCCTTAGTACGAGATCTTAAAAAAGCTGAATCACTCAAACAACAAGGCATTGAGTTACGATTATTCGACTATGATCAACCTGAAACGCTCGCACCTGCTCTCGTTGGAATTGATAAATTATTGCTCATCTCAGCCAATGAAATTGGTCGTCGTACGCCACAGCACAAAGCTGTGATTGAAGCAGCAGTTGCCTCGAATGTGCCTTATATTGCTTATACCAGTTTACTCAATGCGGATAAAAACCCATTAGGATTAGCACAAGAGCATCGCGAAACAGAAGCACTAATCCAACAAAGCGGTTTGCACTACACCTTCTTGCGTAATAATTGGTACAGCGAAAATTACCTTGCAAGTGTGCAACATACTGCCGAAGTTGGAACGCTTTATGGTAGCGCTGAAAATGGTCGGATCAGTTCAGCTTCACGTCAGGATTATGCAGAAGCTGCTGCCAAAGTTTTAGCGTCAAATGGTCATGAAAATAAAATCTATGAATTGGCTGGTTCAACCAGTTTTACCCTTACCGATTTAGCACAATTTATTGGTTTAGCTACAGGTAAATCCGTGCAATATCAAAACATCAGCGCAAATGACTATAGCAAAGCATTAACAGAAGCTGGGCTCCCTGTAGGATTGGTCGAAGTGATTGTGGATGCGGATGTACAAACAGCAAAAGGTGCAATGTTTAGCAACAGTAACGATTTAGAAAATCTGATTGGTCGCAAAACTACAAGTATTCAAGATCAAGTGAAAGCTTTATTGAATAAGTAGCTTTATTAAATTAATAGATTTCTTCAGCAATCACATTGTATATCAATTAATTGCATTCTCTTATAGAGTCATTCTCTATAAGAGAGTCGCTAGATTTTGAATATTTATGGATGAATATTTTTTACAGGTAAATCAATATTCATTTCTAAATCAGCAAGTGACTGACGCTGAGTGTTGTACATCGTGGCATTAAACACAGCTATTTTTTTCATTGTCATCGGATCATTAATATTCAAAATAGGTTTTAAGCGATGTTTGACGTACAAATGCGCCACTTCATCAAATTCAAAGTAAACATTTCCATTAAACATGATTCGAATTGGAACTTGGTAACGTCGTTTCAATTGAAAAGGAACAGATAGTTTGACAGGAATATCTAATTTTAAAGGAAATTTAGGCAGTAATTTATTTTGATAAACCAAATCTGTTGTGGTCTCTAAAGGCATTACCGTTGAAATTTGAATGGTCGTACTATAATCAATATCAACTTGAATTGGTGTCGTAACTTCAAACGCCAAACCTGCTAAATACTTACCTTGCAAAGGTAGGTTTAATTGCCGATCAATATTCAGCTCTGTGTCTAATGCACCCTTCGCTTGGGTTTCTAAATAATTTCCCACATGGATTTTAGTGGGTAAAGAATCTGGTAAATTGATTTGAGCGTGTTGTGCAGATACATACATTGACGCTTGTATATTCAGATATAGCCAAACACCAATCGCAATCAAAAGCACTACACTTATAAATGCCAGCAGTAAGTTTCGAAAAGAATTAAAAATCCACATCGCAAATATCCTATTTCACAACATTGGATTGTGAAGTATTCGCTTTCGTCATGTTTTCTTTTAAGTCATGCTCTTTAGAATTATTTGGTTCTTCTATACTTCGAGATAAACGTAAACTATTGAGTGGGATGGTGAGTTGCCCTTTTTCTATTTTTACTGGTAAGGTATTTTGCACATCCACAGTTGCTTCAAGTGCTGATTTAATTGGAACATTTAAATGCCCTTGAATCGGAATATTGGCTTTTAATGTTGTAACCAATGGCACATGTAAACTTTCCTTAAGCACAGTTTTAACTGGCGCATCAAACTTTAAATGAACCTGCTGTTTTAATGGAACTTGTAAGTCAATGGGTACATCCATTTGAATCGGAATCGTACCCTTAAGTGGTAAAGTAATATCCTTACCTAGCACTTGAACTTTAACTTTAGTATCGATTGGCATGTTTTGATTAATTTTAAGTATTTCTTTTACAGGGATCGTCGTTTCAATTGGAACTTGGTTATCAAAATAAACTCGTGGTGTTAAAGTCTGTGTAATCGGCACATTCAGTTTTTCATTGATTGGAATTTCCGCGTTTACTTTACCTGTGACATCGACATCCAAAGCATCATGTATTTGTACTTTTGCTTGTAACGGGGCTTTCAGGTCAATACTAACCGCCTGATTCTCTAAAGGAATATAGATACTAAAATGCTTAAAAACCCAAATAGCGATCAATACACCACAAACTGTAGCAATAAGTATAAAAGCAATTATTGAAATACCATGCTTGAGCTGCAAAATTCATTCCTTGAGTTTTTGACCATGATTTATTTTAATTTGTTTTGTGATTTAATTTACACTTTTATGTATTAAAGTCGATTAATATTGTTTTATTTCTGCGATTATTCTTTTCTTTTTGAAGAATTTAAGAGCAAACATCCGAATTAAAATTTTATTATCTTTATATAGGCGATAAAAAACCCAACATTAAGTTGGGTTTTTTATACTTACAAATACAATTTAAACAATACGTTTAAAATTATGCATTTGTCTCAGCAGGTGCTTTCGGATAGCTTACGCCACACATTTGTTCTGCGATACGTAATACTTGGCAGCTATAACCCACTTCGTTATCGTACCAAACATACGCTGTCAAACGGTTACCAGAAGTGATTGTTGCTTGCGCATCAAATACACCCGCTGTACGCGAACCGATAAAGTCAGATGATACAACTTCAGTTGAGTTTGTATAACCAATTTGACCTTGAAGGCTTGAGTTGATTGAGATTTGACGAATGTATTCGTTCACTTCTTCACGATCAACTTCTTTCTCAAGTGTTAAGTTAAGAATTGCAAGCGATACGTTTGGTGTAGGAACACGTACTGAGTTACCAGTTAATTTACCTTGTAATTGAGGTAAAGCTTTTGCAACTGCTTTTGCAGCACCAGTTTCAGTAATTACCATGTTCAACGTTGCAGCACGACCACGGCGATCCGCTTTGTGGTAGTTATCGATTAAGTTCTGGTCATTTGTAAATGAATGAACGGTTTCAACGTGACCATTGATTACTTTGTATTTATCTTCTAACACTTTCAATACAGGAGTGATCGCGTTAGTTGTACAGCTTGCAGCAGAAATGATTTTGTCTGAATCAATGATGTCAGCTTGGTTTACACCAAACACCACGTTCTTCATATCACCTTTACCAGGAGCAGTCAGTACAACACGACCTACGCCAGCACAGTTTAAGTGCTGAGAAAGACCGTCGATATCACGCCATTTACCTGTGTTATCAATCACAAGTGCGTTGTTGATACCATAAGCTGTGTAATCTACTTCAGCAGGGCTAGACGCATAAATCACTTTGATGAAGTTACCATTTGCAATGATTGCTTCGTTTTCTTCATCAACAGAGATTGTACCCTCGAAAGAACCGTGGATTGAGTCACGACGTAACAATGAAGCACGTTTCGCTAAGTCACCATCAGATGATTTACGAACAACAATTGCTTTAAGGCTTAAACCACGACCAAGACCTGATTGGCTGATGATTAAACGCGCTAAGATACGACCAATACGACCAAAACCGTAAAGTACAACATCTTTCGGCTCAACCAATGCTGGACGACCATTTAAAGAAGCTACTGCTTGAGCAACAAATGCATCAACGTCGCCGCCTTTTTCTTTATATTCAACAGCAAGTTTACCTAAATCAACTTCAGCAGAACCGATATTATCTAATTTTGCTAATGCTTCTAAAATAGGAAAAGTATGAACAACTGAAAGCTCAACATCCATCATGCGTGTACGACGGTGTGCTTTAAGAATTTGAATAACTGAACGGTTCACTAAAGAACGACCGTACACAGAAGTCACAATGTTTTTTTCACGGTATAATTGACCAATTAATGCAATCATACGTTCCGCGATTTCTTCACGGTTTTTCCAGCGACCTTGGTGCTCTGCATGTAGGGCGATGATAGTGTCTTTGCTCACAGATACGTCCTCTATTTATGTATATATCTAGACATGGATTTAAATCCAGACAATTGTAAAGGAATTCTCTGCAAGATTGAATCAAAAGCTGAGATGGCAATGCAAAAATTCGCATATATTCACTATAATTTTACAAAATACCAATAATTATTTAAATGATGGTCTATTTTTATACAATTCTTTGACCATAGCTTAAGCAATTCATTATTTTTCTTGTTTTATCATTCTTCTCATTACCTATCTTTTATTCATCAAACATTTAATTTAAAAGTTCTAATCATTCAAACGCTCTGGAAGCTTTTCAACATTGTATTTCAAATGCTCAGTATTTTTTCGTTGCTTATAAATATGCAAAGCACCTTCTAAAGCCAATATCGCAACTGCGCACCAAATCGGAATATACGTCAGCCATTCATCTGCCTGAATCACTTCACCCAGTGCCAGTGAAACCAAAGCCAATAACACAGGTTCTAAATAACTCAGCAAACCAAATAAAACCATCGGTAAAAAACGACTGGCGAGAATATAACTCCCTAAACCAATTGCACTCAGTAACCCTAGCCCTAGCACGACAATAATTAAAGTCGGTGAATCAACGAATTTACCATAAGCATTTAAGCCCGAATGTGCGAAATAAATTGCAACAGGGATGCAAATCAGAATATCCCACCAAAAACCACCTAAATTATCTGTTTTGATTTGCTTGCGAATGAGAAAATACAACGCATAACCTACTGCAACAGATACCGTTTCCCACGCTATACTGCCTAGACGCCACAACTCATGTCCAACACCTAGAATCGCAAAAGCTACCGCAAGCATCTGGAATTTAGATAATTTTTCTTTATAAATTAGACTTCCAGCGAGCACCAATACCAACGGCAAAAGAAAATATCCCAACGAAACTTGCAAACCACGACCATTCATCGGTCCCCAAAGGAATAACCATAACTGGAAGCATGTTAATGCAGAGGTAATCATTAAAAGTAGAATTAATAAAGGTTGTTTGACTAAGCGTTGAAAAATAGTTTTAACATGTGCAAAGTCACCACTCCACAACATAAATGCCGTTAAAAAAGGCAATGTGGCAATAATTCGCCAACCAAACGTTTGCTGACTGTCAAAATCCCCAAGTAGTTTGGAATAAAAATACAAAATCCCAAAAGTGACCGATGCCAATATAGACAATGCTACGCCTTTAAACATCAGTCGCCTCACGGTGGTTTTACAAAATAGACTCAAGCATTATAAACGTCTTCTGTTCGAATTAACTTGAACTATCAATTATTTTTCGACTTATTCACCAATGAAGAATCGTGAATGAGATTTTAATTGTTAACTGCTAATTTTTACCATTAATTCTATAAATTCCTATAATTTATAATACTCATCCAACTTAAATCACAAAATTCATAACCTAAAGCATCGACAAGATATTACGCGTAAAAAAAAGCTGAAATGATCATTTCAGCTTTTCAAAAACATTTCAAAATCGTAAAAATTAACTGTCAATTTTATCGAATTTTCGATCTTTCAAACTCAAATTACCACGTAAAATATCAGACAACATACGCCAGTCAGAAATAAAGCTATACAGTGGTTGTTTAAAACTTGCAGGCTTATTCTTTTCAAAAACAAAATGCCCTACCCACGCACATGCATAGCCTGAAACTAAACCATACACAAAATATTTTGCTTTACGCTGACGAATCGCTTTCGTAAAAAAGTAAATTCCAACACTACTTCCTGCTGCATGCAGACGACGACTCATGATGCTGCGATGTTCAGTTAAATAAAAACGATAGAATTCAGAATAATTTTTGATTGGCATTTGAATTTTAGGGCTTTGTACCAAATCCGATTTTGGTTCTACATGCGCATTCATTGGGGTTTTTCCTGTTTTATTTTTAATCAGCTTAGATTATTTTAAGCTACTTTTAAAGCCTAAGGAAATAATCCATCTGTAATTTGCATTGCTTTTAGATAGACGAACAATTTTAAAGAAATGATTTTAAACAAACGACTCTAAACAAACAATATCACAGCTATTTACCTCCCTTTTTGCGCTACAATGCATACTTATATATCAACATGCTGTTTAATCGTTGAATCAGCAAGAAAAATAGGATTTTCACATGCTCGAAGTTGAATTGAAATTTCAGATTCCAGAAGCCCGTCGCAGTGCGTTACTCAAAGCATTAGACCCTAAAAAATCTGAAATTATTCAACTACAAGCGAAATACTATGACACACCTGATCGTCTGCTCTCACAACAAGGGGCTGCCCTGCGTCAACGCTTAGAGGGAACGCATTGGGTACAGACCTTAAAAGCAGCGACCAAAAGCCATTTACAACGCTTTGAAGACAATACTAATCTAGGCGAACTTGCAGAAGCACCTGATTTAAATCTTGATATTTATCAAGATAAACCCGAAGCATTGGCAATTTTAAAAAATGCATTGGGTGATCAATTTAATCACTTGCAACTTCAGTTTGAAACCGATATTCAACGAACTATGCGCGTCATCACCTTTGAAGATGCAGAAATTGAAATTAGCTTAGATATAGGTGAAGTACGTACTGAAACCGCAACGCAACAAATTCATGAAGTTGAATTCGAGTTAAAAAGTGGTTCGATTCAATCACTACTGACTTTCAGCTTTGAATGGGTGAAGAAATATCAATTGTGGCTCGATGTTCGTAGTAAAGCTGAGTTTGGCAATTTATTGGTACAAGAGAAAAAAGTCAGCCCTGCAAAACAAGCCAAAGAGATTATTTTCAATAAAAAAGACAGTGCTGATAAAAACTTACGACTATTGGTTGCCAGCCAATTGCAACATTTATTACCCAATATTGCAGCCATTTCAGCTCAAGTGGCTGAGTCTGAACATATTCAGCAAGCTCAGGTTGCCTTACATCACTTACATCTCAGCCTGTCACTCTTTAAAGATTGGACAGACAGCAAGACTGAAAAATGGTCACATCAATTGTCTGCCTTTGAAAGTCATTTTAAAAACCTACAACATTTTGAGCATATGCAACGCACTTTAGGGGCTTTATTGCAAAATCCAAAAACTGCAGGAAGTTTGGATAAAGATATTTTATATGCCAATGAAAAACTGAATAATTTAGTTAAATCAACACAAAATGTGCAACACTATTTGGAATTATTAATCTTTAGCTTGGGACAATCTGAAAAAGCACCATTACATGATTTAAAATGGTATGCGCAAAATACCCTGCAAAATCAATATAAACAGCTTCAAGAAAGTTTAAATGATGCCGATCTTTCTGATCTAGAAAGCCTTGAAGCCTTGGCACAACATTTAAATGAATTAAAATTTAGTTTTCCGATTTTGACCAATATTTATGATGTAAAAAATTTGCAAAAATATGGCAAATCTCTGAATGATGCTCAACAAGCTTGTGAACAATATCAAGTGCTTGCCTCTTCTGCTTCGTATTTACAACAAACGGATTTGGAAGCCAGTGACTGGTTTGCACTGGGTTGGCTGACAGCGAAACAAGAAGTCTATGCAGAGAAACTTCTTGAAGCGACAGAACAATTTCTTGTGAGTCGTAAATTCTTAAAATAGGTATTAACGATAGGAATGATTTAAACATTAAATCATTCCTTTACAATACTTTGTATCCTTTATGCTAAGTTCAATGTCGCTTTCACGGCTGAATTGTAATCATTCATAAAAAAATGCAATAAATCTAAATTTTAAGATTAAACTCATTAAAAGAATACATAAATGGATTTCAAGCCATGTTCGAAATGGAGTTAAAATTTCAGGTTTCTGAAGATAAAAAAGACGCTTTGCTTAAAGCCTTTCAACGAAAAAGTTGCATGGTGAAAGCCTTAAACGCAAAGTATTATGATACAGCACAATTTGATTTATCAGCACATTCCATTTCACTTCGGCAACGGCTTGAAAATGAGCAATGGTTTCAAACACTGAAACTTCCAACAGAACAACACTTGAAACGTGTAGAATTTGAAGAAAGTTTAGGGAAGAATGAAACAGCATTACAACTCGACAACTATTTAAAATCTAAGCATATTCCTAAATATGTAAAATCTATTTTCACACAAACTGATCACCCTTTAGCTATTCAATTCCAAACAAAAATTGAACGTAAATTCACCTTATTTAATTTTCAAAATAGTAACATTGAAGTCAGTTATGACTTTGGAAAAATTATTGCACATCAAAATATACTCGATATTAATGAATTAGAATTTGAGCTTAAACAAGGGACGGTGCAAGATCTAATTTCCTTTATTTTACCGCGTATTAAACGCTATGGGCTGTGGTTAGATACTCGGACTAAAGCGCAAAGAGGTACTCTCCTAGCACAAGATATTCAAGAAAATCCTGTGCAATTTCAAACACCGCTTTTTCTTAGTGCAAAGGACAATCAAGAAAAGGCTTTACAGAAAATTTTTAATCATTGTTTGCAGCACTTATTGCCAAACAGTAGCGCTATCGCTTCGGGTCATTTCAATTCCAAGCATGTACATCAAGCGCGTGTTGCGATTCGTCGCCTACGTAGCGCTTTAAAAACATTTTCAAGTTGGTCACTTCGTATTGATCCAACATGGCAAACTCAATTGGCGGAACTATTTCGACAACTCGGTACGACACGTGATCTTGACGTAATTCGTGAAGAGTTACTTCCGCAACTTGAAGCGGTGGATGCACCTAAATTTAAACTTGCTGAATCTGAAGCGCCTGATCGTCAAAGCCTCACCCAACTCTTTCGCGCCTCTAACTTTAACTATCTTATATTGTCTTTGATTCAGTTTATTTATCAAGATACGACTGAAAATAGCGATGCATCTATACATAAAGCAGCTTTGAAAAAGATCAATAAATTACATCAAAAAATTCAAGCGGATGCTGAAAACTACTTAGAACTCGATATCGAAGCACGGCATAAAACCCGTAAAAATTTAAAACGCTTGCGTTATAGTATTGAATTTATAACTTCTTTATGTGATGAAAAGGATGTGAAGCAATATATTAAAGCGATCAAACCTGCACAAGAAAGTTTAGGGCTATACAATGACTTGATTGTTGCGGAAGAAATACTAAAAAAATTAGTAAAAACAGATACTAAAGTTTGGTTTGCACTGGGTTGGATTGCTGCTGAGAAGAACCGTTTATTGATTCAATCACAACAGGATTTGCTAAATTTTGCCAAAGTAAACGCATTGAAATCATAGATGCTTCAACAGTGAGTTTCAGAAATGCGTATTTATCATTCTATGAATAAATACGCACTTTAAATGAATCAATTAAGATTCTATGTGTTGAACAATAATACTTGTATCACTACAACTAAATTTAATATTAAAAGCTCCAAAACGCAGTCCATAAATTCGTTCATCATCATGCTGATAGGCTGGTCGCGGATCTAAGCCCAAAACTTGTTCCAACTCATCGACATATTTTTGTTGAATCTGTTTATTTTTCAATAAGGCTTGTTTGGAAAATTCCGCCTCTTCTGACCAAATCACCTGTTTTCTGACGGGTTCAGCCTGTGCATAGCCACTTTGTGCATCGACAATTGCATCTGAATAATGAATATAGGGCTTAATATCTAAAATCGGTGTGCCATCAAGCAAATCACTTCCTGTTAAATAAACACGAACTGCATTGCCCTCTTTTCTCACTTCTTTTAGTTGTACTACAGATAAACCAATCGGCGCAGGTCGATACATACTTCGTGTCGCAAAAACACCTATTTTCTTATTTCCACCTAAACGTGGTGGGCGGACTTGTGGGCGGAATTTATCTTTATCTTGTTGATTTTTATTATCATGGAACTGCCAAATCAACCATAGATGACTAAATTCTTCGATACCCTCAAAAGCGTCTAATACATTATACGGCGCATGCATTTCAATATAGGATTCGACTTGTACCAGATTTGGCTGACGTGGAATGCCAAATTTTTCCACAAAAGGAGATCGCATAACACCAATGATGGGAAGACTCAATTCAGTCATATTTTCAGCCATAATCATTTTTTCTGATAAGCTCAATTAAATATATTCAGTTTATAGAGAATGATTTTAGATTAGAATAGTAAGCTGTTCTAATTTGATAATTTATTGAGACCTTTAATGGCTGCTTTCAACGTCGAAAAGATTACTCACGTACACCACTGGAATGACACTTTATTTAGTTTTAAGACCACGCGTGATACTGCATTGCGTTTTAAAAATGGTCAATTTGTCATGATTGGTCTTGAAGTAAATGGCAAGCCTTTAATGCGTGCTTACTCTATTGCAAGTGCTAACTACGAAGAAGAGTTAGAGTTTTTCTCAATTAAAGTGCCAGATGGTCCTTTAACCTCTATTTTGCAAAAAGTAAAAGTTGGCGACGATATTCTTATTTCAAAAAAACCGACTGGTACTTTGGTTCTTGATGATTTGAATCCTGGTAAAAACTTATACCTTCTTTCTTCTGGTACAGGTCTTGCGCCGTTCTTGTCTACGATTCGTGACCCTGAAACTTATGAGCGTTTTGAAAAAATCATTGTCGTTCACGGCACACGTTTTATTTCAGAATTGGCTTATCAAGATTTAATCTTAAATGAAATTCCAAACCATGAGTTTTTCTCTGAGTTAGGAGCTAAAGAAAAGTTAGTTTATTACCCAACAGTAACGCGTGAAGAGTTCCATACTCAAGGTCGTGTAACGACTGCGATTGAAACAGGTGCTTTATTTGAAAAAATTGGTTTACCACGTTTCAACCCTGAAACTGACCGTGCAATGCTATGTGGTAGCCCTGCGTTCCTAGATGATGTTGCCGCTCTTCTAGATCAACATGGTCTTAAAGAATCTCCTAAAATGGGTGTTCTAGGTGACTATGTGATTGAACGTGCATTCGTTGAGAAATAATTTTTTAATTTAAATGATTAAAAATATAAACCGAGGTTAAATGCCTCGGTTTTTTATTGGTTCTTTATTTATACAGGTTTAGATTTTGAGTTTATAAAAGCAATTTTGACTTTTCCCCATTCCCATATCGATAGCATATTTCTTCACATTCCATATATTACAGAAGTTGAAAAGTTTTTTTTGAAAATACATTATTAAGAAATCTGAATTTTTTGAAAAATAAAATGATAAAAATAAAGAATTTTATTATGAAGCTAATTTCAAACTTAAATAAATCCTGCTGAATTTCAATATTAAAATAAAGGTAATCTTTCTTATTTATAGCCAGAATCATTTTATTATTCTGGCTCACAATTCAATCAAATCGACTTCTGATTCACTCGTTTTGACAACTGCTCTGCCGATTCCTTACGTTCAGAATAACGATCCGTTAAATACCCTGCTTGCCCACGAGTCAACAACGTAAACTTATACAACTCCTCCATCACATCCACAATACGATCATAATAAGATGACTGTTTCATCCGATCATTTTCATCAAACTCTAAAAATGCTTTTGGGATAGAGGATTGATTTGGAATGGTGATCATCCGCATCCAACGCCCTAAAATCCGCAATTGATTCACCGTATTAAATGACTGCGAACCGCCACACACCTGCATCAGAGCCAAAGTCTTACCTTGGGTTGCACGAATCGCCCCTGCTGCCAAAGGAATCCAATCAATCTGTGCTTTAAAAATAGAACTCATCGAACCATGACGTTCAGGCGAACACCACACCATACCTTCAGACCATGCCAAAAGTTCATGTAATTCCTGAACCTTTGGGTGTGTTGACGCTACATCTTCAGGAAGTGGTAAGCCTTTGGGATGGAAAATTCTCACTTCTGCACCAAAATGCTCAAGGATTCGTCCTGCTTCCATTACTGCCAAACGGCTAAACGAACGCTCCCGATTTGAACCATAGAGCAATAAAATTCGAGGAGCATGTGGAAGCTTCTGTGCCTGAACACTTTCAAAACGCGGATGTTCAAGCAATGCTAGATCTATATTTGGCAATGTCATTTATTAGCCACCTCATTAAATAATTTTTTCCTTAACCACAACGACACACTGACCAAAGCAATCAATACAGGTACTTCAACCAAAGGACCAATCACCGTAGTAAATGCTACTGGCGAAGCCAAACCAAACGTTGCGATCGCCACTGCAAGTGCCAACTCAAAGTTATTGCCTGCTGCGGTAAATGAAATGGCTGTGGTTTTCGGATAATCATTGCCCATCCATTTGCTCATAAAAAAGCTAATGAAAAACATCATGATAAAATACAGCGTCAGAGGAATAGCAATTCGCAATACATCCAGTGGCAATGCCACTACATCCGCACCTTTTAAGCTGAACATCGCCACAATGGTAAACAGCAATGCCAATAAACTCAGCGGACTGATTTTAGGAATAAAACGATTTTGATACCAATCCAAACCCTTTTGTTTCACAAGAATCAAACGGGTTAAAAAGCCCAATAAGAATGGAATACCCAGATAAATCAGCACTGCTTGAGTGATCATCCAAAAACTGACATTGATCACTTGCGCTTCAACACCAAAAAATGGCGGTAAATAAGTTAAAAACAGCCATGCATAACTGCTGAAAAACAGGATCTGGAAAATACTGTTAAATGCCACCAAGGCTGCAACATATTGATTATCACCACAGGCAAGATTATTCCACACTAACACCATTGCAATACAACGTGCCAAGCCGATCAAAATCAGCCCTGTCATATATTCTGGATAGTTCTGCAAAAACAGAATTGCGAGTGCGAACATCAAACACGGTGCAATCAACCAATTTTGCAGCAAAGACAAAACCAAGGTTCGCTTATCCTGAAAAACTTGGCTTAAATTTTTATAATCTACTTTGGCTAAAGGTGGATACATCATCAAAATCAAACCGATGGCAATGGGTAAATTCACCGTTCCCACGCTCATCTGATTTAGGCTTTGCGCTGTTTCGGGTAAAAATAAACCGATCGCAATACCAACAGCCATGGCGATAAAAATCCAAAGCGTAAGATTCCGATCTAAAAAAGAGAGTTTCTGAGTAGACATAGTTGAACATTCACACAATTAAAGCGATTTTTTCGAGTGCTTTGGCTAATTCCTGTGCATTCAATTGTTCAAAATTCAGTGCAAAAAAAGCATCAAAGCGTCGTTGGATATGTTGCACTGTTGAATGAAACGCCTGTAATTTTTCTGCTTCTGGTAAATCCAAATGTGATGGATCATCCAAACCCCAATGAACTTTTAAGGCATTTCCTAAATAAAGCGGGCAAGATTCATTGGCAGCTTCGCTACATACCGTCACCACAATTTCAGGTGCAAACGCCCCACATGCCTGCATGTTTTTACTGAATAAATTTTCAGTCGGAATATTCAAACTTTGCAAGGTTTTCAAGGTCAGTGGATGCACCTGTCCTGAGGGATGACTGCCTGCGCTACATGCCTCGAAACCAACAGGTGCTTGCGCATTAAATAAAGCTTCAGAAAGAATACTTCGACAACTATTACCTGTACATAAAAATAAAATTTTCATTTTAATTCAATCCTCTATTCACAACATTTGGAATTTTCAGCACCAGCATTTTCAACTAAATTAAAACGCTGATCCTGTTCTGCAAGTTTGAGCAAAATCTCTTTGCACCATGGCGCTAAATCATCATGTAACTGATAATAGACCCATTGCCCTTGGCGACGATCTTGCAAAATCTGTGAAGTGCGCAACAGCGCCAAATGTCGTGAAATTTTCGGCTGACTGAGCGCTAAACTTTCAGTCAAATCACAGACACAGCGTTCACCCTGTTTCACAATCATCAGTAAAATATCGAGCCGTGTTTGATCAGCGAGACATTTAAAAAAATCAACTTGATTCATATCAATATATGGATATATGTATTTCCATATATAATAAACTTAAAATGAGTAGATTGACAATATTTTGAGGCTAATCATTTTCAATTCCGAGCTTTTTACTAGGTTGAATCTATTTTTTTTATCACTAGAATAATACCCATAAAGTTTTTATGCCTTTTACGACATGACCATTTCCCACGTTACTGAACTTCTCTCTCCTGCCGGTTCGCTGAAGAATATGCGCTACGCATTTGCTTATGGTGCGGATGCTGTTTATGCAGGTCAGCCACGTTACAGTTTGCGGGTTCGTAACAATGCATTTGATCATGACAATTTAAAAATTGGTATTGCCGAAGCACATGCTTTAGGCAAAAAGTTTTATGTAGTGGTGAATATTCAACCGCACAATTCCAAGCTTAAAAACTTTATCCGAGATCTTGAACCTGTGGTTGCAATGCAACCCGATGCTTTGATTATGTCTGATCCTGGTCTGATCATGATGGTGCGTGAACATTTCCCTGAAGTGTCAATTCACCTCTCTGTTCAAGCCAATGCAGTCAATTGGGCAACGGTTAAGTTTTGGAAAAATATGGGTTTAACTCGCGTGATTTTATCACGTGAATTATCCCTCGAAGAGATCGAAGAAATTAAGCAAAATGTGCCTGATATGGAAATTGAAGTTTTCGTACACGGCGCGCTTTGCATGGCTTATTCCGGTCGTTGCTTACTTTCAGGCTATATGAATAAACGTGATGCCAATCAAGGCGCTTGCACCAATGCATGTCGCTGGGATTATAAAGTTCACGAAGCAGCAGAAGATGCATCTGGGGATGTCATTCCAGTCCAACAACTGGAGACAGCATCAGGCTGCTGCAACAATAAAGATGCCGACGAGCAACACGCCCAAAAACAACACCAATTTGGCGAACCGGTTTTATTACAACGCAATGAAGAAGACATGTTTGCTGCTGAAGAAGATGAACATGGTACTTACTTCATGAACTCAAAAGACTTACGTGCTGTACAACATGTAGATCGTTTGACTCAAATGGGCATTCATTCTTTAAAAATTGAAGGACGCACCAAATCATACTTCTACTGTGCCAGAACAGCGCAAATTTATCGTAAAGCGATTGATGATGCACTTGCAGGCAAAGGTTTTGATCCTGCACTGATGACACAACTTGAAGGTCTGGCAAATCGTGGCTATACCGAAGGTTTTTTACGTCGCCACGTGCATTCTGAATATCAGAATTATGAAACAGGTTCTTCACGCTTTGACCATCAACAGTTTGTTGGTGAAGTTTTAGAACGACATGGCGACTATATCAAGATTGAAGTGAAAAACCGCTTTGTTGTCGGTGACTCATTGGAACTCATGACAACTTCAGGAAACATCACTTTTGTTTTGAATGAAATTTTGGATAAAAAAGGCAACTCGATCACCGAGGCAAAAGGCTCAGGACATATTGTAGATATTCCTATTCCTGCGGATGTAGATATGCAATATGCTTTATTAATTCGCAACTTACCAAACTCTACTGCTGATATTTCTGCATCATCATTGGCTTATCAAGCGATTTAATCAAAGGATAAAACCATGGCTTTAATGATTACAGACCAATGCATCAACTGTGATATGTGTGTTGCAGAATGCCCGAATCAAGCAATTTTTGAAGGTGAAAAAGTCTATGAGATTGATGCAGAGCGCTGTACAGAATGCGTTGGATTTTATGAGCGTCAAACCTGTGTCGATGTCTGTCCGATCGATTGTATTGTCCAAAATCCAGCACATGTAGAGAGCAAGGAACAATTGTTAAATCGTTTTTATTATCTCAGCCTGTTTGGTTAAACATACTACACTTACTTGAGAAATGTCATAAAAATGTAAAACTTGGAATGTATTTTGCTTATCAATAAATACTGTCTAAGTACAAGATAAAAATAACAATAAATAAAATAGAGTTTGGGAATCAGCGCCCTTACTCGAAACAAGGGGAGAATAATAAGATTAAACGGAAAAGCCAAAGTACATTTGGGGGGTACTTTGGCTTTTTTATTTTAATACAATCATCTTTTAAATTACTTTATAAGTGCCTTCTAATTTTTCTCGGCACCATTTTTTTGTACCGACTATGACCTCATCCTGTTTTAATGACGAGAGTAAATAATAATTCAATGCTTCAACGTAATGCTTAGACACGACTTTCAACATTCCCATTTGTAAATAATGTGCAATCGCAACTTTACTTAACAAAGCAATGCCCTGACCTGCTAATACTGCACGAATCGCATGATTTTCCTCATTATAAAAAACCTGACGTTGTCCAACATGGATTTGCATATTTTGTTGGCTATACCATTTCTGCCAATTGATTCGTTTAGGGCAATATTCATCTCCCCATGAAAAATGGATTAGAGGGACACAATTCCAATCAATATTTTCACTTTCTATAGAGGGGTGACTGACCGCGACATATTGATCTTCTGCCAATAATTCTACATCTAATTCTTGATAACCACCTTGACCATAACGAATCGCTAAATCATATTGCCCTGACTGCATATTCACTGGGTCATAACTGGCATGTACTCGAAACATCACATCAGGATACAAAGCTTGTAACTCAGGTAAATATGGGATCAACCATTCACTCGCATACGGTGGCGTAGTCGTAATGGTGAATAATCGTTGTTGATTTTGGTTCAACTGTAACAGCGCTTTTTGAATATGTTCAAAACCTGTTTGTACATGTTTAAATAAGAACTCTCCTTCTGCGGTTAATTCTATTTTTCGTGTTTTACGTTCAAATAATTTCAGATTAAGTTGATTTTCTAATTTCTTTATACGATGACTCAACGCTGTAGGCGTAAGATGCAAACGTTCAGCAGCTTTCTTAAAGCTTAGGCTTTCAGCAACATATTGAAAAGCCAATAGTTGCTCCAACGAATAGTGTAAGTCCATATTGCAATCTAAATATAGATGAATCTAATTCACTTATAGCATGTATTTTGATCGTTTGTCACAGCTCCACAATTCAATAAAGATATAATTCATCTCTTAGATTGAGCAACGATAAATGACCAATATTTTAAGAATAGATTCAAGTGTCCGCACAGGCATTGCTGGCAAAGTTCCTCATGGTTCACAAAGTCGTAAATTAACAGAACTTTTTATCCAAACTTGGTCTGAAATAGATTCATCAATACACATCAAACATCGTGATGTCGGAAAGAATCCTCCTCAACTGATTGATGAAGAATGGATTGTATCTGAATTTGGCTATGCGGAATCTGAAGAAAAAGCCCAACAGCGTTTACAACTCAGTGATGAATTAATCGCTGAATTGAAATGGGCTGACCTGATTGTTTTGGGAATGCCCTTATATAATTTTGGTCCACCAGCCCACTTAAAAGCCTATATTGATAATATCGTCAGAAAAGACAAAACCTATAGTTTTGATCCAAATCGCGAACAACCCTATATAGGATTACTAGATCAACAAAAACCGATGATTATTTTATCTTCTCGTGGTGGACACGATTTTGATCATCCTGATGCACCATTTAAGAATCATGCAGAACCATCGGTTAAAACTGCCTTCAACTTTATTGGTATTCAACAGTTTCATGAAATTGCGATCGAATATCAGGAATATGGTGGTGAGTTATTTGAACAATCGGCACTAGATGCTGAAAATCTAGTCCGTAAATTAGTACTACAACTTCATCCTACGATCAATACATAGAATCACAGCTTGAATATGCTCCAAAATATATAGACCAACGACTTCATCCAGTTGGTCTATATTGAAAAATTAGAAATATTTAGCTTTTTGCTGCGGCTACAGCGGCTGAACGTGCAAAATATGCTAGGGCTTGTTCAGTGTTTCCTTCTGAATCAGGATGATAATTTGGCGAAATCCAACGCACAACTGATTTTGCTAAAAAAGTAAAGGTGGGTAAATTGCCTGTTTGCTTACCGACTTTTTGCAATTCCCACAACATGCGAGGGAAACTGGCTTTGGCGATTTTCTGCATCTCAACTAAATCATCTTGTCGTGCCAAACTACGTCCGATATCGACCATTAAATACATAAAAATAGGAAATACAGCCGTCATCAACACTTGGCGTGAGATATAAAAACCTAATTTGTTTTGCAATAAATGCTGAAACAAATCAAATGCGACATTACGATGTTCAACCTCTTCTGCTAAATGCCAACGGAACAAATCACTTATCTCAGCATCTGCACCATATTTATCCCAATTATGACTATGATCCAAGGTCCATTGACCAATCACACCTGTGAAATGCTCAATTGCAGCAACAATTCCCACACGTATGGTCAGCCAATAAGACGCTAGCCATTTCGATTTTGATAATTCCAAACCAAAAGGTTTGTCTGATAAAAGCTGCTCAAATAGCGTTTCAGCGGTTTTTAAACCTTCATCAAGATTGTAATGCTGTTCTGTCATAAACTTTTGCCCTTGAATATGAGCACGTGCATGCGTCGCTTCTTGCTTAATAAAGGCACGGACATCTTCTTTTAGCTGAGCATCTTTGATCAAAGGTAAAGCTTTATTAAAAACACGGCAAAACCAAAACTCACCTGCGGGCAATAACAAATTTATCGCATTATAGGTATGTGATGAAAATGGATCTTCAGGAATCCAATGAATCGAAGAATCAGAAAAATTAAACGCAACAGCTCTAGGTGTAATTTTTATATGCTCATGCTTCACAAGCTTAATCCTTATAGATTTTAAAAATATTCTAAACAAGCTTAACCACATTACATTGGCTGAATCATTCACCACACTATTGTAAATGTACAAATTCCATTCTTAGCTTATACATCCATCTATAATTTAATTTTACGACTAATACGCCATAAAAAGGTGCTATGGCGAATATAAAAAAGGAACTGAGCTGTTAGCAACTCAATTCCTATAAACCATTTAAAATGTTTTCAATAAAATAAGAAGAAAGCCAAAATCATTCAATATTTTGGCTTCCCTTTCTATTCATTGATGATCAAAACTTATTGACCTGAACGAATGATGTAATCGAATGCTGATAATGACGCTTTAGCACCCTCACCTGCTGCAATGATAATTTGCTTATAAGGTACAGTAGTACAGTCACCCGCAGCGAATACACCTTTTACATTGGTTTCATTGCGATCATTCACCACAATTTCATTACGATTTGACAATTCAAAAGCTGTTTCTTTCAAGAAATCTGTATTTGGTAACAAACCAATTTGTACAAAGATCCCTGCAAGTTCAACAACATGTTCTTCATCAGTTGCACGATCTTTATACTTCAATGCAGTCACTTGTGAACCATCACCAATCACTTCAGTAGAAAGTGCATTCATGATCACTGTGGTATTTGGCAAGCTGTTCAATTTGTTTTGTAAAACTTGGTCAGCACGGAGTTTTGTATCAAACTCAACAACAGTGACATGTTCTACAATCCCAGCAAGGTCAATTGCGGCTTCAATACCAGAGTTACCACCACCAATCACAGCAACGCGTTTGCCTTTGAATAATGGGCCATCACAGTGTGGGCAGTATGCAACACCGCGTGTTTTATACTCTTTCTCACCAGGTACATTCATCTCTCTCCAACGTGCACCTGTCGATAGGATGACTGTTTTTGATTCAAGTTTTGCACCATTTTCAAGTTCAATTTCCACTAAACCACTGGCAGTTTGATCTGCACCTACAAGGTTTTTCACTTTTTGTAGGTTCATAATGTCCACACCGTACTCACGTACATGTGCTTCCATATCTGCACCAAATTTCGGACCTTGAGTTTTTTGCACTGAAATAAAGTTTTCAATATCCATTGTATCCATGACCTGACCACCGAAGCGTTCAGAAACAATACCCGTACGAATACCTTTACGTGCAGCATATACCGCTGAAGTTGCACCAGCAGGTCCACCACCGATCACTAAAACATCAAATGCTTCTTTTGCATTGAGTTTTTCAGCATCTTTCGCAGCAGCACCGCTGTCTAGTTTCGCTACGATTTCTTCCAAAGTCATACGACCTTGACCGATATGCTCGCCATTTTGGAAAACCATAGGTACAGCCAAGATTTTGCGCTCTTCAACTTCGTCTTGGAAGAATGCACCATCAATCATGGTCGCAGTTGTACCTGGATTGTTGATTGCAATTAAGTTCAAAGCTTGAACAACATCAGGACAGTTATGGCAGCTTAAAGACACAAATACATCAAAGTTTGCTTTAAGATTCAAGCCTTTGATTTGCGCTAAAATTTCATCAGACACTTTTGGCGCATAACCAGACACTTGTAATAATGCAAGAATCAAAGATGTAAACTCATGCCCCATTGGCAAGCCAGCAAAGAATACACGAGGTTGTTCACCCACTTTAGCGATACCAAAGCTTGGTTTACGTCCATTTTCACCATCAAAACGTGCCGTCACTTGATCTGAAAGTGCAGCAACCTCTGTGACTAATTCTTTGATTTTGTCTGACTTTTCAGTGCCGTTTAAAGAAGCAACAATTTCAATAGGGCTTTCAAGACGTTCTAACAATGTTTTTAATTGAGCAGAAGTATTTGTATCTAACATGCTAACAATCTCCAAGGGAGTAAATTCTTTCGTTGAACCTATAATACGTCGATTTAAAAAATAGATAAAACAGTTTGTTTTTATAAAAACAATCGGTTTTTTAGTTTAATGAAAATATTTTAAATTTCACGCACCCCAATGATTCACAAAACCGTGTTTTATCTAGGTTGTGTATGAATATGGGGACATTTCCAATAAAATCAATAGTGCTCATAGATACCTCGAAACTTAAAATTAAATTAATTTTCAATAAAAATAATCATTCTGCAACGATCGCTCTACAAAAATTCATGTGCAAATTTTATCTAAAGTTTTAATCTGAAATAACGAAGTTGTTTCTCTAAACAGTGTTGTTTCCCCAAAAGTACAGGCAGTACTTACTTATAAAATTGAAATAGTTAAAACTGAAATGGTGAACCGAAGTGAACTAATTTCAGATACAAATCACAATGAGGTAAAACAATGAAAATTGAATTCGTATTCGACCTAGTCTATCCAATGAGTTATGTCGCATTTGAAAAACTCAAACAGCATTGGAATCAACCAACGACTCGAAAAATCGAATTATTACCAGTGCAAGTTTTACCTGAGATTCCGGAACAAGGTTTAGATGTTTATCAATACTTGACTGAACGCTATGGAACCAAAGAAGCAGATCGTAAATTGGATATGGCAAAGTTTGCTGCTTATAGTCAAGATTTAACCGTTGATATCGAACACATGAAACGTATGCCAAACAGTGGTTTGGCGCATCAGGCAATCTTGGCTTTGGATAATATTTTTGATCAATTTTCCCTAACCCAAGCGCTATTTCATGCCATTTTTGCCCATGGTAAGGACATCGCAAATCCTGAAGTGTTGAAACAAATTATTGAAGGTATGGGCTTAGATGGCACAAAAGTATTGCGCTCAATTCAGCATAAAGAAGTAGCAGATAAACAGGCTGAAATTACGCGCTATGTGCAAAGTTTCGGAAAACACCCAACACCTTACTATATCGTCGATGGTGAAATTTGGGATAAAACTTTCGATACTTTAGAACTAAAAGAATTAATTTTACATCGCAGTAAAGAAGTCGCTTAAATTGCATGTCGTTTCTAAATCAAAAGCGCTTCTCAATAAAAATCCGTACTATAAAAAAAGCACTTTCCTCATTGAAAGTGCTTTTTTAAATCTGCTCGCTCATCCAATCATTAAAAAGCAAAAAACTGCATGAACTTTAAGATTGCAATTGCGTTGCGATTCGCTCAAGGCGTTTCGAAATTCGACTTGCTAGCATATAAACCATTAAACTCAATAAGAAACTAACTGCTGTAATCCCCCATAAGATCTTGCCAACCCAATTTGACCAAAAGTTTGCACGATCAACTTGAGCTTCCACACTTTTAGCAATTGGCGAAACTGCTTGATTAAACACTTGATGTTGAATCGTCCACAATTGCTCAGGTTTAAAACCATATTCTAAGAATTGCGGATCAGATTGTTCCGCTTTAATCAGTTTTTCTGCATATACCGTTGCAACCACTTTATCTACAGGTTTATGCATCAAAGCAGTTTGAGCCAATAAATAACTTTGCACATTCTCAGGTATATCTGATTTTTGTAAATATCGATAAAAATCACTTTGTTGAATATTTTGGTCATATTGAACAAAGGCACTGACCTCACTCTCTTCATCATCTTTCAGCTCATACTGCACATAGCTTAACCCGCCCCAAAGCACAATAAATGTGATGAGCCATGCGACAAATTTAAGGATAAAAGACTGAAAGCGTATCAAAAAGAATTTAAATCTTTTTAAAAATCCAACAATCATAAATGCACCAATGAATGAGACAATTAATTTTAAAATTAACCATCCTAACCATGAAAATGCATTCATAAAATAATCAGGTTGATGGACATATTCTCTTAATTTTCCATCAATCATATACGGCAAATGAATTTGCTGAACCTGTTGCGCCACGCCAAATGAATTGAAAACCAATTCCTGCTGAAAAAAAACTGCAACTAAACTCACAACACCGACGGTTGATAAAAGTAACGCAGAAGCTGTTAGATTAAACTTTCTGCGTTTAAGAACTTTTAAACCCTGCTCAATCTGCTGAATATCCGCAGGATATTGATTTTTTTCAGTCAAGCGCTATACCTTTAATTCATGGGCAAAATACATTGAACAGACAATACCATTAAGCCTTAGGTGTACTGGTGTCCAATACCAATTGTTGCAGATTCGATTGTAAAGCTTTGATTCGTGTAGATGCTTCTTCACGTTTTTGCATGCCTTCTTTTTGAATCTGAATCACATCGTTCACTGTTTTAATGAGGGTATTTTGCACGTGTTCAAGGGTTTCAATATCAATCACTGAACGCTGATTGGCTTTTGCAGTATCAACCGAGTTTTGATGTAATAAGTCAGCATTACGCTTCAACAATTCATTGGTCGCATCATCAATGGTATTTGCCAATTGCACACTATTACGTTGCTCATTCAGTGAAATAGCCAAACTAATTTGGTTTTTCCACGCAGGTAAAGTGATGTTTTTGATGGCATAAAACTTATCCACTAACATCATATTATTAGATTGAATAATCCGAATCATCGGTAAAGTTTGCATGGCTGATTGCTGCAAAACTTGTAAATCACTCACTCGTTTTTCAAGATTATTGGCGAGATGATTTAAATCATAAACCCGTTGATTGGTTTTTTGATCTTGCTCTTGAGCAGATAAAGTGGCAATTTCTTTCTGAACTTCGTCTTGTTTAATTTTCCCTGCTGCAATGTAAATGCCCAACTGACGGTATTCTTCTTGCACTCCATTGAACATACGATCAAGTGTGTCTACACGTGTTTTCAAACCTGATTGTGAGGTTTCAATTTCTTTCACCAAAGAATCAATTTGCTCTTTGGTGGTATTAAATTGCTGATCAAAACTTTGTTTTGCACCTTTAAACTTACTTAAAATGCTACCAATAAAGCCTGAATTTTTTGATTTATTTAAAATACTCGAGGTATTCAACTGTTGTGCAACTTGAACAACTTCATTCAATTTTTGCCCAGTTACATCGAGATCTTTATTCTTAACGAGATTTAATAATTCATCTGTATAAGATGATGTTTTGGTCGCAATATTCTTACCATACTCAGCCACAGCAGTATGATTAATATTAGCTAAGTCTTTATGGGCATTCAGCACTTCATTAAAGTCTTCACTATTCAACCCAATTTCTTTTAAATTTAGTTGCTCAAACTTCTGCAACTCTAATGGTGATTCTGTTGTTGCCACCTGTGTTGTTACTGGAGTGTTTGAATCGCTCATCGTATTACCCTATTTATTTTCTAATGATTTCTTTAATGATTGAATTAATTTATCACGACTTTGATCCAATTCTTCAGTCATATTTGAAGAACTTTGCGCTTGGCTTTGTTTCACATGATATTGCCAAGCAGGAATCAAAACTTGTTGTGCCTCATTAAACCGATCTAATAATGTTAATGAAAGCTGTTGCGTCAGTTGCATTTGTGCCAAAGCAATATCATTACTGGCTTGTAAAGTCTGTAATGTATTAATTTTTTTAGACAAACGCTCGGAAAAATTATCTAAAGGATGCCTATTCTGTACAAAAGCTGGATATTCTTGAGCAAACTCTTGCGCAGCACGAATATATTTTGCCATCTGTTCACGTAAACCCACAGCTTGCTGGAAACGTGATTCTGATTTTTGAATTTCAACTTGTAAGCGTTGACTCAGCCTATTCGCTTCATCAATTAAACGATCTAAATCTTTTAGATATTGATTCTGCCCCACACTAAATTCTAAGTCTAAACCTAACCATTTTTGTAATGTATTAAACTTTCTTTGATTTAGTTTCTTTTTAGAAGCCGATAATTGTTCAATAATCTGTGCAATTGTGTGGCTTAATTTTTGTGTTAACTCAGGATCAATACCATTCAATAATACTGATTGCCCTTGAATCAACTGATCTGCATATAGATTCATACGCGTTTGATTATCCAATAAGGGAACCAAATCATTACGTTTTATCGAAACTAACTCTTCAGCACGATAAGAAATCTGATCAATCGGGGTTAATACAGTAAATTGCTTCATATAAATTCAAAATGAAAATTTTTCAATAGGTTAAGGATCGTACCCAAACTATCCTCTTGTATCTAAAACTTATAATACAATTTGAAGCACATGCCTATCTAAATAGCAAAAAATATACATTGCTGATAAAGAAAAAGAAGCCAGTTTCGAGAAACTGGCTTCTTAGATAACAAAGACCGATATTACGCTTTTTTATTCATCTTCATACGGCGATAACCCGCTAAACCAATAAGACCTACTAAACTTAACCAGCCGAATGATCCACCGCCACTCACACGCGGACTGTTCGCAGCAGTACCTGAGTTTGCAAGCGTAATTGTGCCCTCATTTGATGCAAGCCCATCTGCATCATAGACCAAATATTTCACTTTATAACTAAAAGGATCAAGCGTGTTTTTCAGCTGAATATGAATTTTACCACCATAACATGTGTACTTGTTATCCGTACCTGGACATGCACCACTACGATCAGCAGTAATCACAACAGGATCTAAATCAGTTGTGATGCGAATAGGCAGTTCTTCACCTTTAGAGTTAATATAGAATTTTGGCTTATTCGGTTTTGTTATCAGTGCTGCTGCATTACCGTCACCATCATCATTTGCATATTGCAATAAATCAACATCTATAGGTTTAGTCGAACCTGCTTCGATGTTCAACGTAGTATCAGTTGTTGACGGAGCAATATTTACTAAATTTCCAATTAGATACGCTGTCGAGGTAATATTTGGATCTGATTTTAAAGTCAATGTATAACTACAGAATTCATTATCACCCGAAACTGTAACTGCATCATCAGTACGCCACATCAGAATCTTTTTCAGGTTCGCATTCCATTCACAATGCAAATTTGGATCAGGATTACCATTAAACTTACCATCTGTGAGTAAACCTAAACCGAGTGATTTTGCTGTGACCGTATAATTATCAGCACTTAAATGCTTTACTTCACGAACCATCTTGCCATTTGAATCTTGAGTAATGATTTCTGTTGGTATATTTGCAATGAATGGATCAATAAAAATAGTGCGATATTTTTGCTCAGATTTCGTATATTTAATTAAATTACTATAGTTCTCTGATTGAATTTTATAGTATGGAATATAATCCTGATTCGTTTTTGGATCTGCAATCAGTTTGTTATAAATATCTAATTCATTTTGATAACTTGCCAATGCAACTGTAACAGATGTATTGTTCGCACTTAAATTATTTGCTGTTAAACGTAAAATTTCTGTTGAACCAATATCGCATGAATTCGAAATATCATTCTCACCCGTAGAGTTTTGCGCAATGATACGAGTTACACCGCGTTGATCAGCAGTGCTACATCCAGTAAAACCAATATCGACTAAATCTTTTTCAGTCCCTAAATTTTTAGGGAAGTACATTGGCATAAAACTAGTTGATTCACTTGGTTGCTCTAAATCATATAAAATTGAAGAAAAATTAATATTACTCACATCAAGTGAGTAGTCTTTCCCCTCTTTGGTTAGTGAGTTTGCAAGTTCACATTGATCATTTCCAGCAGCTAAGGTTAAAGCGTTATAACCGACCACTACACCTGAATCAGTAACCTCACTCACATCACCATCTGCATAGCGACAAGACTTACCATTATTATATGCTAAGATGTTATTACTTATACTTTTAGCACCATTATAGCCATACAATAATGTTGCCCAAGCACTGTTTTTAACAATTGTATTACTTAATAATGATAAAGTTGAATTATCACTAAAATTTACTTTGCCTTGAGGCGTTAATTGACTAAATTGAATAATACTGCCTGAATCTGGATTGGCTATATTATTGGTAATTGTATTTGCCGTGAAAGTTACACTCGGTTGACCGCAAAAACTAAATGTGCTCGTACTATTTGTAGCGCCATTATTAAGAAAACTAGCACCAGTGATTTCTATCGTACGTGTAGTAAATAGCAAATTATCTGCACAAGTCATTCCCAATACACTACCTTGTTCAGCAGTGTTTCCATCAAATACGCCAAAGTTAACAGTTAATGAGCTTGTTGCATCATTTAAATAAATTGCCGCTCCATTTTTAGCTTTAGCATTCAGAATACTTACATTAGTTAATGTAGTTACGCCGCCTGCATAAATCGCCCCACCCACACTGTTATTGGTGTCTTTTAGGCTTGATCCATCTTTAAGAATCAAATTTTTCAAAGAAAGGCTTGGTTTATTGTCATAAATCGTATTAAAAATACGACTTACACCTTGACCAGAAATAGTTGTTTTAAGTGCAGTTTCTGCTGGGTAATTATTGGTTAAAACATCAGGACGGCTATAATCAGCGGGTTCTTTACCAATAATAATAACATCCGAGTTTGGTCTCAACTCTTTACTTAACCTATACTCACCCGCTTCTAATTGGATCACATTCGGAACTGTGGAGTATATTTGGCCAGCACTACAACCACCATAAGCTTGGCGCATTTCTGCAGTTTTTATGGCTTCTCTTAATGAACACTTTGCCGGATTCGTACCATCTTCATCATCCAAAGTATTGACATAAATGGTCTTATCATCAGCAGCCATCAATGACATCGTTGATAATATTGCTAGTGCCAATAATCCTTTTTTATAATTTTTCATATTTAATCCCTTATTTGTATTTTATGCGTCGATAACCTACCAAACCAAGTAATCCGATAATTGAAATAATGCCTAAACTACCGCCAGAAGTTTTTACTTTATAATCTTTAAAATCATCTGGTTTACGTTGGACAATTCGCGCGGGGATCGAAATATAAGGATTATCCGACTTATTAAAACTTGTTGTTGAAGTAATAACATTGATTTTAAACTCGTCCGAACCTTGCCAATTGCTATTTGGTGTATAAATAATTTCACCATTTTGATCTATCGCCATCGTACCTTTTGATGGTGTATTGGTTTGAATTATTTTTAGGCACCCTATTTGCCAAGGCTTACCATTTTCATCTACATCACGATTAAAAATTTGTTTACACTTTTCAACGCTTACCAGCTCCCCATCTTGCAATTGATCTGCAATAGAAAACTTAGCAGTTTGACCATACAAAATATCTTGACCCACTGTCGTGGTACTAGATGAATCAATCACTAATTCAATAGCACCACGGTCACACAATTCCATATTTGCGTTTCTGCTTTTACCACGTTGATCTACAGTTGAACAATTTAATATTTTGTCTTGAGGAGCAGGTCCTTTATTGACAATCAAAGAATCTTCAGCAGAAGTATAGCTTGGTAAAATTCTTGGTAAAAAATAACCCAAAGCGAGTGATTCTACTTCAGAAAATGGGCAAAGAATGCCATTACTATTGTAATCACATTTTCCTTCCGTGCTGCCAGAAATCAGTTGAGTCGCGCCTAAAGCAGTACCTTTATAACCACCACAACCTACTGAATATAAATTATTACTGATCTGACTCTCTTCACCACCTGCAATCGTCGTACAGTCTGCATTACCATTTTTGGCAATAATGCTATTCGCTACGAAGCCTTTTTTATTCGGCGCATCAATAATCAATCCCATCGTATTTAAAATCATGGTGACATTATTAACTTGCATTGCATCGTATACTTTAACGACATAGCCCTTATTATTGAAAATTGTACTATTGATAAATCCAAATGGAACTGATTCTCCAATTGCTTTAATCGCTTCCTCAGAAAATTTATTTTTGACTTCAAAATTAGAACTATTGCTATCCGTTACTTCATTATCTCGAATCAAAGACTGCATGATCGTAAATGCTGGAATCTCAGCATAAATAACCCCACCTTCTTTCGCTTTATTACCTTGCATCAAGGTGTTATTCATCGAAACAGTGCTCAAACTGGTATTCGCGGCATATTCTCCAGCATTATAAATAGCGCCACCTTGTCTTGCAGTACCATTTAAAAGCTGACTATTTGTCAGAATCAATGTTTCTTTGTTGTAAATCAAACCACCTTGATCTTTACATTCTGCTTGGCCACAACCTTTCAAAGTCATTTCACTAAAAACGACGGTCAGCATAGCTTGCTTTGCTGTTGCTTCTGGATCTATTATTTTTTCAATATGAAATAAACGGTCTTTTCCAACCATTTTGATAATGGCATTTTTTTTACCTACAACAGTACTGGTATCATTAATGTCAGTTTCATAATCAGAAGCGAAACTTACAGTTTTTGAAATACGTATCTGGCTATTGAGTGTATATTCTTTATTCGCCTGCAACATGATCGTTGCTGTAGCACTTTTGCCACCACAACCATTGTAACCAGCTTCTGGCATCCCTTGATTAACGTATTCAATCGCTTCCCTTAATGAACACTGATCATCTGCTTTCACAACATCATCTGTTGTCGTGACAGTAATATTTGCACTGAATGCATGACCAGCAATACATAATAATCCTAAGCCTATGCCCTGTTTGAGCATTTTAGTCTCCTTGATTTCTTTTAATTATTTCTTATTAGCCAGCATTAAGCTTTGCCATAAATCCTTTTTGCGTACTTTGTCACAGCTAAGAAAAATTCTCAAGAATTTTTCTTATATATCCTATAGACGACCTTATATGTGGTACGCACACTCAATCTTTATCAAAAAAAGACTATTGTCTATATTCATCAATCAATGCATAGATCTGTCTTAATGTTGCATGAGACAACTTAGTTTTCTCACCTTTCAATAACTTTTCTAATTGCTCGACTGATTGCAGTAGTGTACTGGTTTGATGTGGTCCATGTAATAGCAAATATTCCGTTATTTGTGGGTCAAAATGTACACCCCGACGTTCCAGTACCGAATGTAATAAGGCATGACGATCTGCATAAGACTGTCCACTCGGTACTTTTACACTCACCGCTTGGGTTAAACGAGATTGTAAATCAGGTAATTCTAATTTGAGTTCTATTGGTGCAAAACGTGATGAGAAGACTAACTGACCACCATCTTCATTATTGTTATTAATCAGGTGAAATACTGCTTTTTGCCAATGTGGCACTCCGCTAATCGCTTCAATATCATCTAGTGCGACTAAATCATAATTTTCTAATGAGGTAATCGCTTCAATTGGCGCATCAAGTAATTCCAACAAAGAAACTTTAATTGCCGATTTGCCCACTTCTAAATATGAATCACAAATTGCAGATAATAGATGACTTTTACCTGTTCCTGCACCACCGTAGATATAAAAACGATTCATCAACCCTGCATGAAGCTGACGTACAGCATCAATTACAGGTCCCCAACCTGGCCCAGAAAAATCACTGATTCTGGCATCCAGTTGCGGTTCTATATCCAACTGTAATTGACGCATATATTCAAATCATTCCTTATGTGGATTTTGATCAGTTTTGACTGATTCATCAGTATCTTGCGTGTTTTTAATCTCAATATCAAGATCAACTTTATCGCTTTCAACTGAAATTACATCTGAATCACCATGACTATGTATACTCACCAAAGCATTTTCAGACTTATAAAATTGACTTTCTTGGTATAAATCTTTGAGATGTTTTAATAAAACCACAATGACTGCTGCCACAGGAAGTGCAATCAACATACCGACAAAACCACCTAGTTGTGCACCCGCAAGCACCGCAAACACAACAGCAACTGGTGAAAGCCCAATTTTATCACCCAACAAAAATGGTTGTAAAATATAGCCTTCTATCAATTGTCCGACACCAAATACAGCCAAGACCATGAGTAAATGTTTTGGATCCATACCGAACTGGAAGAAGCACGCAATAATGGCTGCAATAATCCCTACGCCAAAACCTAAGTAAGGAATAATACTACACAGCCCCGCGACCATCCCGATGATTAAACCAACTTCTAGTCCAACCAACTGTAACCCGACTGCATAAACAATGCCCAGTAAGACCATCACAAGGAATTGACCTTTAACAAAAGCACCGAGAACACTATGACATTCAGCGACGATTTTTAAAGTACTGGCTTTATATTTCTGTGGAATAAACTCTCGCATGCCTTCTAACATACGATTCCAATCCAATAAGAAATAGAATGCAATCACTGGAATTAAAACAATCGTTCCGCCAATGGAAAGAAAACTTAAACCCGATTGCGCAATTTTTAATGCCATCGTTTGAATACTGTCAGCACTGTAGTTGGTCTGGATATACTCCATCACAACTTTGGAAATTTGGTCGGTATCCAACTCCATGCGTTCAACATTAAAATTATTTGAAACCCACGGGAGAAATGTTGAATTAATCCAATGAATCCCAGCAGGAATACTATCTCGTGCGTAAATCAACTGCTTCCAAACCAAAGGTACAACAAACCACATTGCCCAAGTTAAAACCACACCAATCCCAAGAAAAACGACTGTGATTGATAACCAACGCGGTAGAATTTTGGATAGTCGATCAACAACTGGACTAAATAGATAAGCAACTAAAAATGCTGCGACAAAGGGAATCACTACAGGTTTGAGTAAGTACAAAACCCAAAGCACTAAAGCAATTCCAGCAAGGATAAAAATTCGTTTTAAGGTCCGATCGTGCATGTAATCACGCCTTTTTCAGATTTAATCATTATAGAAAGTAAAATATTTGAATAAAGATAGCATTTTGGTGCAGAAATAACATAAGAATTTCGTATATTCGGGTATAATCTCCGCGCGAATGCGGAGACTTCAAATATGAGCAACTCAACTTCTACCCCAAACACTGGTTTAAGCTATAAAGACGCTGGTGTCGATATTGAAGCGGGCGACGCACTTGTCGATCGAATCAAATCTGTCGCTAAACGTACCACTCGTCCTGAAGTTATGGGCGGATTAGGCGGCTTCGGCGCACTTTGTAAAATTCCTAAAGGTTATGAAGAACCTGTTCTCGTATCTGGCACAGACGGTGTAGGTACAAAATTACGTTTAGCACTTAACCTAAACCGTCATGACACCATTGGTCAAGACTTGGTGGCAATGTGCGTAAACGACCTTCTTGTATGTGGTGCTGAACCATTATTCTTTCTCGACTACTATGCAACAGGTCATTTAAATGTCGATGTTGCTGCAAACGTGGTAACAGGTATTGGTCAAGGTTGTGAGCTTGCAGGCTGTGCATTGGTCGGTGGTGAAACTGCTGAAATGCCAGGCATGTATGAAGGCGAAGACTACGACTTAGCTGGCTTCTGTGTAGGTGTCGTTGAGCAAAGCAAAATTATTGATGGTACTAAAGTCAAAGCAGGTGATGTTTTGATTGGTGTGGCTTCTTCAGGTGCACATTCAAACGGTTACTCTTTACTTCGTAAAATTTTCGATGTTAAAAATGTTGATTTAACTCAAATCGTTGATGGTCGTCCACTTGCTGATGTTGCAATGGAACCAACACGTATTTATGTAAAATCAATTCTTGAATTGATTAAACAAGTTGATGTTCACGCTATGGCACACATCACGGGTGGTGGTCTACCTGGTAACTTACCACGTGTATTGCCAAATGGTGCGCAAGCAGTCATTAACGAATCCTCTTGGGAATGGCCAGAATTGTTCAAACTTCTTCAAAAAGAAGGTGGTGTTGATCAATTTGAAATGTATCGTGCATTTAACTGTGGCGTAGGCATGGTGATTGCAGTTGATGCAGCAGATGCAGACAAAACTGTCGAGTTGTTAAACTCATTGGGTGAAAAATCTTGGAAAATTGGTTCAATCCAAGACAATGCCGAATCTGTTGAAGGCGCTGACGAAAGAATCCGTGTGATTTTTGCCTAAGTCCAAAGCATAGTTAAGTCACATGATAAAAATTGCTGTACTGGTTTCAGGCAGTGGAAGTAACCTACAAGCCCTGATAGATGCAAATCTCTCAGGGTCGATTGTTGGGGTGATTTCCAATAAAGCTGAAGCTTATGCCTTGGAACGGGCAAAAAAAGCAGGAATTGACACTGCGATCATTGAACACAAACAATTTCCAAACCGTGAAGCATTTGATGCCGTAATGCATCAACAATTACTCGATTGGAATGTAGATTTAGTGATTCTTGCAGGCTTTATGCGCATTCTGAGTGCAGATTTTGTCCAAAAATGGCAAGGGAAAATGGTGAATATCCATCCTTCTCTGTTACCACATTACAAAGGTATGCGTACCCATCAACGTGTTTTAAACACGGGAGATGTATTGCATGGCTGTACTGTACATTATGTCACTGCGGAATTGGATGCAGGTCAGGCACTGACACAAGGCGTGGTTAAAGTTAATTTACATGATACCGTAGCCACTTTGGCTGAACGTGTACATGCACTTGAACACTTGATTTATCCGCAAGCGGTTGAATGGATCTGTAATGGAACGATTCAACATTTGGATAATGGTCAAGTGTTGTATAAAGGGCAATTACTTGAACAACCAATCCAGTTTTGTAAATTTTAAAATATAATTGATCAATCAACGCATCTTCGGATGCGTTTTTTTAACACTTGGAAAATAAATATATATTTTAGATACATGAAAACAGTTCAAAAATAAAGCAATACTTATGCAAAAATGTTTTAACTCTGAATCATTTGTGTATTTTTAAGTTAATTTAAAAGCTTATTTTCAAATTGAAAAGTATGATATGTCTCAATACATATTAATCTTTTTTATTCTTTATAACTTTCTTATTCCTTATAAAAAGTGGAGAACTTTAAATGTTAAAATCTCTCATCATTCCGACTTGTACTGCTTTAACACTTTCTATGGTGGGCTGTGCAACCATGTCAAATCCCTCTACTGAACGTAATTTAGATGACTTACAAGGTAAGAATTGGATTCTCAGTGAAATTGATGGTGTCAAATTAGTGGCTGATCCTGCACAGTCATCTGTACCATCTATCATGTTTGACAATGAGCGTGTGAGTGGTTCAGATGGTTGTAATAGCTTTATGGGTGATTATGCTGTTAAAGCTACTGAAATTAAATTTTCAAATCTTGCTTCGACTAGAAAAGCATGCCTAAATGCAACAGATATTGCTCACAAGTATTCACAAGCACTTGGTCAAGTCACTCAATATGACGCATCTAAAAAAGAATTAAAATTCTTAGATGCCAATAAAAAAGTGATTTTAAAATTTGATATTGCTCAATCAAATTAATACTTTTGAAATAAAAATAAGCACTCTATTGAGTGCTTATTTTATGTAATGTTCTTATGCTTTCATCTCAAAATAAATTAAGACCATCGCTATATTTTTTTAATTAAATCCTGAATTAGAGCAACAATTTCAACAGGATGCTCCAAAGGGAACATGTGTCCACCGTTAAATACTGTATATGGTATGCCCAACTTCTTTTTTGCGATCTGAGGAAATTTCTGCTTTAAAAATGGGCTTTCACTTCCTGCAATCATATGAACAGGCATTTCAGGTTTTTTATGTGGCAACCACCAATAAGATGGACCACTTCTAAAAATTTCGACTTCTATGGCTTTAGGAATGGTTAAAGTTACACCACCATTCACAACATCTTCGACTAGCCCATAATCAATATAGGCTTGAAAACAAGCTGGATCAAAAGCTTGATATAATTTTTTAGAATGCAACAAATCAAAAGCTTGCTGACGACTTTCCCAATGATCTCGGCGTTTTAAACTGAGTTTAGCAGGTGTCATTTGATCAACTTTTTTTGGGAAAAAGCGTTTTGCAATGTCAAATGCAAAAGAAGCGACCCCCATGATTAAAGGAGGGTCTAATAAAATCACTTGCTTAAATAAATCAGGTCGCTTAAAACTTGCCAACAATGTAGACACTGCACCCAAAGAATGCCCTATTCCAATCACCTGATGTCCATTGGCTTGTTGTTCAATACTTTGAATGATTTGATCTGCTAAATTTGACCAATCTTTATCGACAGGGAACTCAGGAGATGTCCCTAATGAGCATGATGGATAGATCACATGATAATCATCTGCCAATAAATCAAATAATTTCGTATAAACCTGAGCAGGCAATCCATTGGCATGACCAAAATGGATCAATGTTTTTGATTGTTCTATCGTATCCATGGAATCCTATTTCTTTACTTACTTTACTGCTTCCATTTAAAAAGAAGTAATATATTTAAATATTACTTCCTTGTTCTATACTGCCTTATATTTTAATAACGTAGTATTTTCAAATAAATTACTGCATTTTTACATCTTGGTGCATACCGAGTTTTTGGCTCATTGCCTCACCAAGACCATGCCCCATTTCAGAACCTAAACGCCCTAAGACTGAATCAAATGGTCCACGTTCAACTGTATAATTTACAGTTTTCTTCACTTTAAGCTCACGTTTTAAACTTTCAATATTTCCTGTTTTATCCGCGATACCGAGTTTAATCGCTTGTTCCCCTGTCCAGAATAAACCAGAGAAAATTGCAGGATCTTGTGACTTAAGTTTAGTACCACGACCTTCTTTAACAGCAGTGATAAAGTGACCATGTACATTATCAAGTAAGGCTTGGATATGCGCACGTTGCTCAGGATTAACAGGCTTAGTCATACTTAGGATGTCTTTATTGCTACCTGATGTCATGGTACGGTCTTCAACACCCAATTTTTGAGCTAAACCGCTCACACCATAATTCGGCATAATCACCCCAATCGAACCCACAAGGCTCGATGGATTCACCCAAATCTCATCTGCTGCTGATGCGATATAATAAGCACCTGATGCACCCATATCTCCAATCACCGCATACACTTTCTTTTCAGGGTTCTGTTTTTTGAGGTATTGAATTTCTTGCCAAATATCATCAGACTGGACTGGTGAACCGCCTGGTGAATTGACATTCAATACCACTGCTTTGGCAGATTTTGCTTCAAAAGCTTTTTTCAAAGACTTAATCGTATCTGTACTATTCACACCCTGATTACTAGAATCAATTGTCCCTACAATATTCACAACGCCTAAGTGTGAATCACCAACACTAGGTGACTCACTATCGGTCGCCATTGAGCAGCTTTTTTGCATAAAGAAAATCACAAAAAAAACATATAATGCTGTCAAAATTTTAAAGAAAATTCCCCAACGACGACTACGTCGTTGCTCTTCCACAGAAGCCAATACAGCTTTTTCTAGAATTTTCCATTCTTGCCCTGTTGGTTGTTCACCTTGAGGGGAATTTAAATTTGCCTTGTCATTTTGAGGTTTCGGTGGCCAATCGGACATTTATACCATCCAAATTAATTATTCATACCGCATTATATACACTGAATCTATTTAATCATCACGATTTAACTTATAATATTTTGCCAAATCACTACACAATTCCACCTCAGCGTTAATTTTTTGCCCCAGATGACTGATAATCAAAAGACAATAACCACACGACTACTTAATTTTTGTAGTCGACTTCCTATTCCAATTGCGCGTTTTATTGCGCGTTTTTTGGCTGGATTAGTTAATTTATTACAAGTCACTAAAACATCGAAAATTATACGTCTAAATATTGAAATCTGTTTTCCTGATATGGATCAGAAAAGACGAGAAAAAATTACTGAACAAGCCATTCGAAATGAATTGCAATCCTATATGGAGTTTTTCTCTATCTGGGGAGGATCGAATGAAAAAAATATTGCACGCATTCACAATATTCAAGGTGAACAACTTTTTCACGATGCCATCCAAGCAGGTAAAGGCTTAGTTTTAATCGTTCCTCATTTTGGAACATGGGAAGTCATGAATGCATGGTTCGCACAATATACACAAATGACCATCATGTATGAACCGATCAAAGATGCAGGTGCGGATCAATTTGTCCGCACTGCACGTAGCCGCGAAAATGCTACTCTTGTTCCAACTGATGAATCTGGCGTACGTCAAATTTTTAAAGCCTTGAAACGCGGTGGAACCACTGTGATTTTACCTGATCATTCGCCACACCATCAAAGTGAACTAATTAAGTATTTTGGTATTCCACTATCTTCAAGTAACCTCAGCGCTAAACTCATCCAAAAAACCAAAGCCAAAGCATTATTTCTTTATGCAATTCGAAATGATAATGATGGTTTTGATATGTTTATTGAACCAATCGATGAACAAATTTACCAAGTTGATGCCAATCAAGGTACGCGTCTTATTTTCAATACTCAAGAAAAGCTGATTCGAAAATATCCTGTACATTATCACTGGAGTTATAAACGCTTTAAAGCTAATCCTGAATTGAAAAAAATCTATGATATACCTAAGCAAGATGCGACAGCATTGATTCATTCAGTCCGCAATAGCTCCCTTATTGAAGATTAACCATTTACGCGTTGAACGAAAATCACTTTCTGTCATCACTCCCTTAGTATTTAAATCAAATTGAATCGAACCTTGCTCAATGGTTGTTTTAAATGGAATTTTAAGTACTTCTAATCGCTTCAATACCAATGGATGTGGATGTCCATAACGATTTGCGTAACCCACTGAAGCAATTGCAAGTTTTGGTTTTAGTTGTTTCAAAAATGCATATGAAGAACTATTGTGACTACCATGATGTCCCAAGACCAATACATCAACTTTTAAATCTGGATATTGTTGTAATAGGTTAAATTCAGTTTCCCAACCAGCATCCCCCATCAAAAGAAAGTTTTGATATGATTTTGATTGCGGTATTTGAATATAGACCACACATGAAAGTTCATTCTGATGATATGGTGCTTGGCTTAACAAATTTTCAGGTGGTGAAAGCACGGTAATTTTGATTTGATCATATTGCCAGTGTTGTCCTTGATGACAATACTCAAAGTTGGCATGCTCAAATCGAGCATCTTTTTCATTAGAATATACTTTTTTAATTTTGAGTACTTTTTCAACCTCAGAAAAAGCACCGCTATGATCTTGATCTAAATGGGTTAAGATGACCTGATCAAGTTGATCAGTACCTTGTCGCATCAAATATGGAATAATGACATTTTTACCTATACTGAACTGCGACTCATCAAAAGAACCCCCAACATCTATCATCATCTTATGATCTGGCAATTTCAAAAATATAGCTTGTCCCTGCCCAACATCAATGATGTTTAATTGAAAAATTGAAGTATTTTTTTGAGGTAAAAATAACGGTACTAAACATATTACTGCCCAAAACTTGGGTAACACCCTTCTAGGAAGAAATAGAATAAGTACGGCAAATGCGATACACACGATTTCTAAAGTATTAAAAGCCCACCAATTCAATTGAAATGCAAATAATTGATCTAATTTTTCAAGTAAAAACAATAAAATGGATAATAGCCCATCAGCCATTTTAAATATCAATATACCCAAAGGCTCATACAACATACTTACACATGCGGCAAATACTTCAATTGGAACAATTAAAGTGCCAATCATCGGGATCGCGATGAGATTACTGAATGGCGTAATCCATGAAAACTGCTGGAAAATAAACAAAACCAAAGGTAATAGTGCAAGAAAGGTTTTCCACTGCGAATCAAATAATACGCGTAAAAAGAGTTTCGATTTTACTTGCCATGTTTGTACAGCTTCATTCGACTGCTGTTGAATGGTTTGATAGACCCGAATCAAAATAAAACATGCGCCAAAGGACAACCAAAATGCAGCTGAAAGAATGCTAAATGGATCAATGAGTAATAAAACACTGGCTGTCAGCAATAAATGTTTTAAAGCTTGGATTTTCTGTTTCAGTAAAATAATCACACTTAAAATTGAAACAGTAATCAGGGTACGTACAGCAGGTATTTCAAAACCAACAAAAGCAGTATAAAAAATCACACATGCCCAAAAAGGAAAAACCAATAAATACGGTCTTGGTATTTTCAAAAATAAGCATGGATAAATACTTTGGATAATTTTATTGACAATAAAACAAAAAATAACTGCAAAAATCAGTACATGCGGTCCCGAAATCGCCAATAAATGTGAGATTCCCAATTTCTTAAAAAAATCTTGTGTTTGATTAGAAAGCAGACTTTCATCACCTGTAAGTAATGCCAACAACAAACCTTTATTTTGTAATGATGAATTCAAAATCATCGTTCTGAAATCCAATCTTAATGATTCAATTTCCAGTTGGATTTTATTCAATAGTCCATGTTGTTGGCGGACAAAAGCCCCATAGCCCAACTGCTGTACCTTATTTTCATCCAAAGCTTCAAATGATTGCGCTTTTAATTGCCCCGAAATATTCTCTTGAATAAGCCATTTTTCTTTATCAAATACCCCTTCCACAGCAAAACCATGAATAGGCTTTATTTCCCCAGCAACACGATAATATTGTCCGAGCTGAATGGTCTCCAACTGAGATGGATTGACATACATCATGACTTGAATCGGTTGTTGCGCTGTTAATACGGTGACACGTTGTTGAATAGTTTTTTGTATTGATTGCTGATTTTTTGAATTTTCCCCCTCAAACTGCTGCAAATTTACCTGATTACTTTCTGAAGTTTTATCTTTGATCTTATTGATATGTGAAATATAGATAATTTGTTCAGTGTGTTTTTGCGCAACCTCTCGTAAACTTAAGCGTTTTTCTAATGCACTATCCCCATAGTACATGCCAAGTAAATAACTGCTTAAACCCAATGCAATGGCATAGAGCATCTTATAAGCAAATACATGCGCATACTTGAACTTTAAATACTTACCCAGTATAAGCGCACTGACTAAGCTGACATTTAAGCAAATATAGACACTTAAATTTTGCGGTATTTGATGTCCCATGAATGAAATACCAAATATCCATCCAAATAAAAGCACGTATATATACATAGAAAATCATTCAGTTTTATTGTTATCAAATTTGTTTTTATCAATTGTAGTGAATTTTGCTCTGATAAAAATTTACGGCTAAGCTCAATCAATCGAACTTAGCCGTTTAATTATACAGTTTTTATAAACTCATGTTTTAAATTTAAACACTAACTTTATTCATCGACCCAAACACCATCTTGCATATGCAAAATGCGGTCAGCAGATTTCGCCAACTGCTCATCATGGGTTACGATCAACATCGCCATATTGAACTCATCTCGTAAATCACGTAACAATTCAAAAATAGATTTTGCTGTTTTACGGTCTAGATTCCCTGTTGGCTCATCTGCAAGCATGAGTTTTGGCTGAGTCACTAAGGCACGTGCCAAAGCCACACGTTGACGTTCACCGCCAGATAACTCACCTGGTTGATGGGTCAAACGATGTGACAAACCGACACGATCAAGCAAATATTCTGCACGCTCTTTGACTTTCTTAAATTCAGCGTCTTTACGCAACATCAAAGGCATTGCAACATTTTCAAGCGCAGTAAACTCTGGCAACAAATGATGGAATTGATAGACAAAACCTAAATGCTCATTGCGAAGGAAACCACGTTCAGATTCACCTAAGGTATCAAAACGTTTACCATTTAAATTGACAATACCCTGAGATGGTAAATCTAAACCACCCAAGATGTGCAATAAGGTACTTTTACCCGAACCACTCGAACCAACGATCGATACAAACTCACCCTGATGAACTTGCAATGATAGACCTTTGATCACGTCAACATGCGACTTACCATCGGTAAATGATTTACATACGCCTTGCGCTTCTAAAACAATCGGGGTGGCTAAAGCACTATTCATAACGAAGCGCCTCCGCAGGTTGAATTTTTGCCGCACGCATTGCAGGATAAATCGTCGCTAAGAAACTGAGTAATAATGATAATCCAACGATCACGACCACATCTTGCCATCTTAAATACGAAGGTAGGTAGTTAATAAAATATGCATCGAATAGGTGTAATCCAAATGCTGAGTTTAACCACCCGATAAAGTTACTAATGCCCAGTGCTGAAATAATTCCCAATACAGCCCCTGCAATAGTTCCGACTACACCAATCACTGTACCTTGTACCATAAAGATTTTTGTAATCGTGGCTGGAGATGCACCTAAAGTTCTCAGAATCGCAATGTCTGATTTTTTATCAGTTACGACCATCACCAAGGAAGAAACAATATTAAATGCAGCAACCAATACAATCAGGAATAATAAAAGACTTACCATTGCCTTTTCCATTTGAATTGCACTGAATAAATTCCCATGGGTATAAGTCCAATCCGAAGCATAAAAGTTGCCTGGTAATTCTCGGACAATTTCATTTGAAATTTGTGGTGCAAGGAAAATATCATCCAACTTCATGCGTACACCCTGTGCGCCATCTGGAAGGCGTAGCAAAGTTGAAGCATCATTGAGTGCGATATAACCCAAACTAGAGTCAACTTCTGCACCAATACTGAAAATACCCACAATTTTAAATCGTTTAAAACGCGGGACAACTCCAGCTGGAGATGGTGTCGCTTCTGGTAATACCAAAGTTACATTGTCATTCAACCGCAATCCGAGTGCGTCTGTCATTTGTTTACCTAAAACAATGCCATATTCACCTTTTTTGAGTTGATCTATGCTACCTTCAACCATGTGATTTTGAACGATTGATACTTTCTTTTCGTACTGTGGTTCAATCCCAGTGACCATAATTCCAGCAACCTGACCTTGCGCTGTAAGCATGCCTTGTAACTGGGTAAATGGAGCAACGCCAGTGACATGCTCATGTTGTTCAATTTTCTTTGCAAGAACTGGCCAGTCTGTTAAAATTTGTGTTGAAGAAACAGTAGCTTGAGGTATCATACCTAAGACACGGTTCTTTAGCTCTCGGTCGAAACCATTCATAACAGAAAGCACTGTAATGAGTACAGCAACGCCTAAGGTTAGACCGATCATGGAAACCAGAGCAATAAAAGAAATAAAGTGATTACTACGCCGTGCGCGAGTGTATCTCAACCCTATATACAGCGAGATTGGTTTAAACATACCATTCTAGTCCGAGGTGTTTTATGGAAGCGTTACAGCAACAAAATGAAGCAAGTGAACGTCGTGTGATGTCACGAATCGATGCTGCATTAAGAATCAACTATCAAATCATTTCTGAAGAAGTTGCGCTGAACGACCCATACGATCCTAATTTTGTATTACCGCGCTATTTTCTACTACTTGCAGAATTAGATCAATTTGATCATGCACTTCACTACGAATTAGAACAATTAAATGAAAAAGATCAACAAATTGCTCGAATCTTATCCTTATTCAACCAAAAATTAAACCTCATTACGGGTTCTCTTTACGATTCAATTGTACAAACCATGTTACCAACCCCGCAAAATGTGAATTTTTCGGAGAATGGTTTTAGCTTTAATAATCCGCAATTACTGAAACAAGGTAGTTTTATACACGTGACATTAAGTCATCCTGAAAATTTCTTCCATATTGCGGCTACAGCACAAATCGCCTATTGCGAACTAGATGCAAATGAACAATATCGAGTCGGAGCATATTTCATTACGTTGCATCCTCAAGACAAAGTAAAACTTGCAGAATGCATTCAACAACATCTGTTAAGCAGTAATTGATCTCGAAAGTATAATACCCATGAGTACAACAGTACTGGCTTTTGCAATGATTTCTCTGGGCATGGCACTCACCCCTGGCCCCAATATGATTTATCTGATCTCACGGTCATTATGCCAAGGTAAAACAGCAGGTTTTATTTCCTTAGCTGGAACGGCATTGGGTTTTGTTTTCTATATGTTATGTGCTGCTCTCGGAATCACAGCCTTGCTGATGACCATTCCGCTTGCCTATGATGTATTAAAAATTGCAGGCGCACTTTACCTGATCTATCTAGGATGGAAAGCCATTCGCTCTCCACACTCTCCTTTTGAAATGGTGAATGTGCAAAGCTATTCAAACTCTAAACTATTGTTAATGGGTTTTCTGACCAATTTACTCAATCCCAAAATTGCCATGATGTATTTGGCACTCCTTCCCCAATTTATTCAGCCACATGAAAATTATGTATTGCTACAAACCATTTCATTGGGCTTAGTTCAAATCATCATCAGCTTAATTGTAAACTCAATATTTATTCTAACAGCAAGTTCATTTACCCAATTTCTCAATCGCCATACTTTGTGGCTAAAACTTCAAAAATGGTTCATGGGCACAGTTTTCTTTGGATTAGCCACTCAAATTATTCTCAGTTCAAGAAGATAAAAAGATATTTGTAAATAAAAAAAGCTCAAAGTGAAGTGTTCACTCTGAGCTGATCAAGGTATTTAAAAATCCAAACGAAACGATGATTTAGTTCATTCATTATTTGGTTAATTTATGAATTCGGCTTGCATAACCTGAATGTGCAGAATGATCAAGTTTGGTTAAAATACCATCATCGCCTAAAATCTTACGTGCACCTTTTTGCATCCATTGTGGCATCAAACCATAAGCCCCATGTACTGTTTGTAAAAAATCAGGCACAGCAATAAATAATCGTGGCTTAATCAAAGTACTCACAACAGCATTTGCCACTTGTTGGGGTGTCACTGAAGGAATGGTTTTAGATGCTTGATCCGTGCCTGTGGTCAATTCCGTTAAAACTTTACTTGGTAGAATTGCGGTGAATTGAATATTAGAGTCACGGAACTCACCTGCTACAGCTTCAGTTAAACCAATGACAGCAAACTTAGTTCCTGAATAAACTGCTGAACCTGGTAAAGCAAAACGTCCTGCAAGCGAAGCAATATTGACAATATGACCTGTGCCCTGTTTGATCAATTCAGGCAAAGCCAACTGCATGCCGATAATCACACCACGGAAATTAATATCAATTTGTGCATCTGCCAAAGCTGGGTCTTCATCCAAAAATGCTCCCATTGGCATAATCCCTGCGTTATTCACCAAAGCATAGAGACTGCCATAATGTTGAATGGTATTGTCAATGAATTGCGCAAATGACTCACGATTTCGCACATCCACTTTAAATGCTTTCGCACCGATTCTTTTTGCTTCTTTTTCAGCAAGTTCAAGATCTACATCGCCAATGCTGACTTGAGCACCTTGGGCAATCAAAGCTTCTGCCGTTGCTAAACCAATACCACGCGCAGCACCTGTAATCGCAACTACTTTGCCTTTTAATTTTTGTTTTTTAAACATCACTCATTCCTTTTACTTTTTTTAAAAATTTGTTTATCAAAATATTCTTTTATCAAGATCTAAATTGAGATAGCCAAATCGTGATTTACACGACATGTTCAGACTTTTTCTGAGTCTGAGATTCAGGCAAATAATCAATTAAGTATTCTTTTAACTCAAAATGCTTCATCTTTTCGCGCAGCTTAAATGTCGTCCACGGCCAAACCGTACTATTGCGTCCATTGCGGTCAATAAAGTAACTCTGACAACCACCTTTATTCCACACAGTTGATTGAAGTGCTGCCTGAACTTTTTCATTAAACGCTTTGGTAATTTTTGGATTAGGTTCAATTGTTTTAATACCCAATTCAATCGCTTGCTTTAATGCATCCATAATATAATCAAGTTGCGCTTCAATGATAATGAAAGCAGAAGAACTAACTGCCACATTCGGGCCAAACATCAAGAAACCATTCGGGCAATTCTCAACCATTGTCCCCATATAACCCTCTGGACTACCCTGCCATACATCCGACATTTTCTGTCCGAATCGATTATAAACACGATTGGCAATCGGTGGTTCTGCAATTTCAAAACCTGTTCCAAGAATAATCACATCAACTTCACAACTTTCCCCATTTGCAGCAATCAACGTATTGCCTTTCACTTCAGCTAATCCACTGGCAATCACGTCTACATTTTTTTGTGCAAGCGCAGGATACCAATTGTTAGATTGGAGAATACGCTTACAACCAATAATGAAATTCGGGGTCAATTTTTCACGTAAAATAGGATCTATAATATGGAAATTTAAATGCCATTTAGCGAGTTTTTGGAATTGTTTCATTGCTGCTGGACTTTGAATACCACCGTTAATGGTTTCAAAAATTCCATAAACTGAACCTCGCATGAGTTGTTGCGTCATTGGCAATAACTTAAACATGGCACGTACTGGCGCAAGCAGTGGCATATCAGACTTTGGCAGAACCCACTGTGCGGTACGTTGGAATACAGTAAGTTGTTGTACTTTAGGCTGAATTTGTGGCACGAATTGCAGTGCAGAAGCACCCGTCCCAATCACTGCAACACGCTTTCCTGTTAAATCAAGATCATGGCGCCATTGCGATGAATGGAAAATTTCGCCTTTGAAGTCTTCAATGCCTTTGACATTTGGCAATACTGGCTCATGCATAGGACCACAGGCAAGAATAGCGAATTGTGATCTTAATTCACCTTGATTGGTCTGAATGATCCAACATTGTTCTGCATCCGACCATTTTGCTTCTAAAGCTTCTTGGTTCAAATGCACATGCGGCATGACTTTATATTTATCGACCACATCGAATAAATACTGTTTAATTTCTTTTTGTTGCGCGAATACACGTGACCATGATGGGTTTTGCTCAAAAGAATAGGAATACAACGCAGAAGGTACATCGCATGCACAACCTGGATAAGTGTTTTCACGCCAAACCCCGCCCATTTCCGAAGCTTTTTCTAAAAGAATAAAATCTTCAATGCCCGCTTCTTTTAATTTAATCGCAGCGCCTAAACCTGCGAATCCACCACCAACAATGATGATTTTATAAAAAATATGCGCTTTACTGTTATTTTTGTGTTGATCCATGATGAAAATCGCTTAGAATATAAACAATAGGAATACAATGTCAAAAACGGAATGACTTGTCAATTTCCATTGTTTGACAGTTTCAAATTTAATTTGGTATTTTTTGCCTATGAATGAAAAAGTAAATTTAAGTCGCGCAGAACGTCAACGCTTACAATTACAAGCGGATATTTTAGAAGCTGCTTTTCTTGAGTTTTCTGAACGTGGTTATCATCAGACTGCGATTGCCGATATTGCCAAACGTGTCGGTGTTGGTCATGGGACCTTCTACCGCCATTTTGAAAATAAACGCGATATTTTACAGCATGTCATTTCTGATACTTTACAAAAAATTATGGCTTTGCTGACGGGTGAAAATGCACCTCAAGCCGTGAATAATATTGAAGAATATCGTGAACAATGTCAGCGTATTTCTGAGCGATTAAGGCATTTTGCAGAAGATAATCCTTTAACATTAAAATTGTTATTGTTAGAAGCCACTTCGATTGATGTTGAAATGACCAAGTTTGTACAAAGCATCATGCAAATGGCAGGTGTATTAACAGCTAACTATTTACAACATGGTGTGGAACTCGGATTCTTTCGAGAAAACCTTGATTGCGAAAATACAGGGCATAACATTGTGGGTATGATTATGAATGGGGCACTACGTTTCCTCGCAAATCCTGAGGATACTGAGAGTTTAAAGAAATATGGTGACTCTATTATTGATTTGATTATCAGCGGAATGATAAGAACTTAGTTTTAAATTATTCTTCACACTTGAATCAATAAGCCTTAATTGAATAATGTCTTTACTCGATAATTTTTTTCTACACATATTTAAAATAAAAAAGGGAAGCCGAAGCTTCCCACGGGGTACTGACACTTTTATCATTATCATTTAGATCAAGCTTTTATCCTTAACCTAACAGTGCCTTTGCTTGATCACACTGGCTTAGAAAGTCTTTCTTAAACTAATCCAATATTGATGATCATCTCGGTCTTTCATTTGCTCTGGCGTATTTCCAATTGGAAATGCAACTTCTGCATTGGCTTGAATATTCCATGCATTTGTCCAATTTACGCCCAAACCTGCACTGCTGATCTGAACTTGATTGTCACCTGTCACACCTGCCCATTTTTTCGCATTTAAAGTCACTTCTGCGGTATCCACAAAGACTTTTCCTGTGATTTGATTCTTAGCATCTGCAAATAAGCTTTGGCGTAACTCAGCTGTTGCTAAATAACCTGTAGAGCCTGCAAACTGACTAGACTCATAACCACGGACGTTAAATGGACCTCCACCTAAGTACTGTTCCGCGCTGTCTAGGTTATATGGGCTGTATTGTCCATAAATTCCTAAATAGCCTTGTGTGCCATTTTTACCCAGATTTTGTAACCGTGACAGATTTAAACTGGCAGTATAGTAATCCCCTGCTGTTTTGGCTGTTTGCGCATCGAGTGCTGATGCATCATCATTTTTAAATTTTACGTGTCCAAAACTGGTTGAAGCACCGTATTGAGTTAAGCCTCCACCTAAGAATTGATCAAACTGCGAACCATCGAGTCGTGCTGTAACGACATCAATATCGCGGTGTTTATAGTATTGGTTGAGTTTAATGTCATCTTCAAGCTGCTTGTGATCATATTGCAATGTGAGTAGGACTTCTGCATTATTGGTCAATAAAGCAGGTTGGCTAATAAAAACACTGGTCTGTGCTGCACTACCTTCTGCACCAAGCACTTTGAGTTCTTTCCCCAGTTCATAGTCTAAGTAAGAATAACTAGCACCTGCACGAGTACCCATACCTGTAAATGTGAAAGCATATCCTACACGTCCATAGTTCATGCGCTCACCTGCAGTCATCAGGTCTAAGCTAAGTTCATCTCCTAAACCTGCAAGGTTATAAGCAGCGATCCCTGCTGTGCCTCGAACACGACTGGTATATTTGTTCCCAAAGTTATCCGCGCCAATATATCCACCCAACATGGATGAATTGTTGACTTCAACATTGAGCTGGCTACTGCCAACTGTTGCACCTGGTGCAAGTACATTTCGTGTTGTCACGCCTTTTAAACGATTCAACAATTTAAGTTGTTGTTGCATCTGGTCACTGTCAATGCGTTCGCCTTGCTTAAGTGGTGCAACAGTTTTTTCAATCAACCAGTTTTGAGTGCGACTTTGATTGTCGATTTGGGTTTTGTCGTAATACGCTTCAAGGACATTGATTTGTACAACACCTTGACTTAAATTTTGTTGTGGTAAATAGGCACGGCTATACTCATAACCTTGTTGCTGATAATACGCTGTGATTCGTTGCGTCACCTGCCAAAGTTGATTTAAGTTCAGCTGTGTTCCTTCTGCATCTGCAACTAAACGATGTAGCTGTTCAGAACTAAAACGACTATTGCCTGTGATTTCAATTTTTTGTACAGGGATTTGTACATCACTGCTGTTCGGTGCTGTAGTATTTGTGGCACTTTCAACTTCAACCGCTGTTTGTGGCTCTAAGGTCTGCCCTTGTTGTTGCTGTTGCAGTAACTGTCCTGCATTGGGTGCAGGCGCAGCAATTACTGACATTGAGCAAGCAAAAATTGAAATTGCTAAAAGGTTATGTTGTAGTTTCATCAATTAATGCTCCCCAGAAATTTTATTTAAACCAACCAAATTTACACCACCATCAATCACTTCGATTTTGATTTCACCTTGTGGTTCAAATTGATCTTTATCTCTTTCTAATGCTTGAATAGCTTGTAAATATGCTGCGCTAGGTTGGAATATTACTGGATTTACCATCGGTTTGATCGTTGCTGTTGTTGTCGCTGTGCTATCAACAAGTTCATAGTTTGCTGCATCATCACCAGAAAGTGTAATCCCTTTGATAGTCACGGTTTTACCTGTGCCTGCATTCTTGTCCGCAAACTGACCTTGCGCAGAACCTACAGTCAATGAGTCACCATTCAATAAACCATTGAATGTTGCAGAGCCTGTATTCAAGCTGACATTGGTTGTTCCATCATAAACACGGTCATTGGCAGTGATACCAGTAATATTATCAATCTTAGCTTTACCAATATTGGCTTTTGCAGTTGCTGTGTTATTAACAAGTTCATAGTTTGCTGCATCTGCGCCAGATAAGGTAATACCATTGATATTTACGGTTTTACCTGTACCTGCGTTTTTGTCTGCAAACTGACCTTGCGCAGAACCCACAGTCAACGAGTCACCATTCAATAAACCATTGAATGTTGCTGAACCTGTATTTAAGCTTGCATTGGTTGTCGTATCATAAGTACGGTCATTGGCTGTGATACCAGTAATATTATCAATCTTAGCTTTGCTAATATTGGCTTTTGCAGTTGCTGTGTTATTAACAAGTTCATAGTTTGCTGCATCTGCGCCAGCTAAGGTAATTCCATTGATATTTACGGTTTTACCTGTACCTGCATTTTTGTCTGCAAACTGACCTTGCGCAGAACCCACAGTCAACGAGTCACCATTCAATAAACCATTGAATGTTGCTGAACCCGTATTTAAGCTTGCATTGGTTGTCGTATCATAAGTACGGTCATTGGCTGTGATACCAGTAATATTATCAATCTTAGCTTTACCAATATTGGCTTTTGCAGTTGCTGTGTTATCAACCAGTTCATAGTTTGCTGCATCTGCGCCAGATAAGGTAATACCATTGATATTTACGGTTTTACCTGTACCTGCGTTTTTGTCTGCAAACTGTCCTTTTGCTAAGCCTACAGTCAATGAATCACCATTTAATAAACCATTGAACGATGCAGAACCTGTATTTAAACTTGCATTGGTGGTCGCATCATATATACGGTCATTGGCTGTGATACCAGTCACATGATCAATCTTGGCTTTACCGATATTGGCTTTTGCAGTTGCTGTATTATCAACAAGCTCATAGTTTGCTGCATCTGCGCCAGCTAAGGTAATTCCATTGATATTTACGGTTTTACCTTCACCCGCATTTTTGTCTGCGAACTGACCATTTGCTGAGTCAACAGTCAGTGAATCACCTTCGATTAGACCATTGAACTTTGCTGAACCTGTATTTAAGCTTGCATTGGTGGTCGTATCATAAGTACGGTCATTGGCAATAATACCAGTAACATTATTAATCTTGGCTTTATCTATCGTTAGATTGGCAGTATCACCCAATAAATCATAACCTTGTTGATGTGAATAGAACTGGGCTGTATAGCTACCAGCATTTCGAGCACTACCTGTACCACTTCCGACCAATAATTTGCTTGAATCTAAGTCTTCAGTACTATTGAGTGTCAAATTATGTGTTTTACCATCATAAGTAATATTGCTGGTACTATTTGAGGTATCTACTTTAGTTAGGAAGTTTCTGAGTAACGGTCCTGTATAGCCTTCGTAAATTCTCCAAACAGTGTCCTCATCCCCTTTATTGGAAATATCCCAACCCGCCTCTTTGAAAGTCGAAGACTGTTTCATTTGCGCAGTCGTGATGCCTTTTAAGCTTTCTGGGACTTGTTTTAATGCATCAATTTGAGCTAACGCTTCCGCAGAAAGATCACCGAATTGCTCTTGATTTGCGGCAATAAATCCACCAACCCCTTGGGTTTGACCTGAGGTTTCGGTATTCCAAAAACTATTTGAAACAGTGCCACTTGAAGCATTTAAAAGTGGTGAATCTGGATTTTCATTGTTGTGTGAGTAGTTAACAACAATATGATTTGCACCAAGCAATCCACCTGCATACGTTTGTTCAGCACTTGCACCTGTTGCTGTGACTAAACCTGTCGCATAAGTGTTTTGAATGTCGCCACCAATAGAACTATATCCGCCAAATCCTTGTCCATTAGAACCGACTAAACCACCCGCAAATGCTTCTCCACTCGATGTCGCTGTGACTGAACCTGCGGCATAGCTATCAAGAATACTTGGTCCAGTTCCAACAGGTAAATCCATATTTCGAGTATCATTTGAGTAGTTATTCCCGATATTTACACCTACTAAACCACCAGCATACGCTTGTGCAAGTACCCCACCTTCAAAGCTTGAACTGATGTCTGCTCCTGTAGCACCGTCTATGACTGAACTTTTCACAGACGCTGAAACATCACCAAAGGCATAACTTTCTTGGATGTTGCCAGAATTTTCACCAACCAATCCTCCAGTATATGACTGTGCATACACATGACTGTCTGAATTAAATGCCTCATTAACTGTTTTTTTAATAATTTCAGCCGTTAATGAAGTCTTCACATCACCTAGAGCATAACTTTGAGTAATGTTCCCTGAGTTTTCTCCAACTAATCCACCCGCATATATTTCAGCTTCCACATATGGATTGCGTTCTCCATCATATCCAGCGTTTGACTCTTTGCTAATTGCTTTCGCAGTTATATGCCCAAGCGCATCACTATTGCTAATATTTCCATAATCATTAGAACCAACAAGCCCTCCAACTTTTAATATAATTTCTGGGTCTGTATAACGCTCTGCTAAAATTTTACTATCCAAAGTGATATTGGCATCAACATTTCCTGTTGCATGGCTATTTTGTATATCAGCCCCGTAGTTATTACCAACCAATCCACCGAGTTTGGCTTCAACACCTAATCCAAGATCAGTAGTCTCGCTATTTGCATTTAACTTTATATGACCACTCGCTGTAGAATTACTAATTGCTCCATAGTCATTCAAGCCGATCAAACCACCAATGTTTCCTTCAAAGTCAATTCCATTGCTCGTTACAGTAATTGAACCACTCGCTGTAGAATTACTAATTGCTCCATATTCATTCAAGCCGATTAAACCACCGATGTTTCCTTCGAAGTTTTCTCCGTTGTCGGATATAGTTATTAAGCCACTCGCTTGAGAATTGGTAATTTCACTATCGTAATTTTCACCAATCAAACCACCAATGTAGTTATAACTGTCAACACCGATACTACTTGAACTAAAATATCCACCATCAACTGAACTAGATGAATTAATAGATGAAGTTAAAGAAACATTTCCAGTCGCTGTAGAATCAACAACATTCCCAAGGTAATTCGAACCAATCAAACCACCAATGTAGTTATAACTGTCAACACCGATACTACTTGAACTAAAATATCCACCATCAACTGAACTAGATGAATTAATAGATGAAGTTAAAGAAACATTTCCAGTCGCTGTAGAATCAACAACATTCCCAAGGTAATTCGAACCAATCAAACCACCAATGTAGTTATAACTGTCAACATCGATACGACTTGAATTATTATATCCACCATCAACTAAACCAGATGAATTAACAGTTGAGGTTAAAGAAACATTTCCAGTCGCTGTAGAATCAACAACATTCCCAAGGTAATTCGAACCAATCAAACCACCAATATTGTTATAACTGTAAACATTGATATGACCTGAACTATTATTATACCCATCATCAACTGAACCAGATGAATTAACAGTTGAGGTTAAGGAAACATTTCCAATCGCTGTCGAGCCACTAATTGCCCCACCTTCATTCAAACCAACTAATCCACCAAGGTTATTATCACGATTAAAGCTGATATTGCTGTCATCGCCATTTTCACCATTAACTATTGAGTTTAAAGAAACATTTCCAGTCGCTGTAGAGCTACTAATTGCCCCACTATCATTCACGCCAACTAATCCACCAATATTAAAGTTAAGACGAGAATAATTTTCTTCTGAACTATTTACATTTGAAGTTACTGTAATTGCACCAGAAGCTGTACTATCTGAAATACCTAGAACTGGACTCTCTGAATCTATTGCTCCATCTGAACGACGAACTTCGAACTGCCCAACTAAACCGCCAACATTTATTCTTGTCTGCGTAGCATTATTGACTAAAGTAATATCTCCCGTTGCATGTGATGAAATTATTTGTCCATCACTACTATATCCAACTAAACCACCCACATTATGGTCTGAATTACCAAAATATTCATTATTTTCAAAGGTTAAATCTATATTAGTATTCGCCGTTGAATTACTGATCGAACCACCATCATTTATACCAACTAGACCACCTACGAAAGTATCACCTCCTGAAATCGTTCCTGATACTGTTGAATTACTGATCGAACTATCAACATTTATACCAACCAGACCACCAACTGCATAACCACTTCCTAAAATCGCTCCTGATACTTTTGAATTACTGATCGAACCTAAGTAATTATGACCAACCAGTCCACCAACTACTGCATAACTACTTCCTGAAATCGTTCCTGATACTGTTGAATTACTGATCGAACCTGAGTCATTCTGACCAACTAAGCCACCAACTGCATAACCACTTCCTAAAATCGTCCCTGATACTGTTGAATTACTGATCGAACCTGAGTTATTCTGACCAACCAGTCCACCAACTACTGAATAACTACTTCCTGAAATCGTCCCTGATACTGTTGAATTACTGATTGAACCACCAAAATTTCCACCAACTAGCCCACCAAAGATACTTCCAGCACTTCCTGAAATCGCAACATTTGTGAGATTGAGATTATTAATTTCAGCTTTTAGATCTTCTTTCCCCGAAATAAGACCAAACAAACCAACATATCCTTGTTGCTCTTCTGCATTGATGTTTAAATTTGAAATAGTATGATTTTTACCTTCAAAAATACCTGTAAAGCTATTATCCTCAAAAATCTCTGTATCGCTATTATACTTAAAATCACCAATTGGTTTAAAACCCGACGTTCCATTCCAGCTGACTGTACCACTTGCATCTATGTCATTTGCCAGTTCGAAATTGTCATTTAATTTGGTTCCAACACCTTGCACACCATAAATATCGGTCAACCTCCACGGTGTTGCAACAGAACCATCACCACCTAAGGCTCGAATGAAAGTACCGCCATTTAAACGAAAATCTTTGGCATAAAAACTTGGTAATAATGTAGGTGCATTTTGCAACCAATTACCTTGAGCTAAAGTAAATGTATCAACATTTACATTACCTGTAGCGGTGATATTATTGGCAGCATTTAAAGTTAAACCACCATTTTGTGCAGTGATATTTTTATTGATATTAATATTATTATGTGCTGTCAGTGTTAAAGTCGTCGCCGCATTCCAAGTTACATCAGCATTAACATGAATATCGCCTGACTCTTCACCCTCCCTCACCGTTTGTAATTCAATATCTGTTGCCGCTAAATTACTTTGTAGGGTTTCAGCACCTATGCCACTATTTGTTTGATCTACTGTTCCTGAGCTAATCGTAAAATCTGTCGGATCAATTAACCATTTACCTGTTTTACCACCATCAGAACGTGTTGAAACTTGAGTGCCTTTTTGGATTTTAACGTTTGCAGCTGATGTTTCAATAAAACCACCATCTGCACCGTTTTTACCTTCTGCTTTTAATATTCCACTGACTGTAGTTGTCCCAACTTGCATGTCCCCAAGAAGGATAATTTCACCTTTGGCGTTTTGCGTTAAACGATTGGCTTCAATCACACCAGTATGGTTAACTACAGCTTTACTTAAGCTGTCTTTAGCTTTTGCAGTTAAATACACTGCGCCATTGTCAGCAATAATTGCTCCACCATTTTCCACTAAACCTTGCAATACCCCTTGTTCGACTTGATACTGTGTCAAAGAACCATTTTGTAATGCTAAGGTCACCTGACTTGCTGAAGTGAGATGTGTTATGCCATCTGGAGTTTTAATTGTCCCTGTATTTTTTACATTGGGAGCAATTAAGGCAACTGTGCCACCTTTTAAAGTTTGAATTAAACCGTGGTTTTCTACACTGGCATTGCTATTGGCATCGCCTTTTAAAGTGTATTTACCATTTTGTATGTCTGCATCATTTAAGTTGAGTGTAGATGCAACAATCCCCCCCACATTGACCTGTGCTGTTTTTGAGAACACAACGCCATTCGGATTCAGTAAAAACACCTGACCATTGGCATTTAAACGCCCCATGATCTGAGAGGCATTGCTGTCTAACACACGGTTAATTGCGGTAGATGATTGATTCGGTTGATTAAAGTTAACTGTAGCATCTTTACCAATATTAAATGTATTCCAGTTGGCACTCAGGTTTTGAGTATTTTGATTAATATTTAAAGTATTATTATTTTGGCTAAAACTTGCAGAACCTGAGTTGATGTGTGCGCCTGTTGGTAGTTCAACATTTGAAATTGCCGCATGAATGGATAATGGTAACAACGCCATACCAAACAAAATCAAACGTGAAACTTTTTGCGCCAAACTGCTATCAGTAGACTTTGAAGCATCTGAGCTTTGCGAAGCGGTATGATTTTTTGCTAACTCTGAAACGGCTTGCCAACATCCTAGTTGTGCGTTCCAAATAACCTTATAAATTTTGTTCATAAAAACCCCATAAAATATTAAAAAATTCTTTCCTATTTGATCAAAGATACATAGGGGGGGGATATACCTGGAATTAGGTATTTTTATACTTATTTTACTTATAAATTAAATACTTATTAAACATGTTTAATTAAGAAATTAGGCAAACTACACAGTAGTTAAAATTTCAAATGAATATTTTATTTAAGATTTGAATTGCACACTGATCTACATCTAGACCTACTGTATTTATCGTCAAAAAAGGCGACTGAGGTACTTCATAACTTGCCGTAATCCCTGTGAAATTTTCAATTAAACCTAAGCGCGCTTTTTGATATAAACCTTTGACATCACGTTGCTCACACACTTCGAGCGGTGTCGCAATATGAATTTCAAAAAAATCCTCAGCGCCAATGATACTTTTTAACAGGGTTCTATCTTTTTCCAATGGTGTAATAAAAGCAGCAACTACAGTGATACCATCATGATTGAGTAACTTGCAAAGTTCAGCAGCTCGTCTTAAGTTCTCACTACGATCTTGCTCAGAAAAACCTAGATTTCGGTTTAAACCTGCGCGTAATTGATCTCCATCTAAGCCAAAACAAATCTGTTGTGTTGCACGTAATTTTTCAATCAAGCACTGCGCAATCGTACTTTTCCCCGCACCACTTAGCCCCATGAGCCAAATCGTTTTCCCTTTTTTTAATTTTTGCATCGTCATTTGGCTCATGATTTGCTTGATGATTGATTCAGCACACTACGTCTTTGATTTTATGGCTTCGATTTTAACTGCTGCCAAAAAGATAATTTATGGCAACGTTCAAACAAATCTGGTGGCAGAATACTTTTACGCTGATTCAGCTCAATCTTAGCTTTTACTGTATGCATGCCAGGTATTCCATGAACACGGTCAAATACTTCCGCAGAATAACTTAATCGAGTAAAGTCATGCTCGAACCACTCTTCACCGATAAATGAGTAAATCAAACGCATCACTTTTTCAGGTTCAGCGACCAATAAATCATAATCAACTAACAATACAGAACTTGCATGCTCTCCGTAAAAAGCATCCTTAACCGCTGACAGTGAATATCCAAGCAAACGATTGCCACTCAACAAGGCTTCTGTTCGGGTATATACCGTTCCTTTTTCTGCATGAGCAAAAAGTTTTGTATTTTCATAAGGATTCGCCCGATATAGCCTTTCTAGACTATCCATCACCCATGCAACATCACGCACGCAAGCAATCACTTTTGCTTTAGGAAAAACATCTTTAACCAATTGCATACGGGCGCACCACATGCGATTGGTATCGAAAACCACCGATTGTGGGTTGTTTTTATAATAATTGGTAAATAATCCTTTAACTAAGTCACGGCGAGTTTCACGGCTCACAACACCATCAAACTCAGTTCCGACCGAAAGGCTATCTATCAAATTGCTCGACAAGATTGCAACTGGACTTGACATGCCCGCATGGAACTTTGGGTTTTGAGATAAAATTGCAGAAAGTAATGTCGTACCTGAACGTGGTAGCCCAGCGATAAAATGAAATGTTTTATTGTCTTGCTTGCTCACACCTACCCCCAAACTTATGAATATAATCACAAGTCAAAAATTAAAATGTACAGAGTACAAAAGAAATCATATATGTCATAGGGAAAATCCTTTACCCCCATGACATATATTTTTGTCGCCACTAAAGCATCTAAGATTTAAGCAAAATTCATTGCCAAAAAAAATACCTAGAATTGGGTATTTTAAGGTTTTTTATTTATAAAAATTAAATAGATACATTAATAAAACTAACATTTAAAACTAAAAAATCCCTCATTTGAGGGATTCTCCACGAAAATAGATTAAGACACGTTCTGCAACTGCTTCAGAGTTTCTAGTTGCTGATTTAACTTTTCTAAATTCCCATTTGGATCAAGCCACCATTCCACTGTCCAAAGCTGAATAATTTTCCAACCCAGCCCTTTTAAAACTGTTGGACGTAACTGATCACGGTCTCGGGCAGTTGCCGCTTTGGCGTAGTCATCACCATCGACCAATATTCCAGTGAGATATTGACCAGAAATTTCAGGATGTTGAATCGCTAGATCGATACGACTATCACCACTGCCTACAGCCAAATCAACCGTCCAACCGTGTTTCTCAAGTTGTTGTTTTAAATACAGCATAAACTCGTCTTTAGATTTTACTTTTTCAGTGCTCTGGGCGTAATATGGCATTTGACCTGTCTTGGCAAAACTTAGGAAATCTTTCAAGTCACGAACACCTTCACTACTGGTACGCGATAAATCAATCTGCTCAGGTGTCAACGTTGAAAAGACATGTAAACCTTGTCGTGCACGGGTAATCGCAACATTTAGACGGCGCTGTCCACCTTGGCGATTCAACGCACCAAAATTCATTAACAATTTACCGTTTTGGTCTGGCGCATAAGTGATTGAGAAAATAATAATATCTCGCTCATCCCCTTGCACATTTTCTAAGTTCTTAACAAACAAAGGCTCAAAGCCTTCTCGACTGAGTGCTTCTAATTCAGGATGATTTGCCAATTCATTATCTAACAAATCTTCAATGAGTTTTTGTTGGGTAATATTGAACGTTACCACACCAACTGTTTGCTTATATTCAGCATTTAACTGTTGTTGTAAATGTTGAATAATAAATTCGACAATGGCTTGCGCTTCTGCCTTATTGGTACGTGTATCACCTTTATCATAGATGCCTTGTACAGCATGCAATTGAATCGCGGTATCTTTGGCAACAGGTGCAGGGAATGTGAGTAATTCACCTTTATAATATTTTTGGTTACTGAACTGAATCAAGCTTTCATAACGGCTGCGATAGTGCCAATTCAGCACCAACTCAGGCAATTGAGCTGCCAAACATTCATCCAAAATGCTTTCTAAATCTTCCGTCACCTCTTCATCGACTTCTTCGGTATCACCTTTGCCAAAGAAACTGGTCGGTGGCATTTGCTTATTGTCTCCAACCACGATCGACTGCTGTCCACGTGCCAATGCACCGATTGCATCCCACACTGGAATCTGTGAGGCTTCGTCAAAAATTACCACATCAAAGGTTGAATCTGGATCGAGATATTGCGCAACGGATAACGGACTCATCAACATACACGGTTTTAAGCCTGTAATCACATCTGGAATTTGTTTAATTAACTCACGTACAGGGATGTGGCGACGCTTTTTGCCTAATTCTTTATTGAGTAAAGCCCACTGTTTCTTGAATTCGTCTGGATTTTCAAAAATCTTATGCCAACGACGGGTAATTTCTTCGCTGGCAAACTTCTGATGTGCTTGATCTTGTTCAGAGAATTTTTGGATTTTCTGTTGTTGTAACTCACCATTAAACTGATTTAACTCAGGATGTAAACTAAATTGTTGAATAATAAATTGTCGTGCAAGATTCACATCTAACAATTGAACCGCATCTTGTTGTGTAAACTTATCAACTACTTGTAAATGATCAGCAAAACTTGCTAAACCTTGTTGTTTCAGATCAGTTTTTAAAGCTTGCCAATTCAACCAATGACGCCATTCACCTGTCACTGTTTGTAATTGCGTTTGACGTACAAGTAACGAATTAAAAGCAATTTGTGAATATGCTTTTAAACTTTCAGTTTGTATATGTAGATCGGGTAAGAATTGTGAATAGATTTCATCAAGCGATTGAATTTGTTGATTTAGCTCAATAAGTTCATGCTGATTGGCAAAATCCACAGCTTGACGGAGAATTTGAATATCTGGAATACGTGTCGCCAATTGATTTTTTAGCTGTGACCACGCTTTTTCAATATTTTCAAACTGAACCCAATCAGTTTTATCCCCTTGCCAATATTGCTCCAAGCTTTTGCTTAGGCTATTTTCAATTGTAGCAAATTGCTGTTGATGATTCTGTAAGTAAATCAAAATCGGTAAATCATTGTCCACCACTGTAGATGACGGCTTTTGTTTTTCAGTTTGATAACTTCGGATTAAGTTTCTCAGCTGAAATTTTCCAAACCAAGACCACGGCCAGAACTTGGCTGAAGCCTCTCGCCATTTAAACTCGATTTGCTTTAAATCTGCTTGGAAAATGGTTGGATCATATTTAAAAATCAATCGCGTACGATTCTTTGAAATCTCCTCACAAATAGTTTTAGCATCTGAAATTTGACGAATATCAATGGTATCTAGAATTTTTAATAACTTTAAATCATGCTGTTGCGTGAATTGTTTAAGCTGCTGATAAATTGCTAAATCTGCCTGAGCTTGTTGTAAATTTTCAGCTTGCGAAAACTGGCAAATATCTTGCCAAGCTTGGGCTGTCATTTGGAGCTTTTTGACAATGTCAGCGAAATTTTGCTGAACTTGCAAATATTGATCTTGCCAAGCCAAATTCCAAATATTCGAGCTTGCACCATCCGCAAAACCGCTCAATGTCTCGATTGCTGTAGGCGAAATTTGTTGGTATTGCAAAGTTGCTTTTGCCACAAGTTCTTTCAGTTGAGACCGTGATGATTCATTAACTTTCTGAATATCAAGATTGAAACGTAAATTCACCACATCACGATGCAACAGTTCCTCACTCATCGCATCAAACAAACTCCAACCTATTGGATGTTGTTGATGTAAAACAGCGACATGTTGATTTAGATCATCACGACTATTGACCAACTGTTGGGATAAGTGTTGCCATTCTTCTAAAGTCTGTTTTTGTTCAATCGCATAAGGATTGTTATTATTTTCGGCACGTTCACGTAATTGATCTAAAACTTCAATTTTCTGTGCTTTGGCTGAATGTAATTGTAAACACAAATGCCCTAAACCTATCTGATTTAAACGACGATAGACCACATCTAAGGCTGCCATCTTCTCTGAAACGAACAGTACCGATTTACCATCTGCCAAACATTGCGCCACCATATTGGTAATGGTTTGCGACTTACCTGTTCCGGGTGGCCCAGATAGCACAAAAGTACGTCCCAAAGCGGCTGACATCACCGCTGCAAGTTGTGAAGAATCTGATGACAATGGCGTAAATAATTGCTGAGGCTGATATTTTTTATCTAATTCTGTCGGATGCGGAAAGGCCTCTCGCTTTTGAAATGGCTCGCGTGGCGTTTCTATCAAATGATTGACCACTGCTTGCTCTTTGAGTTGTTGCATACGTGAAGATAAATCACGCCACATTAAATATTTTGAAAATGAGAATTGACCAATCGCCGCTTCTGCTTTGACTTCCCACCCTTTCATGTTAATTACAGCACGGCGTACCAGTTGCAAGACAGCATTGACATCCACGCCTGAATCATCTTGCGGTAAAGGATCTAAACCTGCAATTTCAATTTCAAAATCTTGTCGAAGTAATTGTAATAGTGTTGAATTAAACCGAGGTTCATCATCATACATCCACAGTCGATAACCTGACTTTGCAGACTCACGTGTCATCCGTACAGGAATCAGTAATAGTGGTGCTTTAAAAGTTTTCTGCGCCTTTTCAGATTCTTTCCATTCTAAAAATCCAATGGCTAAGAATAAAGTATTCGCCCCACCTTCTTCTAAAGCTGTCCGTGAAGCACGGTAAACCTCAACCAAACGCTTATTCAAAGTGTCCGTGTCTAAACCACTGAATAATAATTGACGTGATAAATTTTCATCAATATAAGTTTGTACATGCTGTGCTTCATTCTCTCGAGTCACATCTTTAAACGAAATATAATCCACACTATGAAAGAAAAATCCTTTATTCTCAGCTAATGCATCTTCTAATGAGGACAATGTTTTTTCTGAACACTGCAAAGGAATACTCAGACGATTATCTTTAAAATTGAGTAATTTATTGCGTAAACTTAAATCAAGTAATCGTCTCAACCAGCGTTGCACACGTGTGGCAACATTTTCATCCGTTGCAGTCAAACCATACTCAGGCAATGAAGCTTGTGTCCATTCAATTTCGTCAGTGTCTAAATTCTTTTGTACATCAATCTGCGTTGAGATCGGACGAACACCACGCAAACGGCTTTGACGAATATCAATGGCAACATAAAACTTTTCAATTTCTTCAGGATTTGTTAGGTATTCTTTCGCAACATCTATCGCCTGTTTCAAACTTCCTTTAGAAGTGATCAATGTAGTTTCGATAAATGTGATTGCACCCAATTCCATACACTTACGCAAGGTTTGAATATCGTCAATGAGAACATCCACAATTGGTGTTTCCTGCAACCATACTCCAATAAAACTATGCCCTTGAACCATCATGACAATTGGATCTAGCCCGATTTGCTCTAGAAGTGAACTCATTAACATGGTGGTGTCTAAACAACATGCCATTTTTTCTTCTAAAATTTGTTTGGCAAAACGGATGCGTTGTCCATGTTCGATATAGCTGGCAGGATTGACAATATAGTGTAGGTCTTGCTCAATCAGCGACTGCCAAATTGCCTGAATTTGATTAAATACTCGTTCATTATTTTTATCCTGATAGCCGTTTAAACTGCCCAATTGCTTCGCATTCAACCATTCACTGGCACGCTTTAAAATCGGAAGTAAAGACGCAGCATTGGGTTGTGAAAAACTGGCTAACAGCTCTAAGGGTTGCTTCTCACCGCCCCATGTATCGACAGTTAAAACCTCGATCTCTTCTTGTTGTTCTGCAAGTATCTTTCCTTCTAAATCAACCCATTTAAAAGACAATGATGCTTTGATATTTTCAGAAAGGTTTAAAAGATAATGAATATCAAAATGTAATTTTGGATTATTCAAAGCAATGCTCTGCTCTGCTTCAATTGCAGCAATTTTAATCTCTGTACTTTGAATAAACTCAGGATTTGCTTGAATAATTAACTTAGTTTCAGCAATGCGACTATTACTGCTTAGAGTGATGTTACGAATCAAAGGGATAGAATTCTGCTGAAAAACAAAGTTCAGACTCGAACCGGCATCGACTGAGATTTTAAATGATGTGAGTTGCTGTTGATGTAGAACATCTAAATCTGACATGAAGAATTTTATCCTAAAACTTTTTTGATTATTGATTGCTTGATTCAGCTTACTTTATACCAAATCTGCCCCAATAAAAAAGCACCCGAAGGTGCTTCATTTACGATATTTTATATTTAGAATGTGATCACTTGAGGGTTCAATAAATCAGCTATTGTATCTGACTGTATAATAGGAAGCCCAAGAACTGTATCACTATTTGTAGTTGTCAACTGACGTGGATTATCCGAACTTTGATCTTGAGCCGATTGCGGAATTGAATTGGCGATCACCTGATCAATCGGACTTGTTACTGAATCAAACGTGTTTACCGAGATCAAATCATTCACATCGACGTCTACTGTACTTGACGAATGTACAACATTTGTATTGTCGTCTACATTTCCGAGTACCTGAGCAATACTACTTGGTTCAGTTACAGGAGACGAAGATATACCAATCGCTGTACTGTTAGCAATAGTATCACTAAGATCATGATTTAAAGAAGCACCATTTACTGAATTTGTTTCAACTGCTGTTTCTACAACAGTAAAAGTTCGAGCATCACTGGCTAAACTGGTATTGCCTGATTTGTCTGTCTGAACTGCTGTAATACTATGACTTCCTACACTGAGGTCGCTTTCAAAACTAAATGACCACTTACCATCAGTATCCACAATCACACTACCTAGTGCCTTTCCATTATCATAAATAATTACAGTTGCACCCGCTTCGCCTGTGCCCGTAATTACTGGGCGTTTATCATCAGTCGAAGTATTATTTTTAATATCTCCTTTGGTATCGCCAACATCATCATCAATTTTTGTGAACTTTGGTGGATCAGCACTTACATCTTTAGTTCCAGTCACAGTAATGATTTTTGACTCATTTCCTGCAGCATCAGTTGCAGAAACAGTTGCAGACGTATCTTCCGTCAAAACTGTCGACAAAGTGACCGTATAATTTCCATTGGCATCGGTTGTCGCAGTGCCTAACACCTTCTTATTACTATCATTAACTGTAATTTTACTATTGGGTTCTGCTGTTCCAGTAATGACCGTCCCTTCAGGATTAACTTTTGCAACAGGTTGCTCTGGGGCAAATGTATCAGTTCCAACTTTTATTTCTAAAGCCTCAGACTGATTGCCAGCAGCATCTTCGATCACGATTTTACCCGCAGTTGTAGAACTTAGTGCAGGTGATACTGTTACTACAAATTGACCATTTTCATCGACAACTCCTGTACCGATCACCGTCCCTGTAGCGTCCTGAATAATGACTTTAGCGCCATTTTCAGCTGTACCTTTAACACTTGCACCATCACTACTCACTTCCAACTTTGGCTGATCAGGCGCAATCGTATCTTTGCCTAATTCAATATTGTGTTTAGGAGATTTATTGCCTGATGGATCAACAACTTCCACAGTGCCTATTTGCCCTGCAGTTAATGCAGGTTTGAGAGAGACTATAAACTCACCATCTGCACGGACTTTCGCAGTCCCAATCAACGTTCCATCAGGATCATAAACATTAACCGTTGCATTTGGCTCAGATTTGCCTGAAACCACATTACCAAGATCGTTTAGCTGTGCTTGAGGTTCATCAGGTGCAATCGTATCTTTCGTACCAGTTACATTAGTACTTGATGAATTTCCTGCTTTATCTTTAGAAACTACTGAATAAACATTGTTATTTAACAGTGCCTCAGGCAATTCGACTGAGTAATTACCATCTTTATCTACAGTCGTCGTTGCAACCACTTTTTTATCTTTATCAATAACAGTAATTGTCGTTCCTGCTTCACCTGTACCTCTAATCGTTTTACCATCTTCACTTAAAGTAGCTGTTGGCGCTTTAGGTGCAGTAATATCACTTGAAGTTTTTGTACTACTATCACCATCTATCAAAGCCAAACCTAGACCAACAGCTGCTGCTATCCCTAGTCCCGCTTTCACTGCGCTTGAAGAAAGTAAGTTAGAAAAAGAAAAATCTGACTCTGATTCAGCTGTTGAAGTCGCTGTTGCTGATGACTCATAAGCTTGAATTTGTTGTGTAGGAACCGTATCTGCCCCTTCATACAATAAGGCATCTAACTTTTGTAAACCTGAATAATTCACAAACTTGCCATTGGCATCAAAATTCGCCACGACAAAACTTCCATTTGATTCAGGAAATGTTAAAGAATGTGCTTTAGCCGTATCCACAGTAAAGAAATTTTCTAAGACAATCTGTTCACCATTTTTTAAAGTAATGATTAGGTTATTACCAGATTTAGTTAAACTTTTGACATCTTGCTTAGTTACGCCGACTTGAATAATAGCGGGCTGGTCTAGACTTATTTCCCTTGACTGTGTGTCTTGTAATAATATTTTATTCTCTTTTGCTACAACAACGATTCTTGTCATTATGTCCTCAAACAACCGCGATACATTTTCAATAGAATTATACAGAAGACATGTATTTAAACAAATTTACTAGATCAAAAAGATGAAAAATAGAAACATATTTTCAAAATTTAAATGCTGAGTATTAAATGGATTAACTCAGAAACTAACTCAATGTAAATCATTCACAAATTGCTTCTTTAAATTTCACATGATCATCCAAGATTTCAAACCAAGCAGCTTTATCGTCAGTAAATGCATGTGATGCAATCTCAGCCTTTAAGGGTTCATTGATAATCCCCACTCTTAAACGAATCAAATCAGGTAAATCCAAACGTGCACTAAACAAAGGTGAACCACAACTTTTACAAAACACTCGCTTTTTATTGGTTGTTGCATAATATTCTGAGCATAATTCTTGCCCTTTAACGATTTCCACATTCTTCGTTTCAATCGGTGCAATTGCGACAAAGGCTGAACCTTGGGCTTTTTGGCATTGCTGACAATGACAGACAAATACTTGTGGAATTTCGGTATTAATTTTCAGTTGAATACCCCCACAAAGGCAGGATGCTGTGTACATTTTTATAGTCCTTATTTTTATAAATAGTGAAAAGGATAATTTTCAAAAAGTTGAGGATTGATTTGATTTACTACATTTTCAAAACAAGCAAATTCTAATATTGTACACTCCGCTTCATCCATCCGATGTTCTAGCGCTCTCAACAACCAAGCAAATTGCAAAAACTGAGCAAAATTAATTTTCATCGATTCAAATTGTTCAGGTGCTTCATATTCTCCCTGATCATGGTCATAAAATAAAACGTCCAATGAATTCCTATCTAAAAACCATGTATCCCCTTGCCCTGTTTCAGCGATCATCCATACTTGTTTAGCGATTTCAGGATAATGTTGTGCAAGATATTTATTTTCATTATATGAACGTTCAAAGCCTAACATCACAATATCAGGTGTAATTTCAGTATCCGCACATTGATTTAAAAATGTCATATAAATCAAATCTTGTGGTACATCCTCAGTCAATTTTATTGTTTGGATGCGTTGTTATAATTGATTGAGAATTTGATGCACATCATTTTCAAGACTAAACATATATGCCTCACAAAGATTTTTAAGCCAGATATGGATTATTTTTGTTCTATATCACTGTCTCGAACCTGTTTTAAATTGTCTATTTCCGTGTAAATTAACTGTTGTAAATCATCTCTAAATGCAATCAACTCTTCCATCGTTTCAATCTGATCAATGGCTAAACGGGGCATAAATTTAAAATAAAACGGAATTCTTTTCGGGATAATATGCGTTGGAATCGAAGGAATGACTTCACCCTGACGTAGAAAAGAACCAATTTTTTTATTGGACAATAATTTGTTAAACCATTTTTGTTTGAGTAAAACATTGGCATCAAAACCCAACTCAAAAACTTCATCTCCACCCAAAGCAACAAAGGGTGCAATGTCATAACCAAATTCTTGCGCTAATTTCAGAAAGCCAAAACGCTGTTTCCAAATCAATTGATATGCTTCACCTTTACGTTTAATTACCTCACGCCCACCACCCGGAAAAACAAGGATGGAATAGCCTTGTCGCATGGCTTCTTTGGCATATTCTTGAATGCCATCGACACCACCGACTCGCTTGACCACTTCTTTCCAAATCGGGAGATGAAAATGGATGTGATCCGCCAAACTCACCACTGCAATTTTATGTTCATTGAATAGGTAATCGATCAGAATCGGAGAATCCAACACACCATAAATGGTATGATTACCGACATACATGGCAGGTTTTTGAGGGTTGAGATTTTCAGCACCGAGAAAAGTCGGTCGGAAATAATAGCGTTGTAAAGCACTGATCATTTTTATAATTTTTGAATTGTGCTGAATTTTTAATTCTGTTTTTCTCATGCCCAACCTCTAAATAATTCTAAAAAATTCTTATATAGACTTTACTCTTATGAATTTAAAGAATAATTCGATACGCGTAATCGTCATTCGCAACTGTTCGAGGCAAGACCAACTGAGCTATATAAAGTTTTTGCGAAATATTGGCAACTAGACAGAAATCGACGAGTTTTGCGAATGACAATGGTTTTGCCTACTTTTCCCGAAAGAAAAGTAGGTCGAACCGAAGGTTAATTCCTACAATTAAACTTTATTGAAAAGACTCCGCAGAGTAAGCAAAAAGTTAGAAAATTAAAGAAATTACTAAATTCAGTTCATATCAATAAGATTTAAACCACATGCTTCTGTACAAGAATCGAACCAACCGAATACCCTGCACCAAATGAACACAGCACGCCATATTCACCATCACTCACCTGATCCGCAGTACGATGCAATGCAATGATCACACCCGCAGAAGAAGTATTGGCAAACTCATCCAAAATGATCGGCACAAGATCAGGATCAGCTTCAGCAACTTCTTTACCCACGATCAATTTAAGAATCAATTCATTCATATTGGCATTGGCTTGGTGTAACCAAAAACGCTTCACATTTTCAGGTTGAATGCTGTTCTTTTCCAACTGTGTCGAAATGATTTTTGCCACCAATGGGCATACTTCTTTAAACACTTTACGACCATCTTGGCGGAATTGTTTATCATCACGAGAAGTCAATTCAGAACCATTCAAGAAACCGAAGTTGTTACGGATATTGTTTGAAAATTGTGTGAATAAATGCGTATCTACAATTTCAAAACCTGATTTGCTGTCTGTCTCTTCAATGATTGACGCTGTCGCTACATCACCAAAAATAAAGTGACAATCACGTGAACGATAGTCCGTATGACCTGACGTAATTTCCACATTTACAAGCAATACACGGCGCGCGCCTGTTTTTACCGCATCATACGCTTGCTTTAAGCCAAATGTAGCAGCAGAACACGCCACATTCATGTCATAAGCATAACCTTGAATGCCTAACGCAGTTTGAATTTCAACCGCAACCGCAGGATATGCACGTTGTAGGTTTGAACATGCCAAAATCACCACGTCGATGTCTTCAGCAGTTACGCCTGCATTTTCCATCGCTTGTTTTGCTGCAATCACGCCCCATTCAGCTTGAATTGATAATTCTTCATCAGTACGTTCTTCAAGGCGTGGACGTAAACGATTAATATCCAGTACACCTGATTTTTCAATCACATAACGACGTTTTACACCTGAAGCTTTTTCAATAAATTCTGCACTTGAACCACGACGAGCTGCAACTTCACCCGCTTCAATTTTCTCAGCATTTACGCTGTTAAATTGTTCCACATAAGCATTTAAACTTTCGACCAATTCTTCATTGGTAATCACTTCTTCAGGATGATAGAGACCTGTACCTGTAATACGGATGCCCATGTAAAACTCCTTTTCCAAATTTACAAATATTTCAAATTGTTTCTATTCTAACTGATTCCGAGCTTTTCCCAAACTTTTTGCAGTCGGGTTGGCGAAATCGGCATCTTGGTTTTCATCGGTTGAGAGAAGATCGAAATGCGTAATTCTTCAACCATAAAATACAGCTCTTTCAAACGATCATCATTTTTAAACTTAAACAGTTTATCCATCCACGGATCAATCTGTGCAATTGCATCATCATCTCGATTCAGATTATTGGGCAAACGCTCCAAACGCAAGATTAAAGCTTTCAAATAACGTGGATATTCCTGCCATACATCGGAAGATTTGCTATAGACAAAGTCAGATAAATTCATCAAATCCAATTGATCTTCCATGTCATCGATATTCTTGGCAAAGACATTTTGATCGACCATCAGTAATTTTTGGCGGATCTCTTGCCATTGAATATAAATTTCACTAATCAGACGCAATGCATCCTGACCATGAGACAGGAATTTTTGCTTGACGTCGATGACTAATTTGTCAAATTCTTCTGCATTAATCGGTAAATCTGTAATCGACATTTGTAAGGTGGCATAGACCAACATCTGTTCCAATTTTGCCTTATCACCCAATGGCGAATACGCCAAAGCCAAAGGTTTGGAAATTTGCTTTTTCAACTGACGAATCAAATCACCAAGTTGCATGTGAATCAAACGAATCACACCTTCACGATGCTGTTTAATGGCTTCATTTTGATCATTAAAAGTCTGAATCACAATACCTGATTCATCTTTGGCATCGAGCTTAGCAAAGTCCTTGGTGACAACAAGTGCTTGGTATTGTTTAACCACCACGCCTGTGACTTTTTGTGAAGCTTCAAAAACGAACTTATCAGGGAATGTTTTAAATTCGCCTTTCAATTGTTTCACAGGGCTATGCGTTTCTGTGCGACAACGGGCTTTTAACTCGCTTAAATCACGCCCTTTTTCAATCAACTTACCTTTTTCATCAATCACTTTGATCAATGGAATCAAATATTCTTCAATGCGTTCAAAAGAGAAATCTTTGGCAGAAATTTGTTCGCCACGCAACTGAAATGCAAGGAAATCGAAAATGTGCGCATTTAAATGTTGTGCATCAACCGCTTTCATCAACTTTTTAGCAGTATCAGGAATCGGTACAAGATTACGACGCTTATCTTTTGGCAAAGCTTTGAGTAAAGCTTCGATCAAATCTGAACGCCAACCCGGAATCCCCCACGACCAAATATTTTCATCCACTTGTGGCAAAGCTTGCACAGGAATTTTAACCGTTGCACCATCTTCATCATGACTTGGATCAAAACGATAACTTGCAGCCAAACGCAATTGACCATTATGCAAATAGTCAGGAAATTGCTGTGTAGTCGGACGATCATTCATCCACAAATCATCATCATTTACGAACAAATAACGTGGATTTTTCGGCTCAATGGTCGCACGCCAATCTTCAAAACTACGACGACTTGCGATTTCCGCAGGCACTTTCGAAGCATAGAATTGGTAAATGGTTTCTTCATCCACCACCAAATCACGACGACGCAATTTATCCTCAACGCGTTCAACTTCTTCAAGTTTTAACAAATTATGCTTTAAAAATGGTGGCGTTGTTCCCAAGTTGCCTGTGGTCAGTGCATCACGTAAGAAAATTTCATGTGCAGCAGGCTGATCGACCTTTTCATAATTGGTCGCACGTTTCGGCTCAATAATTAATCCGAATAATGAAATCTGATCATAAGCATTGACCACACCCGGCTTTTTCGCCCAATGCGGTTCAAAATAATGATGTTTTAATAAATTTGGAGCAGCTAATAAAATCCATTCAGGTTCAATTTTCGCCAAAGTTCGCAAATACACTTGCGAAGTTTCCACCATTTCAAATGCCATCACCCACGGCGTATTGGTTTTATGCAAAGTCGATGCAGGGAAAATTCGGGCTTTTTGCTGACGCACTGCCATAAATACATTGCGTTCATCGGTTTTATTGGCAATAAAAGACAATAAACCTGTCAATAAAGCACGATGCAGATTTTCATAATTGGCTTTCTTTTCATTGAAAGACAACTTTAAACCTTGTGCTAAATCAAGCAATTGCTCATGGGTCTTCTTCCATTCACGTAGACGTAACCAACTTAAGAAATGCTGTTTTGCAAATGCACGGCGTTTATTTTCACTTAAATTTTCACGGTTCTCAGTCAGTGTATTCCACAGTTTGATATAGAACAAAAAGTCTGAATCCGCTTCTTTAAACAACGCATGCTTTTGATCCGCTTGCATTTGTTTATCGGCAGGACGTTCACGCGGATCTTGTACCGCAAGTGCCGCGACAATAATCAGGACTTCATTCAACACACCAAAATGCGCACCGCCTAAAATCATACGAGCAAGGCGTGGGTCAATCGGCATTTTCGCCATTTGTAGACCGATTTTGGTGAGTTCGCCTTGTGATAAATCTCCCCTAACCCCTCTTTTAGAAAGAGGGGAACCTCCCCCTTTTTCAAAGGGTGAGGAGTTTTTCTCCGCAAGAGGGGAGCTTTTCTCTGAGGCTTCATCCCGAATCGCCCCCAACTCAATCAGCAACTTACGACCATCATTCACCAAACGATGATCAGGTGGCTCAATAAAATCAAAAGATTCAACAGCGCCTAAACCTAAACTTTGCATTTGCAGAATAACTGACGCCAAGTTAGTACGTTTAATTTCAGGTTCAGTAAATTCAGGACGACTTTGGAAATCTTCCTCAGAATACAAACGAATACACACGCCCGGTGCAATACGACCACAACGTCCTTTACGCTGATTGGCTGCTGCTTGCGATACCGCTTCAATCGGTAAACGCTGTACACGAGAACGGTAGTTATAACGTGAAATACGTGCAAAACCGCTATCAATCACATAACGAATATTCGGTACAGTTAAAGCTGTTTCCGCTACGTTAGTGGCAATAATAATGCGTCGTCCACCACCCAATGGATTAAAGATTTTCTGCTGTTCAGCAAGTGCTAAACGTGCATACAGTGGTAAAACTTGAGTATGCTTTGGACCAAATTTATGTAAAGTTTCCTGTAATTCTCGAATTTCTTGTTCGGTGCTTGCGAAAATCAAAATATCCGCATGTTCAGGATGCCCCTTGCTTTCCGCATCATGGAAACATTCTTCTACTGCCGATACCACTGCACGAGGTAAATTCTCTTCAAAATCATCGAAATCGTCATCATCACTCCCCCCAATCGTCAATTCTGAAATTGGGCGATAGACCACTTCTACAGGGAAGCTACGTCCTTCCACTTCAAAAATTGGTGCATTATTAAAATATTGACTGAAACGATTTACATCCAACGTTGCAGAAGTAATGATAATTTTTAAATCAGGACGCTTTTTAACGATTTGTTTGAGATAGCCCATGATGAAGTCGATATTCAGTGAACGTTCATGCGCTTCATCTATAATAATAGTGTCATATTTATTTAAATAACGATCATTGGATAGCTCTGCAAGCAGAATACCATCCGTCATTAAACGGACGATTGAATCATTTGAACCTTGCTCATTAAAACGAACTTTAAAGGAAATGGATTCCCCGAGCTTTTGTCCCACTTCTTCTGCAATACGTTGCGATACGCTACGAGCCGCTAAACGACGCGGTTGGGTATGACCAATCATACCTGTTAAACCACGCCCTGCAAGCATCGCAATCTGTGGAAGCTGTGTGGTTTTACCCGAACCCGTTTCCCCTGCCACAATAATAATTTGATTGTTTTGAATCGCTTCAATCAATTTATCTGCATATTGGGTTACAGGCAGGTCTTGATTCAGTTTAATGGTGGGTAAACTTGCAAAACGCTTTTTGACCTGATGATTGGATTTTTCGAATAATTCTTGAAATTTTTCAGGATTCGCCTCTTTGCCTTTTTTCAGCCGACTTAAACGATGACGATCCCGAACCATGACCAATTGATCGACATTAAACTGATTTGGCACAGATAGATTTTCCTAAAGATAAATTTTGAACGAAACATTTTACGCTGTAAGCGTTTTGAATAAAAGATGAATCCATTCGCTTTCAAGTTTTATCGAGTTTTAACAAGTAAATTGCCACAGCACCCCAATACAAATAAAAGATTAGAACAGTGCTAAGTAATACACGATGACCACAGAGAAAAATACTTTCATAAATAACTTGATAAAAAGGTGCAGCAGAAAACATACTCATCGGAATCGCCATACACATCAACATGACCATATTTACTGCGAAAAACCAAAATTTAGTTTTAGTAAAGCTCAAAAGCATGGCAAAAAATAGTCCAATGATCCCTGCAAAAACAAATAGTACAGGTTCATCAGATGCGGAACTTATCGTATTTAAATAAGTAATACCTTCTACCCCATAACCTGTCACACAAAAAGCATCATCATAAATAAATGCTACAAATGTACTCAGCGAAGCAATTACGAGAATTGCAATAGCGAGGAATTGATATTTTTTTGCTTTCACCATTCTTATTTCCAATATGAGGAAAAATTGAGATACATCAAATTTAAAATGATAAAAATCAAAATAATTTGACTGAAAAACATGAAAATCATTTACTTATCATGGTTTATTTTAAAGATATTTTTAATGTTCAAATTCATAAAAAATAAACACCAAACTTAAAATAAGAAATAATGATTCTCCTATCACCCAAGCCAACAGCCAATAATTTTGACAATAGACAATGCTGTCATACACCAAGCCCAATACTGAAGGCGAATCAATCATGGTACTCAAGAAAATTGTTTACAGAAGAACTAACACAACAAAAAATAACAAATACCAACCTCGATGATAAGACAACAGTAAAGGTATAAAGAAAATCAATGCTGTCATGGCACTCATACCAAATATACTTGGATCTTTGCTTATACCGCCATTTAACTGATCAAGTGACCCGACTGTATTTTGCCCTACATATTCATACAGACAAAATGAACCGTTCCCTCCAATTACACATACGGAAGCAATCAAAAGAAAAATAACAGCTAGAACTCTCGGAATTTGACTTGTGACCATAGACACATTTGTAGCAAAAAAGCCTATCTTAGCTGAATAAAATTTAAGCTTTGAAATATTTTTTATAACTTTTTTGAAAATTTACCCTTGAAAATAAGCCCATCTGACTGCATGTTGTTTTAGCAGTAAAAGTGATTGTTTTGTCATTCAGCGATCATGTTTTTAATGTTTTAATGACATGGAAATGATGCTGCATGAACAAAACGATTCATTGAAGAAATAGTGTTAAAATTTGACTGATTCGGATTTTCCGATATTAACCATGAAAAAATACTATTTCCCCAATAAGTAAAAATGCACTATTCTACTTTCAAATTAAAGACTAACCTCAATCATGGAGATAATGATGAGCTTGATTAATACTGAAGTTAAACCATTTAAAGCACAAGCTTTCCAAAACGGTCAATTCATCGAAGTTACTGAAGCTGATCTTAAAGGCAAATGGTCTGTAGTTTTCTTCTATCCTGCTGACTTCACTTTTGTTTGCCCAACTGAGCTTGGCGACCTTGCTGACAACTATGCTGAATTCCAAAAATTAGGCGTTGAAATCTACTCAGTTTCTACTGACACCCATTTCACTCACAAAGCTTGGCACGATTCTTCAGAAGAAATCAAAAAAATCCAATACGTAATGGTTGGCGATCCAACTTGGACTCTTGCTAAAAACTTTGAAGTATTAATCGAATCTGCTGGTCTTGCTGACCGTGGTACTTTCGTGATCGATCCAGAAGGTAAAATCCAAATCATCGAAATCAATGCTGGTGGTATTGGCCGTGATGCTTCTGAACTTCTTCGTAAAGTTAAAGCAGCTCAATACGTTCACGCTCACCCAGGTGAAGTATGTCCTGCTAAATGGAAAGAAGGCGAAGCGACTCTTGCTCCTTCTATCGACTTAGTTGGTAAAATCTAATTTATAATTAGATCATACTGATTGAAAAACCACGCTTTTAGCGTGGTTTTTTATTGGATGATTTCAAATGTACTTACTCAGACCAAATTGCCAGCTCATATCCATCCAAATCCTGAAAATGAAAACGGCGACCACCAGGAAAACTAAAAATCTCTTGCACAATCTTTGCTCCTGCATTTTTTACACGCTGTAAACTGCCTTCGAGATCATGACTGTACAAAATGATCAGTGCCCCTCCACTACTTTTTACATTGTCAGATTGAGCAAAACCACCTTTTAAAGCCCCAGAATTAAACTCACAATACGCCGATCCAAAGTCAATAAAAGTCCAACCTAAGTGTTGATAAAAAGCTTTTGATTTCTGAATATCTTTAACATTAAACTCAATATAATTGATTGCATTTTTTTGATCACTCAGTGTTTGATCCATTTTTTCCCAAACCTTTTTCACAATAAAAATTCTTAAATAATTTTAATTTACAACAGTTTAATAAAACTTAGATTATTATGGTGTTGCTCTACTTAATCGGTCAACCGCTTTCAACAATTCAGGAATACGAAACTTCCCAGACATATTTTTCACATGATTCTTGGCGACATCCAAATCAATCCCAATCGCAGTCACATATAAAGGCTTCCGACTTTGCCCTCGTAAAATTTCACAATATTTCGGCGTCCCTTTAAATTCATTTTTAGCTACACCAATCACAGGAATTTTACAGTCCAAGGCTTCATATAAATATTGCCCTAAACCATGATGCTGATCTTCTCCTAAGGTGACATAGCCATCTATTACAATTAAATCTATAGGCTCTTTGACCTCTTGCAACAATGCCAACAGACAAGGTAATTCACGCTTATAAAATTGCCCTGACTCATATCCAGCAATCTCCTGTACCTTAAGTGTATACGTTTGAGCTACACACTGACTTGTCCACTCTTCAAACACAACACCTGCGACATACGCAAAGCTTTCTGTGTAAGCAACATCTAATACAATGATCATTCATGCTCTCATTAACATTTTAATTTATGCCAAAATTAATCTATAGTCACGATATGCTCTGATTTATTTATTGCTTATCCTTGAAAATAGCATTATTCAAAAAAAAGCATATCCATAGTCAAAAAATTACGTGATAAGTTACAAAACTGTAATACTTTCCAACATACAAATAGACTAAGTTCAAATCATACAGAGAAACAATTTTCTGTAAAATAATCAAAAATTTAAGGGGTTGCTTATGGGATCAATGATTACCGTGACTTCTTGGAAGTACAATGCTTCTTCACGGTATTTAAAAATTTTTTATAACAATGGTTCTGGTGAACTTTACCATCCTGTCCCAGAATTTATATACGATAATTTACTACGCTGTAGTGATAAAACTGCCTTCGTGCATAAATACTTAGAATACGATTTACATTTTAAGCGACTATCAATTTTATAATTTTCTAAAATAAAAAGATCAGGAGGATATACTTCCTGATCTACACAAGTACATCAAATTTAATTCTTAAATGTCACAATAAAAAGCCCTGCACCTATTGGCAATGTAGTTGTTATAAAGCGTTGGTCTTGCTTAACTTCTGTAATAAAACTTTTCACTTCAGCAGAATGTGAAATAACATTATCAACAATAAGTACACCACCTTGATTTTCAATCATATTTTGTAAATATTTCCAATAATTTAAATAAGCATCTCGCTCTGCATCAAGTAAAATAAAATCATATTTCTGCTGACTGTTTTCTAAAAACTGCTGTGCATCACCAACCCAAAAATCTATCACATCATCCACTTGTAATTCTTTAGCATATTCTTTGGCTTGCTGTGTGCGTTTTTCATCAATCTCAACTGTAGTCACTTGACCACCCGTGACTTGAGCAGCATCAGCCAACCACAGTGTGGAATAACCCGTCGAAGTACCAATCTCTAAAATTCTTTTTGATTGCTGAATCCTAATTTGCATAGCTAGGAATAAAGCAGACTCTGGCTCTATATTTCGATAACGTTTAATACGATCGCATTGCGTAGCATCAAACTTGATAAAGGATTGGTATAACTCATTTAATCGTTGTAAAAATGGGCTACTCAAACTCATGTTAGATCATCCTCATCTATCTCAATATTATTGTTTCAATCATTTACGTCATTTCCATGACAATTTTACTTTTATTGTCGATTTGACTCATTATCAATATCTATGTTCGTCTTTTATTTAAATACAGCGATCTCCCCCCCAATTAGACTGAATGTAAAAACTCAAATCGAGGAACCACTTGACCATTTTCTAATTCAACAGTTTCTATAAACATTTCATAGGGTCTTACCCACATTGAATAATCACCATATAGGCATTGATAAACTACAAGTTTCTCTCTCGTTTCACTATGTGTTGCCACATGAAAGACTTGATATAAATTTCCTTTATAGTGTTTATAAATTCCAGCTTCTAACATGATCTTACAGCTTTAAAATCGATACTGATGTTATACATCATCCGCCAATAAAAAACTCGTCCTGAGACGAGTTTTTTTACAACCTAAGCAATGAATTAAGAGAAATCTAATTCTTTTTCAAAACTTTTCAGTTCATGACGAGCCATTGCCAAATTAGACTTTGAACGATCTAATACAAGGTAAAGGAATAGATTTTCATTTGAATCAAGTGGACGAATCAAGTGATACTGTTTACCTAATGTAATTAAAATATCTTCAATTACATCATCTAATTTTAATGCTTTAGCAACTTTGCGCTTAGCACGAACAACTTCAGTATTACCTGCTGCTGCTAATTCTAAGTCTAAGCCAGTACCAGCTGTAGCTAAAGATAAACCACTTTCGCTATCTACTAATGCAGCGCAAACGAAACCATCGATATCAGTTAATTGATCTAGTGTAATACGAGCCATGAGCGTCCCCGTTTCTATTTAACATTGTTGTTCATTTTAGTAATTCAATTTTTATTTTGCTTTACTAAAACACTTTACTATTTAGCTAAAAGTATATCTCTAGCTAAGCTTTATAAAATGTGTATTCTTCTAATTGAATACCTATTTTAATTTTATTTAGATAATCAATCTAGTTAATCATTTCTCTTGCTTATTTTAATAACATAAAAAATATTAATTACACAATAGAAATTTAAAATAATTTATCAATTGATTATTTTAAAATGAAATAATTTATACCTTATTCACTAATCGTTCAGCTGTCGACTTAACCTCATACAGCATTTGACCAAGCAAAATATCTCTATTTGTCATCGCGACTAAAACTAAGGGGTATTTTGGATGAGCAACTGATGTTAAAAGGGCTTTGCCATTTTCAGCATCTAAGGTAATTGTTTGACATCCAACAAGATTAATTTCTGAAGTAAAAGCAGTAACCATTGCTAAAATCGAACTACTGACTGCAGCAATTTTCCCAGAATTACTAATATTTTTCTTATTCGCCAAAGCAATTTCAAAACCGTCTGAAGTACATAACATCACAAACTCTATCCCAGAGACAGAGTTTAACAAGTGCCTAATTTGATTTTCAGCAAATACTACAAAATCGTCTGGGACCTTCCGAGAATTATTTAAATCCAACATGTATATTTATGCCCCATAATTTAGTTCAATAATTCATCATTCTTAAAAAAATATATATAAATTTTATGTATTACATCTCTTGCAACCATAAAATTATTTGATTTGACTCACATTTTTAAAAACAATTCTAACCATTTTTATTCAGTTGTAAATATGTTTTTTTAAATAAAGTTCTTTTTTAATTTAAGTTCAATTTACAATTTAGCTTAAGTATAAAATTGTCATTTTTAAACAAAAATTGTCACATCAAACACAACCAAAACTTATGATTTAATAATTCTAAATAAAATATTTACAATTATTTTTATAAAAATTTATCATTCGTTAAAATATTTCATCAATCAAATTAAATATTAAACGAGTATTATTTTAAAATTAAAAATACTTTGTTTTACATCAAAAATGTTGGCATGACAGATTATAGGTATATAAAACTTTACACTTTATTTTTTGATTTGATTAATTTTTCTAATTATATTGATTCTGTCCAGCTGCTGGATGCCAAAAATTAGTTTAACAAAGGTGAATCATAATGAATAAGTATATCGTTGCTCTAGGTCTCGCTGCTACTGTTGCTCTTGTAGGTTGTAACAAAGAAAAAGCACCTGAAACAGGTGCAACCACAGGTGAACACATTGAAAACGCGGCAACTCAAGCAGGTCATGATGTGGCTAATGCAACTCAAGACGCTGCAAATGCAACTGCACAAGCAGCCGACAATGCTGCAACAGCAACTGCGACAGCTGTAGATAATGCTGCAAATGCAACTGCGAATGCCGCTGATGCTACAATTGATGCTGCTAAAGATGCAACTGCAGCAACAGCGGGTGCTGTTGAACAAGGTGCTGCGGATGTTAAAGAAAAAGCTCAACAATAATTTCGATACCTTCAAAAAGCTCCTTTAATAGGAGCTTTTTTATATTTAATTTCAATTATTTAAATTTAATTGGCGTAAATTTGGCGTAAGAACTTACTCAGAGGGCTTTCACCACCGCATCATGCTTACTCTTGCACTCATTATATTTCGCAACTGTATCATCAGATCAAAACCCTCCTTAGAGGGCTTTTTCAAACAATTTCTTTTCACTTAAACGACGATTTGTAAGACCATTCACCACTTTACCTTTCACCTTATTCCAGCGCGGAAATTGTTCGGCAGCACCTTTGTAATCACCTACATTCAATTTTTTAAGCAATGTAGAATTTAGAAAAGCACTTACACCAATGTTGTAAGCCAATGAAACCAATGCATCGAACTGATTTTGATTAAGCTGAACTTTCACTTTATTGACAGCATTTTCAAATGATTTTAAATCATATGCCATATATGCTTTGGCTTGCTCAAGCGTACATTTATCACCTTTTTTAACCCGCACCCCATTCGGGTATTTGATTGTTCCAAAACCGATCGTCCAAACGCCTCCGCTATCGGGATAAGCTTCATTTTCAAAGCCCTCATACCCACAGATTCGATCAATACCAACCTTGCTTGTCACTTGTTGAATTTTAGCAAACTGTTGAATATGAAGTTCAGGTTGTGCTTTTAACCGAGCTAAGATCATAGCCACACCAACAAATGCACCAACGTATTCTTTCCATTGTTCAGGAATTGAATTTTTCACATCCTGAGGAATCAAATTCCAGAATGTTAAAAAGTGCTCAGAGAATAAACTCAAGACAAAAAAAAAGGCGCTAATTGCGCCTACTTGCACCGACTTGAGTTTCCAAGCTAGTTTCCAATCTTCAATTAATTTCATTTACGATCCTCTCTATGGCTCTGAATAATTGCCGTGTCTTGCTTAAGTTGATTGATTGTATTAATGGTCCATGTGCCACCCGAAACAGCTATACCGAGCAATATCGCTGCCCCCCACTTCAATAAACCGATAGCGCCTTGAGCTTGATGGTTTTGCTGTTCAAGCGCTTCAATTTTGACTCGTTGCTGATCAAGTGCTTGGTGATACCCTTTATTAATTGCATTTGATTCAATGAGTTGTTCAGATACTTTTTGCAATTTATCTGTCACTTCATTTAATTTTTTCCAAAGTGATGCACTTGGTTCATTCACTTGCGCCCCCTAAATTTTGGCAATAAAAAAGCACCTTATTGGGCGCATTAGTTAGTGTAAATTAATCCATGATGTGCCGTCATAGCACCGTAATTTTTTTAAAGTTGAATCAAAATAGACATCACCCTCACTAACATCAACTGTTGGAGCTGAAGCTAGTGGTACATAATTAACCTGACCAGAAGACTTTATTCGTAATCTTTCTTGTCTTATTACAGAGTTTACTGCTGTTGTTCCAAACCCAATATATGTACTTTGATTTGTATCACTCCATACTGTATTGGAATGGAAAGACATTATAGCTTTTGCACCAGAAGCCCAACCGGATGTAGAGTACCCTTGACCAGTAATAAAACCAATCATAGTATTAGCTGGTGTTGCTGATGGGGATTCAACACTACCACCAGTAGTTGCACAACGAATACCAGCAGATGCAGAAGCACCATAATTAACAACATTAATGTTTGATTGCACACCACCAGACGAACTTACAGTCAATGCAGCGTCATTAATATTGGAAATTGGACTTGTATGCAAGTCATTAGAAGCATCCCAAGTGCCACTTGCAGAATGTACAAATATACCGCCATGATGTGGCATTATAACTCGTTCTTGACGAACATTTGAGCCTTTTGGTGTTGTAAGGAATCTTAAATAAGAACCATAATTAGTCGGTGTTTGATTTTCTGCTGCAACCCAGTGGATAGAAACAGGAGATGAAGCCTGAAAGTCTCCACCAGAATGGTAGGCTCGACCACCAACACCTGAAAATATATCACCTTTTAAAACACCTGTTGGTGCAGCTGGTGTACCTCTTGCGTATCTACCATGTAGTATTCCACCGCCATTTATACCGTATGTTGTGGCTGTAATATCTGCTTGCTTGCTCAGATCTCCAACATTTGTCAGGTTTAATTTTGCATCCTTACCAAGCGTCATAACCTCGGAATCATTTAGAATGAAAGACATATTTACAGCTTGTCCTGTACCAGCACTACTTGCGTTAAGCCTGCACTGACTGCCAACTACTGAAATCTGCATATAGTTTGAGTTATTAGGATCAGATGAACTAAATGCAGTAAAGGTACTTATATTAGATGTGCCAGATGGTATAGCGCCTACAGATGTTTGACTGTCATCATCAATTGTTTGAAAAAGTGTTCTATCTGAAATTGGAGAACCAGAAAACCTTGATAGAATACGCCTGGCAACACCTTCAATATTTAAGTTGCTGTTTATAGTTCCGCTAGACGACCCTCCACCGCCAAGGTTATTTGAAGCAACTTGTTTACTTACGCCGCCCTGAACAACCTCGATAAGCTCAGTTCCGTCCAACGGTGTTGTAGCTGCTGGTAATTCTGAAATCTTTTTAGCCATGATGAGCTCCTCTAAATTCTAAATAATTAATATTTCGCCAGCCTCGGTTACGCGGGTTTCACCCGACTCCGTAATGCGCGTTTCACGCAAAGAAAGCACATGCTCAAAACTCTGAAAGCTCAAAAATCCATCTCGCTCGGATGAGATTTTTACTTTTATCGCGTCGGTAGTGATGTTTGAAATGTCTATCGTATGTGAATTCACAACACCAACATTTTGAGTTAAAAGTAGCGTCTCGGAATTATTAGAATAATCAAATGCGTAGATGGAAATAATGTAAGTGGTCCCGCTTTCCAGTGTTACACTGCCTTCATACCACCCAAGAATTTCACCACCGGTTTGCTGTATGCGGTTTCGATCTACCCATGTTAAAATCAGATCCGTTTCAATATCTACAGGCCAATATTCACCATTAATTTTTACATTGGCTGGTGGGTAAGGGCGGATTGCACGCGCAGCGCAGGTCAAGTCGTGTGCTGTTGCTTCGCTAACATCAAGTACATCCGATCCGGTCAGTGTTAATGCCTTAAGTGAAACATTCTCTCCGCTTAAATACTCTAAATCATCAAGACCTGAATAATTATCCCAACCAAACACTTTTGAACCCGCATCATGCTTTTGCGGTACTGTGTCAAAACATCCACGTTTCACATTGACCACATTTGTTACTGCATTAAAACTAACAAAAGCCATGATTTCATCATTGACTTGGATTCGATGATTTACGTCAAGCAATTCAAATTCAGCAACATTTTCAAGTTCAAAACTCGAATCCATATATCCGATGTCATTTTTCAAAGAAGCACTTGGACAGAAATCTAAAGTCGTTCTTTCATCGTAACCCGCACCCGCATCCACATATAAACTTGCATTTACATGTTGGTTATTTGGACGGATTGCTGCCATTCCGACATAACCAAGTTCAGGATAATTTGAAAGTTTGGCATCTACTTCATCCTGCCCATACTGCTCAACGAGCTCAATGTACGGCACTTCAAATGCAATGGCTGTCGCGTTTTTTGCAGTGCTATCGCCACTGGTGATCGGTGGCACATATTCAACAACAGACTGCATTGGACTGCTAAAAGAGTCTTCAATTGCTTCGACATAAACTGTGTTATTGATCCCATCGCCACGTTTTATTGTTCGGATACGCATTACAGCTTCAGATAGCCCATAGCTTTCATCAGATAGCTTAAACGGCATACCTTCGTGCCAGTTTTCAGAAAAACTTTCATCCACATCAAATGATACTGATGCCAATGTGCTGGATAGTGTTTTCAGATCACGCAATGAAACACGACTAGCCAAATCACTATTGGTAAACCCTTTATAATCAACTGACTGAGAAATGACCCCACCTTGTTGTGCAATCCGAGCGATGTCTTGAACTGTCACAGTTGAATCTTTTGCACGCTCACGATCCCAATACGTCACAGTGACTGAATTGACACATTCAGCTAGAGTGCGACGTTCAAAGTCAAGATTACGAATATTACTTTCATCCAATAAAATTAAATTAACATCATCATAGTCATCACGAATTAAATAAAGCTTCCACTTGTTTGTGACACGATCCAAATATAGCTGTGCATTAATGTGCTCTTTGATGTTATCAACAAACTCATTAATTGAAGTTGAATCAGTCCATTTGATCGACATCCCCATTTGTTCATCATAGAGAGTATCAGCTGCATGTCTAAAAGATGCATCGTCAATATTCGATTCTGAAACGCCTACCCCCCATACTTGATTTGTCAAACATTCACGTATGATATGTGCTGGATTAATGTCTGCTTCTTTCATTGATCGATTTTTTAACCTTAAATCAAACCAAATCCAATTACCTGGACGCTCTCCAAAACCATCATCAATACATTTAATAGTGATTCTATTTGAACCAAGTTTGAAAAATGAAGCACTCAACTCTTTCGAATAATAGTGAGCGTTCACATTGTAATCAGATAAAGTTAGGATCCCATTCACCCAGACTGTTATTCCATTATCTAAAAAACATTCAAATAAAAAACTTTGATTCAATGAATCAATATCAACGAATGTTTCAGCCCACAAAATTGTTTGTTGTTCAATTACTGTAGCTGGTGATGTAGGAAAACCATAGTGCCCAGGACCTGCAAAAAATTTATCACCAAACGGTGATGCACCACTGTTCCATAAGCTTTTATCTACATCTGTATAATCTGCCGAATCTGACGCTGAAACACTTTTATATTTCCAAATCGTATCTTCAGGTTTAAATAAATACTGTTTTGTATTGATTTCCGCTTTTTCGTCATACCACTGAACTTGACCATCATGCCGTGTATGAATCCGCTTCACACGCCATTTTGAGTCAGGCATGTTTGGTGCAGTACCGATGTAAACATTATCAAAAACAACCGAACACACCCCACGATACGCAGAAATCAATCCACCAAAGGCATTCGAAATTTTTGCGCAAATACGCTGTAAAGTACTGCTTTTCTGCTGATCTGAACGTCCAAATAAAAGCTCAATATTTCCTTGGATACCACCTGATTGCTCATCTCCACCAAATAAGCTTGGCTTATTGATATAGATAGTTTTATTTGTATTCTCTTCTGCCAAATAAGCATCTTTGTCTTGAAATGAAATTTTGGTGATTGCATCGATTGGGCCATGACATAAAACAAAATGAGCACTAGCAAAATACTTATAACCTATCGTTTGCTTTTTCTTTTTAGCCATCTTCTTTAGCCCTCATAATCACTTGCTGCGCCATTGCATCATGGCCAAACAGTTCCTCAAAACGCGCTATTGGCATTCCGTTATCAAAAAAATCTTTTATCTCAGCATTGGTTAAGCCGTGATTCAAAAAAAAGCGTCTTGCTTTGATCGTACACATGCTGCAAGCACGTATATGATGGACAAAAATAAAGCCCGCATTTTGCGAGCAATGGTCATTTTCAGATTGCATAGATCACCTATTTTTTGATTGCCTTCGGTGTTTCAGCTAAAAATGCTGTAACGTTTGGTGCAACATCACAAGTGCCAAAAATAACAGGAATTGATCCCCCTTCATCAGCAGCAGTTAAATCAAGCTCACCTGGTGATAGCTTTGTTTTTTGACCCTTTCTCATCATTAGATATGAGTACGCAGCTGATGCGATTGATATTACTACAGCTATAATCGGGAACATTACACAATCCTAGTTGTCGTCGGGTTATCTTCTGGCATATACGGAAAGCCGAGAAAATTATTAGTGTTACCAAATCGATGGCATGCAGTTAATGATTTCATGCAACCGGGATAGACTGTCACAAAAAATACTGATTGAGCTGCTAAATCAAATACAACTTGCTTTTGTTCTACAATATTCTTTGCATTTTGAAAATCTTGCTCATAAGTCGGACTCAATGGATCTAAAGCATCACGATTTGCAATAGCTTGCTCAAGTTCAATTTTGGCAATGTTATATTCAGATAAAGCCACATCTGTTGTTATTTGACTAGACAGCGTATCTAAGCGACGAATCAAAGTGACTGATTGTCCAGTGCTCGATTCAATTGCTACATTTACACCTGCATTACTTTGCAACATACCAAGCCTAAAATAATTATCATCAACAGATAAATTACGTAGTTGTACATTTAATTTATCTACTGATTTGACTGTTGTTTGAATACCCCAAAGCAACTTGTCTAGCTTACAACCCTTTCCGTACAAGTCGTGACAACAAGTTCGTTGATACTTATAACGCGCACCAGCTCGCCCCAAACTTGTATAGTCTGTTTCACACTTCAGTGTAATTTCTACACCTTCGGGCTTAACAGCAGTTACACGTCCCTGCCACAACGTTGAAATCGTGCCGAACTGCAACTTGCTTACTTTAACAAGAATGTTTTCTTCAAGTGCTGAACGTAGACAATCTTGTGCAAACTCACTATTCAAAGCAAAAATAATATCGATTGAATTTTTCTCTAAATCACTACTTGAATCAATTGATGATCTAGTGAGTGTAATTGCTTCATAAATAGTCTCGCCATCTTGAACAGGCTTATCACCAGATGTGTAGTAAAACTTACTTTCACCTCTTGTGAACTCGTACAATTCACGACGAACAGCAGAGTTGGTTAGTGATTGAAAAAATTTACTCAATCCCATTTTTCAAACCCCTATTTCTAAAATTGAAACTGAAGCCTCAACAATATCAGCACCTTGAAAATTTAAATCAATAGAATCAGCATCTAATCGATGTAGGCTTAAATATGAAATGCGTTGAATAGATGAAGCATTCTTATTCAACGCAGGCGTTATCGTGATTTGTACAGTGCTTCCCGAAACCAGTGCAGATGCGGTGATAGTGTGAGCCGTCCAGATGCCATTACTCTTGATTGCAATATGTTTGCGAACATCACTAAGCTGCTTATACTGATCGGATTCAATCAGCATGACTGATGAAATGAATCCTGTGCTTTTACAGCGCATATTAGCTTCATACGTTGGCAACCAGAACGGACGGTATTTTCCTCGTCTGCGAAATAGAAATTGCCGATATGCATACAGATCTTCAGCACTATGAATCACCGCTCGGTACTGCTTTGAATATCGCGCAAAATTCCAATCTGAGTTTTGAAAAATCACTCCAACTTCGTTATTAATCATGTTCTGTTGCTGCACCAAGGTAGATTCCATGGAGTCACCAGAATAAGTTAGGCAAAACCAATACAAATCATTTCCTAAAAATTGTTGCGGCACACTTTCAGCAACTTCAGGTTCATCAATTACGATAAATGTAATGGATGACTGTGTATGTAGGCTGCTAATCTGTCGCGAAATATCTCCGCTAATAAAACATACTCGCACTGGGTAAAGCTTCGCATTCGAGATATTCACGACATTAGTAAGCACCAAGCGGTCGACTTCAACTGTTTCAACTTTAACCAATACTTGCTCAGAGTTGTTTTTCAACAATGCAAGGCAGCCATCATAAAAAGAGAAAATATCAGTCCGACACATCACAAAATCAGCAGATACATCACCAACAAATTGAGATTCCTGAAACAATGGAACAGCCCAGTTTTTACGTATTCCGCCCCATTGAGTATTGAAATGCTGTGCAATTTCATTACGTAATACAACTGAAGAAAAGCCCAGCGTTTGCCGGGCTTTATCTTTGAGCGGAGTTCTGACTTCTGTACCATTTTTAGACTCAAACACATCAGTTTTAAACCCTAATGTTTCAGTCCCTCCAACCAATGCTGGCGAAGTTAACAAAATTACCTCACCGAAATTTTCCGTTGTTAATTTCATGCAATCATCGCCTTAATCGAAGATCGATTATTTTTAATGAAATTCATAAAGGTTTTAGTACCAGATGAAGTGCCCATGAAATCACCTACAATCGAAGGATCTAAGATGTTATTGATTTGTAGATGCTGTAAATTTGCTTGTTGTTTTTGTTGCGCCTCCTCCATATATCCGCTAATAGTTGGACTTTGAGCATTTATCAATTTAGGCGCATCCAACGCTAATCCACCATCAGCGAACCCATTACGAATTGAATCTCGCAATGCATAGAAGCCAGCCGGCCCACCTAGTGCAGCGATTTCTTCTTGCGTTAAAACCCCTTCACCTTTGTGGACAATACCAGCCGGCTCATATTTACCACCGAATCCAGTAAAACCACCAGTTGCATAGCCAACAGGACTCAATGCTGAAACAGCAGCTTGAAGCAATCCAGTTTCCATTGTTGCAATACCAACTGCTGGCAAATTATATGGGAAAGGTGCTGATGCCCAAGCTGCTGAAATTGCTTGATAACTATTCATTGCAGTAGAGAACAATGCAAAGCCTTTTTGAACACTACCAAGAATGGCATAAGCCGAACTTGATGAATCAACTAAGCCCATCATCATGCCTGCAAAATCTGCACCGTACTGGGCACCGTATGACATCTGCATAGCCAAACGCTGTTGTTGATACTCCTCTTCTGTCAATAGCATGTGCTTACGTGCTTCTGCAAGCAAATCTATGTCTTGCTGATATGGAGACTTTTCAAGCCCCATCATGGACTGATAATCACTCCAAACCTGTTCACGCTTGGAGTTTTCTTCTACTCCCTGCTGAATATTCGCCTGCTTTACTAGCGCATTTTTCATCTCAGGTGAATATTCCGCAGTATTAAGAATTTCTTCTCGTACTAATGCGTAATATTCTTTGGCATAGTCTTCAGTAGATATCCAGTGGCGCTTAGCTTCAAGGAGTTGTTTTTTATCACTCAGCTCTTTTTGTTTCTGAGCTTCCTGATATTCAGTAACGTCTTTTTGATATGCAGCATTTTGCAAGTCGCTGTACTTTTTAATTGCTGATTGGTCACCAGCAAAGGCTATTTTAATATCTAAAAGCTTATCGCCATGCTCTACCTCAAGTTTTTCACGCTCAGTTAAATACTGACGAATAACAGATTGTTGTGCCCGCTGAGATTCTTCCCGAATACGATCCGCTTCCTCATTGGTTTTGGCAATTAAACCCAGTTCATCTTGTGCCTGTTTTGCTGCCTCAGCATTGCCTTTAAATCCAAGTACAGAAACATGCAAATGCCCACCAGTGGCGCGTGATGATGGGTTTCTGTACTCATCCAAGACCTTAACCACATAACCATATCGCTTGGCAACATCCTCAAGCTGCTTGACAGCCTGAGTTGATTTAGAGGCATCAGCAATTGTGAAATCAAAGGCATTACCTGTTGCATGTTTGCTGTTTGTGCCTTTGTGATATAAGTCATTGAACGCGGTAAAGCGATTTAAGTCGGATCCCAGTTGCTTTTGCGCCATTTGTGCAAAGTTGGCGGTATAACCACGAACCTGACCACCGGCAAATGCCTCAGATGACTTAATGCGCAACCCAGACAATGCGGAAGCACCAACCATCTTATTTAGGTTTTCTTGCTCTTTTGCTACCTTGGTTTTTGCCGCAGCTTGTTTTTCAGTGGCTTTGGCATTTTCATCAGCTGCTTTAGTATCTAATGCAAGGCCCTTTGCGGACTGCTGTGCAGCACTATTAACATCAAGAATTGCATTAACTAAATCGTTGGTAGATTTGGTTGCGGAATCACCAATTATACTAAACGAATCAATGCGATTACCGTAATCCGCTAAAGTTTGCTCAATATCATCAAACATCATATTAACGGTTGCAATCTTATCCCCTTTTAAGGCAGCAATTGCAGCGGCTACCCCACCAATAACTTTACCAGCAATCGTGAATGCGGCCGAAACCCCGAGAGCGACTTTTGCCACTGCTTTCATCACAGACCCAATACCGGCACCAACGCTTTGCAATTGCTGTCCATTTTTGGAAGTGCTAAAGAATGCATTAGCAACATCAATGATGGCAGGCATAAACCCTGAGACCAGTTGATTCTTCCAGCCTTGGAATTGCAAGTTCACCGCCTTAACTTGGGCTGCCAGCAACTGAGATTGTTCCGCTGCCTCTTTCGTGGTTTTTAATCCAGCTTGTTGAAGAGCTAAATCAAATGCATCCAACGCCTTGCCATTCTCTGCAAATATTGGTGCTAAATTGGCTAGGTCGCTTGCTAAACTCTCAAAAATAAAGCGGCGCTCTTGCGATGTGACTCCAAGCTCATCCATTTTATTGTTAAGCATTTGAATGGCTTCAATGCCATCTTTACCTTGCAAGGTTTTACCAAATGACTTGATTTGACTCTCTGTCATCTTAGTATTGTTTTTCAATGCATCAAAGAAATCAGCAGCCCCGCCACCTTTGGTCGCACTAAATTCACCGAGCTTTTCTTGCACATCAGCAAGAATACTTCCAAGCTGATCTTGAGAAACCCCTAAACCCTCGGCAGCGTACTGCAAAACCTGAAAGCTTCCGATGCTTGTATTTGCTCGATTCGCCAAAACCTGAAGTTCATTATTGGCTTTTGCTGTTTCAATAGCCATTTTGCTAAGGCTGGCGACAGCCAAAACAGTACCGCCTGCGACCATTCCTGCCAAAGCAGCACTAGCAACGCCAATCCCACCACTGAGCGAGCCAATTTTTGTATTAAATGAATCGACAAGCGAACCTAGTTGAGTTCCACCTAAAGCATCTGCTACCTGATTCTTGAATCCAGCGAAAGCTTTATTCATGTTATCAGTGGTTTGCTTGGTTTTGCGTTCCGCCTGCGTCATACCCTGTTCGTATGAACCGAGCTTTACTGCTAAATCTAAGGTCAACCGACCAAGGGATGCTGCTGCCATAACTTTTCCTCAGGCAATAAAAAACCCCGCTGGTGCGAGGCTTTAATACTTAAAAACTTTAAGAGTATTTCTTAATACAGCTTCTATATGCTGCCGTATAGGTAGCCAATGCCTGAAATTTAATACCCTGTTCTGTGTATTCTTTTGGCAAAGTGTAGATTAAATTAGTTAATATTCTTTTTATTTCCTCTCTATACTCTCGATCATCCCATTCATCAACTAGCTCTAGCTGCTCTTTCAGGGTTTCACCTTTATATTTATTTTCCAGTAGCTCCATAACATATTTTGAATGCCCATCACAACGCTCATCTAGGGTTCGCTCCTCAGCAAAAATAACTTGTGTTGATATGGTTAGCAGAATCGCCATTAATAGTTTTTTCATTTCTCAGCTCCAACTAAACCAGATCATTAACGTTATTAATTGCGAGCTTTACACCATAACTACCTGCACTTTCTTCATCTTTCCAGCCACCATCTATGACCGCCGGCACAGTTTTATTTATTACCTTTCCTGCTAGTTTGACTGCCTCACCTTTGCTCAAGTAACCCACAATCAAACCATTGATCTCAACCTTAACAGCATTTTTATCATACTGATTAAATGGCTCTGAGCTGACTTTTGCATAGCACTCAAAAAACTTTGATTCTTCTTCTTTGGGGCCAGCTATCTTTTTTAAGTTATTTTGATAGGACTGTTCACCAACAATGTTGTACGCGTATGAAATGTTGTTTAGGTTTGGATTTATACTTGTTTCACTTGCTTCCTTTTTAGCTTTCAAAACATACCAAATAATCACACCAACAATTGCTGCTATTACTATTTCCACACCCAACCCCAAATATTTGTTATTCAGGACAAGATACTAACTATTTGTTAAAAAAGAAACCGACCTAAGTCGATTCCTTACTCACCACCGTATGTTTGAAGCATATATTCCTCAAGCGACATCTCCCGTGGTTGCTCCTCATGTGGCATAAATGACAGTGCTTTTACATCTTTGGCACCTTTTGAACCAAGATAGGTCGCTATCAAATTACCAAAGCCTTGTTCGACACGCCTTCCAGTAAAAAAAGAGCCGCGTTTATTTCTAAACGCAACCCATTGAGAAACCTCAGCATTAGTCATATTGGATTTAGCTTCAGCAATTGTGCGCCCACCAACCCCGTTAAGAACCAATTCACACCAGAATTCATCATCTGGTGTTAATCGGACTTTCCCTCTTCATCCTTAGGTGGTTTTTCAATACCTAGAATTTTATTAAATACAGCACCTGCCAAAGATGGTGTGAAGTTTGTTGATACCTGCTTTTGGGTTAGATAAACATTGCCATCATCATCAACCAATGCTTTAGAAATCCACTCAGCAACCACATCTTCACCTTTATTTAATCGCTTAAATAATGGCTCGGTAACCGCGTAGGGCAATTGCTTGATGCGAATATCAACAGTTTCAGTTTTCCCATGATGCTTGAATTCAACTTCAGCCTCATGAATATCATTAACCAATGCACCTTGTGCAATATCGCTTAGGTTTAATTTAGCCATTATGGAGTCACCACTCGTGGAGTTGTTACGACTGCTGAAGTGCGAACAAGTGTGAATGTGTAACCAACCAAGGTGTCTTGCTCAATCGTTGGTGCGGCGGGGTTGATATAGCCTTCAAATGACCACCAAATACGATCTTTTGGAAGATCAATTCCGCTTCCAGCCGTGTAAGTTGGTGGTGTTTTTGAATGGCTTGAGCCTACATACCAATCCACTTTTTCACCTGAATCAGCCAATGCAATAAGCTGTAAATGGCTTGCGTTCTCATCATCAAGATCAATTTGTAGTGAGCCTTCGCCCGGATCACGCAAGCCGCGCTCATAATCTTTAGTGTCTGAATCAAGACAAGTTGATTCAATCTTTGAGAACGAATCCTCACCGAATGAAAATGCTTTTGGGCAAGTGAAACGAACCACTGCACCATCGACAACAGCAAAAATCTGTGTCCCGTTGGATTTAATACGCGCCATGAGTAGCTACTCCTCAAATTTTTGGCATAAAAAAAGCCACCGAGTGGTGGCATTGGTTTGAAATTAATTTATTTATTCAAATAGGCATGGTTATCAGATGAAGTAATCAATCCTCATCGAGCATCCACATCTTTGGAACAATAATCTTGGTAATATTATCTGGAAGGTCAACCTTGAAATCGCAAGCAATCGCATATCCAGATTTCACATTCATTTCATGCATGTATTCAAGCAGCTGAGCGAGTGATTTGCTAGTGAATGACTTTTTACACTCAACTGGAACAGTTTCACCCTCAAGCTCTGCAAAAAAATCTGGGCGCTTCCCACTTGCCAATGGTTTCCCTTTTACTATTTTTATTCCATTTCTCTGCCCATATATTTTCATCCAGCTGTGAACTACTGAATACTCATCTTCTCCGAGTTTCTTTTCTGGTGAGACAGAAAGCTTGTAATTGAAAATACAGGCATCTTGCACAGCCATTCGCAGCATTGAGAATGTTACAGATTTACCATCATCATTTTTTTCTGTAAATTTCAGCAAGCTAATCATTGTCTCAAAATCTTGCTCCAATGATGCATCATAAGCATGAGCCAATACATCAGCAAATGTGAAGTTTGCGCTATCACTGTCAGTTATCTTAGAATTGATATCAGTCATTTTGTTAGCCTTAATAACATTATGATTAGAGCCCGTTTTGTGCTTCCAACACTTATCGGGCTTGTTTATTTATTATACCAAAATTAAAGATAATTTAATATAAAACAACAACTAACTATCTATCCAAAAACCAATTCGCATCAAAGCCGCGACCAAAAATATTGGTATCAGCTATGCGTTCGAAATGGTTTGGGTGAATATTGGTGACATAACAGTGTGGGTCTAAAGCCTTTCTGATTGCAGCACGGATATCGGATGCTCTTTTCTGCTGAGTGTCGTAAACTACAATCTGAAATGAAACATGGTCTATAGCGGCTGGGCAATCCAAGTGGTTTTCAGGATTGGCTGTGACCACTGACCAGACTGCATAGGGATATGGCGTTTTGTGTGGCGCTACATCTTCAAATACTCTTAAAGGATTAGTGCCGAGCAATGTTGTGACCGCTGAAGCCAATTTCAGCGTCGGAACTACGGGTAAAATGTTCATAATTTTGCGAGTTCCTTGTCGATTTCTTTATTGAAGTTTTCAGCAAAGCTATTGGTCACGGCTTGGATGTTGTTTTGCAGTGCTGGGCGCATGAATGGTGTGCCTGGATTGTTGGCACTTGGGTACTCAATAAAGCGCCAATGTCGAGTGTCGCCACCTGGTGTTTTAGGTGGATTTTTGTTTGAGAATGACGCACCACCACGAACACCGACACGCATCACCACTTCATTCGGGTTTCGTGTTTTCCCCGCAGCAATAGCAATGTTTTTCCAGATCTTTTCTGCGGTTTCTGGATCATCCAGAGTTTTTGCATTGGCCCTTGCCGCATCCCGGACAATCGCCATAGCTTTACGAGCAGAACGTCGAGCAGCGTTCTTCATCAAGCGAGGATTGCCAAGTCTTTTAAGTTTTTCTTGAACCTCATCCAATCCTTCAATATTGAATTCTACTGACATGGCTTACTCCACTAACGACAACTCCAGCGTCATGTAAATACGACCATTCTCGTTGTCAGGTTTAGGTGGTGATACAATCTGGAAAGTCTGTCCATCGAATAAAACACGCATGCTTGAGTCAATATCATCACGCTTGCGTAGTTTTAGCCTCGCTGTTGTTTCTGATCCTGCAGCTTTGGCATTAATGGAGTCTTTAACAGATAGAAATTCAAGCTTGCCCCAAAGCTTTTTATATTCAATCCAAGCTTCGGTTTCATAGTTGTATTCATCATAGGTCGTGGTTTTATGCTGAATCGTCACACGGTGGCATAGTTCGCCTGCACGTTGGGACATATCACACCCCCATATCACGATAAGGCTGGATGCAGTTCCAGTAACCAAGTGGCAACTCAGTAATCCCTTGAGATGTTGCCTCTCGGTTTTTATACAGATGCCCCACGTAGAGAAGTCGAGCAGCATCAAGCAAGCTGTTATCAACTAGATCGTTTTCATTTACTCGCTCAGCCTCGGTTGCGATAACTTTGCGATCTAGGTTTATTTGAATTTGCTCATTGGCAGCATCGATATATGTCTGTATCAAAGTATCTTCATCATCATGATCTACATGACAATGCAACTTAGCTTTTGCGAGATCAATCATTCTGGTTTCGCCCGTTTTGCTGTGGTTTTGGTTGTTTTAGGTTTTGGTTCTTCCACAGGTTCAACCAAAACACCTTTATCTACTAAGTGCTTTACATCCGCTGGATTAGCTGTGCGTTTGTCACCAGTTTGGTAATACTTATCGCCATAGTGCTCACGCTTAACGTCGTACTCAGTCATGACTATCTCCTAATAAATAAGGGCCAGCAATTTGGCCCTTATTGGATTTTGGATTAACCGCCAGCAACTGCTGGAGTAATATCTCCATATATAAATGCTTCAGGACGATACACAGCAAGCGCCAGACGCTCTTCCGCAAGAATGGTTACTAAGTTCTTAACGAAATCATCTTCGTTCTCAGTTGCCACCTCTACACGAGACTGCCAGCGATCAAAGATTTGAGCACCCATTGAGAAGGCACCAGTCAGGAATTTACCCGCAGCAATCGCCTGTGTTTCTGCAACCGGAAGACCCCACAGAGTCGGGTTTAAGTTGCCTTGTGGATTGCCAATGATGTACTGACCAGATGTGTCTTTCAGGGTTTCGATTGCAGCCCAGTCAATCGGGTTTAGCACATGGCCGCTTGCAGGGTATTCAGCAAGAATTGCCTGAAGCATTGCGAAGCGCAGAGTATCAAGCTTGCTTTCTGCTGTAGTGGTTACACCTGTAGGGCGAACATAGGCAGATGCTTGCGGAATAATACCTAACAAGTTTTGACCAGTACCATCACCATTTAAAATTTGCTGTTCTTCTTTGAAAGCCAAGCCGTAGCGTAAGCGACCATCAATGTACGACTGCAATTGTGATGCATCATCCAAGATTTGGCGTGATGCCTTCATGTAATGAGCAATAACTTTTGCGGTAGTCGATTTAAGATCGAATTTGATATCCGATTCAGGTTTTTTCGCACCCTCAGCAACCATTCCAGCGTTGTTTGTGAAGCCAGTTTCTTGAACAAATTCAAGAGCATTACCATCCATGCGACCCTGCATCAACAGGTCACGAATCGTAAGCTTACGATCCTGTGGAGCAATAATGCCTGGAATGCGTGTGGCTTGTACTAGATCGCCAGCCGAACCCGCAGCATCCGTGGTTGCTGAAGTAATGGTGGCTTTAATTTCAAGGTTTGCTTTGCCGCGCTGTCCAGCCGAACCAACCAGTGATTTAAACTGATCAGATTCCACAAATTGACGACCAAGAGATTTAACCTCTTCATTACCTTCATGCGGGCGACGGGCAGCTTTCTGCTCAACTTCATCGATGCGAGCTTTAAGCTCGTTTAATTTAGTGATTGCTTCATCTGCAGCCTGCTTTGCGCCTTCGGCAATTTTGTCGCCATGCTCACGCTTGCCTTTGAAGTCTTCAGCAATACCTTTAACTTCATCGACTTGTTTTTTAAACTCTTGAGCGAGTTGTTCTAAATTTTGATCAGTCATTTTGACTTCCTCTTAAAATATTTAATGCGGTAGAAATAGATTTCGCTTGTAGTTTTTCATCTTCAGACTCGCTCAAAAGATGGCGCAGACCCTTGCCAGCGATTGCAGTGGCTTGCGTTTTTGAAAAGCCTGACTCTCTCAGGAACTTTTCAAATTCAGGTAAAGTTGGCAGTTCGCCTTCTTCTAATTTGGATTTCACAGAAATAACTGTGCTTTTCTCATTGGCTGGCGTGGTGACAATTGAGATTTCACCCAAATCCAACTCAATCAACTCACGAATATCTGTGTTTTCGTTGTAGCTGGATTTAACTGTGCGGTAGCCAATGCTTAGACCATCGATTGCACCAGCCTTTAAAAGAGCATGTGTAGACTTTGCTTTTGGAACATCATCAACCAGTAATTTACCTTCGACATACAAGCCTTTTTCATCTTCGACCAGCTTGGTATAAACCCCGATAGGCTCATTGGTGCTGTGATTCCATAGCACTGGCGGGAATTTCCCCTTGTCAGACCACTTGGCCAGCGTATTCTTAAATGCACCCGGCAAAATAATGTCGTTGTACCAGTCCAGATTCCCAAAAACCGCACCGTAACCCGAAAAAAAACCGTCCTCTTGGACGGCTTTAATATCTAAATTAAAACTTTTTCTATTCATTTGTTTCACCTTTTTCGGCGCCCAATGGGACCATTTGCATCTGAACCATCAACTTGTCTGCGGTTGGATCATCAGCCCTTGGCATATCCTCAAGCTCTCGCACTTCATTGCGGGTGTATAGGCCATTCTGAGTCATCTTCACGTAGAAGTCAGCTCTTGCTGTATTGTTGGCACGTAGCAACCCATCAACCGCAAATTTAGGGCGATAAAGATACTTCTCGTGTGGTAGCAACAACTTCCGAGCGATTGTCTGCTCATATCGAACCAGTTGTGGGTTTAATGAGTAAGTAAGAAAGCCCTGATTGGTTTGTTCAAGGCTTGATGCCCATGAGCTGGCTTTGTTTGTGTGTCCAATCAGTTGAGGCGGCACACCAAAGGCCCGACAAATTTCCTCAATACCGAAATAACGACTTTCAAGAAGCTGTGCATCAACCGGATTAATTCGGATATTTGCAGCACTAGCCACTTTCATTCCTGCCTCAAGCACCATGTATTTTCCAGCATTCTCGGGTCGGCTGAACATAGAAAGGCTTTCACGTAAAGAATGGCGCTGCTCTTTGGTTAGCGTTGTTTCTCCACTCTCAAGAAAACCACCGACCTTCAAGCCATTCTTGAACCAGTCCTGCGCCTGATTATTTGCATCAAACTGCATACCAATCGTCTGTGCAAAAAACTGAATTGCCGATAAGCCCACATAACCATCCAAAGTAAATCCCTTAAAGTGCAGAATTTCATCATCGGTATAGATCTTAACTTTGCCGTTTTCCGTGTAATGGTATTCAAAGCTTCCGTCTTTCAGGCGCTTTTTAACCATTTCACTAGGAAACAATGGCTCTAAAGAAATAACACTGCGATTATTGCGGCGAGCAATATAACTGTACGCATTACCCCATAAATCTAAGCATGCAGATTGAATCTGCCAAAATTCACTGGCGCACATATCTGCATTGGGTGAATCATGCAAGATTCGATACAGTTCGTGGTCCTTGGCAATCTTTTTTTCAGTGTCGTATAGGTGAAGTGGCAATGTTGAAATAGTTTCAGCGCGTAGTTTTACACATGCCCAAACTGCCGATAACTTCAGGGATGTTTCAGGGCTGACCACCGCACCACCAGAAGACATGTAACTATCTACCGGATAGGAAGCATCCCCTTTCTTTAATTGAGTTTTTCCAGTCAATCGTGACCAGAAGCGAGACCAGAATCCCGTGTCTTGTAAGTCGCTCATGCTATCACGATGTCCTCTAAATATCCGTCAATGTCATAGTTGACTGTTTCATCTTTAAAATTGGAAACACCACAGGCCATTGCTAGGGCCACGATAGGGTCAATTCGGTTAGTGGCTTTTGATTTATCCAGTTTTCGACCGCCTGCTGGATCCTTAACCACTACAGCATTTGCTGCTGCAAGCTCCAAAACAGGGTTGTCGTTATGCACAATCCTGGCATTTAACAGTTCAGCTTCTAATGTATCTAACGCTGGAGACATGTCTTTAAATCCCTGTCCAAATGGGACTAGTGGCAACTCTAAGCCTATTAGGTCGCACTCCTTCTTAAACACATCAATACGCCATCTATCAAATGCAATCGAATGAAGTATTTTTAACTCAGATGCTATTTCACCAATCATTTGTGCCACAAAACCATAATCTACAGTTGCGCCTGGCGTGGTGAACATGTGCCCTTGTTTCACAAACAGGTCGTACGGCACACGGTCACGTTTTGCTCTGTCATCTAGTCCAATACTTGGAGTCCAGATATACGGGTAAACATAAAACTTGTTGTCTTTTTTTCCTAAAAACACGCAAGCAGTCAAGTCGGTACGAGCCGACAAATCCAGTCCTGCCCATACTTCATCACACTCATAAATTGGCGGTAATTCATCAAGGCATGTATCCCAAGTCTGTTTGGCAATAAACGGTGACACGGTGGAAACACGCTGATTCAAGTTTAGGTTTCGGAAAGTGTTTTCAGCACTCGGCATCCGACTGGCCTTTTCTGCTAATTTTTGCATATCAGGCTCCGACCTAAACTTGCCCAATGCTGGATTGGATAGCTTCCATGAGTTCTTATCTAAAATATCGCTATCCATTGGTGTGGTGTATAGGTGGCACACTGTCTTTGGATCTTCACCCTTTAGCGCATCATCAATCCAGATACTCAGCAGGTCTGCATCAGTGGCAGCCTGCGTACTAATCACCATCAAGAGTGGTGCTTCATGTGCGCCCTGAGCTGTCACCACCGCATCAACAAATTCATCTTGCGGCCCTTTTACCTGTCCCGTTTCATCAAGAATTGCCAAAATAGGCGATAGACCGTGTGTTGTTTTTCCTTCTGCTGATAACGCCCTGAACTCGACGTTTTTCGCCAAGCCTACGAGCGTTTTTGTCGATGGAATGATATGAACCAAGTCTTGCAAGTCTTCATTCAGATTAATCATCTTCACGGCCAGTTTGAAAACAATGGCTGCCTGATCTCGCGACAATGCGCCACTGACGATCTGGCTGTTCTGCTTTGCTTCTGGGCCAATCAAGTGAGCTAAAAGGATGCCTGCGATTAAAGCGGTTTTACCATTCTTTCGTGCGATGCTCAAAATTGCTGTGTGTGTTCCATGCGGATTGTCATAAACATCCAAAATAAATTTCTTTTGAAAATCCTCAAGAATGATCGGCTGACCAACATGCGCACCCTCTGGTGCTTTGCAGTATCTTTCGATAAATGCAATTACTCGTTCACCGCGTGTCATACATTCCACCTATAAGACGATAGGCATTAAAAAAATCAGCTCGGTCGAGCCAGTAAATCATCTGATTCTTTGGTTTTTTCAGCAGTCTGTCTGCCTTTCGCTGCTGCTGAGTTTTTCCCGCGTTGCTTGTCTGACTCACCAACCGTTGCCACTGCATGAACTTGAATATGTTTTGACAGTGCGATTGATCTGCGACTAAGCGTTTCCAGTAGCGAATGCTTAGGGTTTAGAACAACCGTCCCACGATCATTGGTTAGCGTGTCACCCTCCTCAAGAATCTCTTGCTGGATGCGCTCAATGTCTGCCTGACAGCGAGCTAGGTTTGCTGCATGTTGCAGGTCTACCGTGTTCCAACTTTCCTTTACGCGCGCGCGCACAAGTGCATACCAAAACGGCATGTCAATATCTCGAAGTTGAACGTGTCCTGGTGGTGCAATATCCTGATCATCTACTAATTGCGTTTTGACATGAGTGCTGTCTGACCGCTTTCTTCCCGCCATGTGTTCCAGCCTTTAAAATCCCAATAGAACTAAAAGTGAGTTTCGGGGGCGGTTCCTAAAGGCAAAACTCCTGAAGAATACCCATCCCCCACCATCTAATTGATTTTGTTCTATTTATTCCAGTGATGATTAGGATCAAGCGGAATACCACGCTCATCACAACCAATGATTACTTCACGCTTTTCTTGTCTCTGAATGGTGGAGTCATGATGTAATTTGCACACCGCTTGCCAGTTGCTCTTATCCCAAAACAAAGACTGATCACCCTTATGCGGAATGATGTGATTGACTACGGTTGCAACCACAATCTTATTTTGTTCTTCACACATGACACACAAAGGATGTGACCTTAGATACGACTCTCTGGCCTTGCGCCATCTTGAGTTATATCCACGTTCGCTTGATGTTCGCTTGTCGCTGCGCCATGATGGAGTGTTGCTCATATCACCACCTATTTGCCTTCGGTGTCATTGCCTGCAATTTGGTTTGGAGTCTCGGGAGTTTCATGAATCAAGGTACTCATGTTGGCTTGGCTCGTCCTCGTCGGGATTTAACTGGAGCAACAGCTCCTGTATCTGACTGCTCTGTGTTACCAGCATCTGAATAAGCTGACTGTTCTGCTGCAACACTTGATTATTCTGCTTTACGATCTCGGTTAGTAAGTCGAGCAATTGCTTTTGTGATGGATTCTTTTGAGTTGTCATACATTGCCTTTAGTTTTTGTCTGCGTTGTTCACAACCTTCACATGCCATAGTTATTCCCTCAAATACATCAAATCATCAGGTGTATTCAACCAACACCCATGTTTATTACAAAATGCATGAATGTCATTCAAATACTCGGTGAACTGATCGATCGTTGCATCCGTTGTGCTAATCAATTCATTCAAGCCATCTGCCACTTGTTGGTATTGCGGGTGCTTTTGATCTTTCAAAACCTTGACTGCTGCAAACGTCTTTCTGTATTGACCCACATCATCACGATGATAAATACGTGCTAGGAATTGCTTCTTGAAAAATAAATGCTCTGTGTCTTTATCGGTGCCCTGATGTTTTGCCCACTGCGACACCCATAGCCAATAAAGTCTGTTCTGCGCCTTGCTTCGATCTTCTTGCTTTTGATCTATCCGAACAACTAAAGGCTTGCCATCACTTAACGCATTCGCATGATGTCTATGCATGTAGGCAATTGCTTTACCCACTTCTTCAAACGACTTAATGACGAATGTTGCAGGTTCGAGTTTAAAAGTATTCTTCATCCCTTTTACCCACCATCAACTCAGTCTTGACTAGCCATTGTTCGAATAGCTTTTCACTTTCTGCCCGATTACCCAACTCAAACCGATCAAACGCAGCATGGCATTTAAAGCAAAGGGGAATTACAAATAGGTCAGAACTTTTGATTCCCCTGCCTTTACCATGCTTTGCTGAATTACTGTGAGCAGCTTGTGAATTAGGATTACCGCACCTTACACACGGAAGCTTTCTGATCTCAGCCAGCCGCTTAGGACTTCGCATTGAGCTGCTTCTCTATGCTTGCAATCTGTTTGCCAATCTTTCTTAACTCACCAATACAGTCTTGTTTAAATGCATGGCTTGAAAAGAGATGGTTGTAATTCATTAACCGCGCTTGGTTTGCTTTAAGTATTTCTAAGTTTTTATATGCTTCTACACGATCAACCATGACCACCACCAATAAGAAAAGAAAAACCCCACTCAGTTATTTAGTTGAGCAGGGTTATGTGCCGTAATACGTTCAGCAAAATGCCACCGAAGTGGCGGGGTTACTTTTTCAATTTGCCACACTTACGGCATTCAATTTGCACAAAAATATCTGATTCGTACTCATATTCGTGAACGCAGAACAATTGTTTCAATAATCTAAGCATATTGATCTCTTGAATATTAGTGCGCCATGTAGGACTTGAACCTACGACCCAAAACGGCTCTTACCAACTGAGCTAATGGCGCAAAAAAAGGACGTGGTGATCAGCCACATCCTTGCCTTAGATTACGATATTGATCAACTCGGCAACTGATCTACCGCTACTCAACACGACAAACATCTCAAAGTTAGCTATTGATTTGCTTTGTGTCTTTCAATTCCATTGGTCGGGGAGTCACCCACAATTTGAGGCTCTGAGGCTAACTCAATGTGTGACGAAATCACATTGGATTCAAACCGATTTATACGGCTGGTTTCTGCATCCCACCGTTTGCGCTTATAGCTGAGCAAATTGCACAGCGTCACAAATCCAAGTTCTTTTAAAGCTAACAGTCTTTCATGAGTCGATCCTCAATTGATCACTTGTGTATGTCACAAGCACCTTTATAAAATTTTAGACAACAAAAAAGCCCACATTTCTGTGAGCCTATTGTCTACAATTCCAAACCTTGACTGCAAAATTCACGACTTCACGCTCATTTTCCCAATCCAATTGATTGTATTCATCTTCCAGTGGATGTGGCCATGGTCCAATATCACTACTTGGAGAAGATGCACCACATTCATGACAGCTTGCTTGTGCACTCCATTGAGTTTGTTTTTCTCCACAAACCTCGAAATTCATGATCTTAGAATCAATAACAATAAACTGCTCTGAACCTTCACCACACCAAGGACAAGGTAAAGCTTTTACATCAGGACGCATATTGTTTTCTTGATCAGAATGCCAACGATTTTCCATGTAAGCCCCATGAGTATTCAGACAAAAAAATACCCACGAGATGGAGTCAGTGGGTATGGAAACTGCAAAACGGTAGTGAATTACTATAACTTCGTCCACTGTAACAGAAATATGCCATATCGTGGCATGCCAGTCAAACACTATTCGATTCTTAATCTTTTATCATGACCTGAAACATAGAAAGCACCACAGCTCACCATGCTTCTTAAACAGTTACGCCCCAACTTAAACTCTATTTCCATTCTTCGGTCAGATAGATTACGCATATTTTTTTCAATAAACAGCATAACTGCACGCTTAGCAGATTCACAAACTCTTGATGTTTTCTTAAAATCCACAATCCACTTGCGCACTTCTTCAGCTTCAAAATCACTTATTTCACAAATGATCTGGTCTTTCCGCAATGCTACACCTTTATTATTTTCACATATCATCCAGTAAATTTGATTCACACCAAGACTATCAGGCTCATTGCCGCTTTTCATGCGATTGATTAAAACGTATGCGCCATACTGTTTAAACCAATCCTCGGCTGTAAACTTGCTCCAATCCATCGTTTCAATTCTCACCGCTGCATTCATAATTGACCCTTATTTCCCAAATACACCCAAAATCATCATCGTGAAAAGAAATGCAACCAACACGATCATTTCGTTTCTATCCATCATCCCATCCCCCAAATCAACATACCCGCATCACGCTGCTCTTGATTCGTTCGACCTTGCCAGCCAGTAATGCGATTAAATTCTTCTGAATTCTTTTTGGTTTTGGTTGGTCTTACCAGCACCACTGCCAAACCCAATGATTCAGCCATTTCAGAAAGTAAAATACCTGTCGCATGATTCAAACCAACACGACGTGATATTTGCTCACTAACTTGTCTCGAATGATTCCCGCCTGTTCTAAAGTTAGCCTTCTTGTTATGCCACCCTGCCTCGATCACCACTTTCTTAATCTGATCTTGGTGACTGCGAAATAACTCAACAGTTTCAGCAAAGGTCAAATTCTTCAGCTCAAATGACTGTCCTAAGATGGCCACCCCTGATTTTTCTAAGTCTGGATCAATGCCGATGATGAGGGGTTTAGGAATTTGCATTTAACCCCCAATCAATTTGGTTAATGGCTCTTTGAACCACCAAGCTAAAAGCAAGATAATCAAACAGACGTATGAAATGGATTCGCTATTCATGCTCACCTCGCAAAGCTTTCTGAATCTCATAAGCCATACTTGGCCGCATGGTTGTGTACTCATCATCAATCAATTTTTGAAGCAAAGCTTTTAGATCCTTGTCTTCGCCTTGATAAGTTTTAATGCTTTGAGCTTGATTTGAATTCCATTCTTCAAGCCGATCAATCTCAGCCTGTCTTGATCTCTGACCCATCGAAAATGCTTCAAGTCTTGTGCAATTTCTTGAATGTTGATTTTTCTTGCAATATTCATCAAAAGTCATTTGTTTATCCATGACGTTCCGCCTCCAAGATTGCTTGAGGAATCCCCATCTTTTCAAAATAAAAAACTATTGGCTCTTGTATGAATTTAACCAACCCAAAACGAACTAAATGACGCACTTGGGAGCAATCCCTAATAACCTGAACATCTCGATAGTGAGCAAGCAAATCACGCCAAGCCTCTAGCGACATTGATCGCTTGTTGTGATTGCATGCTGTGCAAGCTGGTACAAGATTCTCAATAACATCATTTTCAGGTTTAGATGGCTTACCAGTTTCAATGTCACGTACGACCGCAATCAAATGATCCGCATGCCATTTATCACCAAGCAATTCGCCACAATAAGCACAATGACCGCCAAATTTTTGCTTTAATTCAGCACGTTGAATTTTGGTTAATTTCATAACTCCATCACCTTCAATTTTCTCATGGCTTAACTCTGCATAAGCTGCAAGTTCTTCCGCCTCAGATCGTCCGTAATAGTGGTGTTCAATGGCGGTGCGGAGGTCGTTAATTGAAATAAAAACATCAAAACTAAAAACATCAGTTTCAAACCAATTTTGATCATATGGATTCCACATCTCACAATCTTTATATCTAATGTTTTTGAAATAATTAGGTGTTAAGTTGGTATGACTTGCCTCCTCAGGCGCACCCTCCACAATCGCCTTTGCCTTTTCAATGCCACCCACTTGCTCGATTAGGTTGTTTGTAGTTGTGGTCATGCCGCTACTCCTTGCGTTCTAAGCAACTTTGCTTGTTTGAAATACAGATAGTCAGATACATTGTTAAAAGCCGTTTCTACACGAAGCAGCGCATCACTACGCACACGCTCAAAACCTAGCGGAACTTCTTGCTCAAGAGCAATGTTTAATTCATCGTTAATGCCTTTCCAACGCGTTTTAATTCCTGCACCACGATCCACTTTTAAATCACAACCAAAACGGAATTGCTCAAAACTCATTTTTTGGCATTTGGAACTGCGTTGGCACTGTTAAAACTTCATCTTTTTCGACTGAGTAATAATGTGAATCCACACCTAAAAACCACTCTTGCTCAAGCGGAATCAATAGGTTTTTAAGACAGATAATCAGATCACCGTGATATACGTCATAAACCACGTGCTTAGGCGTAAGCTCTTTATCAGCCAAGTCATTTTCTTCACGCCATGTATCAATGCTGTCGTTCACTTCATCAATATTGAAAGTCATTTCGAGCACATGAGTTTGATTAGCCTGTGATTGATACAGGTTTCCGATTTTGTTCGGGTTATATTTCTTATTGCGCTTTTTCATGGTGCACACCCTTTCTCATGGCATGAACGGATTGCGTTTTTAGGACGCTGTAATCGCTGAGGCTTATATCGAATGTAGTAGCAGCTCTTGCATGCAGCTTCATAACAAGTGCTCTTAGTGCCATCTCTTTTTGGCTTTCCTGAGTACGTAAACCAAAACTCACTATCCAATGGCCAGTATTCATCGCATTGAATACAAAGCTTTTCGCGCCCCAATTCGGTTTCGATAAATTTAGGTTTATTTGGTTTCTTCACACCCCACCCCCTACTTGTTCATCCAAAAAACGCACCGCATTCGGCAATGGTTTTTGCTCAGCCCGCAAAGCCGCTTTGTATTTTTCAAAATCATCAAACGGGTCAGGCCAATAATCAGAATCAGATTTCATTTCCAAGTCGTGTTCAGCATGCTCAAACTTGTTTGCTTTCTTAACCTCACCACGAATTGCAATTTGTGCTTGAACAAACGCCTCTTTTGGTGTCATGCCCTGCTCACGCAATCGGTTAGTCATAGTCAAAATCAACTGCTGTTCTTCGTTTAATCCTACTTTTTGTGCCGTGGTTTTTTCCTCAGCGATTTGCTTCATTCCGATCTGCAAAGGTGCTTTGTAAAACTCCTGTGATTTACCACTAACCTGTGCCTTGAGTAGATTGGCGTTATAAATCCCTTTAAATTGATTTTGAGCTTCTTTCATCTGCCCCATGTTGATTAGGTATTCAACTTGGTCAAAAGCGTATTTAGCCAGAGTGGTAATCTTGTTTTTTTTGCGGTCTTTGGTGTATTCGCAGACGCGCGCCCAAGCTTCATCAATTGACCACCAAGAACCAGATACACATAACGCTCTAAATTGCGCGATAGACGGGCAATAAGGCTGTGTGCTTAGTTGTGCTAATCCGAAGTGGAATTGAGCCTCTGACACGCCAACCATCGCACCTATGATGATAGTTTCAACTTGATCAGGTGACACGTTACCCATTTGATGTGTAAACAGGTTTCCGTGAATGACGCGCATAGTGTCAATAAGCTGCTGGGCTTGCTGTGGGCCAAAAAAGAAATTAGTCATGCTGCACCTCAATCACATCAATGATGTTGTTCGGCTGCTGCTGATTTCGTTTTGCGTAGTAATCGGCCCATGCTTGTTCACGTTGTTGCTTTGGTTTGGCTTGATTTGAACTCTTAATCCACTCCGCCTTAAATCCCTTCCATGAGTTCACAACACAGTGTTCAATAACCTGATTTAAAGTGAGACCAGATTTTTGTTGTTCAGAGATAAGAGACTTGAATGCTGTTTCTGAATTAACAGCTTTCTTCGCTTTACGAACTTCCATGTATTCAGAGATAAGCTTTTGATCTACCCCTTGAGAAACCAGAGCATCAGCAAAGTTGAATTTCTCCTTATATATATTGGTATTCTCTGATGTAGTCTCTGCTGTATTCTCTGTATTAGTTTGTCGCTTTCCGCCATTACTGTTTGGCGGATTCGTACATTCTAGTTTGGCGGAATCCGCCATACTGGATTGGCTGTTTTGTGCATACTGAATAAGAGCAGCATAAAGTGCATCATGCTCGACCTTGAAGTGGACTTTGCAAGGCACACCGCGCTTATGTTCAGACACAAAACCAAGCTCACGCAATTTTTTACGAGCGGTTTCCTGTTCACGACGACCAAGGCCAGTTTCTTCCTCCCATTCATCCTGAGTCTTATAGAAAAAACCATTACGGTCTTTGGTGCGCTTTGACCAATACACCATCTGAGACAACATGAGAGCGCCATTGATACCGCAACCAAGCGCGACATAGTGGCGATTAAAAGCAATAGGCCTATCGTTCATTGTGTCAATTAGAGCAACCATTTGATGGTTAAGCATGCTCATTAAATAACCCCCTCACTTACAAACTGCTCATGAATCCATTGCTCTCCAATGGTGGTGAACATGGCTTGAGGGTGTCCTGATTCGGTTTGTTTTAATTCACCAAAGCCACGATCAATAAACCATTGCTGAAATACACGGCTGCGCTTGATTGCTTTGTTGTAAACCTTAAAATCCTCTAAAGTTTTATTTAAGACTTTTGCAGACATGCCGAACTTTTGACCAACTTGTGTGGCATTAAGAAGATTTTTTCGATCCGCAACGCTGTCAAAATATTGAACTTTTGGTGCTGCGAGTTCTAATTGGCGCGCCTGATCTGCTGCAAGTTGAAGTGCTTCAGCAAATGTTTGAGGTAGTCGCACAGCGTTTTGGTTTTCCAGCTCATACCAGCGCCTTACCAGTGCTGCCGTAAACTCTGGACAAAGCTGAGCAACTACAGTGATTGAGTCTAATTTTCCTTGCTCACCAGAAAAAACATAAACATTTGTATATTTATTTGGACTAAGTGATTGATTATTTTCAACTTTACGCATTGGGGGAAGTTGTATTACTCCACGCTTAACTAGGCGCTCAATTGAGGTGCGCACATGCGGGTGTTCTGAATTAACAAGCTCTGAAATCTCCAAGCTAGTCATTGATTGTTCAGAATTTCCAAACTGTGTTAAAATTGGCATGTTCATGCTGGTTAGACTCCTTATTGAACATCAAGCTCATCTGTTACAGCAGATGGGCTTTCTTTTTGGTGTACCAAAGTGCCCGAAGTACACTTTGACCGATTACGCGCTCTTGCCATACGCTCATACTTAGCATCTTCAGCAAGTAGAGCTTTCGCTATGACCTCACGCACCCAGTTACACAAATCTTGCTCATTGGTTTCGCTAGCAACAGTGATTGCATCAAGCATTTCATGTGTAAATTTGATGGTTTTCGGAACGGTGTATTTCCCGCCCAGATACCCTTTTTCGATTGCTTCTTTCAAATCATCGACTCCCATGTGTAATGCTCGTCCTTATGCGCATAGTTGTTTGCGATCAGCCTTTACTTTGCCTTTTGTTAAAAGCTCAAGGACTGCTTGGGTTTTTGGTGGAATACCACCAATCTCCCAACCGTGAATTGTTGACCGACCACGATTAATTTCTTTTGCGAGCTGGGAGTTGTTTTTAACCCCGTAAAATTCTCGCAGGTCTTTAACTTGCATATTCAATTACCCGAACGAAATGAGTTCGACTTATTGAACCACTTGTTCGGGTAACTGTCAATAAAGTTGTTCATAATTCCGAACATAATATGAGGGATTGATATGGAAAATTTTACGGATCGCCTAAACAGAAGAAGCTCAGAGTTAAACGTGAGCCAAGCTGATATTGTTCGCGCCACTGGTGCTGGGCGCGGCACGGTGTCAGGATGGTTTAATGGTGCGAACGCTCCAAGTGCAAAATATTTAGAATCTCTTGCGGTTGTCTTAAGAGCATCTACAACTTGGCTACTATCTGGTAAAGATGGCGACACAAATAGTCGCATTGACTCAAGTATCGATATAAATCCAATTGCAACAGTGGGTTATGCGCCAGTAATATCTTGGGTGCAGGCAGGTAGTTGGACTGATATGGAATCAATTAGTAATTTAGAAGAGTGTGAGAAACTCCCTCTGGTGCCAGGCGCAGGGAAACGAAGTTTTTATTTAAGTGTTCGCGGCTTGAGCAATGCCCCGCACTTTGAAGAAGGTGAGAAAATTTGCATTGACCCTGATTGGTGTTTAAGTGATATTCAAACAGGCGAAATGGTTGTAGTTAGTTGTGATGGTGAAGCCACGTTTAAAGCGTTAATTGTTGAACCTAATGGGTATTATTTAAAGCCACTAAACCCAAACTGGGGCGAACAAATAATTCCATTAAAAGATAATTGCACTCTTGTTGGTAAGTACGTTGGGTCGTTCAGACCAGCTAAAAAGTTCAGCCTATCTAATTAGAATAAAAATGTTTTAGAACCCGCATTAATGGCGGGTTTTATTTTGTCTATCAAAAATCAAAAGTTCGTATAACCGAATTATTTTTTATATTTTCCGAACAAAAGTATTGACTTTATTGTTCGATTAACCGAACATAAGCCTCGTAAACACAAAAAAGCCCGACTGGACTGGACATCAAATCGGGCTTCAACACAACGAGGTCATTATGACAACTAAATTCAATATTCTCAAGTCTGCAATCATTGCAGCATCAATCAGCGCGGGGATAGCAGTAGCTTACGCATTCCAGCCTGCCAAAGTTGCTGATGATAGTCATCAAGTGGTTATCACGGCTCAAAAATATGAAGTGCTTAACCGTACTTGCAATGAGACCTGTATCGCTACTGTCAAAGCCAACGATTACAACATCTATGTCGAGTATGCGTTAGATGGTGCTTCGGTCGAGTTTCTGGACATTCTGAACGTGGTTCGTCATGACGAGACTGTGAACGCATACGTCGATCGTTATGAGATTGGAAAGATTAACGCTGCGATTGCTGGAGTTAAATGATGAACACTCAAACCAAACCTGAATTGTTCGCGCCCTGCTTTCCTTTTGCTATTGATAAGAAATCAATTGAAGTTGAACACGATGTTGTGACGTTTAGTTTCACGTTTGGAATGTATTCAATTGATTGTGAAATCAAAGGTGAACAGCTCACTGATATGGCTTATTTAGAGCCTCAGTCAAACCCGCAAAACGGCTATGAAGTTGAATATACAAAATTCGAAGTTGATAGCAGAACACTTGCTGTTGTAACTCGCTCTGACTTTGAAGAAACAAAAATGAGTGTTGAGTTCATACTGACTGAATCTCAGGTTTATGAGTTGAATGAATGGCTTGAAGCGGATGCGGTTGAAAAATTTGAAATGGCACAAGGATAAGAATATGAATGCAAAATTTGAATTAGAAATCGCGGATCAAAACATTGTTGTATCTGCATTTCGCACACCAGGCGGCACTGCTGAATTGTTCGAGCGCATTGCTCAAGAAGCGCGTTCACATGTGCCTGATGTGACCACTAAAAAAGGACGAGATCAGATTGGCTCGCTCGCTCTAAAAATTAGTAAATCCAAGACATTTATTGAGAAGTGTGGCAAGGAATTGGTTGCTGAGCAAAAGGCTCAAATCAAGCTTATTGATGATGACCGCATTGCGACTGTTAAAAAGTTTGATGAACTTCGGAATGAAATCTTGGCGCCTCGCGATGCTTGGGAGCAAGCTGAAAAGGATCGCGTGGCGAAGCATAAAGAAGCTGTTCAATTTATTAAAGATCACGCACCTGAAGCTGATGCTACTTCGTTAAAGTTAAAAGGCGATATTGAGTTTTTGGAAAACCTTGAGATTGGTTCGCAGTATGAGGAATTCGAAGAACAAGCCAAGCTTGCCAAATTTGAAACACTGGAAGCACTGCGCAAAGCATTAGCCGACCGTGAAAAGCTTGAAGCCGAACAAGCGGAACTTGAACGCTTACGACAAGCTGAAATTGATCGTCAACAGAAAGAGCGTGAAGAAGCTATTGCTCGTGAGGCTACTGAAAAAGCTCAACGTGAAGCAGAAGCAAAAGCACGTTTTGAAGCTGAGCGTGTGGAGCGTGAAAAGCTTGAAGCAGAACAGCGCGAATCTCAATTAAAGATTGAAAAAGAACAGGCTGAATTACGTGAGCAACAATTGAAGCAACAAGCTATTGAGCGTGAAAAGCAAGCTGAAATTGATCGTCAAAAAGCTGTTGAAGCTGAGCGTTTGCGTATTGAGCGTGAAGCGGAAGCAAAAGCAGAAGCTGAGCGAAAAGCCGAAGAAGCGCGTAAAGCTAATATTGAACACATGCGCTCAATCAATTGTGAAGCAGTAAAAGCTCTTTGCTTTGAGATTCCAAGTCTTACAGAAGAAATGGCGAAAGATGTGATTCGTGCGATTGCGAAAAACTCTGTGCCTAACGTGTCTATTAAATATTAAAAAATTGGCGGTCTAACCGCCTTGGAGATGAATATGAATGCTGTAGCTCAAGTGGAAAATCAATTGGGTGTATCGCTTAAAGATTACGATGTTGATCAAGCTATGTGGTCTGCCCTGACTTCATCAATCTTTCCTGGCGCGAAACCTGAATCAATCGTTATGGCGGTTGAATATGCGAAAGCGCGTAATCTCGACATCATGAAAAAGCCTTGCCACATCGTCCCAATGAATGTGAAGGATTCTAAAACAGGAAACACCGAATGGCGTGACATTATCATGCCATCCATTGCAGAACATCGAATTACAGCTTCTCGCTCTAACAGTTATGCAGGAATTGAGGCTCCAGTATTTGGTCCAATGATTGATATTAATTTTGGTGGCGTTTCTCACACTGTTCCTGAATTCTGTACCGTAACTGTTTATCGAATGATTCATGGTGAAAAGGTTGCTTTTGCTCACACTGAATATTTTGAAGAAGCATGCGCAACTGTAAAAGGTGGTGGCTTAAATTCAATGTGGACAAAGCGTAAGCGTGGTCAGTTATCAAAATGTGCTGAAGCAGGCGCTCTCCGTAAAGCATTTCCTGAAGAAATTGGTGATGAGTACACCAAAGAGGAAATGGAGGGAAAAATTATCACTGTAGGCAATGATGTTTCTGATGAAAATAAGATTGCAACAGATTCTCGCCCTACCCTAAACGACGCACAAATTGAAAAAGCCATTACTAAAATCAAAGCAGGTCAAGGTGATTTAGAGTCACTAAAGGCTCATTACAACATCACTAGTGAACAAGAGCATTATGTTCGCGCTCAAACCGAGGTGCTTGATCATGATTCAGTTTAGAGCCTCAGGTGTGGGTAAGCTTATGTCTTACCCTGAAAAAGACACTTTGTCTGAGGGTGCGCTCTCCCATATTTATGAAATGGAAAAGCAAATAATGTTGGGGTGGAAACCTAATCTTAATACGCTTGAAATTGAAAAAGGTCGTGCTGTAGAAGATCAAACAATTGCTTTATACAACCAAGTTTCAGGCAACTTTTATGTCAAGAATAAGGTTCGTAAAACTTCTGATCTATTCACTGGTGAGTGCGATATTTGCGAGGATGAAGAAGATTTAATTTTAGATGTTAAGTCGTCTTACTCAAAAGACACCTTTCCCTTAACTATAAAAGAAGGTCAAAAAAAGCTGTATGAATGGCAATTAGACACATACATGCACCTTTGGGATAAGGGGAATTCAGGCTTGGTTTTTGGATTGGTAGACACTCCAAGTCATCTAATTAAAAAACATGAACCAGAAGATTGGCACATTGTTGGGCATATCACCCCTGAGCTTCGAATCACAACATTATTCCGTAAGCGAGATGCAAAGCGTGAAAAGCAATTGATAAATAAAACTCGTGTTGCTCAAGACATGCTTTGTGAATTGCTTGATAAACGGGGGTTTAAGTGGGAGCAAGCAGCATAATCCTATTCCAATAAAAGAATAGGCTCAAATTTAACGGTAATTATTTATTTTAATAGAATTATGGTGGTTGTGATGGAAATTAATCAATTAAAACCTGCTGAAATTATTCGCGATGAGATGGGAACTTGGTCACACCCTACTTACCTTGCTTACTTAGATAAATATCATTCGGATGACGAAGTCATCTCATCAGAAGCATGGGGAGCAATGCTGGATCATTTCAATATTGAGACAGTTATCTTTTATTTAGAAAGCTCTGTGTCTTCTGATGATTGGGAAATCATGATGGACAATTGCGATATTACAAAATGGGATCCGATTGCACCAAATGGATTTTTCTTAATTGATATTAACTTTAGTGAAGATGATGCATACGCGCTTTTCGCACGTGAAATTCGTAAAAAAAGTGAGGTTGCGTGATGGATATTAAAGGAATGCCAACATTGGCAGAGAAACAATCATTTTGGGCTGAGCAATTACCAAATTTCGAAGCAAAATATTGGTTGACAGACCGTGCTGAAGTCCTTGTTTTTGATATGGAGCAAGGTAACTATGTTGTAAAAGATGGTCTTGATCCGATTTATAAAGATGATGCAAATGACACTTTTCACCGTGTGAATACTGGTTGGGCGATGTGGTTAAAAGCTATTAGTTTTTCTAAAGCCCAAGCCATCCCGGAAGGTTTTGTTTTGGTGCCGGTTAAAGAAATCAAAACCTGGTATTTAGATGAAAGCGAAAATATCTATCGTGAAGACCCTGATTGGCTTTGTGATACACCAGTCGGTGAGGTCGTAGAGGTTGAGCATCGTATCTCATATGAATTAGATCAAGATCCAGTTTTTGCTGCTATTCAATGGGATGATGAAAATGACGATATTGGATATTACGAAATTTTCAAAACAAAAGAAGAGGCTGAAAAAGTAGCGGCATACTGTAAAGCCATGATCAAAGCACAGGAGCAAGGGCATGAGTGATCAATGCGTGAACACTGGCAACTGGTTAAATATGTGTGCATCTTTAAAAGAAGTAACCACCAATCATTACGGTGATATTGAAGCGCAAGTTATGACGATTAGAGATCGTGAATCTTCACGTCTTGAAATTGTCGCAGGTAGATTTAAGAAAAATCGTGTTGCTTTAAATTATTGCCCTTTTTGTGGTGCAAATATTATGACTAAGCATAAGGAGCAAGGGCATGAAAATAAGTGAATTTAATGCTCTTATCAAACCAATTGAGCGCCCTATTCGTAATTTTCACTGCGGTTTTAATTATCTTGAAACTTGGATTCAAGGTGAAAGTGAATATTGTGCAGATGGTATTGATTTTAATCCCGACTTCCAGCGTGGGCATGTTTGGACTGAACAGCAGCAAGTAAATTTTTTAGAGAATGTGCTTCGTAGAATTGTAGATGAAAGCGGCTTAACTATTCGCTTTAATAATCCTGCTTGGCGTGAAGTTGATTTAAACGGTGACCTTCCTGAGCAGACTGTTTGTGTTGATGGATTGCAGCGACTCACTGCTATTCGTAAATTTATTAAAGGCGAATTAACAGTATTTGGAATCAAGCATAATGATCTGCCGATGCGTGTGATTTTGCGAGATTTGCGAATCGTTATCCAGATGTACGATTTTCAAAATAAAAAGGATCTTCTGCAATTTTATCTAGATATAAATAGTGGTGGTACTGCTCATACTAAAGTTGAATTAAATCGAGTGCGGGCTTTGATGGGAGCAATAGCATGATGGACTTTGACTGCCCCTACTGTTCATGGGGTATGAATCGAGAAGATATTAACAATCAAGTGCATGAAGATGACCATATTGGTGAATGGGATATTAAGTGCACAAACTGTAAAAAAGATTTGGTTTTAACTGCTGAGCCGAGTATCGATTATTGGGCTTACAGAAAGGAGGAAGGTTGATGGGGTCATTTAAATATCTTATTACTGTTGAAAGCGATACACCTCCTCAAGTGATGCTTGGTCAAAGTGCATTTGGTGGTGAGATTGTTGGCTTGGAAATGGAAAAAATACCCACTCTTGTGTCCGTAGCATGGCTTGTTGAGAAGTACGGGATGGCAAAAACAACAATCATTAAAAGATTGGATGGATTTAATCAGGGATCTGATGGAAAGTTTTTGTACGACTCCAAAACAGCAATGGCAATCTTGAGTCAAAATCCTAAAAGTAAACGTGGTGCTAAACGAGTCAATTAGACTCGTTTAGCATTTTGCTTATTTCTGTGGCTGTTGGGTTGTAGTAAGTATTAATCAAAATACCAATAGTTTTATGCCCTGTAATCTTTGCCAACATTTCAACTGGAATTTTTCTTTTTCTCACCATCCTTGTTATTCCCTCATGCCTTGTGTCGTGAAAATGGAAGTCAGTTAATCCAATTTTCCTTATTCTATTTCCAAACATATTCTGAAAAGTTGTACTACTTATATCTAATAGCTTTTCAGATCCATTGTTGGGAATGAGCTTTAAAAGTTCTTTTGCGCTATCTAATAATGGAACGTCTCTAGCATCTCCATTTTTAGTCATTGGTAAATGAATATAGTCCTCATAAATATCTGATCGCTTGATCGAAAGTATCTCACCCTGTCTCATTGTTGTTTCAATTGCGAATAAAAATACCCATGCAATAAAATGCTCTTGTTTTGATGGTACTTGTCCAATTTGATAATCATGAGCATCAAGAATTAAAGCAATTTCTTCTTCACTGATTCGCCTATTTCTTGCCTTGGGTTGGGATGGTTTAGATACTAGCGAGAAAGGATTTTTATCAATCAAAAATAATTCTTTCTGAGCATAAGAAAAGATTGCTGAAAATAAAGAAATATCCCTCAACACAGAGGCTGAGCTAACTTTCTTTAATCTTGAATTACGCCAATCAGTAAGTATTTGTGGCGTAATATCATGAATTGATGTTTCAGCCAGAATTGGATAGGTTTTGATAAATTGGCTAATTGATATTTTAATGAATCTTTTTGACTTAAGAGATTTACCAACTTCTTCATAATATTTAGACATTAATGCGGAAAAAGGATAATGTTGTTTGATATCCTCCTTGAGATGCTGATTTGTTTTTAATTCGAGCAACTTGAGCATCGCCCATTGCTCACATTCTTTTTCAGTATCTCGCGTTGCGCTTATTCTTGTACCATTAAACATGAGCTCAATTCGATAAGATTCACCGCGTTTTCTAGGTTTTGGAAGCTTCATTTTGGGCGTAAACTTGGCGTAATTGGTTGAACATTTTAACGTAAAATATAACCAAAACACTAAAAATGTCCAAAAATATTAAAACAAAATAGATAAACACAATGCTATTGAGATTCATTTATTGGAATAAGTTTATGATTTTAAAGATTATAAAACCAAGCGTTTTAAAAAGTGCATTTTCAAAAAATGCACTTTTAATAGGAGCTTTTTTATTTTTATCATAATTTTTATCATATACTTAGTTCTAAATATTCTTAAAACATGACTGAGTTATCACTATGCCGCATTCTCATCATTTAGAACAACACTTTATACAACGTACAGGTTGGTTAAGAGCAGCCGTTTTAGGTGCAAACGATGGCATCATTTCTGTCACCAGCTTAGTGATGGGTATGGCAGCCAGTGGTGCTTCAAGTCACACCCTTTTAATTACCTGTATTGCAGGCTTAATTTCTGGTGCAACTTCAATGGCTGCTGGTGAATATATTTCAGTTAAATCTCAATCTGATATTGAAGAAGCTGATCTAAAAATTGAAGCTAGAGAACTCGAAAAAAACCCACATTTAGAGCTTAAAGAGCTCACCCAGATCTATATACATCGTGGTTTAGACCCTGAACTTGCACACCAAGTTGCAATCCAACTCTCAGCAAGAGATGCTTTAGAAGCGCATGCCAGAGATGAGATTGGAATCAATGAAATGACCACTGCCAAACCAATTCAAGCCGCAGCATCTTCCGCCCTTTCATTTTCAGTTGGGGCACTTTTACCCACACTCGCCATACTATTTAGCCCAGAAATTTATCTGAGTAAAATTGTACTCGTCGTCGGAATACTTTCTTTAGCATTTTTAGGTGCATTATCTAGTTATTTCGCAGGGACATCCATGCTCAAAGGTAGTTTACGTGTTGCAGTTTGGGGCATTCTCGCAATGATTTTCTCAAGTTGGATCGGTTCTTTATTTAATGTCTCAACCGTTTAATCATTCATGCAACCGCATAAGATGTATTTTAAATGTATTTAATTAATAAATATTGAACATAATTTGCTTATTGTTAAAAGCTTCGGCAAAGTTAAATCAAACTGAAGGAGTTAAAGTATGTCGCTACTAAACCAATTAGGAATTAAACATCCGATCCTGCTCGCGCCTATGGCAGGTGTCTCGACTCCTGAATTAGCTGCTGAAGTTTCCAATCAAGGTGCTTTAGGTTCATTGGGTCTAGGGGCAAATTCGGTTGAAACAGCGAGACAGCAAATTTTAGCGACGCAAGCACTGACAGATAAGCCATTTCAGCTTAACTTTTTTTGCCACGAATCATGTCCAACGGATGTCGAAGCCAATCTAAATTGGATTAATTATTTAAAACCTGAATTTGAGAAATTTGGTGCGACACCACCGACTGAGTTGAAATGTATTTATCCAAGTTTTAAAGACAATGATGATTATTTAAATCTTTGTTTAGAAACGAAACCCAAAGCAGTAAGTTTTCATTTTGGGATTCCGCACAGCAATCAAATAAAAAGATTACAAGATGCTGGTATTATTACTATGGTTTCAGCGACCAATTTAATTGAAGCGAAATCAATAGAAGCTGCGGGTATTGATATTATCATCGCGCAAGGTACTGAAGCGGGCGGTCATCGTGGTATTTTTAATGCAAATATTGATGGCGCAATTAAAACAGCTGACCTCGTTCAATTGATTAAACGTCACTGTTCATTACCTGTCATTGCAGCAGGCGGAATAATGAATGGTGCACAAGCAAAAGCTATGATGAAAATGGGGGCTGATGCGGTTCAACTCGGTACAGCATTTGTTCAATGTAAATCATCAAATGCCAATGCTGCGTATCGCCAAGCCCTATTCGACCAACCCATTACTCAAATAACAGCAACAATTTCAGGTCGACCAGCTCGTGGTCTAATTAATCATTGGCAAGCTGAAATTGATCAAGCAAATCGTCCCGATTCTGCACCCTATCCATACGCTTATGACATTGCTAAACAATTAAATGCTTTAGCCTTAAAAAATGACGATGTGGGTTATGGTGCTTTCTGGGCAGGTTCAAATGTGGCACAAATTCGACAACTTGAAGCACCTGATTTGATTAATCAATTGGTTGTGGAAATGAATCACGCTTAAATCCAACATAGTAAATCTCAAATAGACGTTGTTACAATAACGTCTATTTGCTTCGCTGATTTTCAGAAAGCATATACACCAAATCCAGCTCAGGACATTCATAACCTAAAGCGGTTATCGCTGCTGTGATCTGCCCGCGGTGATGGGTACCATGATAAAAAACATGCATCAATGTTGCTGCAAAAGGCAAACTCAATTCTTCACCATTGACCCGTCTATAGGTTAAAAGCCCATCTAAACGTGGCTGAGTTAAAGACTCAATAAAAGCGATCCATTGATAAGACTTTTGTTGTAGTTGTAAAAGACACTTCTCTTTGCTCGGCTCAACAATATCTGTCAATTTTAGCGCAGGCGAAATCCCTTCAGCAAAGCGTGGATACCATAAATAATGCTCACCTAATAATAAGTGATTGACCGTACCAAATATACTTTTAAAATAAAGACCTATATCTTTGTAGAAATCTTCATCAGAAACATGTTCCAGATGAAGACAAAGTCGATTTGTTGCCCAAATATTGTATTGAGCCATAAGTAATAATTGTTGTTTCATGACTTTTCCTTTTGATTATGAATCACCTAAAAGACAATTCACTTTCATTTTCACACAACTATTCCTCAAATCACATCTGCTAAAATCAGATCTCATCCACCACTCATTTTGTTTCTAACAAATTTACTTGTTCCACTTGCACATCACTCATGATATTTCCTTGATCCAGCAAGTGATTAAAATAGTCCTCAACCACCTTAGCTTGCTCAATCGTGCTTTCAACTTTATACATATTTTGACGGAACTCATTGCTTGATCGTAAACCTTTGGTATACCACGCAATATGTTTTCGAGCGATGCGACAACCTGAGTATTCACCATAGAACTGATACAACTCAGCTAAATGCCCAAGTAAGACATCTTTCACTTCTTGAATATCAGGTGCAGCTAAATGTTCACCTGTTTTTAAATAATGATCAATTTCACGAAAAATCCACGGACGACCTTGAGCTGCACGCCCAATCATCACCGCATCAGCACCTGTATAATCCAACACATATTTGGCTTTTTCAGGACTGTCGATATCACCATTGGCAATCACAGGGATCGACAACATGCTTTTGACTTCTTTAATCAAACTATAACGTGCTGTATTTAAATACATATCTTCACGAGTACGTCCATGCAAAGCGAGCGCTGCAATGCCTGCTTCCTCTGCTCGTTTGGCAACTCGCATAATATTTTCATGACCATTTAAAAAGCCCAAACGGGTTTTTAATGTCACAGGAACATCCACCGCAGCAACCACCGTATCCAAAATTCGTGCAACCAAATCTTCATCTTTAAGCAGTGCTGAACCTGCAAGTTTATTGCAGACTTTTTTAGCAGGACAACCCATATTGATATCGACAATCTGCGCACCATTGGCGACTTGATAGCGTGCCGCCTCGGCCAGTTGTTCAGGTTCTGAACCTGCAATTTGCGCTGAAATTGGGGCAAGTTCACCATCAAAATTAGCACGATACAAACTTTTTTTGGTCATACGTAAAGTTTGATCAGAGGTCATCATTTCACTGACCGCATGCCCAGCGCCAAAGTATTTACACAGTGTTCTAAATGGACGATCAGTCACACCTGCCATCGGCGCGACAAATATAGGAGAATGCTTTGATCGATCGAATAAATCAGCAATAACATTGTTTTTACTCAATTTTAAATTTCCTGTATTCTCAAACATTTTCGCATATTTCAAAGTATTCACTGCTTAAAGAGTGCTACAATTTTTAATATTGTAGCATTTATAAAAATTGTAGCACGAACATAGGGATAGACATGAACGATTACAAAACGTCAAAAGGTTGATAAAAGATTTACGAATACAGCTCATAGACGTATCAAGCATCAGGATAAAACCACATTCAATAAAACTAGAACTTTTGCCAAAGAATCACTTGCGAAAGAATTGATTAAACACTTTGAAGAGGAGATACTTGTTAACCCCGCTATTCTAAATCCTGAAGTTCGAGTTGTGTCAAAAACTTTAGAACAATTTATCTTGTGGGCTTAGGAAGATAATATATCCAAATATATCGTAACCTATTAATATAAAATATAAAAATAGATATTATTAGTGTTCTAAAATTACAGAAGCGAAATTCAGACAAATTATTCACTCTTTTACCATGGATTTTACTGCTACTGACACTGCAGAATTAGCCAATATTTATGTCCGTTCCAGCAAATGAAGCTTCATTAAAATTCATAATAAAATAGCCAAGCTTGTGAATAAAATTCTACTTTTGAAGGTGTGGTTGAACTTGATGATCTTACTTTGGGCACGTCGTGTTCGTGGTAAATGAAATTGAATCGTTTTGAAGATATGCCAAAAAGCGTTTAATTAAATTCAATGGAATTAACAAGAAAATGTTGTTATCTGCATCTTAAAGAGACTGAATATCGCTTCAATCATAGGCACCGTAATTTGTACCTCAATTTGCTTAAACTGCTCCATAAAAATCATTTTCAGCTTCCTAAGCAATTAATTTTTTAAATCCTTCTAAACTTAAGTATTTCATATTTTAACTTATCCATGTGAAAGCCTTTTCATTTCAGCATATATCAAAACTCAAATATCTTAACGCCCCATCTCATTTCACTCTTCCCCCTAATGCTGCAACCAACTGCGCCGTATTATTTAACTGCGATTGCTGTAATTGTAAAATTGTTTGCTCAGCCTGTAATCTGAGATTTTGCGCTGAGATCACTTCCAAATAGCTCACTAAACCTGCGTTATAACGTCGCATTGCCACTTGCTCATTTTCAATTGCCAAAGCCAATAATTTGTTTTGTTCAACTTGTTGCTGTTTAAAACTTGATGCCTGTAATAAAGCATCTTCGACTTCTTTCCAACCTGTTAATATCGACTGTCTATAAGCTGCTAATTTTTCAGCATAATGTGCTTGTGCCTGTGCGATTTCAGCATCACGTTTACCACCATCAAAAAGCATCGCTGTCGCTTGTAAACCTGTAGACCACAAATAGTGTGGTGATGAAAAAAGATGACTAAAAATTTGGCTATTTACACGGCCATTTAGACCTATCGTCAGATCTGGTAACCATGCTGTCTGTGCTAGACCCAATGCTGCATGTGTGCTTGCCAATTCTCGTTCTGCACGAATCACATCAGGACGTTGGATTAATAATCGACTTGGCAGCTGTGTTGGAAGCTGTGGAACAGTCAAAGTCTGCTTTTGTTTCCTTAATTGGAATTGAGCAACGCTTTTGCCTTGTAACACAGCCAAAATATTTTCTTGTAAATTTCGATCTCGTGTAGCTTCAATCTGCTGAATTTGTACCTGTTTTAATTGAGTTTCTGCTTGAATCACATCAGCACGTGCGATCATGCCTGCATGATATTGATTCTTTAAAATCTGAACTGAACGTAGATAACTTTTTTCAGTTTGCCCTAGTACATCTGATTGTGCATCTAGTACACGAATCGTCCAATACGCTTCTGTCGCTAAAAGCTGTTGATTAAGTTTAATCGCATCCAAATCCGCTTGATTCGCTTCAAGATTGGCTTGTTGCCCTTCGATGGCTTTCGCCACTCGTCCCCACAAATCTAGCACCCAACTGGCTTGAACACCTAAGTCAAATTGACTACTTGTTGAGGTGTTTTTTGCGCCATTACGGTTTGCAGAACTCGTTGCAGTAATATTGGGGATACGATTGGCACGTTGTATCTCAAGTAAAGCCTGTGCTTGCTGATAACGTGCTTCAGCTTGCTTTAATGTGAAATTTTCTAGATTTAATTGTTGCATCAATTGGCTTAAGACAGGGTCTTGATAAATTTCCCACCATTGCCCAGCAGAAATTTGAATGGTTGAGGTTGGTGTCCAATTTAAATCTGCATATTTATATTGATCATCTGCTTGTACAATTGGAATCTGATATTCAGGCGGATGTACGACAACATGAGAACTACATGCGGTTAAAATGAGTATGCAACTGAGGCTGATCACATTTTTATAAACTAAACTTTGCATCATATTTCCTATTTCCCTCAACCAATTACATGCACTTTTTTCGATTTTTTAAAAAATTCAGCACTTTTTTCTAAAACTAGATACAACACAGGTGTGGTATATAAGGTGAGTAATTGCCCAAGCGCCAAACCACCTACGATCACGACACCTAAAGGCTGACGTAATTCAGCACCTTCGCCCCAACTGAGTGCCAATGGAATAGCACCTAATAACGCTGCGGTATTGGTCATTAAAATGGGTCTAAACCGTAGTTCCGCAGCTGATAATATGGCTTGATTGGCTGATTTTCCTGCCCGCCTTTCCTTCAAAGTAAAATCAATCAGAAGAATGGCATTTTTCACCACAACACCAATCAGTAAAAACATGCCCAACAAAGCGATTAAGCTAAAATGAAAACCGAATGTCCACAGCGTCAATAATGCCCCTAAGGCAACTGCGGGGATGGTGGATAAAATCGTAAACGGATGTACCACGCTTTCATAAGTCACGCCTAGAACAATATAAATTAACAAAATCACCGCTAAAATCAGCACAGGTGTAGTTAATCCACTTTGTAAGCTTTGAGCTTCAGCCTCTTTATCACTGGTCATAAATATTTCGTTTGGTAACATGACGTCAGGTAAAACTGAACGAATCGCAGCATCGGCTTGTTCATTGCTATATTCAGGTTTAACCACATAGCCAATGCCCATCGCTGCATACTGATTACGGCGGTAAACTCGATCATTGCTGATACCATAAGACCATGTGGCAAAATTACTCAGTGGAACTGATTCACCATGCTGATTGGGTACGCGGATATGTGCTAATGATTCAGGCTGTTCAGTAAAGCGTTTATCGACTTCCATCACCACATGAAACTGTTGCGTTTGATCATAAATCGTTGAAATTTGACGCTGTGAAAATGAGTTATTTAACACACTGGCGATACTTTCTATATTTACCCCTAAGCGTTGAGCAGCCTCACGGTCAATATCAAGCGTTACGTGTTGTGCACCTTCATCCCCCATGGATTCAACCTCTTCAAGTTGAGGTAGTTTTTGCATTGCCAAAGCAACTTTAGGTACCCATTCACGTAACAAAGCCACATTGTCAGATTGCAAAAGCAACATATAATCCTGACCACTGCCACCAAATGGATCATCAAGTTCGAGTTCCTGTTTTACACGTGCCGAAAAAATTGCGCCTGCCTGCCACGGCGCATTTTGTTTCAAACGCTCGACAACATCATGCGCACTTTGACCATCGCGTTCTGCTTTAGGTTTTAAACTCACCATCAAAGATGAATTGGTTGTACCACCTGAACCTCCTGATGTACCTACGACATTTTGCACAGCAGGATCTTTTAATAAGTACGCACTAAAAGCCGCAATTTTGGGCTGCATAATTTGAAATGAGAATCCATCATCGCCCCGAATAAATGCATCAACTTGCCCTGTATCTTGCTCAGGTAATACACGTTTAGGCAAAGTCTGATACACATAAACAGAACCTGCGATTGCACTGATCCACAATAAAATCGCCAGATAACTGTGTCTGAGCATCCATTTTAATGAGGTGATATAAGCCTGATTAAGCTTCTGCATCCAACGATGACTATATTGATATAAAGTTTGAGCTTGATCGTTTGGCAATGGTTTCAAACAACGTGCCGATAAACTTGGTGTAAATATTAAAGAAATGACAACAGATAAAATAACGATGAACACTAAAGTTAAAGAAAATTCTCTAAATAAACGCTCAATCACACCGCCCATAAACAAAATAGAAATAAAGATCACCACCAAAGCCAAATTCATGGCAATTAATGTTGTCCCAACTTCCTGAATGCCTTTTAATGCAGCTTGAATAGGTTGCTCACCTTGCTCAATATGACGCTCAATATTTTCAAGCACCACGATTGCATCATCAACGACAAGTCCAATGGCAACAATGACCGCCATAATGGACAAATTATTCAGTGAGAACCCTGCCAAATACACCAAACTGCTTGCACCAATCAACACTACAATCAAAGCAACAGCAGGCACCAATGCACTTTGTACTCGTCCAAGCATCAAAGCCACCACAATCACCACTAAAATGATCGAAAATAATAAGGTCTCTCGTGCTTCGTCCAAACCTGCCCGAATAATTTTCGAACCATCCATTACTGTGGTGAGTTTTGCATCCTCAGGCATCATCATTTGTAATTCAGGCAATCTTTGTTTAATTTTCTCAATGGTTGCAACTGTATTAGCATTGGGTTGTCGGCTAATTTTAATAATGACCGCAGCTTGACCATTATGAAAACCACTGACATAACGGTTTTCTACTGAATCTTGAACCTCTGCAACGTCTTTTAACCGTACAATCGTTTGAGCACTTTTATGAATAGGAAGATTGGCAAAATCTTCAGCTGTTTTTAATTGGTTTGAAAGTGCCACTTGCCAACGTAATTGCTCAGTTTCAATCACACCGAGTGCTTGTGTACGATTGCTTTTAACAATCGCTTCACGCACCTGTTCTAAACTTACCCCTTGTGAAATCAGCGCATTGGGATTTAAGGTGATCCGCACCGCTGGCATAGAAGCACCATCAATCGAAACTTCCCCCACCCCACTCAATTGTGCCAAATTCGGCTGTAACAAATCACTGGCAACTTCGTATAATTTACCTGCCGATAAATGCTGTGAACTCAATGCCAAATAAAAAATAGGACTTTGACTTGGATTCACTTTGAAATATTCAGGTGGACTTGGCATACCTGAGGGTAACTGAGACATTGCAGCATTAATGGCGGCTTGTACTTCTCTTGCGGCTTCATTAATATCTGTTGCCAAATCAAAATGTAGCACCACTTGCGCTGAACTTTGACTGCTTGACGAGTTAATGGCTTTCACCCCAGACACGCCCATCATGGCACGTTCCAGTGGTGTTGCTACTGTAGCAGACATACTCTCAGGGCTTGCCCCAGGTAAACTTGCCCGCACCACAATGGTTGGAATATCTGCTTGGGGCAAGGCTGCAACAGGTAAGCGCAAATATGCCAAAACACCTAATAGTACAATTGCAATGGCAATTAGCACACTTGCAACAGGTCGATGAATAAAGGCTGAGAGTAATTTCAAGACTCTCTCCCAACATCATCGCTTACAAATGAGCTTGCATCTGATTGGCTAAATGACTGCTGTAAGCGATCGAAAAACAAATACACCACAGGTGTAGTAAAGAGTGTCAGAACCTGACTGAGCAACAATCCCCCCACCATGACAATGCCAAGCGGTTGTCTCAGCTCCGCCCCCGCCCCTGATGCCAACATCAATGGAATTGCCCCGACTAATGCCGCTAAAGTGGTCATTAAAATAGGACGGAAACGCATGAGTGCTGCTTGGTGAATTGCCTGTTGAGGCGATAAACCTTCATTACGTTGAGCAGCTAAGGCAAAGTCCACCATCATGATGCCATTTTTTTTCACCAAACCAATCAACAAGATAATGCCAATTAAAGCGATCATGTCTAAAGGTCGATTGACCATAAACAAGGCGAGTAAAGCTCCAATTGCTGCTGAGGGTAATGTGGAAAGAATGGTAATAGGATGAATAAAGCTTTCGTACAAAATTCCCAATACGATATACATAGTGACAATCGCAGCAATCACTAACCAAAATGTATGTTGTTTTGAATTTTCATAGGCTGCCGCAGCACCTTGCAATTTCACTTTGACATCTATCGGTAAATTGAGTTTTTGTTCAACTTGATGAATCACCTGAATTGCATCACCCAATGCCACGCCCTGTGCCAGATTAAATGACACCCCATTGGCTGGAAATTGTGATTGTTGTTGTAGCAGAATTGGTACACGCTTTTGAACAATTGTTGCCACTGAACTGAGTAGAATCGGTTCACCATTTTTATTGTGGATATAAGTCTGTGCGAGAGCATCAAAACCTTGTGTCACCTCTGGAGCGAGTTCCAACACGATGCGGTATTGGTTCGACTGCGTGTATAAAGTGGCAATTTGTCTTTGTGCAAACAAGTTTTGCAGCGCTAAACTAATGTCTTCAATATTTAAATCTAAACGTGCTGCTGCATCACGATTGACATCAATAAAAGCTTGTAAGCCTAATCCGCCACCATCACTAGTGACATCAGCAAATTCAGCCTGTTTACGTAAAGCATCAACTAAAATAGGTGTCCATTGCTCTAAATCTGCACTGCGAGTTGCAGTAAGACTCAATTGATATTGCGTTCGGCTAATTTTATCTTCAATACTCAACTCTTGCACAGGCTGCATCCAGCCTTGAATACCTTTGACTTGATCAAATTCTCCTCGCAAACGAGTCATCACTTGTGATGCGGGATCACGTTCAGCATAAGGTTTCAGATTAATCAGGATTCGGCCATTACTGAGCTTCGGATTATTAGCATCAATACCAATAAAGGAGGATAAACTTTCAACCGCAGGATCTTTTAAAATTTGTTGTGCCAAAGCCTGTTGACGTTCACTCATGGCTTGGAACGAAATATCATCAGGTGCTTCTGTGACGACCTGAATCACACCACTGTCTTGTACAGGGAAGAAACCTTTAGGAATCATCCAATACATGACACCTGCCAACATGACAGTACTCAACATCACGACCAAAGTGAAAGTTTGATGTTTAAATACCCATTCTAAACCTTTGCCATATTGCTGAATCACCCAATCCAAACTCCATCGGCTACGTGAAGCCCTGTGTTTCGTATTTTTAAGTAAATAAGCGCACATCATCGGAGTAAGCGTGAGAGAAACAACCAAAGATAATGCTATAGCCGCTGCTAAAGTCACGGCAAATTCATGGAATAAACGCCCCACGACATCGCCCATAAACAATAAAGGAATAAGCACGGCGATTAACGATATAGTGAGTGAAATCAGGGTAAAACCAATTTCTCGTGAACCTTTGAGTGCCGCTTGTAACAAGCTTTCGCCTGACTCTCGATGTCGGGCAATATTTTCCAACATCACAATTGCATCATCGACCACAAAACCTGTGGCAATAGTCAGCGCCATGAGGGTTAAGTTATTGACTGAGAATCCTAAAAAGTACATTAAAACAAATGTACCGATAATCGACAGCGGTACGGCAATACTCGGAATAATGGTGGCAGAGAGATTTCTTAAAAATAAGAATGTCACCATCACCACTAGGCATACTGCAAAAACTAATTCTTTTTGCACATCGTGAATCGAACTACGAATACTTTCAGTTCGATCAGTCAAAATACGAATTTTGACATTTTCAGGTAAGTTTTGTTGTAGTTCCGGTAAAACTTGTTTAATTTGATCAGCAACTTGAATCACATTGGCATTCGGTTGACGTTGCACATTCACTAAAATTGCAGATTGGCTGTCTGCCCATGCTGCCATATAGCGATCTTCACTACCTTCGATAATGGTCGCAACATCTTTAAGGCGAATGGGTGCTCCATTATTCCAACGAAGAATTAAAGCTTCATAATCCGCAATTGAACGAATCTGATCATTAGCATCCAACATTGTGCTACGAAATGGTCCATCAAAACTACCTTTTGGCTGATTTGCATTGGCAGAATGAATGGCAGATCGAACATCTTCAGCACTCATTTTATAACTCGCTAATGCAGTTGGATTCATTTGCACTCGGATTGCAGGTCGCTGTCCACCAGCAAGACTGACCATTCCTACACCTGTCAATTGCGACAGCTTTTGCGCAACTCGAGTATCCACCATGTCATATACAGTGGTTAAGGGTAAGGTTTCTGAGCTAATCGCAAGGGTGATCACAGGAACATCAGCAGGATTGACTTTGCGATAGATCGGTGGCGTAGGTAAATCACTCGGTAACTTACTACTTGCAGTACTTAATGCAGACTGAACTTCTTGCTCGACGACACCCAATTCAGCACGGAGATCAAATTGTAATGTAATCACAGATGCCCCAACTGAACTATTGGAGGACATCTGTTTTAAGCCTGCTATTTTCCCCATTTCACGTTCAAGTGGTGCAGTAATGGTTCGTTGTACAGTGTCTGGATTTGCACCTGGCTGAAAGGTATACACCTGAATAATTGGATAGTCCACTTGCGGTAACGCAGATACAGGAAGCATTCGCCAAACAAGCAGACCACTGACTAGCAATGCCAACATCAGAAGCGTTGTTGCTACTGGACGTAAAATAAAGAACCTTGAAATATTCATGATTTATCCAGTAGCAGATTCCGTTACAGGACGATGTTTTTGCTCATCAGAAATAATTTGAACTTCTTTACCATCTGAAAGTCGGTCAATTCCCTCAAGTACCACTTTTTCAGTACCGTCTAAACCTGCTAAAACTTCGAACTGACCATTACTACTTAGACCCAATTTTAGGCTTCTAACCTCAGCTTTATGGTCTTTGTTGATGATATAAACATACGTGCCTTTTGCACCATACTGCACAGCATCACTCGGAATACTGACAGCATTCTGAATGGTCTGTGCATTTAAACGAACATTGACAAATTGATTTGGAAATAAGCGATCATCACGATTATCAAATGTCGCCTTTAGCTTTAAAGTCCCTGTACTAACATCTATTTGATTGTCCAAAGCTTGCACATGACCCACTGCGAGCTGCTGCTGTTCAGCTTTGTCCCATGCACTGACTTTGACCTGTTGACCTGATTTTAAGGTTTCACGTAATCCTGCGAGATGATTCTCAGCGATGGCAAATTGCACATAGATCGGGTGAACTTGCGTGATGGTCACCAAAGCAGTGCTTTCATTGGCTTGAATCAAGTTTCCTACATCTTTTTGCTTAAAACCAACACGTCCCTCAATCGGTGAATAAATTTTGCTATACGACAATTGTAGTTTTGCTGCATCAACCTGTGCACGATTGGATTGGATTTGCCCTTTAAGCTGATTTACCAAAGCTTGCTGTTGTTCAACTTGTTGCTTTGCAATAGAATCTTGCTTAAATAATAATTGATAACGACTAAGCTCATTTTCTGCACTTTGCAGTTGTGCAAGATTTTGCTGTCTTGTACCCTCAGTCTGTGCCAAAGCCACTGTAAATGGTGCAGGATCAATTTGAGCAAGCAATTGCCCTTTTTTCACCCATTGCCCCTCTTTAAAATGAACCTGTTGCAATACCCCTGAAACTTGACTTTGCACATTCACAGTATGGACAGGGACAACGGTACCAATGGCTTTAATTTCAACATCTAAGTTATTGCGCTGTACAGGGACGATACGTACAGGAACAGGCTTACTCCATTGGCTATATTCTTCTTTGGGTTTATTGGAGACTTTTTTCCAATACACCCCCCCAATAATCAAAACAATCAATAAAGAAAAGCCAATCCCATATTTCAATTTTCGACCGAAAGAATGATGCTTCTTTGTTACATCTACCGTTGAATCACTCATAAAAACTCACTCATTTACAGTCGAAAAAATTGCAATCCAATCACAATCAAAAAAGCCATACTTGATAAATTTAAATTCAATCGTGCTTGATAAGATTGAATAAAGACGATGATGCCAGCGATGAGCGTAATCACACCAAACCATGCAGCAATGCCTATAGAGATTCCCCATGCCCAGATACAGTGCAATAATGAAAGTGCTAGAAAACTCCATCCCAAAACTTTGATGATCTGATTTTTTTTCAAAGACAATGGTGCTTTTAAAACCAATTTTGCATTGCGTTCCATTGAAAGATTCAAAGCGAATAATCCGAGGTAACTTAGAAATATCGTAGTTAAAATATTGATCGACACAATGCTCATGACAACTCCTCTGAACGCGGAATTTCAGTCACATCATCTGTCTGAGCAACACGTGGTTTTTTGGCTTTTTTAACAACAGGTTTTAAAATAGAATCCCGCTTACTCCACACGCGATAACTTGCCCACGCCAAGATGACCCCGAGGAAAATAAATCCCAAATCTATACTGGCTAAAGCGAAATCTTGATGACGCAGTGATACAACCAAATGACGATCTGTCGTAATAAAATTAAGGATAGGCAACAATAAATAAGCCAAAGCAGCAAAAGCCAATATCTCAATCCAAGCTCGGACAATGGGTCGACTCAAGGCATAAACAAAACTCAACAATAACGTGATATATAAGCAATGCACTTCCCAATTGGCACGGTTAGCAAATTCGCTAGGAATCAAACGATTTGCCCAAAAATATACCGCGATGGCAAGAGGTAAACCTGCAATCATGGCAATATTTAAGCGTTCGACAAGTGCATGCCCAAAGCTCATTCGGTTTGACTTTAATTGTTTTGGTCGGCGTTTGACTGTCCACAGCACTAAACCTGTTGCAATCATGGCAGTGCCTAAAAGTCCTGTCAGCACATATAAAATACGTACAAATGGTGATGCAAATAAGCCCTCATGTAATCCCAGTACTGTTGTACCAAAGACCATTGGTGCTTTATCCTCATTGGACTTTTCCTGAACAATCTTTTGACCTGTATATAAATCAAAACTTAAAGATGTTCGTTTTCTTGCAATCGTTTCACTACCCGTTTGGTAGAATTCAATTTTTGCAGGTGTTTTACCTTGATCAGGATAAAAATTTACCTGACTGATTTTACCAGCCCCGCCCCATTCATTTTGAGCGTTTGTGAGTAAAGGTTGAATAGGGACAAATTTTTGTTGTATTTCATCCATTGTTCGTGGAACAGCAGAATGCTCCTTATTAAAACGTGAATTTGTTGGATAAAGCTCAGCATAATAACGCTCTGTATTTTTCTCTCCCGCACCGTACACCATAGGGACGCCCAAAGGCATATAAGCATTGGCAAAGAAAATTAAACCGCTATAGGTGATCATGATATAAAAAGGTAAAGCAATCACACTAATGACATTGTGCGCATCCAACCAAGAGCGTTGACCTTTGGCGGGTCTAAAGGTAAAGAAATCTTTAAATATTTTTTTATGAGTAATAATGCCCGAAATAATGGCAACAAACATAAACATCGTACAAATGCCTACGATCTGAATACCCCAATCATAAGGAATATAGTGCAAAGCATAATGCATACGATAAAGTGTAAAACCACCACCCGTTTCACGTGGTTTAATTTGCTCTGAAACAGGTTGACCCGATGAAACATCAAGCACTTCTTTCTGATACTTACCCCGTTGTCCTTCCTCTTTTGGTGGCAAAGTCCAATTCACTGCAAATGCATCTGCACCACGTTGATTGGTTTGTAGGTTAATCCCCCAACGTTCAGCTGTTTGTGCTTCAGGATGATGCATTAAATACGCATAGGCTTTATCAACCTGTTCTTTTTCAGAAACCAATACATTGGACTGTAAAGGTTGTTCAGGCTGCATCCAGCGTGTCAATTCAATTTGAACATAACCTGCTGTGCCCGTTAAAAATACAAAAAACAAAACCCAACCAACAACTAAACCTGTCCATGTATGAAGCCAAGCCATACTTTGACGAAAGCCCTCTTTCATATACTCCCCCAAGTTTTTAAGGCACTCACGATACAACCAAGACTCAATAACAGACCAATGGATAAGCAGACTGTTTTCAAAGTACTTTTCATACTAAATACAGCCAAGATCAACACCAACCAAACAATAAAACTGAGCAAAAAACCTGTATATGTGGCAATTGCCTGTTGACTTGGAAAGAATAATCCCACCATAGCAACTGTTAAATTTGCCACACCAAAACCACCAAATACGGCAAGTAAAATGCGTATAAACACAGTAAATCGATAATGCTGTTGAGCATTGAGTTTGAAAGAATGGGATTTCATGACTAGACCACTAACATTGCAAACGTAATACAGTGATTACGCATCGTTACCTACTAAGACGGATGAGATAGATAAACAGCTCAAAATAAATGTTACTTTGTGTAAGTAATAATATTGCATTTAATAATGATTATCATTAAGATTCAACAAATATTTTTATTAAATTCTATTTCTTTACTTGAAATTGGATTTGATTGATTCTGTTTTAAGGCTATTCGATGAATTTAAATGTACATAAGCAGTTATGGTTTAGCCATGTTTATCAAGCACATCAAACGACTTTACTCTCTTGGTTTAAGCATAAACTTCAACATCATCATCAATCTGAAGATTTAAGTCAGGAAGTTTTTTATCGTGCTCTAAAAAGCCATTATCAACATGAAAATATTCAAGAACCCAAAGCATGGTTACTCGGCATTGCCAAACATGTCATTATTGATCATTGGCGTCATCAACAGGTTGAACGTTTATATTTAGAGGCATTAGCCCAATTGCCTGCTGAGTACTATCCATCTGCTGAACATGAAATCTGTATTAGAGAAACTTTATTTCAAGTCCATAAAGTCTTGGAAAAATTACCCGCACGAGCAACTCAAGTGTTTTTATTATCACAACTTGATGGTTTGACTTACAAAACCATTGCAGAACAGTTGCAAATTTCTGAAGCAACAGTAAAACGCGATATGAAGCTTGCTTTTCTTGCTTGTATAAGCTTACAACAATAATTTAAATTCACTTATGGCAAATCCAGAAAAACTATCCGAACAAGTTTTAGATGAAGCGACTGATTGGCTCGTAATTCTACATTCTGGAGAAGTCAATGATGAACAATATCAACAATTTGAACAATGGAAAAATCAAAAACCTGAAAATGCACTTGCCATTGAGCAAGTGCAAAAAATCATCTCAGGACTCAATGAACTACCCGTAAATTTAAAACATCAATCTTTTGCTCATTCAAAGAATGAATTTCATCAAACTTTAAAAAATAATACGTTATTGAGCATAATCGGTCTTTCTATGCTCACATTTTTTTTGTATCAATTACCTTGGTCAAAATGGCAAGCTGACTATCACACTGATATTGGTGAAATTAAGAATATTCCTTTAGAAGATGGTTCCCAACTTATACTCGCCAGCAATAGCTACATCAATGTCGAATACACAAAGCAATCACGGAAAATTAAACTTATTACAGGTGAAATTTATATAAAGACTGCAAAAGACGCTTACAAACGTCCTTTCTTCGTGAGCACTTCAAATGGCGAATTGGAAGCATTAGGTACTCAATTTACTGTACGGCAAGAAAAGGAGAAAACTAAATTAAATGTTTATGAACATGCTGTAGCCATTCACTCCTCTGAGCTTGCAAAAGAAAAAATAATCAAACAAGGATTTCGTGCTGTTTTTAATGCACAACATATATCTAATGCAATCCCTTTAAAAAATGACCAACCCTATTGGACTCAACATTTACTCGTCGTTGAAAACTGGTCTCTCAAAAAGGTTTTATACGAATTATATCGCTACCAGAAAGGTACTTACTATATAGATCAAAATATTGAAAATATTAAAATTTCAGGTGTATTTTCCTTAGTAAACATTGATCAAAGCCTTGAGACTATCGCTCATGCCAACGGTCTTAAATTAGAATTTTATAGTCCATATATACTCCATGTTGAAAAGTATTAGTTTGAACTTTGTTGATTGCTCAATAGCAATAAAAAATATCTTTTAAATTTCAAAACATATAAAAAAATCGTAAAACAATGAGCTCTTTTTTTTATTCATTCGACTAATAGATAAACATTCTTTCAGATGCAAATTTATGTCGAAATTTCAAGTAAAAACCACATTAGCTATTGCTATTCGGGCAGTTCTACTAAGTACTCCAGCACTTACATTAGGAGTACTATCAACCAGTGGATATGCAGCAACTACACAAACAGTCAAAGTAAACAAAAGCACACTTGACCAAGCTTTAAAACAGCTTGCGATTCAAACAGGAATAACGATTAGCTATGATGCACAAGCGTTTTCAAAAATAAATAGTAATGGATTACAGGGACAATATTCACCTGAACAAGCTTTAGAAAAGTTATTACAACCTGTCAATTTAGAAGCTGTTAGACTTGAAAATGGTGGTTTTAGTATTAAACCACATCACAAAATAGCCAGTGAAACTCAGCATTCCCAACTCAGCACAACTCAAGTAAATACAACAACTCAAGATCTGAACGTTTCCGCTAGTGAAGTTACACAATTACCCGCAATAATAGTCACGGCAAATCAAGAAAACCCATTAACGACAGAAGGGACTAAGTCATATACAGCCAAGGCAACAACAGCCTCAACAGGTTTAACACTGTCATTAAAAGAAACTCCACAATTAGTGAGTGTTGTTACTCGACAACAAATGGAAGATCAAAATCTTACTCAGCTCATGGATGTCGCCAATCAAGCCGCAGGATTAACCATTAAACAAGGGGGGAATATCGGCTCAGACAACTCTCCAATTTATGCACGAGGTCAAACTGTAGATAGTTATTTATTAGATGGTATAAAACTACTCAATTCATATTCCAGTATTTTTCAAAGCCAAGATACAGCACTTTTTGATCGAGTTGAAATTGTTCGTGGAGCGAATGGGTTGATGACTGGTGCAGGTACAGCCAGTGCAAGTATCAATATGGTACGCAAGAAACCATTAGAAGATTTTAAAGCATCTGTGAGTGCAAATGCCAGCTCATGGGATACATACCGTACTGATCTCGACGTCTCTAGCCCACTCAATAAAGAAGGTACAATCCGCGGACGTACAGTATTTGCATATCAAACAGGTGATTCATATATAGACCGTTATAGCGAGGAACGAAAAGTCGCTTATGGGGTTGTTGAAGCAGATTTGAATGATAGAACCAAAGCCAGCCTTGGCGTGAGTTATCAACAGATTGATATAGATGGCATTGCTCGTAGTGGTTTACCTACCTATTATACAGATGGGACAGCGATTAATTGGTCACGATCTGATTCAGCTGCCGCAAATTGGGCAACATCTGATCGCTCAACGACAGGCTATTTTGCCGATATTGAGCATCAGCTTAATGATAATTGGAAAATAAAAGGGGTTGCATCTCGTACCATTACCTCTTCTGATGAAATTGTCGGCTATGTATTTTCTGGTTCTGGAATAAATAAAGAAACTGGTGCTGGTAGTGTGCTTTATGCAACGCGTTGGGACTATAAACCTACCCAAGATTTATTCAATTTAACCGTGAATGGCTCATTTGATTTGTTGAATCAAACGCATGAAGTTGTTGTTGGAACTACTTATGCCAAAAGTAAAAATAAACGTCCTAGCTCAACGGGTTGGAATGTTAGCACTATAGATAATATTTTTACTTGGGATGGCTACAGCCCAGCTAAACCAGATTTAAAAACTAATGGCTGGTATAGTACGGATGAAAAAAGCCTTTCTGCATTTAGTGCTGCTCGTTTAAAACTAAGTGACCCACTTGCCATGATTATCGGTGCTCGATTTGATGATTGGGAACGAATTTCAAAAACTAATCCAGAAACTGGTGGCACAGCGACAAACAAAAAGCAAAAAGAAAATGAAATCATTCCTTATGTAGGGCTAACATACGATTTCACCCCAAATTGGACAGCTTATGCTAGCTATACCACTATTTTCTCACCACAAGATCGATATGATGTAAATGGAAATTTTATCGATCCATTGATTGGTAATAGTACTGAAATTGGGGTCAAAGGTGAATTTTTTGATAATCAGTTAAATATCGGTGCTGCAATCTACCAAACAAAAGAAGACAATAAAGCTATTTTAATTACTGGTGCACCGCAAATTACGCTACCGAATGGACAAAAAGTGTCGCCATATCGTGCTGAATCAGGTACAAAAAGCCGTGGGATTGAGTTAGAAGCTACTGGTAAACTTTCTGATTTATGGCAAATTTCAGCGAGTTTTACACGCAATATTTCCCAAGATAGTAAAGGTAACAACTTAAATAGTGATGTCCCAAATAATACAGCTAAATTATTTACTTCATATACATTACCACAGTTAGATGAGGCACTAACCGTAGGTGCTGGAATCCGTTGGCAAAGTGATATTTACACATATATCACACGTACTGATTCATTTAAATCTGAACAAGGGAGCTATGGCATAGTTGATTTAATGGCGCGTTATAAATTCAATGAAAATCTCACAGCAAATTTAAATGTTAATAACTTATTGAATGAGAAATATCATTTATCAACTTTAAATAGTTACTATGGTGCACCAACCAACTTTCAAGTAGGTATCAAATATAGTTGGTAAGATCATACGATTTTAATAATCTGCACACAAATGCTTGTTCATCTTCTTTTGATGAACAAGCTTATGAAAGGGAAAGTAAGTGAACTAATTATAACCATTTATTATTCAAAGAGTTTTAAACAATAAGAGTGTAATATAAATAAAAGAAATACATTCATTTTTTAGTCAATATTTAAAATATTCCCAATATTATCCATTTGGTTCATTTTTGTATTTGTGAAGAACAAGGTAATTAACAATCAAAGCTCCAAATGCCAAAATCAATGACAATATAACCAAACGCATTGCCATGATTTCCCCGTCAGGTTGTTGTAAAAATGAATAAATCGCAATGGGAATGGTACGGGTTTCATCAGGAATATTACCAATGAATGTTATCGTTGCGCCAAATTCACCAAGACTACGACTAAAACCTAAAATACAGCCCATCAAAATGCCTGGATATGCCAAAGGTAAGTATATTTTAAAGAATATTTGCCTGAAACTTGCACCTAAAGTTTGTGCAACTTCTTCCAAGTGCCGATCTGAAAGTTGAAATGCCAAGCGAATTGGTTGCACAAGTAAAGGAAAACCAACAATCATTGAAGTCAGTACTGCCCCTTTCCAATTAAATGCCAATTCAAAGCCCATTGCAGATAAATATCGTCCAATAAATCCTTGATTACCAAATAAAATCAATAAGAGATAACCCAAGACCACAGGCGGTAAAACCATCGGGAGTTGTAAAAAAGCTTCGACAATGACTTTAAATTTAAAATCATAACGCGCCAGAACCCATGCCAATGCAATAGCAAAAGGCAAACTAAATGCCGTTGCAAACAGCGCAACTTTTGCAGACAAATATAGTGCGCTGAATTCTTCGGGGCTAAGGCTAAATAGGTTCATCGATCAATTCGGCTGATTTATGGATTTACAATAAAACCATATTTCACAAAAATTGCTTTTGCCTGAGGATTGCGATGCACAAATTGATTAAATTGCTGTGCATCAGCATTTTTTTCACCTTGTTTGGTCAAAGCCATTGGATAAATAATCGGATGATGACTATTTTGTGGAAATGTCCCAATAATTTTAACTTTTTGACTGATTAAAGCATCGGTTTTATAGACGATTCCTACTTCACACTCACCTCTTTCTACAAATGCCAAAGCTGAACGTACATCGTCAGTTCCAACAATACGCCCCTTTAAGCTGTCCAACCAATTGAGTTTAATTAAGCTTTGTTTGGCATATTTTCCAACAGGTACAGATTCCATTTGCCCTGTACATAAACGTCCTTTAAAGGCTTGAGCAAAATTAAAATTGGGTTGTGCTTTGAATGAAATATTCAAGTTTTTCGGGCTGATCACCACCAATTGATTGCTTAATAATGGTTTGACCTGTTGCGCATGAATCATCTGCTTTTTGATTAAATAATTCATCCAGTCCACATCAGCAGAGAAAAACACATCACTTTTTGCACCTGCTTCAATTTGTTTGGCGAGCGCTGAAGATGCGCCAAAAACAGGGACAATATCGGTTTGAGGATGCTGTTTTTCATAGATTTCGACAATATCCGTCAGTGCATTGGTTAAACTTGCAGCAGCATAGACTTTAACGGTTTCAGCATGACTGAAGCCCACAAAAGAGATCAATCCACTCGCTAAAAGCATTTTTTTAATCATTGAATTTCCTCTTTTATTGTTCATCATCAATAAATTTGAATTAAATAAAAATACCTTGCACGATTTGCCCTGCTTGCATCTGTTCATGTGCTGGAATGCGTACGAGACTATTGGCATGCATCAAATTACTCAACATGTGAGATTGTTGTTTGCCTAAACTTTTTACTGTTAAATTTGCCTGTTCAAAATGGGCTGACATTCTCAGAAAACGCTCCCGTGTATCCGCTTTTAAATCATGACTGAGCCTTGCCTGAAACCATTGCGGGAGCTGTTTTTGACTTTGTAACGCATTTAATAATGTTGCCGTATAAATCTGCATACCCACATAGACAGCAGCAGGATTGCCCGGTAAACCCAACAAATAACAATGTGTTTGATCAACTTTGGATAGTTCGGCAAAAAACATAGGCTTACCTGGTTTCTGTTTGATTTTCCAGAAGATCTGTTCAAAGCCTAAATCTAAAGCCACAGGACGAATAAAATCATAATCACCAACAGAAATTCCGCCTGTGGTCAAAATTAATTGATAATTTTCAGTTAAATCATGTAGTAAGGTCTTTACTTCTTCCGCTGTATCTTGCACATGGAAAATATCGACCTGTTGGTTACGCTGTGCAAACCATGCTCGAATCAACGGCGCATTGGCATCAAAAATTTGACCTGATGCAAAATCCTCTATTGTTTCAGCCACTTCATCACCAGTGATCACCACAGCGATTCTAGGGTATTGATAAACCTTAACTTGTTGAATGCCAGCCATACTCAAGGCTGCAATTGCCCCAACAGAAAGTTGTTGTCCATGCTCTGCTAGACATTGCCCAATGGCAATTTCTTCGCCTACATCTCGCAGATCAGCATGTTGTTTTAATTGTTCTGTAATTTTAATTTGATTTGAATCAAGTAAATCTACGATTTCCTGCCGTGCAATCGTAGTTGTTCCTACAGGAATTTTTGTACCTGTAAAAATCCGCATGGCTTGACCTTGCTGCAAAAATAGATCGGTTGTTTGCCCTGCCCGAATTTCTCCAATCAATTCAAATACCGTATCTGCTTCAATCTCATCCCTTGCACAAATTGCATAACCATCCACCGCACTTTGTGAAAATAAGGGTAAATTGATCTGTGAGTAGACATTTTCAGCCAAATAAAAATTTAAAGCTTGTTGTAGTGGAATGCTTTCCACTGATAAAGCTTGGGTTTTTTCTACAATTAAATTCAAAGCTTGATCAACAGAAATTAAGCCGTGTTCTGCACCACATCCTGACATTATAAATATCCCCCTTGATGTGGAATATTCTTTTGTACATCAAATAGATGAACTAAAGCAGGTAAAACTGCAGTTAAAGATTCCAATGCACCTTGACGACTCCCTGGCAAAGTCATTACCAAACTATTTTCAATATAACCTGCCACGCCACGACTCAACGCAGCATAGGGTGTACGGCGTTGCCCAAAACTGCGAGAAGCTTCCATCAAACCGGGAATTTCACGTTTTAATAAAGGTTGAATGGTTTCTACAGTCAGATCTTTCGGTCCAAGTCCTGTACCCCCCACAGTTAAAATCAAGGGATAGTGATTTTTTTGTTGTTCGATTAACGCTAAAAGTTGCTCAGGTGAATCAGGAATGACCTGATAGGCAATATTGCTAAAATTGGCTTCCTGTAAAATCTCTAAAACATTCTGTCCTGCGGTATCCGGCTTTTTGCCTGCGGCAACAGTATCAGACAGTACAATCACCGAAGCCGATAGACTTTCTTTGAGGATACGAGTGAAATGTGACTTTCCACCCTTTTTCTTTTGTAATTGGATACCATCAAGCAATAAATCCTCAGGTTCGCAATGTGGCTTCAACATATCGTAAAGGGTTAATCCTGCCAAACTGACTGCTGTCAAAGCCTCCATTTCGACCCCTGTAGGTCCTATTGTTTCTACAGTAGCAATAATTTCGACATGCTTTTCAAACAGCTCATAGTCGACATCAGCTCGATAAATCGGTAAGGGATGACATAAAGGAATCAGTTCATCGGTTTTTTTCGCCCCCAAAATCCCTGCAATACGTGCTGTTTTGAGCGCATCGCCTTTTTCAGTATTACCATTGCGTAACAGTTCGATGCAATGTGACGGTGCATGTAAAATCCCTGTTGCCACTGCGGTACGGTAACTGTCTGCTTTCATGCCCACATTTTTCATTTCACATTCCTGTTTCTAATTTTAAAGATCATGGTTTTAAGAATAGAAAAGCATCTGAATTTACATCCATTCCTGCTCAGTAAAATCTATACTTTCAGCATCATCTGTATGTTGATGATCACATGTGCCATGATGATGAGAATGCGATGTCATCTGTTCTGAATCAGCATAATCTTTACGAATACAACATCCTGCAACATATTGACTTGTGCCATCCACATAAAATTCCTCTTTCCATACAGGTACTTCGTGTTTTACCCGTTCTACCGCTTCCTCACAGGCAGCAAAGGCTTCACGGCGATGCGCTGCATAGGCAATCGCAATAATGGCTTTTTCACCAATTTCTAATACCCCAACCCGATGAATTACCCGCACATAAGACACGCCGTATTTAAGCTGAATGTCTTGTTCAATTTGACGAATCATTTTTTCTGATACAGGTGCATAGGAGGTATATTTCAGTGCCTGAACGGCTTTGCCCTCATGATGATTGCGTACTGTTCCAATAAACATGCCAATGCCACCACATTCAGGAAAAACCTGAATTGCATCGAAGCTATCTTGACTTAAAGGTACATCCTGAATGCGTTTAAAATCTTTGGTGGGTGTTTTAACCTGTATATTCATCAACTTAACCTCCTGCCACAGGGGACAATAAAACTAAGGTTGTATCTGTATTCAATAGGCTTTGACGTGGAATAATGTCCTCGCCTACCGCACAAGCACAGCGTTCCAACAGCGCAGAAGATTCAGGATATGTCCGCACTACAACAGCAAGCACATCAATGATCATGACTTGAGATGAAAATTGCAGATGTAAATCTTGTGGCAGTTGTCGTTCGATTGCTCCAAAACACTGCACTTTAACTGTAATCGCTTTGCTACTACTGCATTGATCTGTCATCTTAACCTCCAATCATATACATACTAATTTTGCGAGATTCGATATTTTTCGCAGATATTTTAAATGTGGACTCTTCCTGCTGAATCGCATCAAAACCTTGTTTTTTATGCCAAATATATTCCAGCAAAGTGTGATGTAGCCTAATTCTTGCATCACTCTGCTGTGTATTTAATCCTTGAATTTGTGTTTTCAGATCAATGCCTTGCGGTGCAAATAAGCAGTTATAAAACTCTCCTTTTGCAGTTAAACGTAAACGATCACATGTCCCACAAAAAGAATTGGAAATTGTGGAAATAATCCCTATTGGATGACCATTAATTAAATATTGCCGAGCAGGTTCTGAAGATTTTCCCTGTTGGGTTGTGACCTCAAAATCTTGTTTCAATATATTTAAAATCTCTTGTTCAGTCACGACATGCGCTTTTGACCATTGCGCATCACCATCCAAGGGCATAAATTCGATAAAACGGACAACACAGTGATTTTGAATTGACCAATGTGCCAAAGGTAGAATTTGATCTTCATTCATGCCTTTAATCAGAACGGCATTGATTTTAATTGGTAATCCAACCTCTTGAGCCTGTTGAATGCCATCAAGTACAGCTTGTAGTTGCTTTTGGGTCAGTTTTAGAAATTGCTCTGCATCTAAACTGTCTAAACTGATATTTAAATCATCAAGTCCCGCTTGTTTTAATGCCGCAGCATATTGCGCTAAATAATGCGCATTGGTAGTCATCGAAACTTTTTTGAGTCCATTTTTTTTAAGCTGTTGTAACTCGGTAATAAAATGCACCACACCTTGGCGCATTAAAGGCTCGCCCCCTGTAATGCGGATATGTTTAATACCACGGTGCACCATAAAATCACAAAATTGATAGAGTTCTTCGAAACTGAGTAAATCCTGTTTTCTCATCCACTGTGGATGTTCAGGCATGCAATAAACACATTTAAAATTACAGCGGTCTGTCACTGAAATTCTCAGTTTGCGCTTTTGGCGACCAAATTGATCCTCAAAGGGACTTGTGCCATTTTGTATATTACGATGTGATATTGCGTTCATACACAGACTCTTTCGCACTGTTTAAGTTCAATTTTTAAAACTTAAAAACTGCATCATTTTATTGACAATAAAATTGCAAAAAGTGTTCCAACATTACGCAAAAGAGAGTTTTTACTGAAAATAAAATACTGATGGTTTAAATCTAAAGAGATTTCAAGAGTCGATATTGTTGTAATTCATCCAAAGAATTAATGCTGTGAAAAAACAGTGCGTGATTTTTAAAAGTTGCAACTTGAGCGTGCAAATCAGCAAAACACTGTTTTAAACTGCGCTGCTGTTGTGCAAGATGCATAGCGATGACTTGTACAGCACTGCGCTTTACCAAACAAAATGGATAGAGTGCTGTTCCATTGATTTCTACATACGCCACTTCTGCCAAAGCATTACGTGCTAAAGCCTGATGCAGTTTTTCAAGCACACGTTTGGGAATAAATGTCACATCACATGGGACAAATAACACATAATCACTTTGCACATGTGACCATGCACTTTTCATTCCCATCAAAGCACCATGAAAACCCTTTTCATCATCTTGATAACAATGAATATTGGGAATCAATTTTTGATAAATAGAATCATCCCGATGACTATTGACCCATACCTGAGTGACTTTACTTTTAAGCTGTTGATGAATTTTAATCAGTTGGATTTGATCATCAAATTTTTGCAATAATTTATTTAAGCCATTCATGCGCCGTGCCTGACCACCTGCCAAAATGACCAATTCCGTTGGTGGATAATCTTTTCCCATGCTGATATTTTTCAGAATTGTTTTCATTCAGTCGCCTCCGCTTGACACGCTTTAATCAAACCGCGAATTTCAGGTAAGCATGAGCCACAGTTGCCACCTGCTTTTAAACAGGCTGTGACTTGTTTTTCATTGGAAATATTATTTTCTTTAATGGTCTGAATAATGCGATTTTTGCCGACTTTAAAACAGCTACAGACCAAAGCACCTTCGTTATTGCCCATCGACATGGCTTGTCCTGCAAGTAAAGCCTTACGATGCATCGCACTCAGACGTTCACGTTTAAATAAGCTCGCCACCCAATCCCGATCAGGTAAAAGTGCTTTCGGTGCAATATATAAACTTGCCACCAATTGTCCATTTTGCAACACCACCGTGTGGCTAATATGTGCGGTTTGATCTTCAAGATTGAGCCATTCAAAACTCTCATCATCTAAAGGCAATAATTCTTTTAAACGTTCCGTGGTTTGACTAAAACGGTGACGATCTGCGAGTTCATAACGCACCGCTTTTGCCGTCTGAATCTTTGTCCACCACACGACATTTTCAATACTGTTTTTAACTAAATGAGCAAAATTATCTCTGACATAAAATACGCCTTGCCACTGCGTATAAAATGGATGAATGATCACAGGCGTATGTTTAAATTCAGGTTCTCCTGAAATGGTATCTACTACAGGATTCACCACTTTACCAATCCGTGCATCTGATGCGAATTGATCATTCCAATGAATCGGTGCAAAAACCTGCCCACGGCGAATATGATCACTTACAGTTGCACGCAATACACAGTTACCCCATGCGGATTGAATCTCCACCAACTCCCCATCTTGAACCCCGAACTTTAAGGCATCTTGAGGATGAATTTCACAAAAAGGCTCGGCTTTATGCGTACTTAAATTGGCAGATAAACCTGTACGTGTCATCGTGTGCCATTGATCCCGAATCCGCCCTGTATTTAAAATCAGCGGATATTCACGATTTGTTTGATGCACAGGATCAATTGCTACAGTGGCAATAAATTTGGCTTTAGCATCGGCATGGCTAAACTGACCATTGGAAAATAATTGTGCATAATCATCATTCGATTGATCAGGTCGAACTATGGGCCATTGAACAGGTTTAAGTTGGTTGTACTCATCAACGGAAAGATCTGTCAGTCCTTGTAAATTAAAATAACGGAAATGATCGATCTCTGAACGCTTTGAAATTTCAGCATTTTGATAAGCTGATAATTGAGCATGCTCTTTGAAAATGTCATGACTATTTTCAAAATCAAAACCCTCAAATCCTAATTTTTTTGCCACTTGTGATACTGCCCACCAATCGGCTTTGGCTTGCATCGGGACATCTAAAAAGGCTTTTTGACGGGAAATACGGCGTTCTGAATTAGTGACTGTACCGTCTTTTTCCCCCCAACCGAGCGCAGGCAACAGTACATCTGCATATTGAGTCGTATCTGTATCTTGGCAAATATCAGACACCACCACAAATTCACATTTTTCCAAAGCACGCTTGACTTGATCTGCATCAGGTAGACTCACCACAGGATTGGTCGCCATAATCCAAATGGCTTTAATTTTACCGCTTTCAACAGCTTCAAATAGATCGACCGCTTTTAACCCCGCTTGCTTGGCAATATAAGGACTCTGCCAAAATTCTTGTACTAATTGTTGATGCGCAGGATTTTCAAGTTCCAAGTGAGCCGCTAACATATTCGCCAAGCCACCGACTTCACGACCTCCCATCGCATTGGGCTGTCCTGTCATGGAAAAAGGTGCTGCGCCTAATTTACCAATTTTCCCTGTTAATAAATGACAATTAATAATGCTATTGGCTTTATCTACCCCACGTGAGGACTGATTGACCCCCATAGAAAATAAGGTCATCACCTTTTCAGTTTGGGCAAATTTTTCAAAGAATAATTGTAATTTTTCAAGTGAAATCCCTGTTTTAACAGCAACATCTTCAATATTTTTTTCAGCTAAACTACTGTCTAAAGCAGCATTTAAACCTTGTGTATGATTTGCAATAAATTCATGATCTTCATAACCATTTTCTACAAGATATTGCAATAAACCATTAAAAAGCGCCACATCTTGACCAATTAAAATCGGTAAATGTAAATCAGCAGCTTCACAAGTCGCAGTA